>JADJEQ010000008.1 GCA_016709025.1 Bacteroidales bacterium | reverse complement strand
GGTTTTAGCAATGATCTTAACCTTGTTTTTGTGGTAGAGCACAAAATTCTCAAAGTAATCGATCAACTTATCCTTCCTGCATAGGCCTTCCCCAAAGATTTTAAGACTAAGATGCTCTCCGGTGCGTTCACTTTCCTTTTCTATTTCATCTTTTGTTGGCTGATCGTCATTTATTGCAGCATCTTCCAGTTTTAACCATGAGAAAATGATCCCAGCTTGCGTTAAAGCTACCCACTCTGGTTTGAATGCCATTGAAAATGCATACAAACAGGTTGTACAAAATAGCTGGGGTATATCCCGTTGATAATCTTTAAGGTTTTTATCGTAACCTGTTTTTACCTTTTCGGTTGCATTTTTGAGTTCAATCATTACCAACGGCAAGCCGTTTACATATAACAACAGATCAGGACGACGTGTAATGCTTTGGGTTTGTTGATATTCAATACTTAATTGGGAAACCAGTAAGAAATCGTTTTCGTTTTCAGGGCTGAAATCGATAATTTTGACATAATCGTTTTCTTCACGGCCCAGATTGTTTTTAAAAGATACTTCTACACCTTTTTTAATGAGTTCATACACTTCTTTATTCGCCAATACCGGAGCCATGGTAGCCCGGCTTTTGGTTATTTCGCTTATTGCGTAATCAATGCAGGATAAGGGTAAGTGTACATTTAATTTTCGTAAAGCGATTTTCAACCGGTTCTTCAGAACCACTTCTTTCAGGCTATTACGGCCCAGGAGCTGCTTCTCTTTTGCATTAATATGTGTATAACCTAGTGCATCAACAAATAAATTAATGTCGGCTTCTTCGATGTGTGATTCGTTAAGAAATGCCATATTATCTTAAATAATAGTGATGTTGTGAATACTTGTTGTACTTGTCTTCCGTACCTAATTTGTCATCTGCCATAAGACTAATGATGTCATAGATTTTATCCTCATTAATCCCATGTCTTTCGTCTGTTGTCAAAATAGCATTTGCTAGATCAGCTTCTGAATACTTCCCCCATTTGTACTTCCATTTTCTTTCGTAATAAACATTGCCAAGCAAGCCCAGGTGCTCCCAATAGAATATTATACCTTTAGCAGTGATAACTGTAAAATCGGTTTTCATTTTTAATTGCAAACCATTTACAGTAGGCCTAACTTCATACTTGAAATCAAATTCTGCATTCTTTGTCTTAAATTCCTGAAGCTTTTTATAGATGATATATTCAACTTTAGATTGAACATAAATACCTTTTTCTGGCTCAAGTGAAAAATCCCAAAAGGGTAATCCCAGTATACTTGTTCGCCTGGTATCAGTATAAGAACGAGAGCGTATTTTGTTAAACAATGTATCTTTAAAATCCTGACCTGGTTTGCCATGAACAAAAACAGTCAAGGTTTTCTTTGATCGCGTGAGAGCAGTATATAGGAGCTCTTTTGATAATAGCATCATCCTGTTTGGAATAACAACAAATACATGGTCGAATCCACTTCCTTAGCGATTTGTGCACTGTAATGCTGTATGCCAATTCGAGATTTTCTTGTTTTAACTTAATGTCATAGAAAGATAACTTCTCAAAATCATTCTCAGGAAATATTATTTTGGTTTTCCAACACTGTAGACGAGACCTATTGATCCATTGGACAATACAAGCTCTTTATCTTCATATACATTAATCGTTTGAATGACTTTGTCAGTATGTTTAAATGCTAATTTATTAACTTTTAAGAATGGCTCGTCTTTCCGAATAGTCTCCTGAAAAAGGTGTTTATTTTTCCACTTCCCCTATGCCCGGTTCGGTAAGGTGTTAAGATCTGAAAGCCATCAATGTTAAGATTTTTTTCTTTATCCTGGAATCTTACCATCTTTACTTAGCCCTAATAAATCGTTCATGACCTGGATTAATGTCTTGTCAGAACTACCTAATTGTTGAAGCCTATCAGAGATTCCATCAATTAACTGTTGTTCATCCTGCCAATAACAAACATTTAAACCGCCGTTATCCGAAGCCGCTCCCCCTGCAGATATTTTATCCTCCATATCCTCAGAAGCAATATTCATATTGGAATAAATACTACTGAAGTTTACAATCTCACGGTCCATTGTTTGCCTGCAATTGGACTCGAGCTGTATGAAATTATCCTTAAACTCTTGCTTATTTTTGATATAATTAACAATATCAATAAATGCTTTTCCAAAACCTATAGGCGGTAATTGGAAGGGATCTCCAACCAATATTAACCTATTAAATGAGGGTAAATTAAAATTGAAACACCTTAAAAGTTGCTCGAATTTCAATAAATCAACCATTGACATCTCATCAATGATGATATTGTTATATTCTTTATCTCTTTGTGATGGCTTGTATTTATATAAATTAAGGAATTTATCAATTGTCATCGCAGTGATATCCTTAAATTCAGAATTAGAATCACTGCTCAGCCGTAATACAGCTTTGCCAGTAGGAGCAAGTAAAAGGTACTTTTCCTTAGTCCTTTTTAATTCTGTGATGACCTTTAATAATTCGAAACTTTTACCTGAACCCGGGGTTCCTGTAAGTACAAATAAGCGTTGTCTAAAAATATTATCAAACAACCTTTCCCGTTCCTTCTGAAATAATTCAGAATCGAAGTCAACTATTTTACCTGATAGAAATTCCGCAGATGCTGATATATAATTTCGGGACCCTTCAAATACTGTTGATAAAGGCTCCATTTCAAGTAATGTTAATATTTTATTTGAAACAACCTGCTCTGCATTGTATATCTCATTTAAATAGAAGTACTTGGTGTTGTTTTCATTAATTATTTCCTAACTCTTCGACTAAATGAGCTTGTACCCAGCATCTATTTTTAGCAGGAAATCTTCAGGAATCCTATAGTCTTCGTCCATTTGATAAAACAAAGGATAGTCAGCCAACGCTATTTCAATATTACGTGCGCTATCAAAACAATGCCCAAATGATTCAAGGCTTTTCAGATGCTGAATAATTAAAGCACGGATTCTTCTTTTATCCGTATTTATAAATTGATTTTGAAATTATAGTCTCTCTAAGTACCTAGTGTTAGGGAAATATGCAATATCTATCTTAAACAACTCTATCGGGAAATCTTCCAGTTCGCCAGTATGCTGATTCTCTTTTTTAAGATGAGGGAAATATTGTTCGAATAACAAATATGGGTTATTACATATTTTGTCGAGACTCACCCTGTCAGCTTCTAAAATATTACCGAAGATGATTCTTTCAAACTGATATTCGGTTAAATTCAACATCGCTAATTGAAGGAAGGAATCGATTGAAATGCCAAGGTTATCTTTAATATAATTTAGAAGTTCCTCCAGAATTGAATAATACCTCCGGCATTCCGGATTGCTTTTTGGATCAATAATCAGATTTTTGAAAGCTTGAATTTGATCTTCTTCAAACCGTAAGACGTCATGAAAGAGAGGAGTAAAATTAATCTCATCTTTACGGTGCTTCAATAAGTTACGTGAAAGATTGTTCAAGCCTGGCAGATATCCTCTTTTTTCCCATGCCATACCAATAAAATGATTCAATCTTTTCAGGTCTTTTTTTATATCTGCTACAGGTACAATATTATCGTCTTTTATTAAATCTAGTTTCTGTTTAATCTTTGTAAGAATATATATGCAAGCGTCATCATCAATATCCATTGCTACATACTTGAAGTTATGGATAAGCTCCGGCTCAGAGATGGATACCTTTAATTTGTCGAGACGATCATAATTCTTTGTTTCTTCAGCATCTTGAAGATACTCGTGATAAGGGAGGCGAACAAAGTTTTCAGGCCAATCAAGGGTATACCTTAATGCCCAGTTAATTCGAGGGAAGTGTTTGTTTTTGGGAAAATCAACTTTAGCTTTCTTTTCAATAATCTCATTCTGCCCATTGAACCTTGTGCTTTTTCCTTTCTCCTTTAATAATCCCACGCCTACTACCAGGTATTCCTGATCCTCACCTGAAATGGGATTGTCATAATTCGCATATAAGAAAACGATACTTATACTATCTTTAAGCTTTTGCTGAAAATGCGGAATACGCACAGGTTCAAGATTGATAGGATAAGCTCCTTCTGTATTTATAACTTTTTGATCCCTGTTAAATGAAACTGCAAAAGGCCATGAAAGGACAGAATGCTGGGGCAATAATTCTTTAATGTATTTTAAATCTGGTTCAGCAGGGTTATCATGTTCAACATTCAAATCTGCATTACCAAATGCATTAGATGTCCAAAAACATGGTGGGAGGTATCCAGTTTCCTGAAATATTTTAGATATCGGTTGCCCGGCATAATTTGAATCAGATTCCAGTTCAGTGTTTTTCCGTTTCCTCAAACGTTCAGAAAGCAACGAATGGTAACCATTGCAATAAATATTATTAGCAGGATTTTACAGACATTCCCATCCCATTTGTTATCGTGCCATGCAACTCGGATTGTAAGGTGTTTTATGCCAGTTGCATCTTTTTCAGGGGAATATGTTTTATCAAACTCTCTGTTTTCAATTGCTAAGTCTATTTTTTCTATTACTTTTTTCGCCTCCTTAATTTGTTTCCAGGAAGGAACCCGATGAAGCATTTCCTTCAACCACTTAATATCCTTCCATTCAAAATCATATTCATTGGCTAAATCAATATAATCCTCCCAATTAACTGAATTGTGCCAGGCTTCATAATCATAAGGTTCCCATTTATGTTCCATTACAATATTATTTAAGGTTCGGCAACCATGGGTAAATGTACAACTTCATCCACCAAATGTTCCACACTCAGCTTGCCACTGATTAACCGGGGCAATAATAAATCGCGGTTTGCTGGAGAAGTTGATTCTTGACACCTAATATTTGAATTTCATCAAACATAGGTTGAATGATTCTAACAAAGTTGTTTTGAATTTCAACTGGCGGAACCAGGACTTTCTGGCTGTCAATAAAATCCTCAAATTTATAATTGCTAATTCCGGTTGACTGAACTTGAAATAGCATTATTTCACCAGTCTGATAAAGTCTATTGAGCAGTGCATAGATGTATAACGAAGAAACAAATTCTTGTTTAACTCTTATAAGTTTACAGAAGCTCGCGCATATTAAATCCTTATCAAATCTATTAATTATTGATTGGGAAATTAAAAGTGATCTGCCAAGAGATTGAGATTCCGTACCTCCGGAAACTTCGAAAATTATATCATTCGCCTGTAATTTTCTGCTTGCCAAATTTGATGATGAATGATAGCGTAATACTTCAAAATTCAAGTTGCCGATACGTGCATCAGGAATATCCGTCCCTCTTATTACATAAGCTGGCCTATCAAATTTTCCTATAGACACTTCTTCGCCCCATCCACCTCCAATATATTGAGCAAAACAAACTCTAAGTTTCACTGTCTCCCACCCCTCCGGCGTTGCATCAATGGCACTTTGTTTCACTTCTTCACTTTCAATATTTAAAAATTTAGTGGTTTCGTATCCAGGAAAACGCATCCGCACAAACCATTCTTTGTAAATATCTTCAGCCATTTGTTCCAATAGCTTGATGCGTTGGTTGTTGTTTTCAATCAGTTCGTCGTAAGCTGAGAGAATTGATGCGATTTTGAGCTGGATGGAAAGTGAAGGAAGCGGTATTTTTAAATTTTCAATTACTTCCTTTGTCAATGCTTCTCTTGTTGCTCCTGCTGATGATAATCCTACGAGGTAGTTTTTATAAGATGGAGAGTTTATAAAAAAAAGCACATATTGAGGATTCGCTCTTTTGGGGTCAACTCGAACTATACTAACATGTTGGTTGACTCTCGCAGGAAGAATTTGTTTTGGAACCATACAACATCTGGCAACAGAAGCACCTGTAATATTCAACAATATGTCATTTTCTTCAACTTTTACCCCCCTTAATATATATGCTTGCTCATCATCTATAAATGCTAAACCATTATAATCAAAAACAAAATCATACACATTCATACTTCTTATCAAAGTAGTACCAATGGTTTTATAGGACTCATTACCTCCAGTAGGAGTTGAACCACTGCCAATTTTAAAGTAATATCTTTAATTTATATGTTTCAATCATGATAAAGTAATCAATTGTTGTAGAATTACTTCCTCCAATTTATTTGAAATTTTAATAAGACTCTCAAGGGCTAAAGTCTTCTCTTTCAACAATAAATCGAAATCTTCCTTAGATATTTCATCCCCTTCAATATCCACCCCTACATACCGCCCAGCATTCATCGAATATCCCTGTTCTTCAGCATATTCCTTTTTTATCAGCCGCTTTACACAAACCAGTAATGTCGGCATATTCTGCTTCTGGGAATTTACTTTGAAGCCAGCGCATATTTGCGTGCCAATAGGCTACCTGATCGGATGCTGATTTCCAGTTTTGCTGCAATTCGTCCAGGGCTTTGGCAAGGTTATTCAGTTCAAGGTCAACCCAATTTTTATCAGCTTTCAGCTTTAACAGTTTATCTGCGATAACCCATAATTCGCTTAATGCATCCTTGGTGGCTTTCAGGATGATATCCTGTTCTTTTAAGGCATTTACAAACACGGATAGCTTTTCGGAGTAGGCCAGTTGGCCTATGTTTGTTGAGGCTGGTTCATTCCTCGCAGTGACCGCTTCGTCCCTTGCGGTGACGGGCAAGGTTATTTCAGAAAAACCAAGTTGTTGAGTTTTTGTATCAAACCACTGGCATCCAGTTTCTTTTGCTCTTCCGGTTTGCGTTTAGATTTGCTTTCGGCAGCATATTGTTTTAAATTGACAAGACTGTTTTTGAGCTTATTCTGAAAGGCTTCAAATGCAGCCGGAAGCGCTTTGATGGATTTATCTGCTTCATGAGCGTAATGACTTACCAATTCCAGGTAGCGCTCGGTTTCCCCTCTGTACAAACGTACAATGGCGGCAAGGTTTTGAATGTGTTCTTCTTTCCATTCGCGATGGGCACGGTTAATTTGATGGTAGGTATTTCGTGCGTCCAGAAACAGGATTTTATCTTTTCGGTCGGAAGCAGCTTTCTGATTATCAAAAAACCAGAGTGTAGCCGGCAACGTAACCGTAAAAAACATATTGGAAGGCATGGAAACCATACAATCCACCATACCGCTGTCCACAATCTTTTTACGAATGTCGTATTCCGAATTTCCGGCATCGGAAGCGGAATTAGGCATTACAAAACCGGCACGCCCTGTTTCGTTGAGCGAGGTAGCAAATAATGAAATCCAGAGGTAATTGGCATCGGTAATGCTGTCGTTGGTGTTTTTGCCTTTGTTTTTTGGCAATCCGTATTTGTAGAACCGTTGGTCGTTTTTAACGGTGCTTTCCTTTACCGATTTTACATTAAATGGCGGATTAGCCATTACAAAATCGAACTTGCCCAGACTGTCGTAAGGGTCGCCTTCGTAAGAATTGACTTCGGCTATTTCGCCACGGATATTGTTAACCATCAGGTTCATTTTGGCCAGACGGGCTGTTTCGCCCATATATTCCTGGCCATAAACGTAAATATCGCTGAGGTCGTGGTTTGCTTCGCGGATAAACCTTGCACTCTGTACAAACATGCCGCCCGAACCACAAGCAGGATCGTAGATTTTGCCGGAATATGGTTCAATAACTTCAACAATAAACCGAACCACAGACGTTGGCGTAAAAAATTCCCCTCCTTTTTGTCCTTCGCTCATGGCAAACTCACCCAGGAAGTATTCATAAATCTTTCCAAAGATATCGCCGGATGCATTTTTAGGAATATCAGAGAACGATTTCAACAACTGAGGGAGAATGTCGTCCTTCTTTTTCTCAATTTCGAAATAAGCCTCTTTGGGCAGTACGTTTTTGAACTTTTCGTCCTGGTGTTCTTCTATGCCTTCCATTGCCTTTCGCAATGCTTTTGCAAGGCTTTGATCGCCGGGCAGTTTCAAAAGGTAATCATACCGGGCATAGTCGGGCAGATAAAATCCACATTTGGCCAATGCAATGGATTCGATAGGGCGTTCGAGCCGGGTACCTTTATCGGCTTCGTGTTCCTTTAAAATTTCGACTTCGAACTGACTGTATTTATTATCGGCAAAGCGCAGAAAGATCAGACCCAGCACCGGAACTGCATAATCGGCGGCTTTTAATCCACCATACGCCCTGAGTGAGTTAGCTGATGCCCAGAGTTTATCTTCGAGTTTTTTGAGTTGGTCGTTGGTCATAATACAAACAAATGGTAAACAGAGGTAGTTGTAAGAAGGGGGTAAATTTAGTAAAAATGGGTATAGTTGCTGCTTTCAGAAAGGGTTCTTTTGCCAATACAATTGCAAATCAATTCAGGGCGAAATTGACCTAATAAATTCATTTCATCATTATATTAATTTAGAAAAAGAATATTTAACAACAGCAGAATTAAAATCTGAACCAGTAACATCTATTAATTATGAAATTCTATATTTCAATGGTCGCTATTATATTTAACCGGACCCTATATTGACTAAAGAATTGTTGTGATCTCTCCATATTGGAATAATTAAAACGAGGATGCTGCTTGTTGCATGCAAAGGCTCTTTTGTGAGTGAATTTCAATATATTTCCGGTGATTCAAGAAAATACTGAATTGTGGTTTCTAATTGTTCCACAGCCTGTGAAATCCAATCTGCATTCTTATCTTTGAGTTCAACGAATACAACATTATCAGCATATGTTAGCATACCATCGCATCGTTTAGTCATATTTCCATTTTCATCGACTATAGAAATACAATTGTCGATGGCTGTAAAAACAACGCTCTTGTTATTACCATTCTGAACTTTTGCAACCCAATTATTAATATTTATTAATGATGTATAGGCTTTACGCCCATTCTGATCATCACAAATTCCAAACAAATCATTGTTTAATTGAGTCTCCTGACAAGCATCCTGAAAAAAAATCTGTTGGCATAATTCCTCAATTTCAAGTAATTTATCAAATTGCCTATTGACTTCTGCGAGGCTTTGGTTAAGGAAATTTTCATCAGAAGGAAGTCCATCAAAGGATTTTAATAATTTAATAGTTCCAGTTCTTTCATCTAACTCATAAATAGCTAGATCTAAAGGATTGACCCTCGCCTTGTAAGGAACGATCTGCATTAATTTTGATTTTGGAGTTCCGTATTGATCTGATTTAACATCACTTAATTTCTTATATAAAAAGTATGCTTTAACAGCAAGTGTTAAATAGTTAATTATGTAGGGGCTATGGGTTGTTAAAAAATTTTATTATTCAAGGAGACTCTTCTTTGATATCCAAGCAGATCATATAGAATAAGTTTTTGGGAAGAAGGATAAAGATTCTGCTCAGGTTCTTCAACAATATTTATAAAACATTTATTAAGATATCTTCTCTGGATTAATTTAATTAGTAACATTTTTTCTTTATAATTTCTTTTGCTATCTAATGAAATTCTGGTAATCTCCTCATTTATTTTCATTGCTTTATTTACACTCATATTATCACTTGGAGCAACATTCTTTTTGAGCACTAAATTGGTGAGATGTCTGGAAACCACATAAAGTGGAATCAAGGACTGAAAACCACTTGCTGAATTTAGTAGATTAATTCTGTGGTCCAACCCCTTAACATATGAGTTTCCTGATCCTGCATCAAATTCATAACTATAGTTTTTTAAAGGAAGGCTTAATGTTTTACCAGCTAATTTAAATTGTGCTTTCCGAAATTCTTCTGCAAATGTAAATAACGGTGATGGTAAGCCTTTTACATCGAATGCATCTTGTATAACACTAAGAA
The DNA here is from genome assembly GCA_016709025.1 of Bacteroidales bacterium. GTDB lineage: Bacteria > Bacteroidota > Bacteroidia > Bacteroidales > Lentimicrobiaceae > Lentimicrobium. Next base: position 272,026 of record JADJEQ010000008.1, on the reverse strand, counting down.
AATTTCGTTCCGCCGGTACATACATAATTTTGGGAACTAAGTATTTGGATTTCATTTTTTTTCGGAAAATTGGATATTTTTCTTTCCGATTATATTTGATTGCATATGCTTCACCTTCATACTCTATAATAGTATCGTTAGAAAAATATTCTCTTAAATTATGATAGTCAAAAAAATCAATAAACTTAACAAAATTAAAGGTTTCAGGAACAATCTCTTCTCTGTAAATCGCCTTTTCCATCCAACTTAATGTAGAGAATGCTTTGGCAATTGTACTCTTCCCTGAGCCCTGACTACCGATTAATACAGTTATCTTTTTTATATCCATCCAGCCATCATTTTCCAGAAAGCCTTCCTTTATCGGACCAAAGTTTTTTATTCTAATCCTGCTCATTGATATGGTATTTTTAACAAAGTTAACTATTTTATAATATTATGCTATCAGCTAACCAAAAAGGTTTCAGTGGTTCAATTCCATATAAAAGCCTGAAATCAGTGTGGGGTGATTATCTATTCAGAAAATACCTATTTTAAGCTACTCCTATCACCTGTGCCGCAATCAACCGGTCGTACCTCGAGCCCGGCTGGCGATGGTAAACCAAAACGGTATAGGTATTTTTGGTTTCATAACGGTTTCCTTCCAACATCGCGGTTTCCGCCCGGGTGGCACCGTCGGGCAGAAAAGCATACTGGTAGTTGAAGTAGCCCTGTTTCAGGTATAGCCGCGCTTCATAACCCTGGCGTGCAAAATTATACTCCATACGGCCATGGCCCACCGCGCTGGCAGGGCTGTTGCCGGGTGCTCCGAATTGCCAGTCGGTAAGAGCACCCATGATATAAACACCTCCACCGGTTATCTGTTCAGGATAAGGCAGAAAGAAATCAACCCATACATATTCCGCTTCAATGGTCGCGTCGTCGGCATCTTCAGTTTCGATCGTCCGCATACCATTGATATCACCGTAAGTAATATAAGGAGAGGTTGCCCGGCTTTTATCGGGCATCAGTTCTACATGAAAACCATCGGTCCGGTTTTCAAGGTTGATTACACGTTCTGACTGATATCGCATGCTCTTGGTATCGAAATACCGGAACTCATTACCAGCTTCAAACACATTGCTTCCATCGGTATACTGGTAATCCAGTTCATCGCCACGAAGCATCAGTGGTTTCAGGTTCCAGATGGCATTGTCCCAGCGCCCGTTCTGCCTCAATACCACTTTCAGGTCACGGTAGGGTTCAGCAATATAATAATTGGTAGTAAAAAGGGAAAACCTGACTTCGTGGTGGGTAAATCTTAAATCAATCGGAGTGGCTTGTTTTACTTCTCCTCTAACAGTCACTCCGGGCTCAACTACCATAAACCTGCGGGTTATGATGGGTTTATCAGCTTCCCCGTCGGGGTATACCATCAGGATATAATTCCCCGAAAGGGTAAAACTCAGGTCACGGTTGGGGAGGATCAGGCTATAATTGATAAACGGCTGAAGAGTGTTGTATGAATATTTGTATTCCTGAATATAGGCATCGGTAAATCCGACAATATATTCATTCTTCCACAGATCGGTGGGGTTCCAGTCGGCATCGCAGTGCACTACCGTGTATTGCCAGCTGGTATAATCCCTGTTAAGGTCATCAAACGAAAGTACGAGCCTTTCCTCGGTACCATAAAGGATTATGGGAGGAGAAAGCTCCCAGCCCAACCGGTGCAGTAAAACAGACGTTATGTTTTCAGCATAAACGTAATCGGTAAACCGCAAATAGCCCGGATTGTAAAAGTTTTCCTGACGCTGGCCTTTATCCGCCTTTTTCTTATCCTGTTGAGCCCAGGCAGACAGGCTGATCGAAAATATTACGAGTAAAACAAAAAACTTCATTGTGAATCGATGAACAATAGAACCCATATGCTTGTTATTGGCATGACTTTATACAAAAGTAACAATTGAAAGCTTCACTCAGCACTGTCAGAAGATAAAAGCGATTTTCTTTTTCAAATCGGCTAATCTGGTTATTTCAGGAAGACCCAAAGTACCGTTAATTGCTTGAACAACATTCTACCTTGCAGGTTTCCGGTTGAATATCATCCCACCGGTGCAAGTTAAGAACCAGATTGTCAACGAATTTACGGTGAATCATTTTCTGATAAATTTTATCTTTAACAAACTCTGAGAAACTCAATAAATTGTTAGTTTTGCCGCAGTTTTAGCAGTATTTTTGGCCCTTGATTTAAATATTGAATTAAATACATAGGTTATTACTTACTGTTCTATACATTGCTACCCAGTAATTACAATGAATATGCCCAAAACAATCACATTAAGCAAGGGACTGAACATCAGGCTTAAGGGAGAAGCCGAAAAGACCCTGAGAGAAACATCAGCATTGCATTATGCATTAAAACCGACAGATTTCACCGGCGTTTTTCCACGTATGCTGGTTAAAGAAGGAGATGCTGTGCAGGCAGGAACACCGCTGTTTACCGACAAATACCGCGACAATATCTGTTTTCCCTCTCCGGTAAGTGGCACTGTTGCTGAGATCAAGCGCGGCGACAAAAGGGTTTTACTGGAAGTCAGAATTGAGCCTGACGGAAAAAATTCACAACTTGATTTTGGCTCTGCCGATCCTTCGAAACTCACGAGGGAGGAAATTACCGCAAAGTTGCTGAAGAGCGGGTTGTGGTCGCTGATCAGGCAAAGGCCTTACGGCATTATTGCCAACCCGGATCAAACTCCGAAAGCTATTTACATATCGGCATTTGACACTGCTCCGTTGGCGCCTGATTACGATTTTATCGTGAACGGAAAAGGCGATCTGTTCCAGACCGGGCTCGATGCACTTGCCAAACTTACCGGGAGCAAAGTTTACCTTAATATCGGCAGCAATACACGGGCAAAAGAATTTCTCGACAGCCGTAATGTTGAAATAACCACCTTTAAAGGGTCCCACCCTGCCGGAAATGTCGGAATTCAGATTCATCACCTCAGTCCCATCAACAAGGGAGATATTGTGTGGTTTTCCGGTGTACAGGACGTAATTACCATCGGACGGTTGTTTAAAGATGGTGTATACAACTCTGAAATTATCCTTGCACTGGCCGGTTCAGAAGTTATCAAAACCGGCTACTTTACAACCCGTCGTGGTGCCTGTATCGGTAAAATGACCGAAGGAAATCTTAAAGAAGGAAATGTACGGTGTATTTCAGGAAATGTATTATCAGGCACTCAAATCAGACGCGATAACTTCACAGGATTTTACGATTCGATGGTAACGGTGATTCCTGAAGGAAATTATCACGAATTTTTTGGATGGGCCTTACCTGGCCTGAAAAAACTCAGTTTCTCCAGGTCGTTTTTCTCCTGGCTTACACCATCCAGACAATATACTGTCGACACCAACCTGCATGGCGGTGAAAGGGCCTTAGTGATGACCGGTCAGTTTGAACAGGTGTTTCCCATGAATATCTATCCAATGCAGTTGATAAAAGCAGCCTTAGCCAATGACATAGAAAGGATGGAAAAACTTGGTATATATGAAGTTGAACCCGAAGATCTGGCCTTGTGCGAGTTCATTGACACTTCCAAAACCGAGATTCAGACCATCATCAGAGATGGTCTCGAACTGGTGCGGAAAGAAATGAGTTAATGAATAATTGCGGGTCACGATGAGAATTGCACAGATTCTTATTCACCATTCGTATTTCCTCATTTTAGCCCTGAATAAAGCCGAAGGGCATCATTAAAAACCCAGCTCCCTACGCTTGAAAATATAATAGGTAACCAAGTTTACTAAAAAAAACGAAAATAACAGAACCTGAATGAAAGCCCTCAGAAATTATCTTGATAAGATAAAACCTCAGTTTGAGAAAGGAGGCAGATTTGAAAAACTGCAGTCAACTTTTGATGCATTTGAAACATTTCTGTTTGTTCCTGACAAAACCACCCATGCCGGAAGTCACATTCGTGATGCTATCGACTTAAAACGTACCATGTCGATCGTTATCATTGCTATGATTCCTGCCCTTCTTTTCGGCATCTGGAACACAGGCTACCAGCATTTCCTTTCACTTGGGCAACAGGCTGATTTTATGCAGATTGTCGGGTATGGATTGCTGAAGGTCCTGCCCATTATTGTGGTATCTTATGCAGCAGGGCTGGGTGTTGAATTTATTTTCGCCCAATACCGCGGCCATGAAGTCAACGAAGGCTATCTCGTTTCAGGGATGCTGATTCCACTGGTAATGCCGGTTGATATCCCTTTGTGGATGGTGGCAGTGGCCAGTATTTTTGCCGTTGTCATTGGTAAAGAAACTTTTGGTGGCACCGGGATGAATATTTTCAATCCTGCCCTGCTGGCGAGAGCTTTTATCTTCTTTGCTTATCCTGCCAAGATCACTGGTGATACGATCTGGACTGGTGGACTTACCAAAGGTGAAGGTGTAGTTGACGGATTTTCAGGTGCTACCCCGCTTGGCAATGCAGCAGCAGGTGCTATGGACAAAATTCCTTCCTTGTACGATCTTTTCTTCGGATTTATTCCGGGGTCTATTGGTGAGACATCCAAAATAGCAATTATTCTGGGTGCTATCATTCTCATTGTAACCGGTATCGGTAGTTGGAGAATCATACTCTCCGGAATTCTCGGCGGAGTAACCATGACCCTTATCTTCAACGCTTTTGCTGTTAACGACTACATGACACTGAGTCCGCTTACGCAGATTATGATGGGTAGTTTCCTTTTCGGAATGGTATTTATGGCCACTGACCCGGTTACAGCCTCCCAGACCAACCGGGGCAAATGGATTTACGGATTTCTTGCCGGCTTTTTTGCCATTATGATCCGGGTATTCAATCCTGCTTACCCTGAAGGTACTATGCTTGCAATCCTGCTTATGAATGCCTTTGCACCACTGATCGATTATTATGTGGTTGAAGCCAACATCAACAAACGGTTGAAAAGAGCAGTAACGGTCATCAAATCTTAATTTTCACTGCCAATATGGAACACAGTAACAAATATATTTTCATCTACTCCATTGTTATGGTAGTAGTGATTGCCGTCTCGCTCACCGTGGTGGCCGTTCAGCTCAAGCCTGCACAGGAGGACAACATCCGCATCGAAAAGATGCAAAATATCCTGACATCTGTAAATGTGCCGATTGCAAGCGTACCCAAGAAACAGATTATTGAAGTTTATCACAAATACATTACCACTGCCATTGGAATTAACATCAATGGTGATGTTGTTGAGCAGGATGCGGAAAAGGTTTTCGCAATCGATCTTGCCAATGAATTTAAAAAACCTGCCGAAAAACAGATTTTACCTGTCTTCACCGCTACACTTGACGGCGGTGATACTGCCGTTATAGTTCCCCTGCGTGGTAAAGGTTTGTGGGGTCCTGTATGGGGTTATATTTCATTTAAAACCGATTACAACACTGTTTTTGGTACCATGTTCGACCATAAAGGCGAAACACCGGGTTTGGGAGCAGAAATAAATCAGCCCTTCTTTATGAATCCTTTTAAGGGCAAGACGATTTTTGACCAGGACGGAAAATTCACCTCTATTCAGATCGTCAAAGGTGGAGCTGCAGATGACAATCCACATGGTGTGGATGCCATTTCAGGCGGTACCATTACGAGCAAAGGCGTTGAAAAAATGATTTTTGATAACCTTACAAGTTATCAGGCTTACATAAACAAACAAAAGAAAAAATGAGCGACATCAGTAAGACCAAAGAAAGAGAACCGATGTTTTCAGCAAAGGTGCTGAAATTATTGAAGAATCCCTTTAATCTTGAGAACCCGATCACTGTCCAGGTGCTGGGTATATGTTCGGCATTGGCTGTTACTGTGCAGATGAAGCCGGCCATCGTGATGGCCTTATCGGTAACAATTGTTACTGCATTTTCGAACCTGATCATTTCCTCTTTGCGCGATACCATCCCTTCACGTATCAGGATTATTGTACAACTGGTCGTTGTTGCCGCATTGGTAATCATCGTTGACCAGGTTCTGAAGGCTTATGTCTACGATGTCAGTAAAAAGCTTTCTGTGTTTGTGGGGTTGATTATTACCAACTGTATTCTGATGGGCCGCCTCGAAGCTTATGCCATGGCCAACAAACCCTGGCCCTCGTTTGTGGATGGTTTCGGCAACGGGCTGGGATACGGTTTGATCCTGGTTATTGTAGCCTTTTTCCGCGAACTGCTTGGCTCAGGTAAAATATACGGTTTCAGGGTAATTCCACAGGCCGTTTACGACAGTGGTTATATGGACAACGGCCTTATGATTCTGCCTCCGATGGCATTGATTACCATCGGCGTCATTATCTGGGTTCAGCGAGCCCGCACCCCTGAATTGCAGGAGAAATAGTTTAATACCGAAAGACATTACAATATTCTGAAAATACTGAATTATGGAAAACCTTTTTAACCTGTTTGTAAGAAGCATCTTTATCGACAATATGATTTTTGCATATTTTCTGGGGATGTGTTCTTACCTGGCAGTTTCAAAAACTGTTAAGACGTCGGTTGGACTTGGCATTGCGGTGACCTTTGTTCTGCTTGTTACTGCTCCTGTTAACTGGCTGGTTGATACATATCTGTTAAAACCGGGAGCCCTTGCGTGGCTGAGTGCCGATTTGGCCGACCTCGACCTGAGTTACCTCAGTTTTATGATCTTCATTGCTGTGATTGCTGCCATTGTTCAACTTGTTGAGATGGTGGTTGAGAAATTTTCTCCTTCGCTGTACAATGCACTGGGTATTTTCCTTCCCCTGATCGCCGTAAACTGTGCTATCCTCGGGGTTGCCCTGTTTGTGCAGGAAAGAGACTATCACAGCATTGCAGAAGTTACCGTATATGCCGGCGGTTCAGGAATCGGCTGGTTCCTGGCCATTGCTTCACTGGCTGCCATCCGCGAAAAAATCACCTATTCAAACATTCCAAAACCTCTGCGCGGCCTGGGCATCTCCTTTATCATCACAGGGTTGATGGCCATTGCTTTTATGAGTTTTATGGGAATTAAAATCTAAAGAATAACCTCTGATTATGATAACATCAACTGTTTTATTTCTTGGTGCACTGACTGGTCCGTTGTTGGTTGGAACCATCATATTTCTGCTTGTAACCATCGCGCTGATCATAATGCTGCTGGTTGCCAAAGCAAAACTTGCTCCCTCAGGTCCGGTAACAATCATGATTAACGGCGAAAAGGAACTCAATGTAAACGGAGGTTCTTCTTTGCTGTCCACCCTTTCGAATGAAAAACTTTTCCTGCCATCAGCCTGTGGAGGCGGAGGAACCTGCGGCATGTGCAAATGCCAGGTAATCGAGGGAGGTGGCTCAATCCTGCCGACTGAAACCGGTTTCTTCACCCGCAAACAGCAGTTGGATAACTGGAGACTGGGCTGCCAGGTAAAGGTTCGTGAGAATATGAAGATCGAGATACCGAAAGAAGTATTCGGAATCAAAAAATGGGAATGCGAAGTAGTTAGCAACCGCAATGTTGCCACTTTTATCAAAGAATTTATTGTCAGACTTCCTGAAGGTGAAACCCTTGACTTCCAATCCGGCGGATACATTCAGATTGACGTTCCGAAGATCGATGTTGATTTCAAAAACATTGTTGTTGAAGATAAATTCCGGGAAGACTGGGATAAACTCAAGATATGGGACCTGAAGATGAAAAATCCTGAGCCGTTGTTCAGGGCTTATTCCATGGCCAATCACCCGGCCGAAGGTAACATCGTGATGCTCAACATCCGTATTGCCACCCCGCCGTGGGACAGGGCCAAAAATCAGTTTATGAATGTGAACCCCGGTATCTGTTCTTCCTATATCTTCTCCCGCAAACCCGGCGATAAGGTGATGGTTTCAGGACCTTACGGTGAGTTCCACATCAAGCCTACGAAAAAAGAAATGATCTATATTGGTGGCGGTGCAGGTATGGCTCCTCTGCGTTCACATATATTCCATATGTTCCATACCGAAAAAACCGACCGGAAGGTTTCTTATTGGTACGGAGCCCGTTCATTACGTGAAGTTTTCTATGATGATGAATTCCATGCAATAGAAAAAAACTTCCCGAATTTCAAATTTAACCTTGCCCTTTCGGAACCAATGCCTGAAGATCACTGGACCGGGTACACCGGATTTATTCATCAGGTGGTGCTCGACAATTACCTCAGCAAGCATGACGAACCGGAAGAAATTGAATTTTATCTCTGTGGCCCGCCTATGATGAATTCAGCGGTATTCAAAATGCTCGATAACCTGGGCGTGCCTAAAGAGAACATTGCCTTTGATGATTTCGGAGGATAATCTGCTACTTGATAACTTATCTGTAACCGCCGGGACTTTCCCGGCGGTTTTTGTTTTTACTGGCCCGGAATTAAGTATTTTTGTCAACCATCTAAATAGATTATTCCTGATATGAAAACTCCAAGAATACTTTCGTTGCTCGTTGTATTATCCCTGGCATCCTGCAGCAATCCGGAAAACCGAAAAGAAGTAAAAATCGACGGATTGGCTCAGGGCACCTATTATTCCATTACCTATTTCGATAAGGACGGAATCAATTACCAAACGGCAATTGACAGTTTTTTCAAAGCTTTTGACTTATCGGCCTCAGTATATCTCAACGAATCTGTAATATCAAGGCTGAATAACAATGATACTACCGCAGTGGCTGATGAAGCATATGTAACCATTTTTAACAAATCGATGGAAGTCTCTGAAAAGACAGAAGGAGCCTTCGATATCACTGTTATGCCGCTGGTAAATGCCTGGGGTTTCGGATTTACCGATCCTATGAAGCTTGATTCCTTAAAAGTTGATAGTATTTTACCCCTTGTTGATTACAGGAATATAAGGCTTGTAAACGGAAAACTGATTAAAAAAGATCCTGCTATTAAGATTGACTTTAATGCCATTGCTCAGGGTTATTCCGCCGATCTTATAGGAAAAATGCTGGAATCGAAAGGTATTGAAAATTATCTGATTGATGTTGGAGGAGAGGTTTTAGGCAGGGGGACCAAGCAAGGTAACAAAAAGTGGAAAGTTGGCATCGAAAAACCAGCTGTTCATGCCGATGATGCAAGAGAATTAAACGCGGTTGTTGAGTTGGAAGACAAGGCACTTGCTACATCAGGCAATTACCGGCGATCTATTATTAAAGACGGAATTAAGTATTCGCATACCATTGACCCAAAAACCGGATTTCCGGTAAACCACACCGTTTTAAGTGTTTCAGTACTGGCCGGCGATTGTATGACAGCCGATGCTTATGCTACGGCATTTATGGTAATGGGACTTGATAAAACAAAAGAATTCCTCAGGAAGCATCCTGATCTGGATGTATATATGATCTATTCAGATCCCGCAGGTGAACTTAAAACATGGGCCAGTGAAGGAATAAACCGCTTAATAGAATCCGCTCCTGTTGAGAAGCAGTAATATCTAGGCCTTTTTGTTATCACAGGAACCTGCAGGTGCGCCTTCGGTGCTGCAGGTGCAGCCTATTTTTTTCCCGGTTGAAGGGTCAACACTGCCACATGATTTCTTAAACTCGCTGCCTTTTATAAAGAACATTTTAACAGCGATTCCGGCTATTGAAATACCAACAAGCACAATTGCAATCAATATAACTTTAATCATCTTTTTAATTTGTTAGTCAGTTTGGGTTAAGTGACCTGAAAGTGAACATAAATTCGGTTTTATGTTTTCAGGCGTACAACAATTGATAATAAACATACATTATGCCTGAATGTTGCTTAATAAGCAATAATCCGGCAATGGTTTCTATTTAGGGCATTGGCGCCTGATCTCGTAGCAGATGATTGCACCGGCTATTGAAGCATTCAGCGATTCGGCCCTCCCAAGTGAGCCGGCAGTTGCAGCAGGAATGGTAATCCGACGGGTAATAAAGGGTTTCACTGCATCAGAAATCCCATGAGATTCATTTCCGATGACCACAATACCTTCAGTTCCCATTTGTATGTTGAAGATATCCTCACCTTGAAGCATCGTACCGAAAACCGGCACACGTTGAGCATTGTCTGAAAGATATTTCTCAATATCCGTATAATGAACCGGCATCCTGAAAACTGATCCCATACTCGCCTGAACAACTTTCGGGTTCCATAATTCCACACTGTTTTCGGCAGCAACTATCCTGTCGATTCCAAACCAGTCAGCGGTTCGGATAATGGTACCGAGGTTGCCCGGATCACGAATCTGATCGAGTAAAAGGGTCCATTCACCGGCCGGATCCGGCAAATGTATTCCGGAAGGCAATTTTACCAGGGCCAGTACCTGATTGGCGGTGGCCAAAGCACTGATTTTTTCAAGTTCAGCCTGTGATATTTCTACCACCTCAACAAGATACCTGTTTTTAGGTAAATGTCCAAAACTGATCCATTCTGTGGTTGCAAATATCTGGTATATATCGAAGTTGCTTTTGAGTGCTTCATCAACCAGTTTAACACCTTCAGCGATGAACAGACCATGTTCCAGTCTGTATTTTTGCAGCCGGAGTGAATTAACCAGTTTCAGTTGATTCTTTGATATCATAACCTCTAATAAAAATCCCGGCAACAGGGCCGGGATTAAAAATATTAAAAAATCAATTCCGGATTTACTATTCAGCAAAAACTTCAAAATTGACCATAACGCTAACGCCTTTGTGTAGCATTACTTTTGCCTGGTATTCACCAACTTCTTTTACTGAATCGCCGTCAAGATGAATTTTCTTGCGGTCAACATCGTAATTAAACTGGGCTTTCAGTGCTTCGGCGATCTGCAGTGAGTTAACCGAACCGAAAATTTTACCGGTTGATGCTACTTTTGCACCAATCTTCACCGTAATGTTTTCGAGTTTTTTAACCAGTGCTTCAGCTTCGTTACGGATTTTGTCTTCTTTAAATGCTTTCTGCTTCAGTGTTTCGGCATTCATTTTACGGTTGGCTTCGGTAGCCAGGATAGCTATACCCTGCGGGATAAGATAATTACGACCGTATCCATCGCGTACCTTTACAATGTCTGTTGCATAACCCAGACTGGGGATATCTCTTTTAAGAATTACTTCCATCGTTTGATCCTCCTTATTTTAACAAGTCAGCCACATAAGGCATCAGGGCAATATGACGGGCCCTTTTAACCGCCTGCGCAACCTTGCGCTGGTATTTGGTTGATGTACCGGTAATGCGGCGGGGAAGAATCTTACCCTGCTCATTTACAAACTTCATAAGGAAGTCAGCATCTTTGTAGTCAATATACTTGATACCGCTCTTTTTGAAACGGCAGTATTTCTTTTTCTTAACATCGACCGCAATCGGGGTTAAGTATTTGATTTCTGAATTTGGTTGATTTGCCATTGTTGAATGAATTAAAATTAGACCTTTTCGGCTTCTGTAACAGGCTCAGCGGCAACTGCAGCGGCTTTGATAACGCGTTTCTTTTCGTTGTATGCAACGGCGTGTTTGTCAAGTGCCACGGTGAGGAAACGAAGAATGCGCTCATCACGCTTAAATGCAATTTCCAGATCATTAATTACACTGCCTTCTGATTTAAACTCTATCAGGTGGTAAAAGCCCGAAGTTTTCTTCTGAATGGTATACGCAAACTTGCGCAGGCCCCAGTGATCTTCGTGGACTATCTCAGCCCCCTTGTCTTTCAGCAATTTCTGAAATTTTCCAACCGCTTCCTTCATCTGATCATCAGACAAAACGGGAGTCATAATGAAAACGGTTTCATAGTTTTTCAACATCTGTTTTAAGGTTTGATTATTAATTCAATACGAATTTTAAACGGACTGCAAAGGTACATTTTTATTTTTAATAAAAAAGGCCTGGCAAATGAATTTTGGATGAAAAAAGCAAAACACTGTTATTGTTTTGATTAACAGTGCATTAAAAGAACAACACAACTCTATTCAAGGCCGGTAAAATAACCTGTTTGCAGGTATCTGGCTTATGCTGGAAAAAGACAGACAGCAATTATCAATATCGTTTAGATAATGCTTGCTGAAAAACCCCCCGAACCCCCCGGTCTCATTCTTCACTTTAGGTGCAGGGAAAAGTGATAAAGTTTCACAAATACCTTAAACAAAGAATTTAAATTTTCATTGTATGATTCTGATAATGTACTTATTGTCGGTTTTTCAGCAGGCCCTAGATATGGTTCCGATTTGAAAATAAAATGAAAAAGTATCCTTCGGCTCATCAATCAACGAATGACGAATGACGCCCTTCGACTCCTCTCAGGGTGACAGGCTAATGACGAATGATGAATGACGAATGACAGAGATGCTGTTTATTACGGTATCTCTCAATAACAACAGATTTCTCCCTGCGGTCGAAATGACCCATTCATTTAATGAGATGAATAAATGGTGTGTCTGCCTGAGAGGAGTCGATGACAAAGTTTCTTAACTAAACGACACCGAATAACGGTTAATCAGCGTGATGCTATACTATTTCCAGGCAGCCCCGGCAATAGTCCTGCATATAAATTCAGCTGCTTTACCATCGCCAAAAACTTCAGGGAAACTGACCGGAGGATTATTAAGATATCCGGTAGCAGCCAATACAATAGCGTTTTCATCGGCATCGGCAATGATTCCGGCACCGGCTTCCACAATTTCAACCCATTCGGTTTCTGGTCGCGCAATAACACAGGGCTTGCCAAAATAATAGGCTTCCTTCTGAACGCCACCTGAATCAGTAATTACCATCCTGGCATGTTTTTCCAGTTTGATCATATCGAGAAACGAAACAGGAGGCATCATCGTAATGAATGGATTGCCACTTACAGAAGTGAAGAGTTCTGCCGGAAGGTTCTGCCGGAGCAACCCGCTCGTGCGCGGATGAAGCGGTAAAGCAATCATCAGGTTGTTTGCTAAACTCACCTGGTTCAGAGCACTGAAGATGCTGCGCAATCTTTCGGGATCATCGGTATTGTTATCGCGGTGAATGGTTGCCAGCAGGTAGTTTTCTTTTTCAAGCCCCCACTGTTTCAGAACATCAGAGCGCTCTTCAGCGATGCCGGCAAAGTGAAGGCTGTTATCAAACATTATGTCACCACAATGAAAGATGCCAGGATTGTCGCTTGTGAAAGGAGGCTGATTTTGAGCGCTGAATCCTTCGCGGAGGAGATTCCGGTAACCGGTAAGGGTGGGTGAGAATAAGAGTGTGGAAGCATGGTCGCACATAATCCGGTTGATCTCCTCGGGCATTGACTTGTTGAACGACCTGAGGCCGGCTTCAATATGAACAATGGGTATCCGCAATTTGGAAGATGCAACGGCTCCGGCCAGCGTGGAATTCGTGTCGCCATAGAGTACCAGAAAATCAGGTTTTTCGTCCTGAAGAATCTTTTCAATTCCTTCAATCATCACAGCAGTTTGCCGGCCATGACTTCCACTACCCACGCCAAGATTATAATCGGGCGCAGGAATACCCAGCTCGTCGATGAAAACCTGCGACATATTGGCATCGTAATGCTGCCCGGTATGGACAATTATTTCGTTAATCTTGTCTTTAAAACCAGTTGAAATTGCCCTGCTAAGAGCAGCAGCCTTTATAATCTGTGGCCTCGCACCAATAACAGTCACTATTTTTATCATAGTCAGTAAATCGAAAAATAAAGATTAAAGAACCACTGTTAATATTTTAAGAAACGCTGTCTTCGACTCCGCTCAGACTGACAGTCATCCTGAGCGGAGTCGAAGGATATCTCATTGTGTTATTTTCAAATCCGGGACCTTTATTAAATGACATCCATTAAAGGATTCCTTCATCGGCAAAACTAAAGTATTTTTCCTCACCAATGATCAGGTGGTCCAGTACAGGCAGGTCCAGCATGAGCCCGGACTCTTTAAGCTTTTTGGTCAGCCTGATATCAGCTTCACTTGGTTTAAGATTGCCTGAAGGATGGTTATGACAAAGAATAATCGAAGCTGCATTTTGTTCGAGTGCAAATTTGAAAATCTTTTTAGGATCTGCAACCGTACCTGCCTGGCCTCCCTCGCTGATGCTGTGGATAGACTTCCAGGCATTGGCCCGGTTTAAAAACATGACCCAGAATTCTTCGTACAGGCTGTCGGCGAGGTAAGGATAGAACAGTTCGTAGGCATCCCTGCTTGAAGTAATAACTTTTTTCACCGGGACTTCAGCCTGGCGTCTGCGCCGGCCTAGTTCCAGCGCTGCAACGATGCTGAGCGCTTTGGCCTGGCCAATTCCCTTGATTTTCATCAGATCTTCAACACTCACTTTTGACAGTGCGATCAGGTCATCAGTACATTTCTTCAGCAGGAATCTGGCCAGATCAACGGCTGATTTTTCCCTGGTGCCTGAACGGAGAAGTATGGCAATCAATTCGGCATCGCTGAGTATATTTTTACCGTATTTTATAAGTTTTTCGCGGGGTTGATCACCTTCAGCCCAGCTTCTAATGGGCAACCGCGATGATGTATCATCCATATAGCAGATAAATAATTCAGCTAAGTTAACACCTTTGACTAAAATAAAAAAACCCCGTACTTTCGCACGGGGGTAACATATAATCTCTAATTATTATGCCATTTTGTTAACCAACCTGGTAAGCTTTGATTTAAGGTTACCGGCTTTATTTTTATGAATTACAGTTCTCCTGGCTAATTTGTCGATCATTGAAATGAGTTTAGGCAACTTCTCAGCAGCTTCTGACTTATTTTCGAGGGACCTGAATTTTCGCACTGCATTGCGCATGGTTTTACCATAATAACGGTTGCGGATGCGGCGGGTTTCGTTAGCCCTGATTCTTTTTAATGATGATTTATGATTTGCCATTTTTCTAATCTTGTTTTGTAGTCCGTAGGGGAATCGAACCCCTATTACCAGGATGAAAACCTGGCGTCCTAACCGTTAGACGAACGGACCGTCAGGTTATTTGGTTAAGGACTGCAAATGTACAACTATTTTTCAATACTCCAAATCCAATCTGAAAAATTTAATAAAAAATCAGGTCAGGAACTAAAAATTTATTAATCTATTGTTTATCAACTATTTAAATTTCACAAATCATGAAAAGTTCGAATCAGGATTCGACAAATTCATCGTGATCGGCCTGAAAACGAAAACCAAGTCGTTTGCCGGTTGGTATTTTCTGGTTTTCGAGTGATGATTGCATATCATAAACCGAAACCTGCTTAACATCCTCGTAAGGTGGTGTAAGTAAATCAAAATTAATGGTGTACCTGATCGCAGAGTCAATGATTGCACGTATTGCCTCCTTTGTTACTTCGGATGTGGCAAAATTGTAGTAAAGCATCCCGATTTCTCTTTTCCCCTCGATAAAATAATGCATGTCCTTGTTAATAAACACCCTTCCAATCATATAACCGACATCGTTAACCCTGTTATACCTGAATGAATCGGCCAGGAAGTTGTAAATGTTAATAACGCCACAGTATGAGCGCTCGGTATCTTCGCGAATATATGATGTCTTCATAACCTCATGCATTCTTGAAAATTCGAAAATATTCGTGTGCATCATGAAGATCAGGACATCCCCTCCAAACTTAACCTCAAGTTCAAATTCACTTCTGTCGCGGAATTCAAAAGGTACAATCTCCCTGGTTCCATTGTATTTTTCCTGATATTCAGCCAACATTTCGAGAATGATGTTTTTAAACTGTTGGAATGTGTTCAGGGTTTTCCTGTATATATCCTGTTTAAGCAAGGCTTTTTTGCGCATTACTTCAAACAGATCAGCGTTAAGTGAGATTTCGTTCATGATGTGCTTATGGTTGCCTGAGACATGAATTGTAAATACAATGCAAACTTAACAAATTTGCCATTAAAATAAAGTGAGGAGGTAAGTTGAAGATGGGAAGTAATTAATCTGCTGATTTGCCCGCAACTGCCAGGGCGCACCTGATACCATCTATGGCTGAGGAAACAATTCCTCCGGCATAGCCAGCCCCTTCACCACACGGAAAAAGTCCGGCAGCCTGGGGATGCTGAAGGGTGTCGTCTTTCCGTGGGATCCGCACAGGCGAGGAAGTTCTTGACTCAACCCCAACCAAAACAGCATCTTCAGTGAGATAACCATTCATTTTATTGTTAAAATCGCGGAACGCCAGTTTGAGGCGTGAAGTCAGAAAATCGGGCAGAAATGATGAAAGCGGAACACTCACAAGGCCCGGGTTGTATGAACAAACCGGCAGATTGGCAGATACCTTGTCATTCATAAAATCGGTCATCCGCTGGGCCGGGGCTTTCAGTGAATTGCCGGCAGCATCCCACGCAGCGGCTTCTATCGCCTGTTGAAAGCGTAAAGCTGCAAAAGGACCTTCGTGTTGAAATTTCTGCCAGTCTTCAGGCTCGATGGCAACTGCAATTCCCGAATTTGCATATGGCGAATTCCGCATCGAATTCGACATCCCGTTAACAACCAATTCATTATTTCCGGTAGAAGCTGGTACTATAATGCCACCCGGGCACATACAAAAAGAAAAAACGCCACGCCCCTCAGCCTGAGTAACCAGGTTATATGAAGCTGCAGGGAGGTGCGGCCCCCTTTCCGGAACATGATACTGTATAGAATCGATTAACTGCTGAGGATGTTCAACCCTGATGCCCAATGCAAAAGGCTTGGGTTCCAGCAGCAGCCCCTGATCATGAAGAAAATCGAAAACATCGCGGGCAGAGTGACCGGTAGCCAATATTACCGAATTTGATCTGAACTCATTTCCGGCGGAATCAATAACTCCTTTAACCTTGCCGTTTTTGAGAATCAGCCGGACTATCCTTTTATTAAAGTGAACCTCACCACCGGCATCAATAATTGAACGCCTGATTGAAGCGATGATATTGGGAAGCTTATCGGTGCCAATGTGAGGGTGCGCATCGATCAGCAGGTCGTCGGAAGCTCCATGTGCAACCAGGGTTCTGAGAATATCCGAAACATTCCCTCTCTTGGTGGATCGGGTATAAAGTTTCCCATCTGAATAAGTTCCTGCACCTCCTTCACCAAAACAATAATTTGAATCGGGATTAAGCCGTTCTCCCCTGTTTAACAGTGAAATGTCAAATTTCCGTGCTTTCACATCTTTCCCACGTTCAAGTATTACAGGTTTGAATCCTTGTTCGATCAGGGTCAGCGCTGCAAAAAGCCCGGCCGGCCCCGCTCCCACTATTAACACAGGTGTACGGCGGCTAACATCGGGATAATCCGGAATGCTGATCTTTTCAGCTTTAGGGAAGTGCTCCCCTATAAAAACTTCAACTTTAAGATTGAAAAAAACCTTGTGTCTGGCATCTATTGAACGCTTCAACGGTCTGATGTGATAGATTCTTCCTTCCGGAATGCCGATGCGGGAAGAAACAGCATGTTTCCACCTTGCAGGATCAAATGCTTCGGAGGGGGTAAGTTTCAAATCAAGCTCTCTGCGCATTGCTTATAGGGTTTTCCGGAGTTAAAACATCACAATTCATACAATAGTCCGTCAATTTTAAGAATCACGCAAAGACGCAAAGACGCAAAGTATTGATATTTAGACTTTTACAACTATGATTTGAATTTCGACAATACCTTGATAACCAGTTGTTTTTAAATATACGTTACACTGCACCGGAAGCATTGAAATTTTCTTTATTTATTGATTGGGGAAATAACAAAACCCGGCCATAAAAGTTCGGATCACTTATTCGAAGGTAAACGAAAGCAGGAACATCTTTGAGCTGAGCCGCTCAACCGGATAGGTATAAACATTGGCCTTGCGCTTAAGCATATCGCGCATTCCATACGACATTTTCAGTTCAATCCCGAATTTAAAAAAAGTAGTATAAAAATCCAATCCGGCCCCCATCTCCCCATATACATCGTTTTGCATCAGGACAATTGTATTGCCGCTGTTCTTTCCGGAATCGCTTGCCAGGTCTATGGCGTATTTTCCTCCAACCAGCCAGTAAGGCCTTACATTATTCAACCGGCTGCCTTTGTATTTGAGATGAAAAGGAAATTCTACAAAAGTAGATTGTGTTTTTTCGGTGATTTTGCGTTGACTGGCTTCACCATTGTAGTAGGAAAGGATGCTGTATTCAATATCACGTTCGCCGAACGAGAGGGATGGAATAAACCGGAAATCGAAGTAATCGTTGATGCGGAGGTTGGAAACGATCCCGATTGTAAAACCCATGTAAGGCTTGTGTTGAATTCCATATAGCCTGACAGAATCAGGAACTACTGAGCCTGGCTCGCCCTGATAATTGTAAAATACCAGATCCTGAAATCCGGGTTTGGTTTTAATCGTGAAGCGCATATCATTCATTCCCAGAATAAAACCAAAATGGTATGGTGCCAGGTCATAGCTCGTCAGGTTACGCACCTTCATACGCTGGGCTGAAGCATAGGGTAAAAAACAGCCAATAAAGCCGCAACAATAAATAATCTCAGAAACTTATACCACACATTAATCATTTTTTCATTTAACGAAAGAAAGCCCTGTTTATTTTACCCAACCTACAAGCAGGCAAAGATATACCATATTTCCATTTCATTTCAGAACTATTCTTCAGCTATCATGTCGATCGCCTCCTCAAACAGGTGTTCCCGGTTAACCGGCACTACACCAACATGCTCGCAGACAAGGCCTCCTGCAAGATTCGATAATGCAGCCGTTAAATAAACAGGTACCTTCAATGCCCTGCAAAGCGAAGCTACGCTTATTACTGTGTCGCCGGCACCTGAAACATCTGCAATATTACGTACGTGGGCCGGAATATGATATTCGAGCACCTCCGGACCGGATATGTCACGTATAAATACCCCTGCTTCTGAAAGTGTTACCATAACAACCGCAATCGAATGTAAAGTCTGCCAATCAACAACTGCCTGCCTGATTTTATCAAGTTCATCCAATTCCGCATCAATCTTTAATCCTTCCTTTAATTCCTTCAGATTAGGCTTAAACAGATCTATATTCCGGTATACATCAAAGTTTTTCTTTTTAGGATCCACCACCACCGGAATCCCCAATTCAGAAGCCATTGAAAGTACTTCATCAATTACATGCCTGGTAAGCACACCTTTATTATAATCCTGAAGTATAATCACTGCTATCCGATGTTTTTGAAGAATTGTTTCTATCCCAGAAAGCAACTTTTCTTCTTCGGCCTGGCTAAGGTCAGTATCCATTTCCTCATCAACACGCAAAATCTGTACGTTATTCCCGATGACCCTGAATTTAGTGGTGGTGATCCTTTCGGGACTCCGGATAATTCCGTCAGATGAAATCCCATCCTGTTGCAAAAGGGCGGTAAACTCATCTCCTTTGATATCGTTTCCAATTACTGAACAGAGTACTGGAATTGCTCCCAATGCCCTGATATTTAATGCGACGTTGGCAGCACCGCCCAGTAGGTTCTCCCGTTTTTTAACTGATACGACCGGAACCGGTGCTTCGGGTGAAATGCGGTCAACTTTTCCAAAGATGTAGGCATCGACCATTACATCACCAAGAATCAATACCTTTTTATCTTTAAAATCATTAAAGAGTGTTTCAATCTGATTATGTGTAATTTTCATAACTGGACTAAAATTTTACATTTACCTGAATATCAGTTAACTGATGATCATCAATTTACAATATTGCATTCCGGCGTTCATCAAACAAAAAAATCATCATTGAAGTTCACCAGGTATACTTCTTTGGTGGCGCGGGTTATGGCAGTATACAGCCACCTCACAAAATTGCTGTCGATCATTTCGGAGGTCAGATAACCATGGTCAATAAAAACTGCATCCCATTGCCCCCCCTGGGTTTTATGACAGGTGAGTGCATAAGCAAATTTAGCCTGCACAGCGTTGTAATAGGGGCTATTCTTCACCAGGTGCATTCTTTCCTGTTTCGAAGCGATTTCAGTATAGTCGAGCATGATTTCCTCAAACAATTTCTGGTGCTCTGCCTGTGGTAAAGAAGGGGTTTCAATAACCATAGAATCGAGCAGGAGTTTAATTTCCACAACTTCCTGATCGGGATAATCCACCAGTTGAATGCTGACATCGGCAAACCTGTAACCATACATTTCACCGGTTTTCATTATCCTGCGAACTTCAGCCATATCGCCATTGGCAATAAAACCAGCTTTGGAACCGGATGGTAGCCAGAAATAGTTATTCCGTGTAATCATAATGATATCACCGGCTGAAAGTTCCGTTTCACGAAACAGTATTCTTGCCCTGACTTCATTGTTAAACAGGTTTGCGCGTTTGTTTGAGCGGGTAATAATAGCCGTATTCTCATATCCAAACCGAGAATAGCAGGAGTTGAGTGCATCCTCAAATGAGGCCCCGTCTATATGTTTAATATCGGTAAAACCGCTGAGGTTGAAAAATGGCAATTCAGGTTTCTCAATGCCTGCCTGATTGCGCAGGCCTGTTGCATTCGTGAGGATACCACTTTCGAGGGATTGCCTGACAACTTCGCGCAATTCGTATGATGAAACATCCAGGTGATAGGATTTCTGTAATACTTCCAGATCGAGGGCCGGGCTGTGGTCAGTGCCTACAGGCGGCAGCTGGGCAGTATCACCTATCAGCAAAAGTTTACAACCTTCGCTGCTGAACACATAACTTATCAGGTCGTCAAGCAGATCGCGGTTCGAATATATGCCCTGATCGGCTGATACACCCGAGCCCTGGATCATCGATGCTTCATCAACAATAAAGAGTGTGTATTTATGAGGGTTTGGTGCAAGTCCCATCGCTAACCGACCATCAGGCCTGGTTACGGAACGGTATATCTTCCGGTGAATGGTATTGGCAAGTTTGCGAGAGTATCCCGCCAATACCTTGGCTGCCCGTCCGGTTGGGGCAAGCAGCACCGATTGCATTCCCACCAAAGGCAAAACCCTGACCAATGCGCTTACCAACGTAGTTTTACCGGTACCTGCATAGCCTTTGATCAGAAATGCAGGCTGTTGCTTCGCCACCGGTTTCAGGGCAACAAAATCGGCCAGTTTCCCAATCAGTTCCGATTGACCTGAAGTAGGCTCATGACCCAGTTCACTTAAAATATTGCCGGCAATCTGCCCGCTGTTTAGTTCAATCATAAAATGTGTCCAGTTTCCAATAATACAAGCGCAAAGTACAAAGTCTAAAGTCTAAAGTAAAATTGGGTTTTAATATTCAGCCTGGGAATTCTCCCATTCTCCCATTCTCCCATTCTCCAATTCCCCCCTTCTCCCCTTCACTCCTTCACTCCCTCTCACCCCTCTCCTTCAACCCTCTAAACCTAACAGGTTGGCCTTCGACAATGGTTCGACGAAAGCTCACCAACCAGCTCAGGCACCAGAAGAAGACGTGGCAGGTTTCTCTTATTCTCTCAGTCTCTTTGTCCCTTAGTCTCTCACTTCGTCTCTCAGTCTCTAAGTCTCTAAGTCCCCTTTCTCCCCATTCTTTCTCCCTTCTCCCTCTCACCCTCTCTCCTCTTCTCCCACTCTCCCCTTCTCAGAACTCTGTATTATTTCGCCCCTTCAGGGCTTTATTTTCTTTTTGGTTTGAGTGTCCATGGGCTTCGCTTCGCTTCACCCATGGTTATGATGTTCCGCCCTTTCTTTTAGGCTGTCCTTCTCCTCTCCCTCTCCCTCTCTCCCCTTCTCCCACCTCTCCCTCTCTCCCTTCTCCATTCTCCTCACTTCTCCCTTTCCAACTTCCATTATTCCATCATTTGTCCCATAGACCTCATTCCATTATTCCATCATTTGTCCACCTCCGATCATATTCCATCATTCCATTATTCCATCATTTGTCACCCTGAGCGGAGTCGAAGGGCCATCATTCCATCATTCCATCATTCCAATCTTCCATCTTCCAGTTACAGCCATCATCAGAACGGAAAACCGATCCCGAAATTCCAGTTGATGTCTCTCAATTGAAACTTCGAAAATTTCATCCATTTATCTTCACTGGCTTTTCCCGGATCGTGCAATGGCAATCCACCATCGATCCTGAAGATAAAAAAGCTGAAGTCAAATCTGAATCCGATACCTGCATCAAAACCCATGGTTTTCATTAACCGGTCAAACCTGAATTCTCCGTCCGGAAAGTCATCATTTGGTTTCAGGAGCCAGATATTACCGATATCTGTAAAAAGCGCTCCTTTAAGAAAACTATAGATGGGGAACCGGTATTCAAGGTTTGCCTCAATCCAGATATCTCCAATGTTCTCATAGGTTATGGAATCGGACTTGATGTAACCGCCCGGACCGAGCGATCTGACAGCCCACCCCCGCAACCCGTTGGCACCTCCGGCATTGAAACCCTTTTCAAACGGAAGGGAGCTGGAATTGCCGTAAGGAATTCCGATTCCAAAAGCAGCCCTGTAAACTACCTTATGATTTTCTGTCAATGTACGGTAATAACGGAAGTCAAGATCGGTTCTTACATATTGTGCAAACTGAATTCCGAACAAAGTGTAGTCTCCATTCTCATTCGGTTCGGCATTGGTCAGGTTCCTGGTTATGTTCAACAGATTACCGGCTGATTCGAGGTTTAACCTGAAGTAGAAGAAGTTCTTTCTAGCCATCAGGTTCTGGTTGTTGAAAACGAATGAATATTTCATTGCCATGATCAGATGGTCGGTATACTGATTCAGGAGTTTCGGATCATTGAGGCTATACAGGTATTCAGTAAAAAGACTATCCCGGGTTATACTGATGGAGCTAATATCAAACGGTGTAAAGGTATGCCGGGTTGTCGGTGATGAATTCCATTCATATCCCATAGTAAGCGAAGATATATATCGCAGGTATTCCACTTTTTGCTGATAATTGAACCCAAGGGTGATACTTGTTTTAGCCCTGGAATTCTCAATGCCATGTCCTAATTTGAAAGGGCTTAAAATCCTGGGAAAATCGAGTCCGGTCTGGAATCCGGTTTCATGCGAATTAAACAACTTTTTATTGGCATCTTCACCTACTCCAATAGCCGGCTGAATCTCAAATGCCCCGTAAAGCTTCATCTTCAGTGTTTCAAAGCCCCTGAAAATATTACGGTTCCTGTAGTTCAGACTTCCCCCGAGCCCTATAAAACCGCCTGCATTCGTACCTTCAGCTTCGATGGTATACATATTAACAGGCGATCTGGCCATTCGAATATCGCAATCGAGCAGAGCAATTCCTCCGGAAGTAATACTTCTGATTTCCTTTGGCTGACCTACATTGACCGAAACAAACCTGGTCAATTCAAGATTCTGGAGACGATTGTATGTAAGATTCACATTTTGTTGACTATACGGCTCGCCTGGCTTTATAAATATATTTCGTGCCAGCGCTTCCGGGCGCATACGCGGGCTATCCCTGAAAACAAGACTGAAATCAGGATTCCCGATACCTGTTGAATCAGGATTCCTGTAATAATCCAGGGTATCAATGGAAACAAGTGTATCGCCTGTCTGTATCCTTTGAGATGAATTAACAAAGACCTTATTGATGAAATACCTTAAATGCGGCATTTCAGTAACCGTATCCTCCGGATTCAGGTCGGTTTTTCTGATGTTCTTAAAAATGATGTTGATATTGGCGAACCTTGTTTGTTTATTGGTGTCCACTTCAAAGAAAATATACTCCCGCAGAAAAGCATAATAGCCAAGATCTTTCAATTCACGGGTCAGGCGCTCACGTTCATCCCTCATCAGGTAGGCATCGTATTGTTTTCCGCTTTTAATCAGTGAGCCCGCTTTCAACTTATTAACAAAATAGGTAATGCTGTCGTCGTTGATGGAATACCTGATCTCTCCGAAACTAAAAGGTTCTGGTGTATGCGTATAAAATTCAACAGATTTGCCCGCACCACGGGTATGAATCTTCCGGGTTACTATTGCCCCGAAGTAGCCCTTGTTGTTCAGGTATACCCTCATAGGTACAAGGGAATTATCAACCATATTTGTATCGATCAAAACCGGTGCAGTACCAATCCGGTTGCGCATCCACATTTTAAACTTTGAATCCTTGTCACCGGAAAATATATCATAAATCCAGACCCGGTAGCGGAATAAACCCAGGAACTTCTTATTGGGTTTGGGTTGCGCAAAGTTTGTAAGATCATAAACGGAAATACCCGGCCGGTCAGTCTTTACCACATGCTTCGTAAGCAAATAGCCTCCCCGCTTCTCAATTTTCCTGGTAGGGCTACAGGCACTCAGCAGCAGCAATACAACCACAGACATCAACAATGGAAAGAAAGTTCTGAAACCGGGTTTTAGCATACGGGGGAATAACGTGCAAATTTAACCCGAATAATTTACAAATCTTAAACTCCTTGTTGTGAATTATTCTTCCGACCATGAAAATCCGGGTATTTCAAAGTGTTTTGCTGATATAATTATGGTTTTATGGTACATGGAGAATGCAGTATGCGGTTGCTTGTCACACATAATAATATGTTTGCAAAGAATTGTGAGGAAAAATTCCGGATGAAAGACCTTCAGAAGTGGTTAGTCTTTCCTGTATGGATTTACATCCAGATTTTCAACACACCAGACTTCAAATGCCGCTTGTATCTGGTCCATTTCCATGCCCAACGCTGTTGTCAGAATCTCATTGCCCGGCCGTATATGCAGAATGGTCAATTCTTCTCCGGCCTCGTCTCCGGTTTGTGTTTCTGTAAAGGTCCGGTTACGGAAAGCATCAACAACAGTCAGCAATTTGTTGTTATCGCTCAGAAACTTCACGAAAACATAACTGATTGAATAGTTTAGACTGGCCTTAATCATCAGATCCCCTGGCAACCCACTGAATTGTTGCCAGCTGTAATTGGTGAAATTTTCGACAGTTGGCACCGGAAGCTCATCGTTAGATTCAGCTCTCATCATATCAAGTGATCTGAAAATGTTCGTCCTGTAATTTCTCATATTCACTGAAGCAACATTATTATCCAGACCGGACGACTCATAATAACAGGCAATACCCTCATCAAGCCAGGCGGGAATGTCACCTATAAACGACCTGATCATAAGATGGAATAACTCATGCTTCATGGCTCCCAGCCATACAGAATTTGCAATGCTCAGCAAAACAAGGTCAGCACTCGATGCGTATCCGAATGTTGAACCGGGCACATCAATATTATGTATCTTTTCTGCAATAAAATCCAACCCTGACCGATTTGTACAATAGAAAACAGTAATCAGCCGGTTGCTTTCACCCAGGTTAAATTCCTTACTGTAATATTGATAATATTCTTCCATTTCCCTGATATGGCTCTTAATTTTAAGCGCATTATCAGAATAAAAAACCAACAGATGCTTCGATGAATCGCAGGAATAAGAGTCATCATTTATCAGTCCCTTGAAATATTTGCATGCTTCTGCTTTCTGCTGTTGGGTAAACTGACGGTTCTTTGTATCAAAAGTTGTATGTTCGAAATCAATCTCTGACACTCTGTCCGAAAGGCTGGGAATTCCCATTTTTGATTCAATTCCGGCCTGGTTACCATCAAAACCTTCACTATTCATTGCACGCAGATAGTTTATCATATCGCCGGCGACAGAAGATGCAGATTCCCGGGTCTGGCAGGAGGACCTCATTCTCTTCAATTCAGATCTTCCTTCTGATGAAAATCCATTGTAACTGACCAGCAGGTGATCAAACCATTCTGTTGATAATTGCGGGCGGTTCAACTGGCAGTACCCATATGCGAGGCAATAGTCGAGAAATGCATTTTTATAATATTCTTTTTTGCGCAAAGCACATACTTTATTTACCAGTGCAGTATATCGTTGCTGTTCAAGCAACATATTCAACTCCTGAATTTCAGGCTCAGTTTGTGCGCTCAGGGGGCCTGAATTTGTAACCAGGATGATAGCTAAAAACAGAATGATTATCTTCATGGATTTTCATTTTTAGGTGGTGGAGACTGTTCAATAAGCACTTCTTCATCCGTTTCAGCCTGGTCAGCCTGATCGAGCATATACTTATCCAGGGTTTTGCGGGGAGATCCTGAAAAATAAGGTGCTACAAGGTATTCCCTGGTGAGGTAAAGACCTGAATCACGTACAACGATTTTATCATTTGAAAGAGACGCAAGCCCGATCAGCACAGCACCTACAACACCAAAAGCAATACCCGGTGATGAAGTAATGAGCGAAAATTTCCACGACTCCCCTTGTTGTGCCCCAAGATCCATGTTATCCTTTAACTTGAGCAAAACAAAAACTGACCCGACGATGACCATAATGATTCCTGTAAAGAACCCAAGAAACTGTTTGAACGAACGGCTCACCAGGGAATAATGCCCCTGACGGTAACGCTCATTCAGACTCTCCTCTTCCAATGCAGCCAGTGTTAAGAACTGAAGGTATTCTTCGGTGAATTGTTCTCCGGCCATTGCTTTATTCATCATCTCTTTCACAGCCATCGACTGCCCTTCTTCAATGCGTGAATTGATCTCCTGCAACTGAATCATGGATACAACAATGAAAAAGATAAGGAAGATCACGGGGAATACGATAACAACCGGAATTAACCTGTTGTAGACTTTCTGAAAGGTTTTATCTGGATCAGACATAAATCAATTATTTTCTAGAAGATTGAGATATCGTAAGTGGAATGCTACATCATTACGTACCCGTATTTACAAAACAACAAGCTTAGCCAGTTAAAGTTCAATCGGTTCAGTATCAGGAATTAATGAGATTAAAAAAAATTCTATTCGTTTCAACGATTATTTTGCCTGTCATTTGGCTCAATGAAGACTCAGTTCCACCTATTAAAATCGAATCAGGTTCACGGGCAAAAGACTGGAAACATTCTTTTCCATGATCATTTCATCACAACCAAAATCCACCTGATCACTTCTCTAAACAATGTTGATGAATCGTCAGCATAAAATTGCTGATATATTTGAAAAAAGTATAGAAAGTGAAAAAGACAAAGAAATTTTATAAAACTATTGCAGGATTAAAAATAGTGTGTATTTTTGCACTCTCATTCGGGAGCATAGCTCAGCTGGTTCAGAGCACCTGCCTTACAAGCAGGGGGTCACAGGTTCGAGCCCTGTTGCTCCCACAAGAAAAGTCACATTTTGTGGCTTTTTTTTTATTTATGCCATTCACCTATATACTTTATTCGGTAATTCTTGACAGATATTATATCGGCTCTACCCGTGACACGGTCATGGAAAGAGTGTACAAACACAATAACCAGCACAAAGGTTTTACTTCAGCTGCTTCAGACTGGCAATTGGTATATGAGGAATTTTATCAAGACTATTCAATGGCATTGTTAAGAGAAAAGACCATTAAGAAATGGAAAAGCCGAAAATTGGTTGAACGACTTATCAAACAAACCTGAGCTGGGTCAGTGCATCCCGACTTTCAGTCGGGAGGGTCACAGGTTCGAACCCTGTTGCTCCCACAAGAAAAGTCACATTTTGTGGCTTTTTTTTATTTATGCCATTCACCTATATACTTTATTCGGTAATTCTTGACAGATATTATATCGGCTCTACCCGTGACACGGTCATGGAAAGAGTGTACAAACACAATAACCAGCACAAAGGTTTTACTTCAGCTGCTTCAGACTGGCAATTGGTATATGAGGAATTTTATCAAGACTATTCAATGGCATTGTTAAGAGAAAAGACCATTAAGAAATGGAAAAGCCGAAAATTGGTTGAACGACTTATCAAACAAACCTGAGCTGGTCAGTGCATCCCGACTTTCAGTCGGGAGGGTCACAGGTTCGAACCCTGTTGCTCCCACAAGAAAAGTCACATTTTGTGGCTTTTTTTTATTTATGCCATTCACCTATATACTTTATTCGGTAATTCTTGACAGATATTATATCGGCTCGACCCGTGACACGGTCATGGAAAGAGTGTACAAACACAATAACCAGCACAAAGGTTTTACTTCAGCTGCTTCAGACTGGCAATTGGTATATGAGGAATTTTATCAAGACTATTCAATGGCATTGTTAAGAGAAAAGACCATTAAGAAATGGAAAAGCCGCAAATTGGTTGAACGACTTATCAAACAAACCTGAGCTGGGTCAGTGCATCCCGACTTTCAGTCGGGAGGGTCCTCCACAAGAAAAGTCACATTTTGTGTTTTTTTTATTTTATGCCATTCACCTATATACTTTATTCGGTAATTCTTGACAGATATTATATCGGCTCGACCCACAGTCATGGAAAGAGTGTACAAACACAATAACCAGCACAAAGGTTTTACTTCAGCTGCTTCAGACTGGCAATTGGTTTATGAGGAATTTTATCAAGACTATTCAATGGCATTGTTAAGAGAAAGACCATTAAGAAAGAAAGCCGAAATTGGTTGAACGACTTATCAAACAAACCTGAGCTGGGTCAGTGCATCCCGACTTTCAGTCGGGTGCCCCCTTCCCCCCACCAGAAAAGTCACCCCCCATTTTTTTATTTATTGCCATTCACCTATATACTTTATTCGGTAATTCTTGACAGATATTATATCGGCTCACCCGTGACACGGTCATGAAAGAGTGTACAAACACAATAACCAGCACAAGTTACTTCAGCTCCCCCCGGCCCCCCCCCCAGCACGGGCCCCCTTTTCTTACATTCCCCCCAAACACACAAGGTTTTACTTCAGCTGCTTCAGACTGGCAATTGGTATATGAGGAATTTTATCAAGACTATTCAATGGCATTGTTAAGAGAAAAAGACCATTAAGAAATGGAAAAGCCGCAAATTGGTTGAACGACTTATCAAACCAACCTGAGCTGGGTCAGTGCATCCCGACTTTCAGTCGGGAGGGTCACAGGTTCGAACCCTGTTGCTCCCACACAGATTGGGAGATTAAAATCTTTAAGATCAGTTAATTGCAATTTACTTGTAATTGGCTGATTTTTTATTCTCAGCCGGTTTTATTCGATTTTCTTTCATGCAAGTAAACCAGGATGTAAACCAGGATTTACACATGAATGCCTCAAATTCTGTAGTTTGCCCTGCCTGAAATGTTACCATTACAGCTGTAAGTGAGAGGCTGACTTATATCTGGTGTCCTCAATCTGTCAAAGAATCAATGCAACGACTTATAATATTTTTGTCTTGTATCAGAATATTAATGAGTTAAATAGTCGGGTAGTAACAGTCCGATAGATTGCAGAATATTATAATTCCTGATAGGGGTAAAAAGGGGTTCAGTTGTCTTATAGGTGTTATATTAGTAATGAAGCAGGTAGACTCAATACTTTATTCAATTTAAACGGAGGTAATATGAGAAGATTTCTTTTGGTTTTTATTGCTACCTTGATGATCCTTTGTTATTCAAGTGCGCAGACACCGAATTGGATTAATTATATTAAATCTGATCTCATCTATTCGATAACCGAAGAGGATAATTTTATGTGGATAGGTACCTGCGGTGGTTTGCTGAAAATTGAGAAAAGTACAGGCGCAAAGACCATCTATGACGAAACAAATTCACCATTACCCGATTGTGAAGTTACGGCAGTTGCTGTTGATGGGAACGGAACAAAATGGATCGGTACTCTTTATGGCGGTTTAACTTCCTTTGATGGCTCAGAATGGACAACCTACGATACTTCAAACTCGGGATTACCGGATAACGGAGTATTTTCATTGGCCATTGAAGGGAACGGAAAAGTCTGGATAGGAACTGAACATCATGGATTGGTTTCATTCGACGGCTCAAACTGGTCAATATTCGACAGGTCAGATTTTGCAGCGTTGTATGATGGAGTAAGACATTTAGCCATTGATGAGGACGGAACGAAATGGATTGTTTCCTATGACGGCTTAACGTTTGGCGCCTTTTTAATTTCCTTTGATGATGAACATTGGGAAACACATCCATTGCCTGTTGGTTATATCAATTCAATTTCAATAGATCCGGATGGTGTAAAATGGATCGGAGGTTATGATGGATTGGCTGCTTATGATGGTGTAAACTATGTAACCTATAACACTTCAAATTCCGGATTACCCGGGAATTTTATTCACTCAGTAGCTTTTGACAACACCGGCACTAAATGGATTGGTACTGAACTGGGTCTGGTTTCATTTGACAATGTAAACTGGCAGACTTTTAATACGGATAATTCTGACTTGCCGAATAATTCGGTTCATATCGTAGTATCTGACCTGAGCGGCACCAAATGGATAGCCACTTACAGGGGGTATGTAGCAACATACAACGGAACCACCTGGGAAGATGTCGATACCAGGTTGTCTGGAATTCCATCGAATGATGTACGCGATATAGCTGTAGATCCGGGTGGGTTAAAGTGGATCGGAACTATTGGTGGCATAGCATCGTTTGATGGAAATAACTGGCAGATATACAACCCTTCAAACACCGGGTTACTGAATAGTCATATCTATTCAATATTGGTTGATCCGGAAGAAACGGTTTGGTTTGGAACGCAGGCAGGATTGATTGCCTTCGACGGAACGGAATGGATAAACTATTACAGCTCAGATACTGTTCAATTTGGTGAAGTTAATGCAATTGTATCAGACAATAACGGATTGATATGGTTTGGTACAAGCTATGGCCTGATCTCTTTTAACGGCGAGGACTGGACTACCTACAATAGTTCCAATTCAGGATTGCCCAATAATTATATACTCTCATTGGCTATAGATAAAAACAATGAGAAATGGATTGGTACAGAATATGGCCTTACATCTTATGATGGATTAAACTGGACAACATACAATTCCTCAAATTCCGGATTACCACACGACAATGTCTACGCTATAGCCATAGATACGCATGATGTTAAATGGATCGGGACAAAACTGGGAGGACTGGCAGTCTTTGATGGAACAACATGGGAAGTTTACAATAC
The DNA here is from genome assembly GCA_016709025.1 of Bacteroidales bacterium. Taxonomy (GTDB): domain Bacteria; phylum Bacteroidota; class Bacteroidia; order Bacteroidales; family Lentimicrobiaceae; genus Lentimicrobium. The sequence continues at coordinate 241,189 of JADJEQ010000008.1, read as the reverse complement.
TGAAAATTCGGGTTTGCCTAGAGACTGGGTGCTTAGTATTGCCATTGACTCCGGGGGAGCAAAGTGGTTGGGAACCCGTTACGGAGGTCTGGTAAAATTTGACGAATCTGGCTGGACTGTTTATAATACCTCAAACTCCGAGTTACCGTGTGACGTTGTTAATTCTGTCTGCATTGATGCTGATAACACGAAATGGATTGCAACCAAAACGAAAGGTTTGGCTTCTTTCAATGAATATGGGAATCCAGCTTATATTAAGGATGATTATTCAGCTTCGGCGGGGGTCCGTATTTTTCCTAATCCGGTAGAAAACTTGCTGACCATAGAAATGGCTGCTGACATCAACATGAGTAAAATTGATATTATAAATCAGCAGGGATGTCTTGTCAAAACCCTGAAATCAGTAAGCAACCACATTGTTTCAGATTTCGGCAAACTGCCCAATGGCATTTATTTATTAAGAGTTACAACGGATAAGGGTGTTTATGTTGAGAAGCTGGTAAAACAATAATTGTAACGGTTTATTATTGAATTTTTAACCAATCTTAGTGACATGAATGTAAACCAAATCGTAAACCGGTAAAAAGTAAAATGAACACCTGTCTGTAAAATGACAAATTATAATATTGATATTCAATATGCTACGTAGGATGGGAGCATAGCTTAGCTGGTTCAGACCCTCCCGACTTTCAGTCGGGAGGGTCACAGGTTCGAACCCTGTTGCTCCCACAAAAAAAGCCACAATTTGTGGCTTTTTTTTATTTATACCATTCTTTATAGTTTGATTTACGATCATCACTTATCCGAATTTTAAGGCTATATCGTGTCATTATCGGCAGATTTAATTAGTTTTACAGTTCAAAATGCGCCAATAGGCAGATTGTTCAGACTTGTTTAACCAGGCTTTTTAAAATATGTACCCTTGCAGGATTGGATTCGGATACGACGTACACCAACTGACAGAAGGGCTTCCTCTCATTATAGGAGGCGTGAAAATCAGCCATTACAAAGGTGCATTGGGTCACTCTGATGCCGATGCGCTGTTGCATGCCATTTGCGATGCGTTACTTGGTGCTTCCGGGATGAGGGATATCGGTTTTCACTTCCCGGATTCAGACCCTGCCCTGAAAGGCATCGACAGCCGGATATTGCTAAAAAAAACCATGGCACTGATTGAAGAAAAAGGCTGGAAAGTCGGGAATATTGATTGTACTGTCGCATTACAAAAACCGAAGATTGCCCCTTATATAAATGAGATGGAAACACAGATAACACAGTTGGTCGGATCGGAAACCGGAACCATTTCAGTTAAGGCCACTACCACAGAGTTTCTGGGGTTTACCGGTCGTGAAGAGGGCGTTCAGGCCTGGGCAGTTGTCTTGTTGTACCGTTAAAATGCCGGAACCAATGAATATTCGCCTGATCAGGCATACTGAACTTGACAAAACTGCCTGGGATAATTGTATCGACAAAGCAGTTAATGGCAATATTTATGGCTTTTCGTGGTATCTTGATATTGTATGCGACGAATGGGATGCCCTGGTTGCAGGAGATTATGAGACCGTTTTCCTCTTACCTACCGGAAGAAGTTCGGATTTTGGTATCTTTTTCAGCCAAATTTCACCCAGCAACTGGGTGTATTCTCAATCAGCCATATCACACCTGACATTGTCGACGCATTTTTATCCGCCATCCCGGGGAAATACAGGCTTGCTGAAATCAACCTGAATGCATACAACAAGCCCGATAAAACGAAATGGCAGGTCACCGGAAACCTGAATCACGAGCTTGATCTGATTGAATCTTACAGTATCATTAAAAAAAACTATTCTCAGAATACAAGCCGTAACATCAACAGGGCGATGCGGAATAACATCGGCATCTCATCCAACATCAAACCCGAAGATATTGTTACCATGTTCAGGCAGAATAAAGGAAAGCAATTCGGCCACCTGAAGGAAAATGATTATCGCAGGTTTATCAGGCTGGCTTACGAATGTATTATGAAGAATAAAGCCATATGCTATGGAGCATATACAGCCGAAAATACCTTATGTGCCGGAGCCATTGTTGTATTTAGTCATCGTAAGGCGGTATTTCTGTTTTCTGCAACCAATGAAATTGCCAGGGAAAACGGCGCCATGTTTCTGTTGATTGACCATTTTATTCAGGACCTTGCAGGCAACCACCTGACCCTTGACTTTGAAGGCTCGAACGATCCTAACCTGGCGAGATTTTATAAAAGCTTCGGATCGGTGCGTATCAGGTATCCCGCGCTAAGGTTTAATAAGTTTCCGGCGCCGGTTAAAATTCTTTTCAGGGCATATAAGAAACTCAAAGCTGCAAGAAATCATGTATAAAAAAAGGGCCTTCCGGCCCTTTTGTGATATGTTGAAAACTATCTACTTTGTTGTCTGATCCTGAAAAGCATCAAAGTTAAAGTGAAGGGTAAACCTAAGTGTATTTTCAAGTGGATTGGCCTGATCGGTAGGAATCAGGTATGAGAAATCGAGGCCGAACACATTATAACGAAGTCCAGCTCCCAGTGTGAAAAAATTTCTGTTTCCTTTGGTTCTGTCCTCATGGAAATAACCGCCCCTGATTGCGAATTGTTTGTCGTACCAGTATTCTACCCCTGCGGCAATGGCAACCTCGCGCATTTCTTCATTAAAACCACCAGGAGCATCATAGAAAGAATGAACCATTCCAACAGGAACAGATACATCATTGTCCATTCCTTTTGCGATTACAGGCTCGCCATTGTCGTCGATAACCGGTTGTCCGTTATCATCAACTGCATAGATGGGAGGTGTTGGAATCAGCAATTTGTTAAAATCAACCATAAAAGTCAGCCTGTTGAATTCATCAACATCCAGGGTTAATGACGGCCCGAGCCTCAGGTTGGTTGGAATAAAGTCTCTCTGAGTATTGTCATCAGTATATGAAATCTTTGCACCAATATTACTGATGTTGACGCCCCAGGCAAAATATCCTGTCATATTCTTGAACTCAACATCATGCTGGGAATAAATGGCGATATCGGCGGCGTAAGTATTGCCCGGTTTGGTAGAGGCATTGCCCGAAGAAATACCCTGTGTCAGATTTGAATGTATGTATCTTCCGGCTACAGCACCCGATATATTTTTGGTAAGTTTGCGCGAATAAGCACCACTGATTGCAAACTCACTCGGGCGGTAGTTACCGATCGGATCACCAGTAACATCGGTAAAGGTGATATCACCGAGGGAGAAATAAAGCAATGATCCGGAGATAACCTGATCGTTGGCTAATTTTTTATAACCGGTAAGATAGGCAAGATTAATATCGCTAACAAGCGCCCTTAGCCAGGGACTGTATGAAAGCGAGAATCCCATATCAGACTCAATATAAGTGTATTTTGCCGGATTCCAGTGGGCTGAGTTGGCATCCGGGGATGAAGAAACCCCTGCCTCACCCATTCCTCCTGAGCGCGCATCCGGCCCAATCTGTAAAAACGGGACAGCTGTGGTAATGGTATTCAGGTCCTGTCCGATGTATGTGGTGGATTGTGCAACAACAGTTGCGGAAGAAACAGCAACAAGCCCTGAAATAAAGGCCAATCGCAAGCGGGAATTAAATCGCATAAAATAAATTTTAATTAAAGGATGCAAAGTTATTGATCTTTTTGTGATAATGGTGATTTAGAAACGGATTACATACAACAATATTGCCCAATTACTCCATAAAGCCTGAAGGCTCCATTAATAACTGATAAATTTCCGAAATATTGTATTTCTCCAAAGTAATGATTATCAATAACAGCAGAATTTAAATTTAGTTTGATTTAAGTGAGGTATTATACTTCATCTACATTAATTCAACAAATGTTGTTAACAACACTGACCATAAAATCACCGACAAACTTAACCAGGCAAGCAGGTTACGCCGGGATGAGTAATACTTGAGTGCCAGAAAAGTTCCAAAAGGAATAGATAAAAAAATCGGCGTAAGTATGATAATGCCCGGCATGCCATAAGTCGTTCTTATTTTTACAATCACTCTGTTTCTCCTGTTGAATATCTTTTTCCGACCATGTTCTAATGGTTTTAAAGCATTGGATTTATCAGGCATCCCGGCTACTGTTCTGATTTTTCTTAAAATGAAAGGAGCATAATTGTAATAAAGCCTGATGAGATTTCTGCTGAGGAAAAAGAAAAATACCACACCCATTAGTCCCCCGATGGCTGTATTTAAAAGCGTATGAAGGTATGAATAGCCAAAAAGATAAGACACAGGAGCAGCCGCCAATAATTTAACGGCACTGATAAGCAAAATGCTTAATTGTTTGAGCAGGATGGCTTCAGAAATCATAGTTAAACAAGAGATGGCAGTTCGTTCGGGAAGTTAATTATTAATCGTAATTCCTTCTGAAGGTAACTCCTTTTTCGAAATTTTATTTTGTTGTATTATCCTAATTAACAATTTGTAACAATAAATGTTCATGACTGGTGTTTTACCATTGGCGCACTGATTCCGGTGACGTTTAATTCAATAAATACTGTAAAATGAAGCCCCGGCTGGCATGCACCAATACCAGAACAGCCTATCTTTGGATTTACTAATTTTTTCAAATCAGCACATGTTGAAGGTCCGGATTTATTTTATTCTAATCATTATTTTCAGTGTTTTCAGCCTGAATGCCCAGGACAACTACCCGAAAGATTACTTTATTTCTCCCGTAGATTTTCCGATCAGTTTATCCGGCACTTTTGCCGAACTTAGGGCTGGCCACTTTCATTCCGGTATTGATATCCGAACCGCAGGAGATGAGGGTAAGCCAATTGTTGCCTGTGCCGATGGATATGTTGCACGAATTAAAATTTCACCATATGGGTTCGGCAAAGCCCTATATATTGACCATCCGAATGGCTATACAACGGTATACGCCCATCTTCAGAAAATGAGTCCGGCCATTGATGCATGGCTGAAATCGGAGCAATACAAGCTGGAGAAATTTGATGTTGACCTGTTTCCACCCAAAAATCTTCTAAAAGTTAAGCAGGGTGAAATTATCTGTTATTCGGGCAACTCAGGGTCCTCGGAAGGCCCTCATCTGCATTTTGAAATCCGGAATACAAAAACTGAGATGCCCGTTAACCCTCAATTGTTCGGACTTCCAGTTAAAGATTTTATCAGGCCGGTAATCTCTGCTCTCAGAATCTCTCCTGAAGTGAACGGTGGAACTATAAACGGGAAAACAACTCCGCTGATTCCGGAACTCACCGGCTGGGGGCCTGTATACAAGCTGAAGGATAAAAATCCGATCAACATCAATGGCCGTTATTCAATCAGTGTGCAGGTGTCCGATTTACTGAACGGCAGCAACAACAAAAACGGCATTTTCAGGTTCGCAGTCTACATCGATTCTGTACTTTGTTTTGATTGGCAGGCTGAAACATTCAACTTTAATGAAACCAGGTATATCAATAGCTTTATTGATTATAGTCACTATTATAACACAGGAAAACGTTATATAACAACCAGGATTGCGCCTAACAATAAACTCACCATGTACAAAACCGCAACCAACCAGGGAATTTTTTCTGCTGTCCCCGATTCGATCCATCAGGTAAAGGTTGTTGTCAGTGATGCCAATAAAAATGAATCCATTCTGCGTTTTACTGTAAAAGGAAAGGAATTGGAAAATTCTGAAAAGAATCAAATAAGCAGCAATTCAGTATTATTTAGTCATCAAAAAAACAATAGCTTTTCAGAAAAGGGTGTTATGCTTGTTGTTCCGGGTAAAAGCCTGTATGATGATCTGGCCTTTGCTTTCTCGGTTTCCGGCGCCCTTCCCAATTCCTGCTCAGCAATTTACCAATTGCACAATCCGGAAACTCCTTTATTTGATTACATTGAAGTGTCTGTGACTGTCGATTCTGCTTACCGGCATCTTGACAAAAAGCTTTTACTCGCCAGGCTCAGGAAAGATAGGTCGCCGGTTTCTGCAGGGGGTAAATATGCAAACGGAATACTTAAAGCAAGTATCCGTGAATTCGGGCAATATGCCGTAATGGCTGATACCACTGCTCCGGCAATCAAAGCACTGAATATAAGCGAATTCAAAACTGTTACCACCCAGCAATCAATCAGGATAAGCATAAGCGATGATTTTTCAGGAATAAATACGTATTCCGCTTACCTTAACGGAAAATGGATATTGATGGATTATGATGCCAAGAACCAACTACTTGAATATCTGCGTGATGATCACCTTATTATAGGGGAAAATGAGTTTTTGCTTACAATCGAAGATAACTGCGGAAACTCCAGCACCCTGAAAACCACAATTGTAAACTAACAAAGCAATTAGAGCCTTCAGATCTTACCCCTATGGCTATATCCTGAATTGACAGGATAAATGAGTATAGTATGATTGAAACGGATAACCATATCCCGGTTCAATCATCCGCTTAAGGTCTGGTTAATTATGAGTAAAATTTTTTACCTGCAAATTTTCTCCCGTTTTTTTTGTGCACATGGTTAAAACCACGGAAAAACCTATCATGAACTTCATTATAAGATACTTATTGTTTCATTTGCGTTAAAACACAGAGAAATTCGCCGCAGCTGTATCCAACCTGAAATCACCGCAAACAGCCGGAAAATCACAATTAATTGTTAAACATCGCTGTTTATTTGCTTTCCGGTAAAATCCTTATTTATATTTGGACTAAATTAAAATAAGGAATAAATATAACCGGAACATGATTTCTCACGCGCTGACCATTATTGTAAATGAATTAAAAAAACACTTTGAGGATGTTTACGGGGTTCCGTTTACCAACGATGAAGCCGGTTTGGGCAATCTTTCCGAAGGATTGGCACTGGTAAACGGTGGTGCCGGGGTTGCCCGTAACAGGTTGATATTTTCCCTGGTCAACATCAGGGAGGAAAAATCTCTGAAGAACCTGCCGAATTATGTGCGTAACGATGCCACGCTGCGTGCATCGTATGAAAATCCTCCGGTTTACCTTAATTTTCTGGTTCTGGCCACGGCAACACACACAGATTATACAAATGCTTTACTCGTATTGTCCCGTTCAATTAGGTTTTTTCAGGCCGGGAATGTATTCACCCAGGATAATGTGGCGCCTGCGTCTATCAGCACCAATGCACCTGCAAATCCGCTCGACCGCCTTGAGAATTTCAAACTTATTTTTGATCTTTATTCGCCCAGCATGGAGGAAATCAACCACATGTGGGGAACCCTGGGTGGCAAGCAATATCCATTCGTTATGTATATGCTTCGCATGCTTGACCTCAAATTCAGGGCAGTACACAGCGAAAGCGGCCTGATCACAGAAGTAGCTGCAAATTTCAGTCACAAAAATCCAATTGGCAATTAAGGTGGCGGAAACAACTACCACCGGTTACCGCCGCCTCTTTGAGGTAAGGATTCTCCACCATTACTGGCTGGATGAAGGAGTCACCCTGTTCGATGGTTTAGCGGAAGATGTCAGAAATTTAAAGCTGTTGAAATACAACATCAGCAATATTCTATCGATAAATCCCACTCCCGGAACAACTTATCTGATGAACACGTTGAAGGCAGTTGCCAGACAAACAGGAACAGGGCTGGTGGTCGGTATACCGGAAGTAATGCCGGTCCCGGACAATCTTATTCTTTCGTTTAACATTGAAATAAAAGATCCGGCTTTCTTCAGTTACACGGCAATGACATTGCAGGACCGAAAGATATATGAATGCTATTCGCCGGGTGATGACAAAATTTATCGCTATAAAGAGAATGTGCCGGTTTTCTCCAATCTTACCGGTGCACCGAGAGGCAACGGACCTTCAAAGCAATTGTTTCTTTCAAAGGAAATACCAGCCATAACCGACGCAGATCAGGTTGAATATCTTGTAATCAGCGGAAATGCGCTATTACAGTTAACCGGAAGCCAACCCGGAGCCGGAACACAGCAATTAAATGCCAGCGCTCAGGCATCACCGGTTTATCATCATCAGAACGACGCTCCACTGATTGTTTCACCTCCCGGATTGACTGGTGCACCTCAACGTGGAATCGGGCTTACCCGGGAAATTCCAGACAATGTGTTTGGGGTGATCAGCATTGCTGCCGTAAACCCGGTAGACCCGGATTACAGCTGTACAACCGGAGGATTGGCCAGGGAAAATCCACCAGTTTTTCAGATCAGATTCAGAAACAGGTCATTGACCTGGAGTTATCTGAATAAGAACAACGGCAATCCCATTTCTGAGAGTGCCACTCCCCTTCCGCTTACTTTTTCGGGGAATGCAGGTATCAAACAAAAGCCATCGTCGGGCGTAATAAAGGCAACTCATGAAGGCAATAACCCGGCCGGCAGGATAGAGCGAATTTTCACAGAAATATATGAATAACAACAACTTAAAACAGATAAAACCCAATCAGTATGGCAACATCGTACAAAACCCCGGGGGTATATGTGGAAGAAATTCCAAAATTTCCACCCTCAATTGCACCGGTTGAAACAGCAATACCGGCATTTGTCGGATATACCGAAAAGGCAGTCCGAAATGGAGAAACATTGTTAAAAAAGCCTACCCGGATAGAATCACTGGCTGAATATGAGCAGTTATTCGGCGGGCCTCCTTCACAGGATGTGGAAGTTTTTCTTGATGGAGATAACAATTTTGTCAGAAGTCAGGCCGGGAGTATGCTCTATTTGTTCGACAGCCTGCGATTGTTTTATGCAAACGGGGGAGGGAAATGCTACATAGTATCCGTCGGGAAATATCCCTCTGCACCGGCAGGCATACTGGCTACAGATATTGAGGCCGGTTTGCTTGAACTTGAGAAAGAAGATGAGCCAACCATTATTCTGATGCCGGAGGCAGTTTCGGTTTCAGGAGGTCCATACAGTCTTCAGCAGAAAGCACTCGCCCAATCGGCGAAACTGATGGACAGGGTTGCAATTTGCGAACTTACCAGTGCAACCGATGCCACAGCTTTAAATGCAAAAGTGACAGAATTCCGCAACGCTATCGGGATAAATGATCTGAAGTACGGTGCAGCCTACGCACCCTGGATCAATGCCAATTTACCCAGATCATTGCGTCGTAAAAATCTGATTCTGAAGCGCGAAGGTACCAACAGTGACATTCAGCTTGAGAGTTTGACCACAGATACAGATATTCTTAATCTTTTGGCTGATGTTGTGTTGGCGGAGACCACCGGAGCAGCACTTGATGCTTCCGAGGAAGCACTCAGCGGCGCGCCGGAAAAGACATTGACAGATGCACTTCAACAGGCACTGGATAACTATCGTCTGACCAACGATGCTACTTCGGAAGCAGATCTTGGCGATGCTTTGAAGGGCTTTACGGACCTGACTTTTGGCATTCTTAAGGCAGTTCAGGATATCAATACAACGCTTTATCCTGCAACCACGCAATTTAAAATCATCGAAGCGATTACTACATATCTTCTGAACCCTTCGTTGAGGGATTCTATCAGGAGACTTGCCGCACATCACCTTTTTATTGACCAGGCCCCATCCATTGAATTAATTGACACTGCAAATCCCGATTTTGATTCCTCTGCGATTCTGCTGGGCTATGCCAATGGTGCAGCTCTTCTGGCTGATGTGGCCCTGGGAGATGTGGCAGCCGACTATACCAATGCCAATACCAATAAACTGCGCGCCGATGTTGCCAGGGATGCGGCCTATATTGCAAGTGGCAATGCCATCGCCATTTTCAGGCATGTTGAAAAAAGCACCGATGAATTTGAAAAAAGCCTCAACAGTGCACTTCAGGTTTCATTCGGCAAATTCAAGGAATTGACAACCAAGGGAGCAGAAGCGCTCAATCTCTTGCCTCCGGGTGGTGCTGTAGCCGGAGTTTACGCCAAAACAGACAATGAGCGTGGGGTATGGAAGGCTCCGGCCAATGTAAGCCTGAGCGCTGTTATCAGTCCGGCAGTCAAGATTTCGCACGAACAACAAGCTGAATATAATGTGGATGTGAATGCCGGAAAATCGGTAAACATCATCCGCGCTTTCACAGGTAAAGGCACCCTGATATGGGGAGCAAGAACACTGGCGGGCAATGACAACGAATGGCGGTATGTGAATGTGCGCAGATTCTTCAATTTCGTCGAGGAATCGGTAAAAAAGGCGACTGAGCAGTTTGTTTTTGAGTCGAACGATGCCAATACCTGGGTTAAAGTTCAGGCAATGATCGAAAACTTCCTCAACACTTTATGGCGGCAGGGGGCTCTTCAGGGCGTAAAACCTGAACATGCTTTTTATGTAGCTGTAGGAATAGGCAAAACCATGACTGCGCTCGATATTCTTGAAGGCCGCATGATCATTGAAATCGGAATGGCAGCCGTTCGTCCGGCTGAATTCATCATCCTGAGATTCTCACATAAGATGGCCGAGTCCTGAATAGAAGTTTAAAGTTCTAAGTTTAAGCCTGCTCCGAAAAGTCAAAAAGGAAGATTCGACACCAAGTCTCAAAGACACCAAATTGCACAAAATATTGTATATCAAAAAAATGAAATTGGTGAATTTTGTGTTTTAGTGGCTTGGTGTCAAAAAAAATAGTTTTCGGAGTGGACTCAAGTTTAAAGTCTAAAGTAAAAAGTACATTATAAAAATCTTAAAAACTAAAAACATGGCACAGCAATATCCTTTACCCCGTTTTCATTACCAGGTAGACTGGGGTGGAGTTAAAATCAGTTTTACCGAAGTCACCGGTATGGACCAGCAGGTTGAGGTGATTGAATACCGGCACAGCGACAGCAAGGATTTCAGTAAGATCAAGATGCCGGGCATGCGGAAATTCAGCAACATCACCCTGAAAAGGGGAAAGTTCGAGGGAGACTTTGACTATAACAACTGGATTGACGAGATCTCAAACGAACGTGTTGGTGCCCGTCGCGATGTGGTCGTCAGGCTTATGAACGAGAGGCACGAGCCGGTGGCAGTCTGGAAAGCAATAAACTGCTTCCCGATAAAGGTCACAGCACCCGATCTGAAATCAGATGCCAATGAAATTGCCATTGAAACGATGGAAATCGCCCATGAAGGGCTTAGCCTTGTTCGTTGATCATGGCCGGGAAAGCAGATTATTACCCACCCTGGGGGTTCTATTACAGAGTTGAGTTCGGCATCAGTCAGAAACTGGCAGATGTCCGGTTTCAGTCAGTTTCGGGCTTATCGGTAGAATATGAATACGAGAGCTTTAAAGAAGGTGGCGAAAATCGTTTCGAGCACAAACTACCGGTCAGAACCCGTTACAGCGATCTCATCCTGAAGCGGGGAATGCTAACCGACTCGTCGGTAATAAACTGGTTTAACAGGGCTTTCCGGGACCGGCAGTTTGAGCCAACTGACATCAATGTGTTTCTGCTCAATGAAAAGGGTGACCCGTTGAAGACCTGGAAAGTTGCCCATGCCATTCCGAAAAAGTGGCTGATCAGTGACCTGAATTCAACTGAAAACGCCATTGTAATTGAAACCCTTGAGTTGACCTACCGATATTTTTCGGTTCAATAACAATCGGCTAAACCTTGCAGGTTAACCATCTCAGATCAAATAAACCTTCGCCTCATTTCAAAAGGAATGGGGTGGAATTATACCAGACACCATGCCAATAGAAATAAAAGAACTTCATATCCGGGTGAATGTAACTCCCCCGGCTTCCAGGCAGGAAAAAGGCGGCCCGGCTTCATTGCCGGGAAGGGATGCCGCTTCTGCCAACGGGGCCAGACAGGAGATCATTGCAGAATGTGTTGAACAGGTATTGAAAATTCTCGAAAGTAAAAAAGAACGCTGATGGCAGAGACCGGTAAACTTGAGAAGATGCTGATCCTGGCTTTTTCCGATTCCGAAAAATGCGAAAACGGCGGCATTCCGGAGGCAGATGACGTTTTTGAGGCGCTCATCAATCCGGAAGGCTATGCGCTGAGTTACAAACTAAAATTTTCCGACTCGGCGCAGGGGCAGGGAAGCAGTGGACAGCAGCTTAAATACGAGTACACGGAACCTGAGGAAATCAGTTTTGAATTTCTTTTCGATAATACCGGTATCATCGATGGCAACCCACGCGACAGCATTGCCGATGACCTGAAACGGTTTAAAGAGGTTGTAATCGATTACAAAGGTGACGCCCATGAACCCAGGCACTTTAAACTGGTTTGGGGAGAGAACTCAATCTTTAAAGGACGGGTAACTGAGCTCTCGATCAGCTATAAGCTCTTTAAGCCTGATGGCACCCCGATAAGGGCCTCGGCCAATGTCAAATTCAAAAGCAGTATTGAAGAACAGAAGCGGGCAGCCCAGGAAGACAACAGCTCACCGGATCTGACGCATCTGCGTAAAGTAAAAGCAGGTGATACACTTCCGTTGATGTGCTACAGGATTTACGGCGACCCGCAATATTACCTGCAAGTGGCAGCAGCCAACGGGATTACCAATTTCAGGCATCTGATGCCAGGAACAGATATATTTTTTCCACCCATTGAAAAAACAAATTAACCCGGATGGCCAGCGAATCGAACATACCAACCCCGGCAACGCCAGATGTCTGCACAACCGCAATTTTAACGGATGGTGTGCAGATTCCGGGGTCATACCATGTTATTTCGGTTTCGGTAAGCAGGGAACTTAACCGCATACCCACGGCCACAATTTATCTTAAAGACGGCGAAGCATCCCGCTCAACCTTCGAAATAAGCAATTCCGATGCCTTTGTGCATGGGAAAGAAATCGAGATACAGCTGGGCTACCGTTCTCAGAATGAGACTGTTTTCAAGGGTATTATTATCAACCACAGCATCAGGGTGAGGCGCAACGGCAGCATGCTGATAGTGGAATGCAGGGATAAGGCTGTTGAGATGACTCTTGGGAAAAAGAGTAAATATTTCACAGAAATGAAAGACAGCGACATTATGGAAGCGCTGATCGGAAACTATGGGCTTCAAAAGGAAGTAGAAGTTACTGACCCTGACCTAAAGGAAGTGGTTCAGTTCGATGCCAGCGACTGGGATTTTCTGTTATGCCGGGCTGAAGCCAACGGTCAGGTAGTGATGGTAGAAGATGGAAAAGTAAAAGTAGCAAAACCGGCAACCGGTAGTGATGCAATAGTGAGTGTACATTTCGGGAACAGTCTGCTCGAGATGGATGCATCAATCGATGCCAGGATACAGAGTACAGGGATTAAAGCTGAAAGCTGGAATGCCGCAGATCAGGAAATAAAAGAAGCAGAAGCCCGGGAGCCCGGGACTACAGGCAACGGCAATCTTACACCTTCAGATTTATCGGCAGTGTTCGGCGGCGGAGCGCGTGAAATTTTTCATGGGGGAGCGCTCAGCCAGCCGGAACTGCAGGTTTGGGCAGATGGAAGACTATTAAAAGAACGCCTGGCCAAAACAAGAGGTACAGCCAAATTCCAGGGATTTGCAGGTGCCATGCCGGGAAAAGTTATTGAATTGACTGGTATTGGCGAACGTTTTGAAGGTAAAATGTATCTCTCAGGGGTCAGGCACACAGTGGCTGAAGGTAACTGGGAAACAGATGTACAACTGGGTCTTAACCCTGACCTTTTTGCCGAAACCTATAACCTGCGACCTCTTCCGGCTTCCGGACTAATACCCGGTATCAGTGGTCTTCAGACCGGTATTGTTACGCAGCTGGAGAACGATCCTGATGGGGAAGACCGCATAAAAATAAAACTTCCGCTCATTAGTACGTCTGATGAAGGGACCTGGGCAAGAATATCTACCCTGGATGCAGGAAATGAGCGGGGAACCTTCTTCCGACCGGAAATCGGAGATGAAGTAGTGGTTGGATTCCTGAACGATGATCCGCGCTATCCGGTGGTACTGGGCATGTGTCACAGCAGTGCGAAACCGGCACCAGAACAGGCCAAAGATGATAATCATATCAAAGGTTATGTAAGTCGCGACAAAATGCGCTTCACCTTCGATGATGAGAAGAAAATTATTCTCCTGGAAACTCCCGGGGGGAATAAATTGTCGTTGACGGAAGAAGATAAAGGAATTCTGCTGGAAGACCAGAATGGAAACAAAATCACGATGAACGACAGCGGCATCACCATCGAGAGTTCAAAAGACCTGATTCTAAAAGCTGCAAAAGACATAAAAGTTGAAGGAACCAACATCCAACTGAAAGCCAATTCCTCATTCAAGGCCGAAGGCATCGGAAGTGCGGAGGTTTCGGGTGCAAGTACCACCATTAAAGGCAGCGCCAATACCGTGATCCAGGGAGGCGTTGTTCAGATTAATTAAAGTGAAGGAAGTGAGTAGTGAGTGGTGAGTAGTGAGTGAGTGATGAGTGAAAGAGTGAAGTAAGTGAAGAGAGTGAAAAGTGAAAAGTGAAAAGAGTGAAGAGTGAAAAGTGAAGAGTGAAAAGTGCAAGGAGTTGGTTCATTGAATGTCCGTCCCCCGCCTCCTCTTCGCTGCGGCGGGCAGGCTCGTCCCGTTTTGCGTCCCTCGTCCCCCTCAGGAGTGAAGAGTGAAGAGTGAAAAGTGAAGAGTGAAGAGTAGTGAAGAGTGAGTAGTGAGTAGTGAGAAATGAGTTAAAGAATGAGAGAATGCAAAAGTGAAAAATATGGTGAATTTTTGAATTTTTACTGGTAGAGACGCAATGCTTGCGTCTTAAAATTTGGTAAGGGAAGGGAGTGAAAGTGAACAGATGGAAATTGGAAATTAGAATTTAGAAATTAAGAAAATGTTACCAGCAGCAAGAATCACCGATATGATCAGTAGCCCGGCAACTTCGGGGATACCAACACCGATCATCCCACCGGGAGCATCCACGGTCCTGATCGCCGGTCTTCCGGCTGCCCGGATGAGTGATTCGTGCGGGGCTGATGTCATCGTCAAAGGATCGGCAACCGTATTCATCGGAGGGCTGCCTGCAGCGAGGATTGCTGACCTTACAGCTTCGGGCGGGGCAATTTTACCTCCCGGAGCGCCAACTGTGCTGATTGGAGGGTAGAAGGTTTGATTTCGGATTTCGGATTGCGGATTTCGGATTGCGGATTTCGGATTGCGGATTGCGGATTGCGGATTGCGGATTGCGGATTGCGGTCGGGCGATGCGACTGAAATGAAATATTACTGATACTCATCGCCCAGGAATAACAATTAAACAATAAAACCATAATACCAATGGAACAAAACCTGACATTTCTTGGCCGCGGATGGTCGTTTCCTCCTAAGTTCAGCAGAAGCCTGAAGAGTGTGGAGATGCTTGAATATGAAGCAGACATTGCATCAAGCCTTGAAGTTTTACTTGGGACTATCCGTGGTGAAAGAGTGATGTTGCCACAGTATGGTTGCAACCTGGATGAGTTGCTGTTCGAAAGTCTCGATACCCGGATGAAAACCCTGATGGCTGACAAGATTGAGTCGGCCATCATTTACCATGAACCCCGCATTAAACTGGAAAAAGTAAAACTTGATGATAGCCGTGAACTGGAAGGCATCGTATTGATTGAAGTGATTTACAGGGTAAAGACCACCAATTCACGTTTCAACTTTGTGTTTCCCTTTTATAAACTTGAAGGCACCGACATCAACCTTTCCACTCGTATAAATCTGATTTCCTGAATTAAAGAATTGAACCCATGCCTGATAACTGCAATCAAATCATTGACCCTTTGAAACTGATAAGGGATGGAGTAAACCAGGAACAGCGGCTCTCGGAAGCGCTTAAGCCTGAGTATGCCCCGATGAATGAACGCACTGTAGCGCATGGAATGCTTTTTGCCCGCGCTTTGTCGGCTTACCTTAAGTATTTTGATACTGACAACACCCACAATGGCAACTGGACTCCATTCTTCGACCGGGATATTTCCATAAGACTGGCGGTTGCATCCGTTCAGGAAATTGAAGATTATAAGTCACAGGTCAAAGCAAGCCTCGATTTTCTGAATAACCTCGATAACGAAACCAGGGCTACCGACCTGATTGACAACCTGAGCTATCTGTTTAGTTATACCAGTACATTGGCCAAGCAGTTGGATGTGCTGAAAGAAGGCCTTCCGGGCGAAGAAGAGCAGGCCCCTGAATGGCTGACCCTGAAGACCAGTCTTCAAAACCTTATCACCAGCCAGTTAGCCCCGGCATTTCAAAGACTTATCTCATATCACAAAGCCGGAAAAACCCTTGGGGTACTCCTGAACGTTGCACCCTCCGGAGAACTGAAAATTATGGGCGAACAAGCCACTTCCTTTGAAGAAAATGAGACATCCGGGTTTTCAATGGACTGGGTTACCAATGGTTCTGCCGACTGGAATGGCTTTGTTACCGGCATTGCTCCTGACGATTCAGTTTATGGCAATCCTGCCGGAAGTGTCTTTGAGCTTACCAACCACATCGCAACGCACAATCTGTTCACTTCTGTTCTTGACCAGTTTCTGAAAGTATATGCCCGTGTAATCAGTGATTCGCAAACAACACTTGAGGCCAGCTTCACAAAATGGGACCGTCACGATCCACATTACACGCTGTTTCTTGGATTTCTCCGGCTATTCGAACATGCCAGAAATGAAGCCAATACCCTTACGGGACGCCATCTCGATTTCTATTACCGTGATATCCTCCGGCTCAGGGAAAAGCCCGCTGTTCCGGCCAGCGTTCATCTGACAGCTGAATTGGCCAAACAGTCAGAATCCCACCAATTTAAAACAGGCGATCTCTTTATTGCCGGTAAGGATGCCCTTGGAAAAGAAGTGTTCTTTGCCAATTCCCGGGATATGGTGGCTAACCAGGCGAAGATAGCTTCTCTGAAATCTCTTTACCGGCATGGAAGTGAATTGGTTGGAAGCGGATTGGATGCAGCAATTCAGGCCGGAAGATTGTATGCCTCACCCGTTGCTGATTCTGCTGATGGCCTGGGGAAAAAGATTGAAACAGAGGATAAGTCATGGCATCCTTTCTATAATAAAGTATATCGCGATGGTCTGCTTACCGACATTGTAATGCCGGAAGCCGAAGCCGGATTTGCCCTCGCTACTCATTACCTATTGATGGCTGAAGGAGAAAGGACCATTACCTTAAGATTTACGGTTAACGGAAGCCCGGATGCAGCGATCGCGGACTGCAAGGATGATGTTGTTTGCCTTGTTACAACCGAAAAAGGATGGCTTGAAATGAAGGTTACTGAATTTAAAAAGCTTCCCAATTCACCCTTGCAACTGATCGCCAGTCTTTCGGGTGCCGATCCGGCCATCAGACCTTACCTGGCCAAAACGCACAGTTACAGCTTCGATACCAGCTTACCGGTGATGATGATCAAATTAAAACATCAGGATGACAGGCTATATATTTATTCAGCGTTAGAATCCGTTGAGATTCAGCAAATCACACTAACTGTTGATGTAAAAGGGCTGAAAACCCTCGCGGTGTCGAATGATTTCGGCCCGGTGGATACTTCCAAGCCATTCCAGCCTTTCGGAGCGCAGCCGGTTACCGGAAGCTCTTTTTTAGTCGGGTCGGCAGAAGTATTTCAAAAAAAACTCGATTCAACCACCATCCAGGCGGGATGGCTCGAAACACCCAGTCCATACACAGGTGCCAATCCAACTATAAACATTGACTTTTTGAATTCGGGCTCCTGGGTGGATTCAGGAATTTCAGCATTTGACATTGATGAGACAGAATTCGGATTAACAAGTAATCTGGATAAATCCTATAAAGATGAATCAAATCCGGAGCCAAACGGGCAATACTCAACTGAATCAAGACAAGGTTTTGTCCGTTTAAAACTGAGTGAAGACTTCGGCCAGAAAGCATTTCAGGCTGACTTATTTGAATACCTGCGGGATTCCACCGTAATCACAGAACCCCCTGTCCCTCCATCGGGCCCTTTTATGAATTCGCTCGCACTGGACTACGCAGCAACCCAGGTACTTTCACTCACTTCATCCGATGAAACAATTTTCATCCAAAGAAGTGCAAAATTCTATCATTTACAGCCTTTCGGATATGCCGAACAACATACGCTTCTGAGTTCATCGAACAAAATATTTCTTTTGCCCCAATTCGATTTTGACCGGGATGGGGCTTTGCAGCCAAGTGAAGCCGAATTTTACATCGGTTTAACCGGATTGAAGCCGCCACAGAATGTTTCCATACTGTTCCAGGTAGCCGATGGCACTGCCAACCCTCTGTCGTTGAAGCCATCGCCCCATCTTCACTGGAGTTATCTGGTAAACAATGAATGGATAGCATTTGAAGACAACGAAGTTGAAGACAGCACCGATGGATTGCTTAAGTCAGGGATCGTTACGCTGGCTGCACCTTCCGCAACAAATGACAGCAATACATTGCTTCCTGCCGGACAGCACTGGATCAGGATGGCTGTATCGGGTAAAACAGATGCAGTTTGCCGGCTTCTGGCAGTTGCTGCGCAGGCTATGCTGGCCACGTTTTCCGACCAGGATAATGATCCGCAATTTTCAGCAACTGTTTTACCTGCCGGAACCATTACCAAACCTGTGATACCCGATGGGTCGGTAAAGAAAATAAACCAGCCTTTCGATTCATTTGGCGGACGTGCAGCTGAATTGCCTTCATCATTCTATACGAGAATAAGTGAGCGCCTGCGTCACAAAGACAGGGCCATTGCACTCTGGGATTATGAACACCTTGTACTGGAAGCATTCCCCGAAATTTACAGGGTTAAATGCCTGAATCACACGCAATACGAACCTACTGAAACCGGCGACGGGATTTATCGTGAACTGGCTCCCGGCAATGTAACGATTGTGACTGTACCCGACAAACAATACCACAATCAGCGCGATCCGCTGCGTCCATACACCAATCTCGGAACCCTGGAGGATATTGAAGCATTTCTGAAGTCAAGAACTTCATGCTTCGTCAGACTTCATGTCAGAAATCCAAAATTCGAAGAGGTTAAGGTCAATTTTAAATTAAAGCTTTTTGATGGTTATGATGAAGCTTTCTATACCAACCTTTTAAAGGAAGCCATTACACGCTTTCTCTCACCCTGGGCATTTCCGGGAGGTGAATCCCCCACCTTCGGCGGGAAAGTTTATAAAAGCGTACTGATTGATTTTGTTGAAGAGCAGGTTTATGTAGACTATGTTACTGATTTTGAAATGTTCCACCTGATCGACGGGGTCGGGAATACAGATAAAGATGAGATTGAAGGATCAAGAGCTGTTTCGATTTTGGTTTCGGTACCGGCTGATAAACACGGAATTACGGTTATTCACCCCAACGCGGAAACAACTGCCGCTGAAAAATGCAACTGCGAATCATGAGCCAGAAACCTGTTTCCATCAAGAAAAAGCCTGTCCTTAAACCGGCGGAGAACTACTACGAGCTTCGCCGGCAAGGCATAGAGTATATTGAACAAATGGGGAGCGTGCAATGGACCGACTACAACACCCACGATCCCGGCATCACCATTCTGGAGGCGCTCTGCTATGCTATTACCGATCTGGCCTACCGCACCGGCAGGAACATCAAAGACATTCTTACCCCTGCAACACCACCATCCGACAAGAAAAATCCCTATCCCGATCAGGCTTTCTTTACCGCCCGCGAAATTCTGACTGTAAATCCCTGGACATCCGATGATTTCAGAAGATTGCTGATTGATGCTGAAGGTGTTAGAAATGCCTGGCTCATTTGTAAGGAATGTGCCTGTGACCTGCATTATTTTGCCTGGTGCGAAGATGATAAACTGGTTTTATCTTACGAACTACCTGCAAATCAACAGGTTCAACCGATGACTGTTTCCCCTCGTGGTTTATATGAAGTCCTGCTTGAGCTTGAAAACGATCCTGAAGCAGGTGATTTGAACGACCGCAAGATTGAGTTCACTTACCAGCATTTCGACAGCGACGGAAAGCCACATGCCACGGTGATGGAAATCCGTTTCCCCGACTGGGAACTTGAAAATAAAGCAAATTTTCAACTTTTCCTGAACAACAACGATGCATTCAACGGAGTAAACGGTGCTTCGTTCAATTTGAGCCTCTTACAGTTTGGTGCCACCAAATCATACAATGTTATTACAGATCCCCTTCTGGATGATAACGGGAAAAACAGCTATCTGCGTAAGCACTGGCGGAATCTCTTTTATGTTGATTTTGAAATTGAACTACTGCCCGGCAGTCACAAGATCATCATTGAAAATGCGACCATCCGTTTTATCGGCGACACTTTTGCAAAAAACAACAGCACAGTTTCCGGGATAGCCGCGATACTGTCTGACAAGAGCAGCTCAGGCATACTCCATCAATATCGCAACAAATTAATAAAAGCCACATCGGCAGTTGAAATGGCTAAAGACTTGCTTCATAGCCACCGCAACCTCGACGAAGACTACTGCCGTGTAAAAGTTGTTGACATTGAGGAAGTTGCCGTTTGCGCCGATATTGAAGTGGCTCCGGATGCAGATATTGAACGCATCCAGGCGCAGGTTTGGTTTGAGATCGAACGTTACTTTAACCCACCGGTTCCATTTTACTCATTGCAGGAACTCATGAATGAAAATCAGGCAGTTGAAGATATTTTCAATGGCCCTGAGCTGGATAACGGATTTCTGAAAGCGACCGATCTTGAGGCCTCGACCCTGAAATCAATGCTGAGAACTTCCGACATCATCAATCTGCTGATGGAAATAGAGGGTGTTGTTGCAATAAATAATCTTGTTCTGTCGAAATACGACACCGAAGGCAATCTGGTAAAAGGAGTTTCTGATCCAACCTGGGTTGGCGGAAATCCTGTCTTTGACCCCAACAGAACCAGTGCGCAATGGCTTTTATTTATCACAGCCGGTCATCAGCCGAGGTTGTATCACAATCTGAGCAGGTTTCTCTACTTCAAAAACAGCCTGCCTTTTACTCCCCGAATGGATGAGGCACTCGACACTTTAACCCAATTAAGAGGAGAAGCAGAACGGCCAAAATTTAAAAATGCGCCGAATGACTTGTATGCTCCTTTGGGCGTCCATCTAAACACCGAAGAATATTTCCCGGTTCAATACAGCTTGCCATTGATTTATGGCACAGGTACTGAAGGACTACCTTCGCATGTCGGGGATGACCGGCGAGCGTGGGCTAAACAACTAAAGGCTTACCTCTTGGTTTATGAGCAATTACTGGGTAATGCTTTTGCACAGATAGCCCATACACGCGACTTGTTTTCACTTGATCCGGCAACCGACAGAACCTATTTTGTTAAAGAATTCAGTGAGGCGCTGATTGTTGGATACGATGAAATCACCAATGGATTAACAAAAGCCAGACTGGAGGGAATGACCGAAACGCTCAATGAATTTCAGGAGCGGAGAAACCGTTTCCTCAATCACCTGATGGCGCGATTCGGCGAGCAATTCAGCGAATATGCACTCTTGCTTACCAACCTGGAGGGCAAATCGGTAGCCGCTAAGAATCTGATTGAGGATAAAACAGCATTCCTGAAAGCCTATCCAACAATAAGCCACGACCGGGGGAAAGCTTTTGATTATACCAGGAATCATTGTGAAAGTGAGAATGTTTCGGGGCTCAAAAAACGAATCAGCCTCATACTAGGTTTTCCTGATCTTAGCTTTAGCTTCGTGTCAACTGCCTCGGGTGTTACGGAGTATAATGTTGATTTTGAGCTGGCTGATTCATTCGACAATAAATTGCTGACCGGATCACTCACCGTGAATGCATCCGATGAAAAAGCATCAGCGTCTGAAGCCCGGAAGGTTATTCTCCGGCAGATGGTCAGGCCGGATGCCTATAAAATTTCCGCTTCGGGAAGTGGATTTTCAGTTTTACTGAACGATAAGGATGATAATCCGTTGGGAACCGTACCCGATCTTTTTGATACAAGGTCAGCCGCCAATGAGATGATTGAAGAACTCACTGCCTGGAGCAGCAATGAACGGGCTATTGTGGCCGAGCATTTGCTGCTCAGACCGAAATTCACCGGCGATGCACTTTACCCCGCATGCAGTACAGGCACATGCACCACTTGCGGTGATGAAGATCCCTATTCTTTCAGGCTCACTCTGGTGATGCCCGGCTGGACAGGCCCTTTCAGCACAAACCTGGATATGCGACGGTTTGCTGATAAAACCATCCGGCAGGAAATACCTTCGCATCTGTTGGGGAAAATCTGTTGGGTAGGCAACGACGGGTTTATTGAAAACCTCTGCGATCCGGTAATCAGCACTGTCACCAACCTATTGATGAAGAAAGGTTTAACAGAGAATGGAGACCGGCCATCTGAAAGTGAAGCATGCGCATGTGCAACCGCTCTTTATGTGCTTTTCTCCGACTCATTCAGAAACTGGTATGAAGATAAAACGCTTACCTACATTCATCCTGATGCTATTAAAACCGCGCTGGATAATGAATTCAGCATTCTAAGCCCTGGTTCGGAATGTAGTTCAATAAATGATTCTGCCTTGTTTGATGAGATCAGGATTATGATGGTTGGCCATTTTCTGGATATAGCGCTGAACGGTTGGCAGTTTGAACGATTTGAAGAAGCCTGGTGTGCATGGTTAAAGGAAAATTCAGCCATTGACTGGACCAAAGAGCTTCTGAAGGAGCGTGTTGAAGCAATCCTGAAAGCCAACCTTATTCAGGGTTCGCCAACACATCAAACAAATTTATGCAGTTGTGCAGGCGAAATCCTTTCAAAACACGGCCAGGCTTTTTATACCTGGATGGAAATCCAGTTTGCACAGGGAATCCCAATGGCCGATCTGCCTGAATTCAACGGGCCCATTGTTGATTTATGCCCGGGAAGTTCATTCATGCCAGAGACTGCCGAAAATCTCAAAGAATTTCTTGACGAGCGTTACAATGCCTACAGGAATGTGTCTTATACGCTTCATGTGGTCGTAAATCTTCTGAGTAAGTTCAGAAACATCTATCCGGGAGCCACCCTGCACGACTGCGACGATGGCAGTGACCAGAATCCGGTAAGACTTGGCAGCACAACGCTGGGTAATTACACCATGAAGCGGACACTGATTGTTCCGGAACCTGTAGAAGAAACTGCAGCGTCAGAGAAAGCGGTGAAAATCAAAAAAACACCTGCCAAAGCAAAAGCAAAGAAGAAAAATAAACCTGAGAATCCTCCACAGGCTTGAGGTGTCCGGATAAAAAATATTTAAACAGTACTCGTTATGAAACCAACCCAGGATAAATACCCACATTTTGAGGCCAACCAGGTGCTTACAAACAGCCACCTTAACCAGGTGTTTGAATACCTCGATGAACAGGACCGTTTAACCCGTGCCAATCTGATTGGCATTGGCATTGTATGTGGACTTGAGTTTAAGACAGAAACCAACAATGGCAATATCAGCATTCATGTTTCAAGGGGCGTGGGAGTAGGATCTGCGGGTTATCTGCTAAACCAGCCCGAACATATTACCCTGGTCTCCTATCGCGAATACACGCTACCGAATGAGGTTGATTATCCGAATTTCAAGTTTGATGACGGTGGACTGATGAAACAATATCCGCTTTGGGAACTTTTTGCTGCGGGTGAACCGAACACCTTTCCACTGAATGGTCCGGCCGGATTCCTGAATGACAAAGCCCTGATTCTCTTCCTTGAGCTTAAGATGGAAGGCCTGCGCAACTGCAGTCCAAACGATTGCAACGATAAAGGCGAAGAAGTCACAGCGACACTTCGCCACCTGCTGATCAGGATCGCCGATCTGGAGAAGATAATTGCTGCATCCGGCAACCTGCCGGACAATTTTTCGCTTTCCGGCCTGGAGCAATCTTTCACCGGCAGGTTAAATCTTCCTGATATCAGGATGCCCCGCTGGGATGTAGAGGCCAGCAGTCCTGCAACTTCCGTGGATGTTTTAAAGGGTTTTCACCGGGCTTTCAGTCTTGATAAAACTTCAGACCTCACCGGCAAAGCACTTTCAGCCGCTTATCTGGCTTTCAACCCATTGTTAAGTTCAGAATTTCCATCAGATCCTTTCGCAGGGTTTGCATCTAAATTCGGGTTTCTCGACAACACGAACATCCCTGCCGAACATCTGAAGTTTATCCAGTACTACCACGGATTTTTCGAAGATTTGCTGAATGCCTACGATGAATTCCGCTGGAAAGGCATCAGAATGATGTGTGCCTGTGCACCGCCCGAAGATTTATTTCCCCGCCATCTGATGCTGGGTGTCATCAATCCATCTTCGGTGAACAATCCGGCGCTTTTCAGGAATCATTTCATCCCATCTCCGGCAATCAGCAATTGCGAAGATCAAATCAGGGAGTTAAGACAGCTTTTTGCGCGTCTTGTTGAAATGACTGAAAAATTTACCCATACCCCTCCCCTGCCTCAGTCGGGCCAGGAAAACAGGTTGGCACAACAAATCAGGATTACACCCGATAAACTGGCCGATGTTCGTTTATCTGAAAAGGCCATACCCTATTATTATTTACAGAGCGGCCCGAAACATCTTTTCAGGTTGTGGAATTACGAACGAACACAACGGGGCAGGGCAAATCAGAACCTCAGCTACCGTTCTGATGAGTACCTTCCAACTGCACCAAACTTCGTGCTGAATCCATTGCGCTTCGGCCTTGAACCGTACAACTTCCTCAGGATCGAAGGCCACCTCGGGCAAAATTACCAGGCGGCCATCAGCAGCATATTGGCACAAAAAAACAGGTTCCGGCTACCTATTGATGTCATAGCACTTCGCACCGGTATTTTCGATGAACAAAACCTGAATACCAGCCATGCAGGCTCCTGCCATTTCAATGATCTTGAGGCCCAGTACGACAGCCGGGTTGCTGAACTGATAGGCTTCCTTGGCGGTAACCTGAAATTCTTCTACGATCTATTCTATGCTGAAGCCAAAGGATTGATTGATGCACCCATTCCATCAATCATTCCATGGTTCGTCGCCTGGGATCCGGATTTTCGGGTTAAGCCCAATACCCTTGGTGCATTTCTTGAAAAAATTATTTTTAATACTCAGCTCACTGCCCCCTATTTTGATCCGGACAACCTGACAGTCAATCTGTTTCAATTTATCAATAACTCAAACGAAAGTCAGAAGGAATTGATCCTGATCTACATAGGATATTACATTGCCCGATTCCCCGATGTTCTTCCGGCAGATTTGACCGAATTGAACCTTGATGCATTAAACAACCGTGAGAAAGACATCACCCGGGTAGCCGAAGCCATCGAACTTAAGCATGAACAATTCTTCACGGAAGGTGAACAAAGAGAACCCATTGTCAAATGGGAAGACCTTGACGACCGGCTGGAAGCATTGGTATACGGCCATTACAGCGATTCCATCAAAGCCCTGCTTAAAGAATACCAGCGAAGGCTTAAGGAATTTAATAAATTGCAATACCTGGGTCATTATCTGAGAAAAAACCCGGGGTTTCAACACAAGGCCGGGGTGCCAATGGGTGGCACCTTTATCCTTGTTTATCATGGTGATGACAAATCCGATGAGGGCAACATAAAACCCATTACCGGGAACTTTGTCATCCGCGGGCAGGTTGTGGTTCAGAACCGGCAGCCGATACCGGGAGCTACCGTTCTTGTTAAAGGCACCAACCAGGGAGCTTCAACCGACTTTTTTGGCAATTTTATCATCAGGACTTCAATTCTGCCAGTCACCCTTCGGGTAGTTCTTGCCGGCTTTTCACCTGTAGAAAAGTTGGTCAGAAAGGAAGGATTTATTTTAATCGATTTGCTGTCAGGATCTGATAAATCTGATCCGGACATTTCATCTGATTTCTTCCCCGGTGAAGTGATAGCAGACTTCTATCTCCCCTATCTGTGCTGCTCCGATTGTGCCCCGGTACAATTTGTATTGCCGGTGATTCCTCCGACTTTCAATCCGGAAATCGGTTGTACCGATGTGGAAGGCAATGCCATAGTCATTATAAAACCTGTTGGCGGTTCACCACCTTACAGACTAAAGATTAACGACGGCAATTTTACAGAAACCGGCGAAACGATCACCCTGCAACCAGGTGAATTCACATTGGTTATTCAGGACTCCGCTGGAGTAGAGTCGGCCCCTCAGACCATCACGATCGCTGAGCCATTGATTTTAAGTAGACCAAATTTCGATTGCATCGGCGAAAACAATGAATACGTTGTTGACTTCAGAATAATTGGAGGTACGCCACCCTACACTTCCAACATCGGAAGAATCATTGACGGACGAACTTTCATTTCTGATCCACTTGCAGGCGAAATTGATCATGAAGTTATAATACAGGATAGCCGCGGCTGCACAGCCTCGGTTATCTTCAGCCATTCATGCAGTCCTGGTTTATCCTTCCAGTCCAATATCGGATGTTCCAATGCCGATAACTTTGCCGCTGTTGAAATCTTCGTTTCCGGAGGAATAGCTCCATACGAAATTCAGGTTGACAACGGTGACTTTGAAGCACTGGTAAGTCCGATTCACCTGCCTGCCGGTCAACACACGCTGGTTGTTCGGGATGCATCCGGTACACAGACTCTTCAGCAGGAAATTGAAATTCCCTGGCGGGTAGAGCTTGGAAGGACAAACTTCAATTGCATCGGCGAAAACAATGAATACATTGTTCAAATCAGAATAAGTGGTGGTACCCAACCATACACTTCCAACTCCGGAAGAATCGTTGACGGTCGGACTTTCATTTCTGATCCACTTGCAGGTGAAACAGATCATGAAGTAATTATACAGGATAGCCGTGGCTGCACAGTATCAACAATTGTCAATCACTCCTGCCTTGTACCAATCGATCTGACTTTCGAAACAAATATAAGTTGCACCGGCTCTGATGGCACTTCATTGGTTGAGATCAATCCCCAGGGTGGTTCAGCTCCTTATTCTGTGCAGGTTGGCACACAGCCTTTTCAACCATTAAATGGCCCGATACCTCTTCCCGCTGGCATTCATCAGATAACCCTCAGGGATGCACTTCAACAAACCATATCGCAATCGGTTAGTATTCCTGAATCATTATCTCTTACGGTTCTTAAAATATCCTGTATCAGAGGCAATGAATTCTACCAGGCTTCCATCAGAATCGATGGCGGTGTTGCTCCGTATATTGCTATGGGAAGTTTGATCGAAGGAAATGAGTTTACCACGGATGTATTTCCAAGCGGTGAATCTGCATTTATTCAGGTAATTGATGCCACTAAATGCCAGACTTCTATCGAAATTGAACACAGCTGCGATGAACCCTGCGATTTGCCTTGTGAAGGTGAATCGATGGAATGTGCATACAGACTCTGGCTACAACCGACTACAAAAACCCAACAGTATGAAGTTTATCAACAGGTTGGCGAAGTAACCTTCAGATTTAATGATAAACTATTACCATTGCCAAAGGCTGATCAGCTTTTACAGATAAAGGCTGAAGATTTAAACAAAGATTTCGATAGTGCGATTGAACGCGTTGTTAAATTACTTAACAATGCAATTGGCCAGGCGTTGCGCAAAGAGTTCGGCGATTCAGGCAAAAACAGGATGTCAGTCAGTTATAACCCTCAAAATGCCGATCCCTTCTCCATCCTCAGGATTGAACATTTTGTCTGTGATAAATTCAGCATTGATTTCAGTTACAATTACGGGAAGTCCACCCCTATATTCAATCTGACTGCAAAGTATACCAATGATCTCCAACAGGAAGGCCCACCTTTTAACGGAACTGTTTTTACCAATCTTGGACTTGATGACAAGCAAATGATAGTGCCTGCCTTCGATTGCAGTCAAAGGAACATATGCAGAGATACACCATTTGAGAAATTCTGCAGGGATAACAACCTGAAACCGGAATTTACCATTGAACCTTTAGGCAGAATCGGGTTTCAGCTTCAAAACACCACGCCTGGGGATGAACAGGTGGCATGGGTCTGGGACATTTTCGGAACATTCCCGGCCGAACCATTCTACGAAGGTGAGAATGTCAGGATACTGGTATCAAAGTCATCAGGCGTTGTAAGGTTAACGGTTATCACCAAAAAGGGTTGCTTTGGTTTCACCGATAAGGAACTGAAGCGATGAATCACCAGATCAGGAATCAGTTTATTGAAGTTGAGTTCACAGGAACAGAAACTGCAGGACTTGAAATCCAGCGCATGATGCCTGATCTTTTCTACCACAAATTGTTACCTGCTCTTGAAAAAGCGTTTGATCATTCTTTTCCGCCCGATCTGGTGCTGAAAATTGACCGGATTGAAGTAAACGCGGGAACCATTGACTTTGATCGCCTGGCAATCGAACTTGCAGATTCGGTTGTTAAGGAGTTAATGAAAGACATTCGGAAAGGAGAAGCAGGTAGAGTTGAAACTACACCAGGCAGCATTCAAGGAATTATTAAACCGGTGAGTCACAGGGAAAATATGATGGAAGTCTTCATTTATTTTCTCAAAACCGGTTGCCTCCCCTGGAATTTCAGAATCCGGGAAGGGGCCACTCTGGAAGAGGAACTTGGGATCATCCTGAATGCAACAGACCTGAGAACAAGCTCTGAATTTCCGATGTTGAAATTAAAGGAACTTCTTTCTGACCATGGCGCAGTAAAAAGGCTGGTTAGCCAATTTACCTATCCCTTTCAATCCGGGCTTCTGCGACTGATTTCACCTGAAGTTTCAGAGATTACCGGAATGATATTCTCACGTGCAGACAAGAGCTCACTCCTGCCTGAAATCAGAGATGAATTCAGATCATGTCTTTTTGAAAGCGCGTTCAATTATTCTTTGGTTTCTGAACAACCGACAGAATTGGGTCTTCTTATCCAATTAACTGGTATTCTGCCGGCAAGGATGAATTCAATTGTGGGAATTTCGGGAATAATTCAACACAGCAGGAATTCACCGGCAATCTTACCCGAAAGCAGGCAAAACGGGAAACCCAATTCAGAACATCTCCATATTCACGAAAAGGAAGGCCTATATATAGACAATGCAGGATTGATTTTACTTCATCCGTTTTTGCCCAGTTTTTTTGAAACCCTTGGTATTACAAAAGCTGATGAGATCATCTCAACCAACAGTGCCTTAAGATTGCTTCACTTTCTTGCAACCGGCCAAACAACGGCACCGGAGTATTTGCTGGTTCTGCCCAAAATACTTTGCGGACTCCCTGTTTTTGAGCCGGTTACCATTAATGATGAATTCAATAACAATGAATCAGACGAATCCATGGCTTTGCTTACCGCAGTTATTCTTCATTGGTCGGCGCTCAGGAATACAAGCCCGGATGCCTTGCGTGAAACTTTTCTCAAACGCCGGGGCAAACTCTTTATGGAAAGCGGGAAAGAATGGATACTGCAGGTGGAATCACAAACCTTTGATGTGCTGCTCGGCCAGTTACCATGGGGAATAGGACATATTCGACTGCCCTGGATGAAACATATGCTTAAAGTTGAATGGAACTACTGATCGCTTATACCATGAGATTGAAAAGAGATGACGGGAATTCGGGACTCAGCAACAGGAAAACAAGTTGACAAGGATTAGGATTCAATTTACATCATGTTAAAAATTGCGACCCATCCTTCTAAAGCCCTGAGCGAAAATACAAACTTCAGATTAGCTGAAAAAGATGAAATCAACTGCAGAAAGATCAACAACCACAGCCTCTTCAGCCTCGCACGCCCAGGCTGAGCCATTCTTCGCGAAGGCTGGCGGTGGTGGTTTTTTTGCCCCTTCAACCCTGATTTCACCTTCCGCGGTGCAGACAAAACTTACTGTAAACAAGCCCGGCGACAGGTTTGAACAGGAAGCTGACCGAATGTCGGAGAAGGTAATGCGGATGCCATCCCCTGCCCCACCGGAAAAAGAACAGCAGGTGCAAAGACAGCCGGAAGATAAACTGCAAAAAAAGGAGACTGAAGAAATCAACAGGCAGGCAATACCCGAAGAGAAAATTCAGAAAAAGGATGAGGAGAAACTGCAGCGTAAAGAATCCGGTACGCCGTCGGTCAGTGATTCAGCCCAAACATCGATCAACAATAAAACCACCGGAGGGCAGCCATTATCCAGCGACGTCAGGGGTTATATGGAACCCCGTTTCAATGCAGATTTCAGCAATGTCCGGATTCACAATGACCAGGAATCGGCCGGATTGAGCAATCAATTAAGCGCAAGAGCCTTTACCTACCAAAACCACATCTTTTTTTCACGCGACCAATATCAGCCAGGCACCGGTGAAGGAAAACAACTGCTGGCACATGAATTAACCCACACCATTCAGCAAGGCCACTCCATACAGCGAAGTCCCCAGGTATCAACCACCACTTCCACACCCGGTATTCAGCGGCTGGGGATTCAGGATGCTCTGGATTATTTTGCCGATAAAGCCTATTACATCCCCGGTTTCCGGCTACTTACAATTCTAATTGGCTTTAACCCGATCAACAGGCAGCCCGCTGACAGGAATGCGGCCAACATACTGAGGGCGTTGATTGAACTGATACCCGGTGGACATCTGATTACACAGGCATTGGACAATCATGGTGTTTTCAGCAAGGCAGGTTCATGGGTTGAAAGACAGATCGCCACCCTGGGCGACATCGGCAGCGATATCATGTCAGGTCTCAGAAGATTCCTCGATTCGTTGAGTTGGACCGATATCATCGACCTTGGAGGAGTCTGGGAAAGAGCAAAAAGCATCTTTACCGGACCTGCCGGCAGATTGATTTCCTTTGCCGCAAGTATTGTAACCGGGATTCTTCAACTGATCAGAGAAGCCATACTCCGGCCGTTGGCAGCACTCGCAGAAGGGACGGCCGGTTATGATCTATTGAAAGCCATCCTTGCTCAGGACCCGATTACCGGCGATCCTTATCCGCGAACCCCCGAAACACTGATCGGCGGTTTTATGAAATTAATCGGACAGGAAGAAGTGTGGGAAAATATCAAAAAATCAAATGCCGTAGCACGCGCCTGGACCTGGTTTCAGGGAGCCTTGTCAGGATTGATGGGGTTTGTTCGGTCAATCCCGGCAAAAATTATTGAAACCCTCACCTCTCTAACCATTCAGGATGTAATCACCGTGGCAGGAGTCTTTATTAAGGTTGGTAAAGCTTTCCTGAACATCGCCGGCGAATTTATTGGTTGGGCTTTGGCACAGGTAATCACCTTGCTTGAAATAATCTTCGAGGTGGTAGCACCCGGAGCAGTGCCATATATTAAAAAGGCTCAGGGCGCTTTCAGAACAATCATTCAGAACCCGGTTGGCTTTGTTGGCAACCTGGTCAGAGCCGGAAAAATGGGATTTCAGTTATTTGCTTCCAATATCGGCAAACATTTAAAAAATGGGTTGATCAAATGGATTACCGGACCATTGGGTGAAGCCGGTGTTTATATTCCGAAATCGTTCAGCCTGCTGGAAATTATAAAACTTGTGCTGTCGGTATTGGGCTTAACCTGGCAAAACATCCGATCGAAACTCCTGAAAATATTCCCTGAACCGGTACTCGCCGGACTTGAAAAAACAGCCGGGATCGTGGTAACCCTCATAAAGGATGGGCCTGTTGCTGCCTGGGAGCAGATCAAAACCGAACTATCCGAGCTCAAAGATCAGATGATTGCCAAAATTACAGAACTGGTTACTTCAGAAGTTGTTAAAGCCGCTGTTACTAAACTCGTGAGCATGCTCAATCCGGCAGGGGCAGTAATTCAGGCCATTATTGCAGTTTACAATACGATAACATTCTTTATTCAAAAGATCAGTCAGATAGCAAGGGTGGTCGGTTCGTTTATTGATTCTATCGCTGCCATTGCGGCAGGCCAGGTTTCGGCAGCCGCCCAAAAGGTTGAACAGACCATGGCCAATACACTAACCCTTATCATTGCCTTCCTGGCAAAGTTTGCAGGTTTGGGCAATATTCCGGAGAAAATTGTAGGGATCATCAATAAAATAAGAAAGCCGATAGATAAAGGGCTGGATAAGATTGTTGGTTGGCTGGGAAATATGCTGAAGAAGTTTGTTACTGCTGTTAAGGCTGGAGCAAAAAGTTTGCTGAACTGGTGGAAAAAGAAGATTCCGGTAAGCGGTGGTGGTGAGACGCACAATTTAACTTTTGAAGGTAATGATAAAAATGCACGATTGGTTTTAAAGTCTGTTCCTGAAAAGCCTTCCGTTTTTCTTACAAAAGCTGCTGAAGAACGCAGTATTGCAGAAAATACCCGGAAAGGACCCGTCAGCATAGCTGTCGGCCATGAGAAAACCATTGAAAGGATACAGGGGCGGTTAAAAAAAGTGGATGATAACAACGAAGCTGCTGCTTCGGGCAAGCTTGCTCAAAAAGCCGATGCAGATGTAAAACTCATGGATGCTGAACTTGGTAAGCTTGGCGGCCATATCGGCGCAACACTCAATACCTGGGGAGTAAAAGATGGTATAGTTACAGATATACCAATTCCAAGGGGTAGTTTCAGTCCGGCTCAGAAGAAGGGAATAGCCGGTGAGCACCAGCGCATGAACCCCGGATCAAAAGACATCGTTCCTGATTCTGAGGGTAGGATGATCAACCTGCGTAAGTCGGCCGGACTGGCACGCCGGCATGTGGTTTCTTCTGATGATATATCAAAGCATTACAGCAACAGCATCAAAGGGAAAAAATATTCACAGGCCAAATTATTTATCGAGCAAAGAGGGTCGATTGCTGAAGCCCGTACCCCCGTGCCCGATCCATTGAGCGAAGCATCCATCGGACAGGGTATTAAAACACGGTACGCAAAATTCTTCGGATATATTCAAAATATCTTTATCGGTGATAGTAAAGAAAATAGTTCCATTCAACAACATCTCGACGATGGTCATCCGGAAATGGCCGGTGCAAAACTAAATGAACACGTGCGCCGCATAAAACGTTCATGGGCCATAGATGACAGCTTTACCGAAACGCCTGTTAAATAACAGGCTGTTTGAATTTTGTTACACTTAATGAATAGACCGGTTCTTTAGGGCGGGTTTTGATTAAAATATCACAGAGAATGAATCAAACTGAAAAACGTGTTACCGGCCTTGAAAGCAGCCTGAACTGGCTTTCCGAAGTCGTATCGGTCAGGTTGAAAAACCCTGATACGCCGGAGAACCAGGAGTTGTACAAATTTGATCCGTCATCCATTTCCGGTTCTGTCATCTCAGAATTCATGAATCAATACCAGGCAAATAATACTGAAATGGCAGTTTTCCTGCTTGCATTGGCGTCACATATCCAACCTGGCTACTTCAACCGCATTATTTCGGGTCACTTACCCGAAGGAGGCGATTTCCCGGAATTCGGCGGGATAAAGGGAGTTCATCACCGGGGGATTCTGCCAACCGGGGAAACAGCCCTTTACATATTGGCAGGTACCAATCTTGAAAAACGTCTTGAAATTCAGCGTCTATTTAGCAGTGAACATTGGTTTGCAAAAAAGCATATCCTCTGGCTCGGACCCGTCCATGGAAGTGAACCTGCTATGAGCGGACAACTGATGGTTGATGCTGAAATAGTAGAGTTCATCACCAGTGGCAGAATCAGTAAGCCACGATTCAGTGCTGATTTCCCGGCAGAACACATCGAAACTGAAATGGAATGGAATGATCTGGTTCTGCATAATTCAACACGGAAACAGCTATCTGAAATCGAAAACTGGATCAACCACAACGAAACATTGATGAAAGATGCCACCATCCGAAAACGAGTCAAACCGGGATACAGGGTACTGTTTTACGGGCCTCCGGGAACCGGGAAAACACTCGCTGCAACCCTTCTTGGCAGGCAAACCGGCAAGGATGTCTTCAGAATTGATCTTTCGACGGTTATCTCAAAATACATTGGTGAAACCGAGAAAAATCTTTCCGGATTGTTTGACCGCGCTGAAGATAAAAACTGGATTCTTTTCTTTGATGAAGCCGATGCGCTTTTCGGGAAACGAACCGATATCAGGGATGCCCACGATAAATATGCCAATCAGGAAGTAGCCTACCTTCTTCAACGAATTGAAGCATTTAACGGAGTGGTTATATTGGCTACCAATCAGCGTGGCAACATTGACGATGCATTTATCAGACGATTTCAGGCAATTATTCATTTCCCCATGCCCGGTATATCAGAACGGGCATCCATCTGGGAAAAAACGCTGCCTGAAAATCTTGAGAAATCAAAAGATATTGAGTGGTACCAGATTGCTTCACGTTATGAACTCAGCGGAGCGGGCATCGTGAATGTAACTCACTTCTGTGCACTGGAATGCGCCGCAGAAAAGACCAATACCCTTTCTCTTAAAAGACTGGAAAATGCGATTTTAAGAGAATACATCAAAGAAGGACGGGTTGTTTAGTTTTCGGCAATCCTTAAGCCGGTTTCATTTAAAAACCGGCGTTTTCTTCAACCTGGTCATCGACAGCAATGAACTCTTTGTCCTTCAGTAGAATGAACAACGCCATGGTGCCTCAAATTCTGAGCAGGGATTCAGGACCTATAGTAACCAGGATTCCCTGTCCTATTTCACCCAGGCGAACAAGTACCTTCCTGTTCCCGCGGTATTCAACAAGTTCTCCCCTGATCCCCATCAACGGACCAGCCTGAACTTCAATTGCTTGTCCTGGTTTAATCCTCTCAGTTGTTACTTCAAGTTCAACTCCCTGTCCCAACAACATCCGGATGGCTTCAATCTGAGTTTCAGGAATTGGCACAGCTTTCCTTTCGAAAGTAATAAACCTGACAATACCCTCAGTTTGTAATACTTTTATAAAATCCGGAACATTGACTCTAACAAAAATATATGATCTGAACAGTGGTTCATCAACCCATTTTATCCGGTCGCTCCATTTTCTGCGGGTTCTTTGCACTGGAAGATAACTTTCAATTTCGGAATGCACTAACCTCTGGTGGACAACTTTCTCAGCTCTTGGTTTTGTATAACAGGCATACCATTGCAAATTTGAAGTATCAATTACTTTCGCTGTCAGGTCATTTGGCTCCATTGCAAATTTGATTTTCTGCTGCAAAGATATTGAATAGGCTGCATAATTACATCAGTATTCGCCTTGATGACGGGGAGTTGAAGAAAAACAGGAATGAAAACCTGATTTACTAAGAGATGATATATGCCTGTACGATCAGAAATGAATGGGCACCAGGTAAAATCAGGGAACGCCACTCAGCTTACAAAGAAATCGCTGAGTTTTTTCGAAGAAACAACTCCATGTACCAAATCAAAACCATCCGAAAAGCGCGGAGGTTGTTCGGTTACCTCAATACTTTCTATCGTACATAACTCTGGCCCGATCCGGCACCAATCAATAAAATCAGACAAATTACCTGCATCACCTTCTGCTTCAATCATAATTGCATGATCAATATACATTGCCATGCCACTGATATTCAACTTAAGCGCATTCTCATAAGCTTTGCTGCGAAATCCAACACGTTGAACATTACCAGTAATGTAAATCTGGTACCTCTTATACATAAGAAATTAATTTCATGATGATTACAATCAATTTTATTATTAGTGTCTGAAGTAATATTAGCTTGTATAGTTATCCTTGTTTTGCACAAAGATAAAGATAAAAAATCAAATAAAACAACAATACCTGATTATGTATCTACACATGACAAAAATATATTAAATAGTAGCCCTTGGCATTAACCTGCATTTTTTGCATTATTACATATTAATATATTGTTTTTCATTTATTTACGGATGAAAAGTGGGATTGTCTAAAACTTTTATTTATTTAGCTTTAAAATGTAATTAAAAAGGTATATTAACAAATTGTTATTTTATTGTTACGGAAAATATTACTCTGATCAAACGTGTATTTCAGGCATGGCATAAGCAAGCATCTCTTTGTAAACATCAACCCATCCTTTCCACCGTTTCTCATCTGAAAAGGATTCATTGTGCCACAGGCTGATGAAAGTACCATTTACAGCTCTTACCTGATCAATTAGAGGCCTGATGTAATTCGTCGCTTCTTAGGTTTCAAGGTGCAAATAGTCCCAAAGTTCCTTCCATCAGGGCAAAAGGGTGAATAGTAAGGTCTGTAGATATTTCAGCCTCAAGATCGTACCATTTGAATGAAGTACAAATTCCCGCCCTGAAACCAGGTTGTCCGGCAAAACCCATGGTAAAATCGTCGGTAATATCAAGATTGATCAGGTTGCGGTATGTCTCGGGGAATGACATTATAAGAAAATGCTGCCTGCTGCTGGTTATTTCAGCCCTGACAACCGAAGAGAGCCTCTTTATTTCATTTGCAAGTAAAACCGGATTCTTGTTTGAAGCATATGACGGGTGAATACCAACCTTAGCGTAATCAGCGAGTGATTTTATAAGCCTCTGAAACCCATCGTTGTTGACCGGAACATTTTTATCATTCAATGCATAATCCGCAAAAAGAATAAAAAAGACCGGACGGAGGTTATAACTTTGATGAATCTCCTGCATCAATTCGTAAGTATCAAATGGATCCTTATCAAGCTGAATCAACACCCGGGACCTTTTCTTCATTTCAGCGACATCGAAGTTTTTAAGATCCTTAAGGTATCCGCCGATTGTGCGTATCAGGCCCTTATTGCGATATGCCCATGCCGAATCAATATCGATGGTTGGCTGAAATCTGAATTTTCCGGTATTAAATTTCAATGAGGGAAAGACTTCCATCAACAGACTTTTCAGATAAAAAGCCCACCGGTTAACCACGGGAACCTGCAGGAATCCTTGCTGCATGGCAATACCCGAATTTGCAAGCATCCGTCCATGTTCATCCTTCATATAGGGCAAATATTCCTCATACCGGCTTACAAGGTAAAATGATGCCGAAAACAGATCGAAGGGTAATGGGGAAATCTTACTATACACCGGGAAAAATGCCCTGGAAGAATCAAAATCAATAAAACTTAGCCGGTGGCTGTTAATCCCTTTCTCAGATAACAACCCGGAAGGAATGATAACCAGCTCTTCACCCGGAATAATCTGATAACTGTGATAGCAGATTCTGGCCCCATCAAAGGCTTTATACTCTTCCTCATTATTTGTCAAAGAAATATTCAACCCCAGTATATCAGTCATAATTAATCCAGTGATGTACTGGAGTCTTGGAGTAATTTTCTGGCAATAAAGAAGAAGCTCAGATTTCATCCGTAATTATTTTGAATTTACCGGTCCCCGTCTATGTGGAAGAAACTGTGGATTTAATTACACTTTTCAGGATGTTTATTCATAACGCAGTGAATCGACCGGATCAAGCCGTGCAGCTCTGCTTGCCGGTATTATCCCTGATAAAACTGCCACCCCGAAGCACAAAACAACTCCCAGAATAATCCAGGTCCAGGGGACAATAAAACCGGACCCGATGATAAATGAAAGAATGTTTCCAATGGAAATTCCAAAAACAATTCCGACCATGCCTCCTATCTGACCAATTACAATTGCTTCAGTCAGAAACTGGTTACGGATCGTTCGCCTGTTAGCTCCCAGTGCCATTCTGACTCCAATTTCACGTGTACGCTCGGTAACCGACACCAACATAATATTCATCAACCCGATAGCAGCCCCAATCAGGGTAATTATCCCAATGATGGTCGCTGCATATCTCAGGTATTTAAGATTGTCAAATAACATTTCAGAAAGATTATCGCTTTTAGCCAGGTCAAAGCTATCTTCCTCATCAGCCCTGACTTTCCTGATAACCCTGAATAGTCCGGTTGCTTCGCCTATTGCCGCATCTAAACGGGTTGGATCGGCAGCCATCACATTAATGGAAAATGACATTTTTGGACGCGAAAAAGCCTGCTTCACATTCGTAATAGGCAATATACAGATGTTGTCCGGATTAAAGCCAAGGCTTGATCCTTTAGCTTTAAGAACCCCGATAACCCTGTATTTTCCGGGTCCGATACTGATTATTCTGTCAACAGGATCAACACCTTCCCCAAAAAGCTTGCTTATCAGGTCGGCCCCGATAACTGCCACATGGGAACCAGAAGAAGCTTCAACCGGGGAGATATTGCGCCCATTTTCTATTTCATTGCCTGATGTAAGGATATAGTTCTCATCGGATCCAATTACCGGTACATTCGGGTTGGTTTTTTCAGATCCATACTTTAACGTAGCCGTGTGTGTTGCAAAAGTAAATACTGAAGTGAAAGCAGGGAAGGTGTAACTCTCTTTAAAACTCATGGCTTCATCCCATGAAATTTCACGGAAATTCTTCGGAAGAGATGTCTTGTTACCCATCTGAACCCGCATACTCCGGTTACGGATGGTAAAGGTATTGGCTCCCATCATGGTAAAATTTTCCGTTAGATAATACTTGATCGCATCGATCGAAGTCAGTATTCCTACCAAAGCCATGATTCCAAACGCGATGATGAGTACTGTAAGCGTACTCCTCAGCAGATGAGATCGGATTGAATCAAGTGAGATTCTGATATTTTCTTTAACAAGGCCTGTCATAGGCTTTTTTTTTACAAACTTACGCTTTTTTAAGATTGCCGGATTGGTTGGATTGTTTGAATTAAGCTTCATTTTATCAAAATCAGATGAATTAGCGGCCAGAAGTAAGTATTGGATTTATGTCCATTTAAATAGCTCTGGTCCAAATACAACTTTGTCGGCTTACAAACTGCACAAAAATAAAGGCAGATCCATGCAGACCTGCCTTATCTTTTATTGAAGGAAATACTTCTGACCGTTAAATTTTGTTTCCGTAAGCAAGATCTCCGGCATCGCCAAGACCAGGTACGATGTAGGCCTGGGCTGTAAGTTCATCATCGATTGCACCTACCCATAGCGTTACATCATCAGCCGGAAGATGACGCCTGATATAATCCACACCCTGGGTACTGGCTATTAGTAACAATGTGGGTGTGCTTCGGTTTACCTTTGCAATCAGTGATTTATAGCTTAATACCAAAGAAGCCCCGGTGGCCAGCATTGGATCCGAAAGAATTACCACTCTGTTGGTAAGATCCGGGCCTGAAACATATTCAACCTGAATATTAAAATGTCCGTCTTTACTGTGTTTCCTGTAGGCAGATACAAAGGCATTTTCCGATTTGTCAAAAACATTTAACATTCCACGATGCAATGGCAATCCCGCACGCAATATGGTTGCAAGAACAGGAAATGTTTTCAGTACCGGTACTTCTGCGACACCTAACGGAGTTGTTACCTCTTTGATTTCGTATTCCAGTTCCTTGCTAATCTCATAGGCAAAGATTGAGCCCAAACGCTCCATGTTATACCGAAAGCGAAGGCTATCCTGTTGAATAACCGAGTCCTTATTTCGGAAATAAACTGATTGAAAATCGAATTCTGAACACCCAGATTTTTTACCATGACAGATCGCTTAATTCCTGAAAAAGAATAATCTCATTTTAAAGACCTTGCAAATATAATGAAATAAATAAACCTTTATGCAGGACAGAATAAGGACCTGAAATTTGGACATTGAGTCCGCTCCGAAAAGTCATTTGACCCCCTGTTCCCCATAGGGGAGACTTCCTGATTCAATGATTTTCAGATGTTCCCCTTTGGGGTCAGGGGTCAAACATCTGAAAATCATTGAATTTCCTACTTTTCGGAGTGGACTCAACATTTAAAGATCCGGTTTTACAAAGCAGCAGACATTTCAGAGCACTGTAGCTATTTTACTCCGGAACAAACTGATCATTTCATCGAATGACCACATGATAGAAAACCGTCCGGAAAAAAAAATGCAGGTTTGAACTGCCCCAGCCCGTAATACCCGAAATGGTTGAATTATAAAATCCAAAACACTATGGCAAAGCAAGCCGGCTTATTACCGACTGACGATAGGATATACCAATCGGGAGTTGTTCTTTACCCACCATAATTGCAGAATTATTATAATTCCCGATATAATCCTTGTTTACTATGTATGATTTGTGAATTCTCACAAAAAGTGATTTAGGTAAAACGCTGAGCATCTTATGTAGTAGTGGGGTTCCAAGTATCATCCTTCCGGTTGTAAATACCTTCACATAATTACCATAGCTTTGAATATACATAATCTGTCCTGCTTCAATATACTCAAAATCACCACCGGTATTAATTTCAACTATCTTTGCTTTTTCCTCGTTTTCATCCTCCTGGATTTCCACTCCCGGTCCAACCTTGCAAATGCCCGTCTGACAGCACGGTCAAAAAAGGTCACGACTGATTGGTTTTACCAGGTAATCCACTACATTGTAATCAAAACTATTAATCGCGTAAGAAGAAAATGCAGTTGTAAAAATAACCATCGGTTGATTTTCAAGGGTATTCAACATCTCAAGACCGCTCATGCCTGGCAGATTAATGTCCAGAAATAAAAGATCAATCACTTTTTCCTTTAAAATTTTCGCAGCCTCTGAACCGTCATAAGCGCAGCCAATCAGATCAAGGGATTCCGTCTGATTGATAAAATTGCTGAGAGCCCACTGCGCCGGCTGTTCATCGTCAACAACCAGACAACGAAGTTTCTGATTTGAATATTCAATTTTATCATTCATATTGTTCAACCAATTCGTTTGTAATTTTTCAAATCAATAAATAAGATGGTTTCAATAAAACCATTTAACTTCTGAGTTGTGATTTTATGGGAATTCTGATAAAACATTTTTAGTCTTTTTTTCGCATTCTCTATTTCATTCGAGCCATCCATCGTGTTTGGAATGCTTTCAGCTGATGAAAATTTAGTAACAAGATATAATTCCCTGTCTTTTTCACTCAGCGAAATTTTCACCACTGCATTTGATTCGAGTCTGCAA
Source organism: Bacteroidales bacterium (assembly GCA_016709025.1). GTDB lineage: Bacteria > Bacteroidota > Bacteroidia > Bacteroidales > Lentimicrobiaceae > Lentimicrobium. The sequence goes on along the minus strand of JADJEQ010000008.1, from coordinate 200,417 downwards.
CTTTGCCTGATTGCATATTCAACAAATGGCTGAAGCAACCTGGGTGGAAATTTCTCGCCTGGATTTGAGAGTTCTGAATCAAAGCTCATTTCGCAACGTTCACCCAGACGAAATTCCTCTATTCCAAGAAAACTCTCTATAAAAAAATTTTCCTCCCCAAGCGTAACTGTCTCTTTATCTGAACTTTCAATCTGGTATCGCAAAAGCGAAGACAGGGTGTAAATATAATTAAGTGCCAGTTCTGGGTCAACCTGGATGGTCGCAGCAACATTATTTAAACTGTTAAAAAGAAAGTGTGGATTAAGCTGATTTTTGAGGTGATCCAACTCCAATTGCTTCATAATAATCTGATTTTCAAGATAATTGCTTTTTACAATCAGAAGCAGATAAATTGAATTCAGCGCCAATCCAGCCAATAAAAAGAAAAACACAATACCAAGTATTTCAAAAATATATTGAGAAAAACCGACACTATGCGACCCTTTAGGTAGAAGTAAATGTATAAACACCAAACCCACAATCACAAATAAAATAGAAACAGGCACATAGACAGCCCACTTTTTTCTTTTCAATAAATAATGGTTAAAAAATGCGTTATGTACCAATGCTATGCTGCACATGATAAAAACAGTCATTAACCTTGCCGGATTAAGAGCATTACCAACCTCAACAGGGAAAAGAAAAATAACCGCCTGGAAACAGGAAAGAAGCAACAGAATAAATAAAATATGAAGCAATACCCGCTTCAATGAAAGTTTCATAAACTAAAATTCACAAAGAAATTTAATGATAAAGGTATTAAGGATTTCTTTTAGGAAAATATATTTATACAGATTATTGACCAGTTGCATTCATCAATAAGGAGCATACTGCCAATAAAATAAATCAGCGCCGGCAATTCACATGAATGTGATAACCAGCGCTGAAATTTTAAGCAGTATTTGAATTACCAGTTCTTCATTGAAAAAGCTGTTCAGGAAAAAGTATTTGTTTTACTAAACACCCATTGAAGAGAAGGGATCCTACGGGAAATAGCAGATAACCTTATTATTTACTGGATTTAAGTACATGTTTATTGATTGCTTGCCGCTGATTTTTATGAACAGCATTAATTGCAAAGGGAATAATCGTAAACACTGTACCCAGAAAAAGAAGCAACCCGAACAGTCTTGTAGTTCCGAGGTATTGAAATTGCCAGGCAATCAGTACGAAAGCAATATTAGCAACCAGCAGGGTGTATGTTGCATTGAGGTGACTGAAGCCCAATTTCAGCAAAATATGGTGCATGTGGGCACGATCTGGCGCAAATGGTGTACATTTCCTGTAAAGGCGCACTACAAAAAGTCGCAGGGTATCAAACAGGGGCACCATCAGTATTGCAAACGAAAGTGCAGGAGCGGCCTCAACATTCCTGTAGGGACTACCTAATATATTCATCTCATTGAATCTTATAACCATTACAGAAAGAATGAATCCCAACAGCAGAGAGCCTGTATCGCCCATGAATATTTTATACTTGGAATCAAGAAGATTATACCTTAAAAAGCAAAAAGAACACCAATCATACTCACCGCCATTATCACCATTCCGACTTGGCCTGCCTTGTAGAACCATTCTCCAAAAAAACCGATGATACGATTGCCAACCCTGCAGCCAGTCCATCGATGCCATCAACCAGGTTGTAAGAATTGATAATCACAATGAAAACAAACAAGGTAATAGCTACACTCCAGAAGTATGGAATCTGGGTCATTCCAAGAAATCCATGAAGATCTGTAAGTCTTACACCTCCCGGCACGATCACAATAAGAGCAGCAACCAGCTGTCCGTAAATCTTTTTGAGAGGAGAAAGTTCAAGCATATCATCCTTAAGTCCCAGAAAAAAGATGATCATTGCACCCGCGATCAGATAAGCGGAGAGGATGGTATCGCCTGCAAGGTTGAAAGTAAGCACTGTAACTGAGAATCCGCCAAAAATTGCTATTCCTCCCAAAGTAGGTACTTTACCCTTATGCGATGTCCGGTGATTGGGTTCGTCAACAAGATTTTTACTTCTTGCAACATTAATAATCACAGGTATTGATTGATAACCTATTAAGAATGCAACCACAAAAGCAGAAACCATGCGAAAACCCGGATGATTAATCCATTGTAAATAATCAGGCATATTGTACTATTTTTCTATTAAAGCCCTAATAAAAAGTGCTTAAAATTTAAACTCCGAACAGCCTACAAATGATTGATATTCAAATAACCTTAGAATTCTGCCAAGGCTAAAAATATAAATCTCCATTCGGTGAAAAAGTAACTTTCCGGATCAGCCTTTAAATGCGAAAAACCATTGTAAAATTAAACAACAATTATTCGTTATTTATAACCTTTTCCTGAAAAATATGTTCATTAAAATTTAATATATATTCTGGCTCAGATTGAACTGAATTCAATAACAAATGAATCAAAAAAAAAGACATTTTAAAACAAAATTCCTTCGGTACGTCCATGCGAATTGTGTTGGCTTCGAACCAAAACACTTAAAATCCAAAAATACTGAACTGATTGAAAAAATTATTGATTTAAAGCACCGGTTCAACCTTTTTCCGCCGTCTGAATTTTTCTACCCAGAGAACCCATAACAAGAAAATTATAACATAGAAAAAAGGCCTGAGTACCCATTCGTGAGCAAAGTCCCAATGTTGTGGAATCCAGAGAGCAATAAGTGACAGGCACACAATGCGGAATATATTGGCCAGAAACATTACAAAAAATCCGAATGGGATATACCAGAGTTTATGTTTCCAGGGGCCGGGAAATAGCAGAAACAGCATCAGTATCTGATAAAACTGTTTCAATCCTGAGCATCCTTCATCGATGGTAACATGGCTTCCGTTGGAAAACCACATGGTGTTAGGCTCAGAAGTTGTAACCACAAGCCAGAGTATATTCTTATTAAACCACAACGATGAAAGATAAACCTGCCGGGCAAGCCAGTCGGCTGAACCTATGATAAAGTTGAATGATTCTAACCACGCATAGAAATTCCACCATAATTTATGAAAAACATAAGTTATGATAGAAAAAATCAACACATCAACAAATGCCTGCAGCCTGTGCTTACGGATAAAATCTTCAGCAGTTTTATAGTACGTTCTAAGCATAGAATATTAGGAATAAAAGCATGAAAGCCCGATTAATGTAGTCGGTTTAATACGATGGGGAAACATCAGTGCTCAAAAACCGGATATTAGTAAAATTTTCCGGCAACCATAGGTCCAAGCCACCTGATGATGAAACACGGGGATATTTTCCAGAGGAAACTCAGGGTTTTCCGGCTTGGCATGCTCAGATTAAAAGGCCCGATCCTGTATTGGTCATTACGCGGCGGATATGAAAAACACCAGTATAGTGAGGTATTCTTTGTTCCCCATTGTTGCTTGTAAATGTGCGGACCAGAATCGCGGGTACTTCGTCCAAAACTAAATACCTTACAATTCCGTTCAATCGATAACCTGATACATTCCCACCATAGAAAATAGGAAGTGTAAAATGAATTGTAGTCTTCAAGTGTAGAGAACCAACATACTTCGCTATAATCACCCTGCTTAAGCCAGATAGCACCTCCAATAGCTTTCCCTTTATGCTTGGCTATCAAAACAGTAGCTTCCTTGCCAAAGGCTTCCACAATATTTCCGTAAAAATTGCGTGACATGGTTGGGGCTCCCAATCTGTGCATATTGTGTGAAAACACACCGTAAAATTGTCCGATGAGCTCACGTCCTCCGGTCTCCAGCACAATTTCATTTGAGACTGCTTTATTGATTTTTCGTTTTACATTTGAGCTAAACCGTGATAGCTGTATTTTCGGGCTGTCCGCAAGCGGCAACCAGGAAACAACTTTAACAGTGTGGAAATATTCTGAAACCGGCTTGAGCATTCTTACATGCCATTGAACCTTGGGATCACTGCATGTAAGCACTTTCCCGTCATAAGTAAAAACGGGATTGGCTTCAACAACATCAGGTACCTTTTTGGTAATTGATGCAAAAGAAAAATAGGGAAGGGAAACAAGGATATCATCCATATTTACCATCATCATATATCGCAGCCCGAAAGGAGTATGTACCTGATACCACCCCATCGGGCCTGATTTCTGGTAAATCAAAGGCCATTTCACAATCATACAATCATCAGTTTGAAAACAAATTTAGCGAATTTAGGATTATACAGGGCTTTGCACTAAATAAAAAGAGAAATAGATGCATATAAACAAGATCACTCAAAATCAATACCCTCTTGCAGACATTGAGTATCAGATATGAACATCCCTTATTTCATAAACCCCGGCCTGGCCGGCAGATCTTTAAATAAGCTGTATACCCATTGGTTTTGAGGCTTTACAATTACTGCTGCAGTGAGGAGAATAATAACAAGATCGGTATAAAAGCTACAGTGCTCAAGGTACCACCGTTCCAAAGCCCCTTTGTAAGGCGACAGAAATAAGCGATCAAATTCATGCGGATCCATATCAGAATCTGAATGAAGTTTCTCTTCATCACGAAAAACAATAGACGCAATTCCGGTCAATCCGGGTTTGCAATCGTAGAAATGAGCCTTAACATCATCAGAAAATTTCACAAAATCTGCTTCCATCAATGGCCGGGGACCAACTACAGACATTTCACCTGTGAGGATGTTGACTAACTGGGGAATCTCGTTAATCTTAGATCCCCTGAGATATTTCCCCATTGGTGTAAGACGCCAGTCATTCCTTACAGTAATGCTGCCTGTTCCCAGGCCAGGGCTCGCTTTGAGCATGGTTGCAAATTTCCAGATCTTAAACATCTTGTTTTTATAGCCTCTCCTGTCCTGCAGATAAAAAATGTAGCCTTCACCTGTCAGTAGTAATGCAATGGCGAGTGGAATGAAAAAAGGAAGAAAAACAATAATTCCTGCCAGCGCAAAAAATATGTCACCGAGTCTTTTAATGATTTTATACATGATTATTACATTTTTTGATCCAGGTTTTTACCGGTCTCAATGTGTGAGAAATTAGGGAGAAAATCGCCCATTACTTTTACAATATCGGCTTTTGCGAGCGAAGGAGTTCTCAGCACTCTGTTTAACTCACTGATCATCAGCTCAATTTCAGCGATTGATTTCTTAGGTGCATTTTTTATAACACCCAAAGCATTGAATGAATCCATATCAAGTTGTTCCCCTTCTGTGTAAAATTCTTCATATGTTTTTTCACCTGAAGTTTCAGAAGCGAAGAAATAAACCGGATACTTTTTTGAATTTTCATCAAGCCTGGTTGCTTCATACCGGGCCTCTTCATCAGTTGAGCAAATCATAGGTTCATATCCCAATTCATTCAGAAAAGAGATGGTGATATCCTTGAAATTCATCATTTGCTCGTCATCCAGTTTGGGGAAGAAGATATCGCCAGAGGCTCCCAACATACAGGCCATCAGACAGATTTGTCCTGACTCCTGGGGTGAAACGAAAAAACGCCGGATATCCGATGGGCATGAAAATGGCTGCCTTTTCATCAGTCGCTCAAGGTAACCAGCCAACAAACTACCGTTCGAGAAAGCCACATTTGCAAAGCGGGCGGTTGTAATCGGGAACCTGTTTGAATAGGACATAATTACCTCTTCCATTATTTTTTTGCTCGCCCCCATGATATTCACCGGATTGGCAGCCTTGTCGGTTGACACACAGAAGAAATGTGCGGGAGGGCTTTTAGAAAGTTTATTCAGCAAATTCTCTGCCTTTAAAATATTGTTTTCAAGCAGGGCTGTAACTGAATAATGATCCTTCTCACTGCGAACATGCTTGTGCGCTGCAAAATTTGCAACAATATCAAAAGGGCCATATCGTTCGAGAACCCTGTCAAATACGGGTTCCCCGAAATTAATCGGATAAGTGATATAGGTATCCGGAACTTTCAACCCATAGCGGCTGCGCAAATCCCTGGTTAGTTCTGTAAGGTAGTTCTCACTGATGTCAACCACCACAAGTGCACCAGGTTCAAACCTCAGCAATTCGCGGATAAATGAAGAGCCAATGGTTCCACCACCGCCTATAACCAGTACAGATTTCCCCTGTATACCTGCCTTGAGTTTCGCATCATTGGCTTCAATGTCTTTCAGAAAAAAACTTTCTTTTCTGAAGGTAATATGCTGAGAAATAAAATTTTCGATGTTGATCATGCAAGTCCTTTTTTTACGATAATATTTCTTTGATGCTGGATACTACTGAATCTCTTTCATCATTCGTTATGTTCGAACTGGATGGAAGGCACAGCCCGGTTTCAAAAAGCCTGTCAGAAACACCGTTGGTATATGCCGGGCACGCGGCAAACACAGGCTGCAGGTGCATGGGTTTCCATAAGGGGCGTGTCTCTATGTTTTTCGATTCAAGGTACAACCGCAGATCTTCACGGGTTTTTCCTTTGCTTTGTTGCGGATCAATCAATATGGTCGTAAGCCAGTGGTTCGAATAGTAGTCATCGTTCGGTTCTTCCTGAAAACTAATTCCGTTGACACCGGATAACTGCTCTTTATAGTAAAAGAAATTTTCTCTCCTTTTCTCAACGCGTTCGTCCAGCACTTCCATCTGGCCCCGGCCGATACCGGCAACTATATTGCTCATCCGGTAATTGTAACCAATCGTTGAATGCTGGTAATGGGGTGCCTGATCCCTTGCCTGAGTAGCCAGAAACCTTGATCTGCTGATTAGTTCATCATCGTCTGAAAGCAAAGCACCCCCACCCGAAGTGGTTATGATTTTATTTCCGTTAAACGACAGTATATTCATCAGACCGAAAGAACCCAGGCGTTTACCCTTATATTGGCTACCAAGTGCTTCAGCAGCATCCTCAATGAGCGGAATTTCATATTTTGAAGCAATGGACATGATTTCATCCATCATGGCTGGCATGCCGTAAAGATGAACTACAATGATGGCTTTGGGCTTTTTACCCTTCGAAATCCTGTCTTTTATTGCTCTTTCAAGCTCAACGGGGCTCATATTCCAGGTTTCTGGTTCACTGTCAACCAGTATAGGCGTCGCATTCACATACCTGATTGGATTAACGGTCGCCGAAAATGTGAATGAAGACGCAATAACCTCATCTCCGGACTCAACACCCAGAAGGATTAATGCCAGATGTATGGCAGCTGTGCCTGCGCTCAGGGCAGAAGCATGTTTCATTCCAATATACCCGGCAATTTCCTTCTCAAACTCATTTACGTTTGGCCCCAAAGGAGCAATCAGATTGGAATCAAGTGCCTGTTGCAGGTATTTTAACTCCCGCCCACTCGTGTGCGGTGAAGAAAGCCAGATTCTTTGTGGTGAAGTCATCTATTATTATTTTTTAAATTGATTTTCAAACTATTACATGAAACTGAAAAGAACTAATTACCAAAGCAGGGTAAGTAATAAAAGGATTGTACGAGGACTTTCAAAATGACATGTGTTTGTATAATCCCAAAAAGATTGATCAATCATCAAAAATTGGGTATATTTACAACCGTCTCTTTTCAATCAGGTAGAAATTGGCCATTTTCATATATTCCATCAGCACATTCTGAATGTTCTCCTTGCTTTTCCACCAGCCTTTTCCTTTGAAATGGCTATACTTACTCGGGCATGAACAGGTTACTACATCAAGGCCTGCCCTTTTGATCGCATTCTCAAATATTATTTTTGCCCTGCGCGAATGATTTGCAGAAGTTACCAATAAAATCGTATCGATGTCTGTGCTTGATTTCAGGTAATCCCTGACAATCAGCGCTTCCTCCTGGGTACTGCGTGCATCACCCGGAAGGACAATTATTCGATCGGCCGGAATGCCCAGTGTTATGGCTGCATTGCGGCACTGTTGCGTGTTGGAGATTATTGTTGCACCCCGGGCCTGAAGTTCGCGATAAGAACCCATACTTTCTTCTACCAGGATAAGCCTTTCAGCGAGCCCGGCATTGTATAAATCAATTGTTTCAAGAATCCTGTCGGGAATGCTGCCCATCAACATAACAATGGCATCGGCTTGAACAGGTACGTCCTTTTTCACCAGCCATGTTCCTGCTTTCCGGCAAGTTGCTGCCACAACAACAATAAAGATCAGGAAGATGACCGGGAACAAGATCCGCTTCTGGTTAAGTATTTTTGAGGACAATCCAATAAGAATAAATCAATTCTCTCACTTTTTAACTTGCACTCGCATACTAATTTGCCCAGGCTTCTTTCAGCTTTTTTCCTATAAGCGTATGCAGTATGATTTTTATATCCAGCCAAAACGACCAATGCCGGATATAATTAATTTCAATTTTAACCTTATTGGGATAGAGAACGGTATCGTTGTATTTCTGTGGGTTGTCCTGCAGCGCTAGCAGTTCTTCTTCATTTGAGTACTTAAGGCTGGCAGCACCTGTAAGTCCCGGACGGAAAGTGAGCAATAACCTGTCGTCCCCGGTAAGCTTGTCAGCATATCCCGGCACATCCGGCCTGGGGCCGACAAAACTCATATCGCCAATAAGAATATTCCAGAATTCCGGGAATTCATCTATTTTGTACTTACGCATTTTAGCACCCAAAGGTGTAATGCGGCTTTCTCCTTTCACCGATACTGAGCTTCCGCCATGATTCACTTTCATTGAGCGGAATTTAATCATTCTGAAGAGTTTACCATGCCTGCCTACCCTGTTCTGCTTAAAAAATACAGGTCCCGGCATTTGTATTTTCATGAGAATGAAAATTATAATAAAAACAGGAAGTGTTACAACCAATCCGAAAATTGCAGCAACAATATCAAAAAGTCGTTTAAAAATCATCGTTAAAAGAAATTATCGTAAAATTAATATTTAATGAATCCGGATTCAATGTCGTTTAGTTAAGGGAAATTGTCTACTGACAGTCATTCTGATTACAGGTATGATAACATCCTCACTGGTTCATGCTATACGCAACAATATTATAACATGAATTAATCGAATATTTTCCTTAGCAGGACCATTGTTTTTTCAACTTTAAAACCAAGTGAACTGAAAGCTTCATTGATCTCCTGCACATTTAGTCCGCTGGTAACTGCTTCAACCCTCGTAATCCCGCGTTTCACCAGTGTATCGATCACCGCAGCTTCGAGCATTGCAGCATATGCCTGTGTATTGTGCGATTGATCCATAAAACTGTAGAAGTATCTGACAGTATTTCTTGAGGTAAACTCACCATTCCGGAATCCGGCAAGTTCACCGGTATGATGGTTTACAAGACCGTAAAGGAACTCAGTACGCGGATTGGCAATTGATTTTTTAAGATAGAGTTCGAGTCTGCGCAGCGAAATCCCCGCCGGCACCAATGGATCGCGGGTAAAACGATCGTCGGACGGATAACTGTTAACAATTTCAAAAACCCTCGGTATGTCTTCTTCACTTAGGTCTGTCAACTGATATGGGAAGAAAGAATGCGCTCCCAGATGCATATTTTCGATCCTGAGATACCGGAACATCCGAAATTCAACAAAACGAAAACCCAGTTCTTCAAAAGCATGTATGGTGGGCAGGTCGTTCGCGCTGCACAAGCGATTCATGTACCAGGGATTCTCATCTTTAATAAGCTTTTCAAGCCCTTCACTATATTCTGCCGGGGTGGTTTGATCACTTATTTCCAGGACTTTTCGCCCGAAGAGTTCGGATTCAACCTTAAAAACATTATACTCAACAGGAATTTGTTTCATTGCTGCTATTTGGGAACTGCAATCACCTTTTCTTTAAACCGGTAAAACACAACTTCATCATTACCAACATTTTTATCGAGAACCATCCCTGCCATAATCTTATTGTTGTTACCAACCTTAACCCCGGGGATGGTTGCACTGTTGATCCCAAAAAGATTGCCATTGCCAATTTCGGTAAATCCGGAGAAACAAACATTCGGGCTGATGAAATTGAACTCCCCTACTTTGGTATCGTGTCCCATACTGCATCGTGAGTTTAGCATGGTATAGTCGCCAATCACCGAATTAGGGCCGAGATTCACCATCGGGCCAATGACCACTCCCTTACCTAGTGAAGCGCTATCGGAAATATATGCTGTGTGATGAATTAATGAGATAAACCTGGCTCCGGCAGATGTATATTGATCGACAAAAAGTTTTCGGTAAGTGAGGTTTGCGATCCCCATCAGATATTCTACATCGTCTCTTACCTGGTGATTCCTTACCCCTCCAATGAGTGGTGCCCCAAATTTATAATTTGCGTAATTATCAGGATTATCATCAAGGTAGCCAATGATTTCAAACTCTTTGTTGCCGGTAATTCTTTCGTTGTATTGAATATAGTCATTCAATTCCGCACCATGCCCACCTGAACCAACGATGATTATTTTCTTCATTAAAAATTGATCTTTAAACGTTTATGATTGAATTTCTTTTTTTGGGCATGCCTTGCCGCGAATGACTACCTGGCAGTATAGCCCCCATCGATCACCAGATTGCTGCCGGTTACCCACCGTGATGCGTCTGACAAAAGATAGACACATGCATTTGAGATATCAACGGGCATTCCGAGTCCAAGGGGATGAAGAGCAATAATTCTGTTTAAAGATTCTTCATCCTTACTGTAAACTGCATTCTGAGACATTGGTGTCACTACAACACCAGGAGAAACAGCATTGAAGCGGATTTTTTTTGATGCAAATTCCAATGCGAGAGATTTGGTAGCCGATACCAGTGCACCTTTAGTAAGGCTATACAGGGTTTTCCCGGATTCGCCGACGATGCCCATCACCGATGAGAAAAATATTACACTCCCCCCTTCTGTGCTTACATTCACCTGTTTTGTAAACAGCCTCGACATTTGAATGGCTGAATATACATTGGTTTTGAAGAACTCTTCAAGCTTTTCGTTTGAAATTAGCTTTAATGGCAGCGTAGTTGAAATACCGGCAGCATTAACCAGGCCATGCAGTTTACCGGTTTTCCCGACAATATCTTTGATGACTGTTTCCATCCCGTCAAGGTCGGCCAGATCGAGTGAATAAACCAGATGGCTTTCGGGTGACTGCATCATGGAAAGGGTCATGTTTAGTTGTTCCGTATTGCGGGCAATCAGCACTACCCGAGCACCCATCTGGCTGCACGACACCGCAGTTTGACGGCCAATACCGGAAGAAGCACCTGTAACAATGATGTTTTTCCCGGCGAGACTGAAAGGATTTTCCATCACTTAAATTTCAGATAGTTCACCCAACCATGGGTTATCGATGTTTAAAATGGCCGTTCCGAGTGACAGGCCAACACCGAACCCGGAAATCAGAACCTTCTGTGCACCTGATAGTTTTCCGTTTAGTTCTGAAACAATGGTAATTGGAATTGAAACAGAGCTTGTATTACCGAACTTTTGAAGACTGAAAGGTACTTTCCCTTCTTCGAGTTTGAGTTTCCTGTTCAGATGCTCATTCATAAATTTATTCGCCTGGTGAAAAACAAAAAAGTCAACCTCTTCTTTTTCTGAACCTGCAAATTGAAGTATTTTTTTGATGGATTTAGGCACTTCTGTAATCACAAATTCAAACACACCGGCTCCATCCATGTAGCCTTGTTCATCGCTGTATACACGGCCGTTTTCATGTTCGCGTTCAATAAACGAATCCGGGGTTGAAGGGTTGCGATAGCCACCTGATTTAATGGAAATATAATCGCTTTTTGCGCCGTCGGAGTCAAGCATAAACCATGACGGCCCGTATTTATCGTTTTTATCAACCAGGCAGGCTGTACCGGCATCACCAAAAAGAAATCCGGTTTGGCGGTCTTTAAAAGAGTATACCTTGGTACGGGTTTCACCATTTAACAACAGCACTTTTCGGATTGAATCCTGTTGAAGCAGGCTGTAGGCCATGTTTAAGCCAATTACAAAGCCCGAACACCCCAGGTTTACATCAAATGCAAGACATGATTTTGGCAAATTCAACCGGTGCTGGAGGATGATGCCCGTGGCGGGCATCCGAAAATCAGGCGTTTGAGAAACGAAAATCAATACATCAATCTCATTGCGATCAATCCCCATTTCATTGATCAATTGTTCGGATGCTGTATAGCACAGGTCAGAAGCACAGGTAGCGGCATCGGCAACCCTTCGCTCCAGAATTCCGGTTTTATCGACAATAGCAGCCGCATCTTCCTCTGTAAAGTTTTTGTTGTCGGTTAAATTGCGATAAATATGCTTTGGCACTGCTGCAGCAAGACCTGCAATACCAATGTTGTTATAGGTAAAATTAGCCATTGTAAGTCTGGTTTATGAATTTGCAGCTATAAAAGTGATAATATCTTTTATTGTTTTCATCTTCCCGAATTCTTCGCGCGGAATAACAATGCCGTATTCTTCATCAACAAATGAAATTACTGACAAATATGCCAATGAATCCCAGTTATCGTATTCGCGAAAAACATCTTCTAATGTGACAGGTGTTTCCCTCTCGAGCAATTCTGTAAATTGCTCCAAAAATTTTGCTTCCATTTTTTTGAGTTTTTAGTTTTTGATTCTGATTTTTAGTTTTAAAAGCAATTTACGAGAAATGATAGCATCTCAAACGGTTCATTGTTTATCTCTTTTTCTGAACCATTGTAACTGCTTAAGTATTTTTTATGTCATTAAAATTCGGTACAATCAGATTTTCATACCTGCGGAGAATAATTATTCAATAACCCTGATTACCATAAAGGCTTCCGCATTTGCAAATCCAACAGTTGATCCCCTGAATCTTGACAGAGCCGTTAGAGTTTCGATAGAACGGGGGTTCGGAAATTGTTTTAACTGACTTTTGAAGCACTTCATGGCATTCAGTTTCTGATCGAAAGTTTCAGTAACATCGACGAATTTTGCCGGGATAAATGCATCGTCACCAAACGGCGGCGCCCACTCGGTTTCCGACAAAGTTTCATAGGCAAACACAGATTTTACGGTGTAATCTCCGACTGGCCTGGCTGCGACAAGGCAGGCATTAAATACGACTCCGTGATCGCCATGAATATCGCCCCTGTGGGGAATATACAAATCTGTAATGCTGAATCTTTTAATTACCACGGAAATTTCCCGGGCAATTTCTGCCATTGATACCAGATCAAGTTCAGGGGCAGGAAAATCAAGAAATACAGTTTCGGCTACGCCAAGGATTTCATGAGCATTCCTGGCCTCCTTCCTGATATTATCGATTTTATCTGCTGAATAAAGTTTAGGTGTGCCACGTGTTACAACCAGCACATAAACTTTTAAACCTGCGCCGGCAAATTTAGCCATCACACCACCGCAGCCCAACACTTCATCGTCGGGATGTGGATCTACTACCAGAATGTTTTTGGTCATCAATCCTGTTTTAAGAGATTATTTTAACAATTTTCGTTTTGAGCGACATGCTGGCATAGGAAAAGAAATGGAATCCGGCCTTTTCAAATGCTTTCTGCGAGGCAAGATTCGTTAAGGTCGTGTATGTCCATACCGAATCACTCTTACCAGCGTAGAGGGAGGGTATTAGCTTTAAAACCTCCGTAAATATTCCCCTCTTCTGGTATTCTGAATTTGTGGCACATGGTCCGATCTGAATATCATTGTTATTCATAAACGGGAACCGATATGTTTTAGGAGTAATGTACGAATAATGAACAACTATTTCATTATCAAGAAGAAACAGGATTCTAAATTTGCCTAAAGTAACAATATACCAAAGAAAATTAACAACAGCATTACTCTCATATTGAGATAACCTGAACAAACCGGGCTTATAAACTATAAGTTTATAGCCAAGAAGTGTCTCCGGCCAACTATTTCTGCCAGTTACTTCTTTACAAGGAATTTTATACAAAGTGAGTTTTGCCGCCATACTACAAGACTTTAGAATTAGACAATACCAGGAGAAGTTTTAATATTCTGTCAAAACATCAATCAGTATCCATTAGAATTCTGAAAACTTCTTCACTGACATAATTGATTTCCCTTTCATTATATCTTTGATCAATCGGAACCGGAATCATATACTGGACAGAAATGCTTCAAAAGAGCTTTCAGCAACTTCATTCAGAACAGATTTCCACCATCGGCCGGTATATATTTGTTTTTCACGCAACTTATCAACAAAACCCTCATCCTTAATTACCAGAGGATAAACCATCGGTGTCGAATTTTTATCTGTGTAAATCTCCGGATCGATCAGATTGATTTTTCTGTACAAATCGCAGGCTAATCTGAAGTTTTCACGCCTTTTCATTTTTATGCTTTCATAATCGATCCCTTTCAGCAAAACGCTCGTCAATTCCGACATATTCAAAATGTCTGAATTATCAATTCTCTCTTCATTTTTCATCCTTCCGGCATACGATGCACTGCAACCTATTTCATGTCTTCTCAGAAGAAAAGAAGCTGTATCAGAAGAATAATCATGGCTGTATTCTTCCGTAAACCGCTCTGCATTAGCTCCAATTACATAACAGCCATCCGGAACTCCAAAGAATTTGCGCGTCGAATACACACTATAACAACCTTCAACTGGTTCAGTATAAAAAGAAGGGCAGTTGTCAATAATCACTCTTTCAAATTTTCGAACTAAAGAAAGAAGTTTACTCGCGGACAGTATTCCAAAATAATTCACTATCAGAACAGCTGCCCCATCTTCGATAAAATCAATCTGAGGCTCAAATTGATTGTTGATATGATACCTTCTTATTTCGATTCCCTTTCTGCTGAGAAAGAGATTTACTGAAGGGCAAAGGTAATGAGGCAGATAAATTATGGAACAACCATACAATCGTAAAGCGTGGTATATGCCACTTCGTGCTGAATTGAGTCTGGCAATATTTTCAGAACCGGAATAAAACTCACCAGATTGTTTAATGTCTAATTCCAGAAAACTACCTATTTCCATTTTACTCTTTCGTTTGATGTTGTATTACGTTGGCCCAATCATAGCCGCAATTCATGAGGTAGTCTATAATAGTAACATTCTCCTGAAAGGCTCCCCATAACTGCGGATACTCAAACGGCTGAAACTTGGAGTACCTTAATTCAATGCCACGATGAACGAAGTTATCTTCATTTTGATAAGCACGGGCTCCGGTGCCGGAATAGTAAACCTTGCAATCCAGCGCATCACAAATATCAAGAATTTTTTCCTCACGGCTTGAATGAATATTCAACTCAGATGAGTTTACGAACTTTGTAGATATTCCAAATTTCCTGCATACAAACTCTACAATGCTTCTATCGAACTCAGCAATACTGGCATTATCCGGAATAAACAGCTGCTTCAGGTCATTGAAAACCTCTTCAAAATGTTTCGACCGTTTATAATTACCTTCAACAGTTTTCAGATGCTTCAGTTTCCAGTCAAGATCGTTATTGGGAAAAACCTGATTGATATTTTCTCCAAAAACTTTCTGTACAGGAATCTTAAGCCGGAAAGGGCCTTGCGGGGTTTTTATATAATGGTAATTCTGCATTCCCTGATTAGAGAATTGCACATCGTCTAAAAAAACAAAAATATCTGATTGTGCAATCTTGTAGAAGTACCCGAGCCAGGGAATATAATTTGGCTGGTGAATAGAAACGATGTTTCCTGATTGTGTCATTTCTTGTAGTTTAGTAATTCCGAATCCGGATTTGTCTTATTCTTACTCTTTTCTATAAATATTGTCAGTTTTGAAAAAGAAAAACAAAGAAGACAAAAACAAATTCAAATCATAAATAAATGAATAGTTTTTAACATATTCAACATCGATAGGGATATTTATATCCCAATCATGAATTTCACGGCACCTAACCTGCGCTAGTCCGCTGATCCCTGGCTTCACCTGAAAGCGCTGTTTTTCAATGCTGGAATACTCGTCATACTTTTTAGGAAAATAAGTCACTGGAGGGCGGGGGCCAATAAAACTCATTTCTCCTTTTAAAATGTTAATCAATTGAGGTAATTCATCAATGCTGGTTTTCCTTATAAATCGTCCGACCCTGGTTATTCGCGGATCATTCTCATACAATTTTGACCCTTGTCTTACTTTAGTGGGCTGATTTACAGCCATTGAACGGAATTTAATCACCTTGAAAACCGACCCATTTTTCCCCAACCTTTCCTGTATAAAAAATACCGGCCCTGATGAGTCGATTTTGATAAACACCGAAACTATGAGAAATAACGGGAACAATACGATTAATGCAAGCAGTGCCGCAATCCAATCCATTATGGGTTTAAAAAATGTTTTATACATGCTTAAATTTGATTTTATTTTGAAAAACAGGTTAACTTTTAACCTGAGTCACTGCCTAAAAGAATTTTGAAATATTATCAGACGTAAAGTCCTTTGAAGCTTCCAGTGATTTTTGACTCAGTTTATGCCGATAACCAGGGTGAGCAATCAAATATTCAATAAATTCCTTTATCTCCTGCTTCTTTTCCGGTTCAAAACAAGCTCCAACTTCATATTTATTTACCAATCTCCCCAGATCTGAATCGTTACTGGTTAAACATAACATTGGTGCACCCACTGAAAGGAAATTGTAAAACTTACTTGGAATAGCCAATTGAGAGGCTTCCCGGCCAAGGCTTACCACTGCCAGATCTCCCGAAGCTATGGCGTTTGGAAAATCATTTGTATCCTGCCAGGGCAATAGAAGACAATTCCATAATTTCAACATCTCAACCATCCGGTAAATTTTATCCCTTTGATTTCCCTGGCCGATTATAACAAATATTATGTCATTTCTCTGCATCATGGATGCAAGTTCAACAATTACTTCAATATTTTGAGAAGCACTTATGTTCCCCGAATAAAGAACAACAAACTTATCGAGGAGGTTATACTTTTCAACGAATGGATTTTGATTCTTTTTAATTGGCTTTAAAAACTCATTGTCTGTCCAAATAGGAATGATCTCAACTTCTTTTTCACCTGCGTATTTTTGTATAACCGATTTCATTCCGTCAGTTAATGTAAATATCCGCTCTGCCCTCGGAAATATATTCTTATGAGATCTTTCCCAAAGCTTTACAATTAAAGAATTTTTAGAGAAATAATTAAACTCTACCAGGGCTTCAGGGAAAACATCATAAATAAGAAGATAGAAAGGATTGCTGCAAAACAATGGCAGCAATGTTGTAAACGGAGGATTTGAAACCAGGAACAATTGTGCTTTACGGTATTTGAATTTGATCAGGAACAATGCCTGTAAAAAACTCCATGGCCATGTAAATAATCTGTTTATTGATGAATTCCTTTTGTAAGGAACCAGTTTCGCGACTTTTACCCCATCGTGTAACGACCTGTTGCGTTTATTCAGCATACCAGCCATCAGAACCCTTTCTTCAAAAATATCTTCAAATGCATTTACGATATCTATCATCAGGTAACCGGAACTCTGATTTATAAAAACAATGGTGTTTCTTTCCTTTTTTGGAATTTCCGTTTCAACAACCGGGTTTAATTCGAAATGTTTTATTATGGCATTATATGAGAAATCAACCGTATAATTATCTTTCAGGTATTGATAACCCTTGGTACCCATTTTCAGATTATTGTCTTTATCCTTAATTAGCAATTCCATTTTCTGTAAAAACCCTGCAAATCGCCATTTAAAACCCAATGTCCGAAACCATTTTGCGTGATTATTTCTCCGATATCAGTTACTGCATCCGTGGCTGCAAGCACAGGTTTACTACATTCCATGTATGAAAGAATCCTGGAAGGAAAATTCGGTATAGTAAATTTCCGGCTTAGGAATATCAGGCCAATATCACAACACACCAGCAAGTTTGAATATTCATCTCTAGGCAGTTCCTTAATCAGAATCGAGTTTCGGAATTTTCTGTCATGAATGAATGAATATATATTTTCATATTCCGAGCCAGAACCTACTGTAATGAAAAACACCCGTGAATCTTTTGAGGCAGCCTCCATAATTTTCAGGTAAAACTCCAGACCCTGTGATTTTCCGAGATTTCCTCCATAAACAAATATTGTAGCATCCAGAGGGATGTTATATTTAGCCCGGAATTCTCTTTTCTGCCCAGCTGTTGCTGACCAACTAACGGGCTCAATGCTATTGGGGTTAATCTCAAGTTTTTCAGCAGGTATCTCAGGGTTATTTTCAAGGATATACCGGATATTCGCTGCTGACATACAGCCTATATTGTCAGATAATTTATACAGCTCTTTTTCTGCATTCCGGAAAAATTTATAGGTTATTCCGCTTTTGCTAATCAGTCCTGAATCAATGGCTGCCTGAGGGAAAATGTCTTTAAGCAACAAATATGATCTGCCATGATCGCGATTTTTGAGAAATCTTACTACACGGGAAAATGTTATGGGGGGTGTTGAATACAGAATTAGATCAAATTTTACATCACGGAAGTAGGTTTTTATGCCGTTTATAAATTGATACTCAAGCATCAGATAAGCAACACCCTTCTCAATATTACTGGTTTTTTGAATATTAAGTGTCCTTATTTTAAGGATATTCAGATTCCCCTGAATTATCAGCGTTGTACTCCTTTTAAACTTGCGCTCCATTGGAGAAACAACATAAACATTATGTCCTTCCTTACAGAATTTGCGCACGAGGTCGGGGTATATTCCCTTGTCGGAAATATTCGTGAATCTTGATAAGGTTAAAAAAACTATATTCATTTAGTATCGGA
Organism: Bacteroidales bacterium; assembly: GCA_016709025.1. GTDB lineage: Bacteria > Bacteroidota > Bacteroidia > Bacteroidales > Lentimicrobiaceae > Lentimicrobium. The sequence continues at coordinate 181,742 of JADJEQ010000008.1, read as the reverse complement.
ATTACCCCAAACAACTCTGTTAACATAGTCTGTGTAAGACAAAATAATACGGACAACTTTGTCTGAAACATTTGGCATTGAATAATCATTTACAAGCCTGAAGTTTCGCTGTCCGGCTTTCTGCCCAAGCACCTGCACCAGACCCTGCATTACACGCTCAGGCTTAAGCCCTACCATCATTACAGGAGTTTCTTCCATTGCCTCAGGCCGCTCATGCGCTTCGCGGATATTTAGTGCATTAAAGTTCAGAATTGAAGCTTCTTCACTAATAGTGCCGCTATCTGAAAGAACAGCTTTCGCATTTATCTGAAGTTTAATATAGTCTGACAGACCAAATGGCTTGTGTAGTCTGACCAGGGAATGAAAATTAATGCCTTTGGCTTCAATTTTATTCCTTGTGCGTGGATGAGTTGTCAATATAACAGGTACCTGATACAATTCTGCCAGCCTGTTCAGAATCTCAACAAGATTCAGAAAGTTGATTTCGAATCAATGTTTTCTTCACGGTGAGCAGACACTATGAAATACTCCCCTTTTTTCAGATTCAATTCATCCAGAATTTCGGATTTTTCAATTTTAGGCAGATAATGCATCAGCACTTCAAACATTGGACTACCGGTTTTGATGATTCTATCGGCCGGCAAACCCTCTCTTAACAAATACTCCCTGGCAATATCACTGTATGTAAGATTTATATCACTGATATGATCAACGATTTTCCGGTTAGTTTCTTCAGGTACACGCTGATCGAAACAACGATTTCCTGCTTCCATGTGAAAGATGGGAATATGTCTTTTTTTGGCAGGAATTGCACACAAACAGCTATTCGTATCGCCTAAAACCAGAAAAGCATCGGGTTTAACACTTTCGAGCACCGGATCTATCTTTATCAGGATTTGTCCAATGGTTTCAGCCGCATTTTTACCTGCGGCACCAAGGAAAAAATCCGGCTTTCTCAATTCAAGGTCTTTAAAAAATACTTCATTCAATTCATAGTCATAATTCTGCCCGGTATGAACCAAAATATGATCAATGGCTTCACTTTGATCAAGCTTCTGAAGGACCATCGACAAACGAATAATCTCAGGTCGGGTTCCGACTACTGTTAATACTTTTAGCTTTTTCATTTTTAAAACCGTTATTTTTTATCGCGCAATTCACTGATTTTTAATCCGACAGTGTTACCATCAATCTTTTCAAGAGCGTTTCCGTGAAAATACAGATAAGGATCATCGTCGGCTGTGTAATCAGGAAAACGGCACCACCCGAACTGGAAATACCGGTGGTCCCAGTGATCTTTTTTATAATGTGCTATAACAGAGCATCCACCCGTTACATTGTCATACATCCAAATATAGGAGTTCTGATCAGTGTTTACCTGTGATGGCTCAACAGTCGTATTAACAAAACACCGCTCTCCTATCCTAAGTGAATTTATAACCGATCCCTGAAGCACCGCCAACTCTGAAACAACAAGTGTTTCACGGTCAATTTGTTTCAGGTGATTAACAGCTGTTTCAGAATCGGTTCCATACAGAATTTTATCTTCATAAAACATCAGATTACAAGTCCTGTATTCCTGCCCGCCGTTAAGAATAACATTCAAAGTAATGAACTTGTCTTTTGTACAGGCAATCAGGCATTCTCCTTCGAGATCGCCTGTGGTAACCCAAATTGAATCGGTAAATTTATCATAATGCAGCCCATGAATATGCCTGATGCTATGTGCCGGAAATGTATAAACGATTTCCCATCTCCTACCATAATCAGATGACTTGTAGATATTTACGCTATCCCTGTCAGGATTATGAAAGTATTCACCAAAGTAAATATTGCCATCGGCATCTTCACAAATATTCAGTGGGCGCGTGCCTCGGGTAACATGAAATGATTTTTCAAAATTCCGCGATTTTTCATTGTAGATAAAAACTCCCTTTTTTGCTATACAGACAGGCATTCCGATCTGAAGAGTTGTGTAGAAGTGTACGTCAGCCCTGAACAATCTGCTTAAAATCCGAAAACGGGATAAGAGAGCGAATTTCCAATCTGAGATTTTTCCAAAGTAGCTCCACACTCCGGTTTCAATGTCAAAACGGTAAAATCTGTACCCACGGGCACCGGTTAAATAGCCATCACCAACTTCAACTACCCTGATGTTTCTATAAAACTTCACCATTTCAATTTTGAAACCTGTTTTGCGGAAATACCAAACTTAAACTACACCTTTTCGAAATAAGTATCAGGATCGTTCGGATCAAACCATTCATTGATCCAGAAAATAGTAAACAAATCCTCTTCACCAATATTTGTGATGTTATGTGTAACCCAAACCGGCATATCAACATAAGCAGGTTCATTCCCTTCTAAGAAAAATTCCTGCACATCGTCCTTACCAATTTGTCGGAGTTGTATGCTGGCCTTACCCTTTATGACAGCAAAACGCTCAATTTTGCGGGTATGAAAATGATTGCCACGCGTTATTCCGGGTCTGGTCGTAGAAAAAGAAACCTGTCCACCTGTACCCAGCTTTATTGTTTCGACAAAAGAACCCCGTTCATCTGTATTCCGGATTAACCTGACCGGAAAATATGAAGTATTATCAATAAAACTGCGAAATGTATTGAAAAGGTTAACTTTGAATGTGGAATTAAGTTCAGGAATAATTCCCTTCTCAAAATACAGATTCTTAAATTTCACCAGTAATTCCAATATTCCCGTAACTTTAAGTTCAGAGGTAGAGGGAACCTTAAAAGGAGATTCAGATATATTTCCTGAAATCACCTGGTAAATCTGTTCCACCAATTCATTAACATAAATCAGTTTAAGTTCACCATCAACGTGAATCTGAGGCTCTCCGCCATGGGTCAGCAAATGACAAAAAGTAGCTACTACTGAATTATAAAATGGTTTGCCATATGGTCCGAAAACATTAGGGATTATCATAGGGGTAAATTTCGCACCTGTTTTTGTTGCCCACTTCCCAAACAATATCCGCCCATCCTTTTTTGACCGGCCGTAGAGGTTATCCAATTCTTCCTGAGTTGAAGATGAGAATATTACATGGGGGTTATTCCCCGTAGTTTCCATGCATGCAATCAGTTTTCTTACAAGATCAACATTGGTATTATACAATACTTCCGGGTCCTCGTGGCGATTCATAGCAGCCAAATGAACAATTACATCGCAGGTACCGGCAAAATCCTGTAACAACGAAATGTCATCAAAATAACAATCTTCAAACGGGATGCGTTGAATTTCACTTTTGAGACCAAAATAATTGAAGAGGTGCGATCCTACAAATCCGCTTTGACCGGTAATTCCTACTTTCAGCATTTTGAAACTTTATTCAGTTTAAGTACAGTCTATCTTTTAATTTCCGGATTTAGTAAATTCCGACATCCTTCTTTATGACTTCAAGTTTCATCAGAAGTTTTTTCGTCCCTTCAACATCTAGTCTTTCCGTATTATGAGAATGGTAATCTTCAAGGACTGATAATTTCTCCTGGCCTTTTGAGAAATATATGTCATAATTCAGATCACGGTTATCTGCTTTCACCCTGAAGTAATTACCCATATCTGTTGCCTTTGCCATTTCTTCCCGGTTTACAAGAGTTTCATAGAGTTTTTCACCATGACGGGTACCAATTACTTTAATTTCACTTTTTGAATTGTACAATTCAATCAGAGCCTGGGCCAGATCATGAATGGTCGATGCCGGTGACTTCTGAACAAAAACATCCCCGTTTCTCCCATTTTCATAAGCAAAAAGCACCAGATCCACTGCATCCTCCAACGTCATCATAAAGCGGGTCATGTTAGGATCAGTAACGGTGAGATCTTTCCCCTCTTTTATCTGATCTATAAAAAGTGGAATTACTGAGCCCCTTGACGCCATAACATTCCCATACCGGGTTCCACAAATCACTGTTTTTGAGTTTTCGCCCAAACTGCGGGCCTTTGCCACCATCACTTTTTCCATCATCGCTTTGCTCAGCCCCATCGCATTTATGGGATAAACAGCTTTGTCGGTACTTAGCAGAATAACACGCTTTACTTCATGGTCAACTGCAGAGTCCAGCACATTACCTGCTCCGATAACATTGGTTTTAACAGCTTCCATTGGAAAAAACTCGCACGATGGTACCTGCTTCAGGGCAGCAGCATGGAATATATAATCCACACCCTTCACTGCGCTGTCAATACTTTGCCGATCCCGCACATCGCCGATATAAAACTTTACCTTAGAATTATTCAACTGGTGACGCATATCGTCCTGCTTCTTTTCATCCCTGCTAAAAATCCTGATTTCTCTGATATCCGTTTTAAGGAAACGATTAAGCACTGCATTTCCAAATGAACCGGTTCCGCCGGTAATGAGTAAAATCTTATCTTTAAACATGCCTTTTATATGTATTTAATGAATTCTGCCAGATTATAATTCCATTTTCAACAGAGTTTAACAAAATTTCAACCAGCTCAAAAAGACTGCAATTGGTAGTTTCATGATAACAGCCTGTAATAAAGTTCCAGATATTTCAGGTAACAACTTTCTTTGTTGTACAGCAATTCCGCTCTTGCAAGACATTTTTTAGTAAAAATCGCTTTACCTCGATCTAGTATTGAATCTACCGCAGCGAAAAGTGCTGATAAGTCACCCTTTTCGACGACCATACCTGTTTCAAAATCCAAAGACTCAGGACTTCCTCCGGTATTGTATGTAACCACTGGGGTACCACAAGCCAATGCCTCGAGATTGGTCGTGGGGAAAGTATCAACATAAGTAGGATTTACAAAGACATCAGCCGCTGAATAGAATGCAGCCAATTCATCAATATTCTCCGTTCGCGATAAACCGGTTATGTTTACAGGCAAACCTTCCTGTTGCTTTTTATTAAGCCCGATTAATACAATCACTGAATCATCTGATATCAGATCGCTCAATCTTATAAAATCTTCAAGTCCTTTGTGCCGGCCCCAAAAACTAGCCACACCAAGAATAATTTTTTTTCCGGATAAACCATACCGCAATTTCAAAGTATCATTCTCACTTTTCGGTTTGAAAATTGAGAGATTTACTCCATTGGATAAAACCTCAACAGGGTAATTCTTAAGAAATGATTCCTTTACCTGATTTGCCAGCCATTCTGATGGAGCTACAATATGCATAGAATCCAACCCTGTAAAAATTTCTTTTTTCCTGAAAAAGTTGCCCGTAGAATTATCCATAAACCAGCTGGATGGATATGCTTTCTTGTTTGGGCATGAAAAACATTTTGTTTTCCAGCGGTTACATCCTACATAATCATAATGACTGCAATGCCCTGTAAAAGGCCAGCAATCATGCATAGTCCAGACAACAGGTTTCCCTGCCGACTTCAGGTATTTAAAAAGGACGTCAACATTCAGGTAATATCCGTGGAGGTTGTGCAGGTGAATTACATCCGGATCAATCCTGCTGATATCCTCCGTGAGCTTTTTTGTAGCAGCAGTTGACCAAAATCCATGTTGATCGAGCAGGCGTGTCATCAGAACATGCAACATCTGATCACGGTTGTTTCCGATCCTGACCGGCTCCGACGTAATGGAGCGCGAATACCGGCCATACCCGATATAATTTTCATGTCCATTGGAAATAAGTACTTTCCCAATTTCCTCAGCAATGCGCCCGGGGGCATCAGTAACAAGCGCAGTATTAATATGAAGAACCTTCAAGTTATAAAATGTTATCAGGATAACTCTTTTTGAGCAATCAGGTAAGCGCCGCTGGTACATAAATCTTCGTCAGAAAGTGACTTGTATTTGGTTGCAAGACGGGTTCTGGCAAGTGTACTTTTGGTATTTTCAATTCTCAGGAAAAGTATTTTGAAATGATTTTTCGCAAAAAGCCTGATGTGTACACTGTGTGGTTCTCTGTTTATGGAAAATTTACGTCCTCCCACCATCATCCGCCATTCCCAGTCCGGGAAGGTCCAGTGTCCGTTCCACCGGGTTGTAAAGCCCATTGATTTATAATCAATCAGATGAGATAAAAATCCCCCTGGTTTCAACCAAAGGCTCATTGCAGCATAAGCATTGTCAATGTCATCAATATGTTGCAACACAGTGTGCGAGAATATAAAATCAAGTGACTCCGGCACAATGATCCCTTTGTCATACCACGGAATTTTATAACGAATAAAAACATTTTTCTCATTCTCAGGATTCATCAATTCTTCACGAATCCGCCTTATCCTGTCGGGATTCAGGGATTGCCCGAGTATTGCATCCGAAATTACCTGAGAAGGAAAATTAAAAACTTCGGGATGTGGCTGAAGCAATGGAAATTCGTCATTCCCGGGTATTTTCTCACGGTTGCGAAACATTTCCGTTAATTCATCAAGTATCCTTAGATTGCGCTCATTGTTCCAATATTTGATTACATCGAGTGCAAAATAATTTTCAACGCCCGACAGCAAAGCTGCCAGACCAACACCAATTGAATCGCCGGGACCCAATTCTGCAACTTTAGCCGGAATACTTCCTCCGGAATGTTTAGCCAGAAACTGGAGATGACGCATCCATACAGCATAACAATAACGTGCGTTGGATGTGCCACCGGCAGAAACAGGTAACCATTTGGTAACCAGTGGTGAATATTTCAATATACCCACAACAATTGGTTTCAACCTGGCTTCACGAAATGGAAAATTCATTTAATATTCAGATTTAATGTAATTGTATTATCAACGGCGAAAAGAGACAATCTTTATGGGTAATTGTTTGGAAGTATACCGGATGGGAACTGTAACAATGATAACTCAGAAATATGGCATTTAACTTAGTGCTTTTATGCAGACAGTGGTTTTTGAGCAACAATAAATGATTCACATGTACATAAATCATCCTGTGAAAGCATCCGGTACTTTTTTGCAAGCATGCTTTTTGTCAACGCATTCGCTTTTTTATTAATGCTCATAAATAGAATTTTGAAATTGTAAGCTTCAAACAACTGAATGTAAGCACTATGAGGTAACTTGTTCTGTGAAAACTTCCGTCCGCCAACCAAAATGCGCCATTCCCAATCAGAAAATGTCCAGTGACCATTCCATCTGGTTGTGAATCCAAGTGATTTGTAATCGATCAGATGAGAAACGTAACCACCAGGCTTAAGCCAGTAATTCATATTAAAAAATGTGTTGTTAATATCATCAATGTGTTGTATAACAACATGTGAGAAAATAAAATCCTGAGATTCAGGCTCAATTATTCCCTTATCGTACCACGGAACCTTACAACGTATCCAGACATTATTCTCATTTTCAGGATTTAACAATTCCTCCCGGATAAGCTGAATTCTTTGCTTATTCAGGGCTCTTTCAAGGATAGCTTCGGTAATTATTTGTACAGGGAATGCATAATTATCCAGAACTGGCTGCAACAATGGAAATTCATTATTATCAGGGATTTCTTCTCTTTTTGGAATAATTCGATCAACTCATCAAAGATTCGGAGATTACGCTCACTGTTCCAATATTTTACAACTTCCAGGGCGAAATAACTTTCTGATCCGGAGAGCAAAGCTGCCAATCCAACTCCAATTGAATCACCCGGTCCGATCTCAGTAACTTTTTCCGGCACCGACCCTCCGTTAAATCTGGCAAGGTATATAAGATGACGCATCCAGACTCCATAACAATAACGAGCATTTCCTGTTGCCCCGGCTACTATAGGTAATAAATTGGTAATAAATTCAGAATACTTGAGATTACCAACAATTATGGGCCTTATCCGGGCTTCACGAAATGGAATTCTCATGAATGACAGATTCTACAATTAAACTAAATATGAAAACATTTATAAAGATACGACGAATATCCTGTTTTTAGCTAACCCGGCTATCAATTAAATTACCCAATTCATCTGAGGTCATAAACTCAACATCTGGCCACTTTTGGGTAATCTTTACAAGCAAATTCCTGAACAGTTTCAGATTCCGGTCACTATTTTCGGGATGAATACCCCCGATAAAATTAAGTCTGTGCGAGGCAATGATTGCAGGTTTCCGGAGTTTAAAAGCAATTTCCGTCCTCTTCATGCAATAACCGACATTATCCGTTGTTTCGGGCAACAGACAGGGCTCAAAATAGGTATTTCGCGTGAGATATGACTGCGACAAACTGTTTCGCTGCCCTATGTAATGGTATTTCTTTTTATAGAAATGCACATTGTTTTTGGTCTGGGGTAACAATTGCTGAGCCACACCCTGAATATATTTAACTCCATTCTTTTGCAATACCTGTTCGATTTCATTATCCCATACATAGCAACAGGCTATAAAAGAGCCTGAAGAATAACCAAATGTTTGCCTGAATAATTCCAGTCCTTCACTGATCACTGCTTGTTTTTCAGCCTTTTCTTCCGGCGAAAAATGATCCAGTGCTTCCATGTAGCCAAAACGCATTTCAGATGGCTCGGAACTTATACTTATCATTCCAAGGTTAAAAGCATGTCTTACAACCGGGTCATTCATCTGAAGTGCTTTCATCCATCTTCCGACATTCAGATGCTCCCTCCCATGAAATTGAGGATGAAACACTTCATTATACATTCCTTCCTTCCATAAATCAAAACTTCGGGCATGATTTGGATATCGGCTCAAGGTTTTGGTAAACGGCTCAAAATGGTATTCGGAGAAGTCAGATGCCTTAATCTTTTCAAAATCAGGGTTTACCATTATCGTATTGGCTGTAATCTTTGCGTGTTTTCCATTGATGTCTTTTACCGATGATAAGACTTCAAAGAGATTTGTCAGATCACTTTCACTTGCCAGACTATCAAACTTTAAAAACGGATCCTGCTCAACCTGATAGCCATCATTCTTGAGACTGTCAAACACTTGCCGCGATGGCATCCTGATGCTTCCCCAATCATCTGACTCAATCACCACAATTTTCCGGTTGGTCCGCCAACCGGGTAAATTCTGCATGTGACTGATGAATGATTTTTTCAGATTATAAAACACACAGTGGCAATTAGAAAATTTGTTTATTCAATCCCTGGAATGTTGATTATTTTCCGGATGACAACATTTTCCGGTAAAGATCAAGATAGTCTGCATTGCGGTCTTCTTTTCTGAAAAGAGAAATCGCCCTTTCCCTGCAATTCAGGTTGTAATGATTTTTACCATTTCCAATAATTCTGAATATTGCATTTTTCAAACCATTAATATCACCTTTTTCTACTACGATACCGGTTTGTTCATCAATGGCTTCAGGACTTCCGCCCGTATTATAGGTTATTACAGGAGTGCCACAAGCAAGTGATTCAAGATTTGTGGTTGGAAAATTGTCTTGCCAGGTGGGATTAACAAAAACATCGGCAGCCGAATACAGGGCAGCCAGTTCTTCAACATTTTCGGTACGTCCGATTCCTTTAATGTTAGCCGGAAGCCGGTCAATCTGTGCAGAACTTAATCCTACAAGAAACGTGATGTAATCTTCAGGAAGGTGCTTGCTCAATTCTATGAATTCGTCTAAACCTTTTCGGTGAGACCAGATATATGCAACACCAAGAATCATTTTCTTCTGACCTATTCCGTGTTTATCTCTGATACCGGAAGAAACAACAGAGTGAAAAACACTGGTATTTACCCCGTTATTGATGACCTGAACAGGATAACCGGCCAGGAAAGATTGCTTAACCAGCTTTGCCAGCCATTCGGAAGGTGTTACAATTGTTAGATTAGAAACCCCATTGAATATTTCCTTTTTCCTGTGGTAATTCTCCTTTGATCGATCCAACAGCCAGCTTGAAGGATAAGCCTTCTTACTTGGACATGAATAGCATTGGGTTTTCCACCGGTCGCATTTTACAAAATCAAAATAGCTGCAATGTCCGGTGAATGACCAACAGTCGTGAAGTGTATAAATTACAGGCTTATTTACTTTTTTCAGATAATCGAAAAATATCTCCATGTTCAGGTAATACCCATGAACATTATGAACACCGATAACATCGGGATCAATTTCTTCAATTTGCCTGATCAGTTTTCGGGTAGCTGCTTTAGAAGCGAAAGCATGGTTATCGAAAATCCTGGTTTGGATACCATGGAAGTATGTATCGAATGTACTCCCGACTTTAATAACGCGTGACTTACTTCCATTGGGCCCCATATGGCTATAAGCCACAAAACTCTCATCCCCTTTATCAATGGCTAACTGACCAATTTCTTCAGCAATACGTCCTATTGCTGAAGTATTTATTGTTGAACTTACCTGAAGGATTTTCATAGAGTAGCGGGATTGTTTTTCAGAAGGTCATAAACCTGCTGGAGAATTCGGGAGTCATCAAAAAGGGCAGCTCTTTCCAATGACTTATCCCGAAAATAGGTTTGTTTAGAAGGGTTATTGATTGCTTCCTTCAGACCCTGGTAAATACCAATATCTGTCTGTGGAGTCATAATACTGAATTCGCCCTGGCCGGCTATCTCGCGACATCCGCTGCAATCTGTTACAACTGTTGGCAGCCCCAGTATCATTGCTTCGATCAAAGCAGTTGGCAAACCCTCTGAAACAGATGTCATAACAAAAACATCCGATTGCTTCAGATAAGGAAAAGGATTATAATGAAATCCGGCAAGCTCAACCTCTTTTTCCAGATCCAACTCCTTTACCAGCAGTTTAAGTTCATTTTCGAGGTCACCATTACCGAGTATACTGAGTTTAAACCTGACTCCATCATTCTTAAGTAATCTGGCTGCCCTGATTAGTTTATCGTATCCTTTTACAGGAAGTAGAACTCCGAGAGCAACAATGTTTGTTACATCAGCATCGAAAAGAGCAGTAAATGGAGCTTCAGCCTTTTTCTTTACTCCTTTTGCATCGATCATATTATAGATTACGCTCATTCCCGGAAACTGACCAAATATTTCCTCAAATTCCTTTTTTGAGTCGTTTGAAACGAAAACAATTCTATCGAGCTTACTGTATCGGTTTGCAATAATTCTTTCTTTGTAAGCTCCTGTATAAAACTTGCCAAAATTCAGATATGTCTGGTAACTCGAGTGTACCCAGGAAATCCTTTTAGATACTTTCCCTTTTAAAAAAAACAGGATATCCGTATATGCACTATCCAGAAATGAAATCCCGACTTCGTAATTACCCTTAATCTTTCGGTTTGCAATCCATTTGTAAAATAAATTAATGTTAAATCTTACATGCAGACCATTGAATACTTTACAAACAAATGGATTGTTAAAAAAAGTAATTATGTTTACCTGTGAAGGAATTTCACCAAAATAAATACCCCTGTTTTCGACCACACACAAATCAACTTCAAAGCGCTGAAAATCAAACTTATTCAGAAGATTCACCAAAACTCTTTCAGCGCCACCCTCTTCGAGCGACGGGATTATAAAAAGAATTCTTTGCTTTTTAGCGGTCATTGGTTAATTCCCGTTGACATTCATCAGGTCACCCAATTCATCTGAAGACATAAATTCAACATCAGGCCAATTACCAACAATTTGTTTTAGTAATTCAGCCAGTAATCTCAATCCATTGTCTCTGTTTTCAGGAATAAGAGAGCCCATAAAATTCAATCGGTGAGTACTAATGATTGCAGGTTTGTTCCAGATAAAAGAGGTGGATATTCGTTTGAGGCAGTCACCCACACTATCGGTTTCCGGGGTATGACTGGGTTCAAAAAATGCATTACGGATTAAATATCTCTGACCCAGTTTGTTTTTTTGCCCCATATAATGATATTTCAAATCATACTTAAAGGGTGTACCTGAAATTGGTTCAAACTGGTTAATCATTCCCTGAATGTATTTTACGCCACAATTTCTGAGCGTTTGCTCCAGGCTGCTGCTCCAAATATAACACGGCGCAATAAATGACCGGGAATCAAAACCCCATAATTCCCTGAATAATTTTGTACCATCCTCAAGGAGCATTGATAAACCCGGAATATCTTCATCACTTTGAAAAGCCAGAGCATCCATGTATTCATTGAAATAAACCGGATCGTTTTGAGAATGAAAACTTTGCATACGATATGCAAATGCTTCCCTTACAGCAACCTCACCAGATCTTAAAGCATTCATCCAAACATTCACATTCAGATGCTCCCTGCCGTGAAACTGTGGTTTTATCACCCTGTTCAATATTCCTTCCTTGAATAGATTTAAAACACGGTCGTGATTAGGGTACTTTTCTAATGTTTTGGGGAGTGGTTCGTAAAAGTAGGAGGTAAAACCTGATTCTTTTATTTTATCAAAATCGGGATTTGCAACCAGACTGTTTGCAGTCATCAGTGCAGGATTTCCGTTTTTATCCTTTACAGAAGAAAGAACCCCAAACAGTTTCTCAAGGTCATCGTTCGATTCAAGTGAATCAAAACGGTTGTAAGGATCTTTATCAACCGGATACCCCTTTTCAAGAAAGTGATTATATGCTTCTTTGGATGACATCCGGATGCTTCCACAGTCATCTGATTCGATAACGACAATCCGCCGTTTTGACCGCCATCCGGGCAGATTAATAAGATTTCGTTTAATCCTCTTGTGCAGGCTCTTGATCATAAATTAGTAAAATCTCTGATTTTTTATCAAACAGTAAATGCAGGCCAACAATTTATTCAATCCGTGATCAATAACTTATGTATATCTGAAGAATCATTCAATACAATGCTGACTGAAAATGAGAAATTAGCCAAACATATACTTATAGTATTTTTCACCAATCTCTGTCGGGTTAAACTGTTTTATTAACCTTTTGGATGTATTGCCCATTTCTGTTTGAATATCTTTATTCCCCATAAGCTCAGACAGCCTTTCAGCAAACATCTCATTGTTAAAAAGTGGAATCAGGAAACCATTCTTACCATCCTCAATCATATCTGAAGGTCCGGCAACACAATCATAAGCTACGATGGGCAATCCAGCTGACATGGCTTCTCCGATTACATTCGGAAAGCCTTCAGAACTTGATGTAAAAGCGAATATTTTACTTTTTCGGTAATAATCGTCTACATTATTAATATTGCCGGTAAGTATAACCCTTTCTTCAGCATTTTGCATCCTGATTTTTTCTTTAAGCAGCGACATCCTGTCTGAATATGCCACATCCCCACCAACTATTACCAGCTTCCAATCGGGCTGATTAATTTTCAAAAAGATATCTATCAGCGTATCATGATGCTTTGAGGGAATCAGCCGTCCCACACTCAACACAATATTCTCCCGGTCTTCCTCAGAAATCATATGATTATTGCGCTGAATAGGATTTCCGATTACTGTAATATCAGGATGAGAAATCATTCTCTGATAAATTTCTCTGGCCGCAGTGGTTTGTGTTATAATTCCTTTTGCTCTTGGATACAATATTTTTCGAAGCCAGTCGTGAAGAACTCCGAGGCTCTTGTCAGGCTGACATCTGTCGGAAATATAAACCGGGAAAGGAATTCCAAATAATGAGAGTAGTACAAAACTATTCCAATACTCTCCAAAGCTTAAGATTGCATCGGGCTGAATATGCTTTACTTCTTTTCTTATATATAACAGGGTTTTTATTGTGTTTAAGAATCTGGCTTTATTATCGAAAGTGAAATCAGGTTTGTGAACCCTGATATCAGAAGGAAGCTCAAAGAAAATTTCTTTAGAAATGCCATACAAAACAAGGTGAACTTCAACATCCTCCTTTTCTGAAAAATACCGGGCCAGCACAGTCATTGCCTTTTGCATGCCTCCCGGGCCCAGTGTGGAAATAAGAAGGCAGAGTTTTTTACGGGTCATTTCCCTTCCTTTATTTTATCAACCACCAAATCTACCATCCAGCCGTAAGGATTAAACTTGCCCTCGTACCAGTTGAGTTCCCGGTCCCAGTATCCAAAATCAAATTGTTGGGCATCGTAACCAAAGCCGTAACTTACTTCTACAATAATCGGTTGTGAATCTGCAATAATAAAATCAAACGCAGCGGTTTGAAGCTTCAGCTTTTCAGCAACATCAAACCCAATCTTTATAGCTTCAGCAGGAATTTTTGCAAGATCATATTCCTGTTGACCTCCTCCTGACGCTCTGAAATCGCCTTTCCTTACCCTTCTTCTAAGGGCAAAAATCCGGTCGGCTACATAGGTTATTCTTATGTCATGGGTGTTATCAGGTATAAAATCCTGAAAATAGGCATAACCACGCTCACGACCAGCTATATGTGAATACCTTGTCTTGACAAGCAGAAGTCCGATGCCTTTTAAAACACCAACTAATGTTTCTTTTCCCTTCCGGAACTTCGCTATACGATCTTTAAGCATCCCTCTGGCATTGAAATTTGTGAATCCTCTGCCGAAAGCCTGATTGATCAATTGTTTTGCTTCCCCATAATCAGCCACCAACCTGACATTGGTACCAGATGAACCACCCCTGAGTTTAAATACCTTCGGGAAAACGGTCTGTGCGGCCCATTTTAAAGCATCTTCTTTAGAATAGAATACATACGACGGAACCAATGGAGCATTGATTGATTCCAGAAGATACTTCTGCCCTACCTTATCATCAAAATGCCAGCCGCTCCGGAAATCCGGAAATACAACCTTGCCTGACATTTCAAGTGCATATAGAAGCTGTTTTGCAAACAGGATATCTCTTGAAAACATGTGATGATGATGCCACATCAATGCATCACAATCTTCCAGTTGCCGGATAATATCAGACTGGTAACAATCAACAATTTTATAACTAATGCCTTTCTCTTTACAATATTCAATCCAGAAAGGACTAAATGAAACCTCAGAATTGTGAATTGCAATTTTCATTCTTCGTATACCTTTATTGACCTTCGTTTTAAAAATGCGTATTGAATGTTACCACGATTGTGTTTTTTAATAATTGCTCTGTAAATCCTTACCTGGTTAAAGGAGCCTGTTGATGGTTTTTACGGCCGGATTCTCAAAGGATATTCTGATATGGGGAACTTATTCTGTTTAATTGTTTTTAGAACATGAAAATTACTTTAAGGCCCAATGGTTAACTTTACAATACTCAACCACTTCATCAGTAAACTCCCTGAAAAATGGCTGGCCTGCATTCTGAGCAAACTTAATGGTATGTTGACCAAGAACATTCGCCTCAACAATCCGCCATTTACCATCCATGTCATAACAAGCATCCAGACTCAGAATTCTGGCATAAAAGATTTTATGGGCGACCCTTTTGCACAGGTCTCGCAATAACTCAAGATCAGGAATTTTCTCATTAAACTTCAGGTGTGTGTCGGGATGCTCGAAATACCTGAATCCGAATTTGTTTACGGCAAATCCGTTCATCGTTCCGTCTTTCCTGATATAGGTCAGAATTCCGCCGGACGAAAGATTGTCGAGCCCACCTCCGATGCCCATGCGCATAGCAGTATTAATTATATGTAATCTGTTATCTTTGACCGACCGGTACAATGAAACCCTGACTGTATTTAATCCATGCCGGTTATATTTATCGAAGAACTCATGCTGTTGAATTTTCTCTTCTACAACAAAGTTTTTATTTTTCGCAACTAAATGCAGCAGTTCATCCTGACTCACAGGGAAAGCAACTCCACGCCCACCATAGGAATCCTGGTTCGGTTTTATTACTACAGGATAAACCAGACCTGAAGCTATTTCCCTGACTTGGTCATAAGAAATGGTTTCCAGTTTTTTATTTAAGTATTCGCCTTCTATATTGTGGAAATAATCTACCGGGAATATTCCTTCAGGAAACCAATGACTGTAAAAGCTTTTGTTTGATAGATAATCTATTCTGATATCGCGGTTTAGTGTCTTCTCAATATCAGCAATATAGATTTCCTCCGGGATATATTTTGGATTTCCAACTCCACTCAAATTCTTGCAAACCCGATAAGTATTGAGGTTGACCCGTTTTGAAAAATAGCTCCAATATTGGACATGAACTTTTTCTTCTTCCTTTGAAGTTGATTTAAAGTTCTCAGGAGCTGAAGCATAAAATTGCCTGAACATATTTTTCCAGGCTAAGCGGGCTCCCCTGCGTATCAGAAAGTAAGAAATTATGTTTTTTATTCTTCTTTTTAATGGAAGGTTCTTATTCAGAAATATCTTTGATAACATACTCTACAATATCTGGTGATTCACAAATTAAATCATTTCATGTATCATAAGTAAAAAATCCCAACTCAGGCAATTAATCATCCGGCGAACATGCATCATTACAAACTTCAGATGGCTTCGCTGTTTAAAGAAAAATCTTTCACTAAAATGACAACACAGGGAAATGTAGCCTTCGTTTAAGCATTTAACGAAGAAACTATATCAGAAAAGAAAGGCCCGAATTTACCTTCAAAAGTAAAAATATTCTGTTGATCGGCATTCCATTCCAGCAATACCGGATTTCCCTCCTTATCGATACAAACATCCCAGCCAATCATTCTTACATAAGGATACTTCCGGTGAGCCTCCCTGCATTTTTCAAGCATCTCATGAAACCTTGGTATTGTAAGTTTCGAAAATTCAAAACCAGTTTTCTCATGCGTTTTCCCGGATTCCATTCCATGCTCATCATAAGCTGAGTCAGATGGCTTACCATTCATGTCAAAGAAAATCCATTTACCTCCGAATGAGAGATTGTCAACTCTGGCGCTGTTAGAACCAAACCTTAAAAAAACATATCTTACATGAATGGAACCATCCTCTTCAAGAAAGGTATTCACCCGGAAGGTATTTACACTGTTTGGATTCAACTGATTTAGCAACTCATACTGCTCAATAAATGGCTGAATAACATAGTTTTGCCCTCTTTTCAATTTCTTTGGATCAAACTCGCCTGACTTTAAAAATGAAACTTCTTCACCACCCCTTCCAAATTCTTCTTTTACAACAATAAATTTGTCATATTTATTGAGAAAGTTCATTAATTCATCCTCAGAAACCAGTTGAAATTCCGAATTAAAAAATGGTCAGAAATTCTTAGAAAGAGAGGAGTCAAAGAAAAATCGCTAAAAAGTTTGTGATCAAAAGTTTTAAATTACACAATTGATTTTGAGGATAGGGATTCCATCGAGGTAGTATATTTAACCAGTAAAAATCTTGTGGAAGCCATCCGGGAATAAACTCACCCCTCATTTCAGCACATAGTGCTAAATAAGGCCAAAAGTCAGACTTCCCGAATGTTTTTTTACAATAGTCTTTAATTTGTTTTTTGGTCCGTTTATTAACTGTTTTGTACCCTCTGCCAGAAACAATATGTTTTATGGCAATGTGGGCATTATTTCTCGAGTAACTATGAAGTAAAGACATTTCAGTCTTTCGGGTAATTTTGTTAAGATACAACCTTGCTCTGGCATTGATCTTATTTTGCAGTTTATTTAACATTTCACACGAGTAATAAGTATAAATTACTTAAAATTCACAGGTTATCAAATAAAGTAAAAGTTATACACTTTATGCAATTTATTATAAAACTATTCTTTCATTTCCAATGCCCAATGCCTTTCCAGACAATATCCGATTACTTCATCTGTAAACTCTTTAAAGAATGGCTCTCCTGAATATTGAGCAAAGCGAATGGTATGATGCCCAAGTACATTGGCCTCAATAATTCTCCAGTTGCTATTCTCATCATAACAGGCGTCAAGGCTTATAATCCTGGCATAGAAAATTTTATGTGTAATTCTTTTGCCAGATCCAACAATTCTTCCATGGCGGGAATCCTGCCATTAAAGTCAATATTGGTGTCTGGGTGGGTTAAGTACTTCGTCCCATATTTATCAAGCGCATAACCATTTAAATGTCCGTTCTTCTTTATTAAGGAATAAATGCCACCTGCAGTTTCGTTATCCAGCGACCCGCCCAATCCCATTCTAAGCGTACTATTCAGGATATTTACTGAATTATCGACAACTGAACGGTATAATGTTATTCTTATCGTATTCAAGCCATGATGGTTATAATTGTTAAAAAACTCATGCTGTTTAATGAGTTCCTGAACAACAATATTTTTATTCGCTTTCATAAGCTCAATCAGCTCCTCGGGGGTCTTCGGGAAAAACACATTTTTTCCACCGCCTGAATCTACGGTAGGTTTGATGACAACAGGATATGACAAATCAGCAGCAATTGCAACAAGATCATCGAAGGTAATGGCTTCCAGATTGCTATCCAGGAATTCCCCATCAACATTATGAATATATTCAACAGGAAAAACATTTTCAGGTGACCACTGATTGTAAAGGCTTTTGTTGTTGTAGTAACCAATACTGACATCCTGATTTAATGTTGCTTCAATATCAGACATAACAATTTCTTCGGGAATAAACCTGGGATCAGAATTGGATGATATGTTACAACAGACCCTGAAAGTTTCCATGTTTATATTGTTGGAAAAGGGTTTCCAGTATTCTTTGTGTGCCTTTTCAAATTCTTTGCTGCAAGGTAACTTATATTCAGGATGTAGCCCGAATAGCTTTTTAAACCGGATGCCCCATCCGATTCTTGCAGCTCTGCGCACCATAAAGTAAGCAAGGGCATACCTGACCCTGCTGGTGACCGGAACTTTACTATTTTGAAGAATCCTTTGGTACATTAAGTATTTATATTGAAAGATGATGGATTACTGGTTTAAAACATTCATACAATCCTGAGATTCAAAGTATTGATTTACTGCTTATCACGGCTGATTATTCTTCCCAAAGTATCAGATGACATAAATTCTACATCAGGCCATCGTGATATAACAGAGTTTAGCAATTCAGCCAACAGCCTGAGTGTTCTGTCCCGGTTACCGGTATCCAATGAACCTGCAAAATTAATTCTGTGCGTGCTTATTATTGCCGGCTTATGCATCCTGAATGCAGAAGCAATATCCCTCAGGCATCGTTCAACAGTATCTCCCAGATGGTTAAGTGATGGTTCAAAGGTTCCGTTCCTGATTAGATAGAGCTGTCCGGCTTTGTTAATTTTCCCCAGATAGTGTGTATGATAAATATCCGGATCCCCGTTAATCCCTGGTTCACGGACTTTTCTGTATCCCTGGAAGAATTTCACACCCAAACCTGCCGTCGCAATATCAAAATCCATGCTCCAGGTATAATTAGGGGGAATAAAGCTTTCGGATTCATAACCGAAAAGATCTTTAAAAATTTTTAATCCTTCTGAAATAATGGCCAATTTCTCTTGCTTGTCGTTTTCTGAACCATATCGGGTAGCCTCAACATAATAGTTGCCCAAATCACCGGAATCAAGGCTGATGCAGCCAGGCATCCGGTTCCGGAAACCAAAGAGCGCATCCCTGTCACCCCTTTGTAACGCTTCCATGAACAAACTTACATTCAGGTGCTCGCGACCATGAAACTGCATTTTGAAGACATTCTCATTCAGACCATCCTTCCAAAGATTAAGACACCCTGACCGATTTGGGTAATTCTTAAAAGTTTCAGAAATAAGTTCATAATGATATTGTTCAAAATTGCTTTTTTGAATAGCATCAAAATCGGGATTGGCAACCAAACAATTTGCAGTTATTACCGGGGGATTACCTTTGGAATCATGATATTTCCGGAGCAGTTCAAAAAGGAGTTCAAGATCATCCTCACTTTCGAGGGTATCATATTTTTCATACGAGTTAAGGCTAACCGGATAGCCTGCTTTAAGACAAGCCTTGTATACTTCCGGAGATGGCATACGAATACTTCCCCAATCGTCAGACTCAAACAAAACAATCTTCCTCTTTGTTGTCCAGCCGGGAAGATTTCGCAGATGCCGGGCAATCTCAGATTTTACAGAACTGAAATTCAATGCTTGCTGCTGATTAAATCGCCCAACTGATCCGTTGTCATAAATTCAACATCCGGCCAACGTAATAATATCTGTTTGAGAAGCAGATCCAGCTGACTCAAAGTACTGTCGCGGTTTGACTGGTCTAACCAACCAATATAGTTTACTCTGTGTGTACTGATAGTAGCCGGCTTCCTCAATTTAAACATGGTCTCAATCGAATGAAGGCATAGATTGATATTATCTTTACCAGGAAACTGGGAAGGTTCAAATCCAGCATTGCGCGACATATATATCTGCCCCAGCTTGTTTTTACGGCCCAGATACCTCAGATGAGTTTTATATTTACCATTTCCGAGTGGTTCCTTTTGTAACTTATCCAACATGATGTATTTAATACCCTTGTCCTTTAATGTAGATTCCAAAGCCAGATTAAACGGTCCATTGGTAGGAACAAAAAATGTCGGCTGATACCCCATCAGCTGGATAAACAGATCAACTCCTTCAGATATTACTGTGTGCTGAAAATCCAGATCTGATGGAAATTCAAGATCAAAAGCAGCCTGATAATCAGATTTTATCAACGGAGAGTATATGCCCCACAAGCCCAGATCAAATGCCAATCTGGTGTCTGCATTACCCGACTGCAAATCTCTGAGCCATCGTTGTGTATTCAAATGTTCACGTCCATGAAACTGTGGGACAAACAAACGTTTTTCAGCACCTTCTCTCCATAATTGGTGAACTCTGTTATGATACGGGTATCTTTTGGTTGTTTCAGAAAATGGTTCGAAAAAATATTCCTGAAAATCAGAAGCTTTTATTCTATCAAAATCGGGATTTGCGACAACATTTACGCCGGTAAATACAGGATGATTTCCATTTCTGTCTTTAAACTGCGAGAGCACCCCGAACAAAGCTTCAAGATCTGAATTGCTTTCCAGTGCATCGTATTTACAATATGGATTATCTTTTATAGGAATTCCCGCTTTTACCAATTTACTGAATGCATCTTTTGATGACATTCGGATACTACCCCAATCATCTGATTCAAAAATGACAATTTTCTTATCAGTTCTCCAACCGGGAAGATTTGAGAGATAGTACCTTAAATTCTGAAGAATAGACATCTGAATTATTTAGCCGGGTTAAGTAAACAGAGATTTTACAAATTCAATTATAGGTTTTGTGTCTTCAAATAGTATAGCGACAAATGGATTCCCAAAAAAGGTAGAAATTCCGATAAAATCAAAGCCAACCCGAATACTGAATACACAATAAAAAACAACCAGAGGCAGAGTAACAATTCTTAATATTCTCATGGGTAAATTCAGCTTGTACTTTGCAAAATAAAATAGCACTGAAGCCATACTTAACATATTGGCTACAACAAGAAAACGAGCACCTGAAGGAACCAGAGAAGCAAGATTGGCCCAACCATAAAAGAATAATGTGAAGCAGATTAATAAATAAAGATTTGCATCCTTTTTTAAATAACGACGACTGCTGAATATTGTAAGAAAAAGCAAAGTATATACAACAATTCTAAGTGCAATACCTGAGAACCCAACATACCATGCTGTTGCAGCTGCTGCTTTTTGCACGCCATAGGCATAATCGGCATCTGTATAGGATATTACACGCGACCTGAAAATCTCTGGTAAAAAGTCGAGAGAACTTCTGACACTAAAAAGATCAACCTCAGAAATAAATATGGTGATTATTAAAAAACCGAGATAAACAGGCAGCTTTCTGGGCAACAGCTTAAATATGAGCAGAAGTGCCAGTGGAAGCATAAAGGAAAAATGTACAAAAACCGAAGCTATTGACCAGATTAATCCTTTTCTTTTATTGTCATAAAGAAACAATAAAACACCATAAATAAATATCTGGGCTGCCGTCCACATCCGGACTCCATTTATGTTCCAGATTGGAATAATTAGCATAAATAACAATAAAAAAACAAAAGCAAGCAATGAAATCCTGCTTTTAAAATGACCCAGAACAAACCAAAGATTATTTGCGTAGAAATACCCGAAAACGAATGCAAATATTGCAAATAAGACATGTGGGTTAGCTGTAAAAATTGAAACGATCCAGGTTAACAGAGGTTGGTATATATCAATATAACTTGTTTCGAATGAATACAAAGAAGCCCAGAGATTATCAAAACTGGGAGTCATTTCATGCATATCTGCAAGAATGATAGCATAGCGGGCCGAATCGGCACCACCGATATCCCGTGAAACCACGAAAACGAATCCAAAGTAAGTGCAGAAAAGAATGAAACCGGTTTTCGAAGAAGGAACTCGAAAATTCCTCAATGAATTCAGGAGCAAACCAAATGGCCAGATCACAAATAATAAAAAAGGCAGATAGTTAATCGTTGTCCGCTTTTTTTGGTCTCGTGTTATTGTTACTGATTTACCCATTATGAGTTATACTAAGTCTGAAAATTGACGAACCACATTTTTAATATCGTATTGCTCAATGTTAATAATTTCCATTCCCCGATTGTAATTTCCTTCTAAAAAATCATCAATTATTTGATTATCAGGTTCATTCTCAACATTAAGTATGGGTCGGTTTACCAGTGCATAATCTATCAGTTTACTAGGCATCTGAACCCCTGTATTGTTATCGAAATTAACCAAAAAATCCATTTTGGTCATGAATTCCAATAGTTCGGTTCGCGGGATATAACTCCTGATCTCCAGTTTATCTTTAAGAACAGATTTATACGGTGCGATTAACTTGTCATATTGAGTAAAGACAATAAATTTAAAATCCCTTTCAATCTTAGTTAAATAATCAAGGAATGGTCTTGGATCGCGGATGTTTGGAATAAACCCGCCTGCATAGGCAAATGTGGGAATTTTGTTATCTACAGGCTTCCCGGCACCTGGTATTGGATCAATTCTGAATCCCTGAGGGATAATTCTGATTTTATCCTGAAATTCAGCGTAATAACCGGCTCTGGCAGTATCGACAGGAATACTTACAAAATCTGCTTTACGCATAAACCACTTTTCAATGAATTTAAAATAGAAAAGCTTATTGAAACTATCTGTTTTGCAACCCATGTAAGGATCTCCGCAATCTGCCACCCATACTTTTGCAATCTGATGTCGTTTATTTCGCTGTGCTGCCACTCCCCAATGAACCGGATATGGGACAGCTATTGAAATCAACAGATCATAGTTATTTTCTTTCTTCAACGCAGAATTAACCAGAGATGCAATTTCGATATCCGGAAATTCAACCGACAGTGATAACAATCTGAAAATAGCACGCGTCAGCAGGAACCCAGCTTTTGAACTTCCGAAATCGGGGCTCCTCCAGCGGCGTACACCAAGGCTTCCAATTGAAATCCCAAATTCTGTGGCCACTTTACTGTAGTCTTCATACTCAAACAAAGTCAAAACTTTAACATCATGACCCTGCCTGGCAAATTCTTTAGCCAACTCAGTAGCCCTGTTGGCACGCGGGCTGTTTTGGGGGTAAAAAAGTGCTGCAACAATCAGTATTCTCATCCTATCAATTCAAAATATCAATTAAATGTTCAACTATTCTTTCTGCTGAATTTCCATCCCATAGTTCCGGAATTTTTCCAGCCTTCCATTTATTGCTAAACAATAAACTTAAAGCTGGCTTAATATTCTCCGGATTTGTGCCTACCAGCATGTTAGTACCAACTTCAATGGTTTCGGGTCGTTCTGTATTGTCACGTAAAGTGAGACAGGGGATTCCCATAACAGTTGTTTCTTCAGTTATTCCTCCTGAATCGGTAATCACAGCCAATGAGTTTTCGACGAGAAAATTGAACTCAAGGTAACCAAGTGGTTCAATAACAAAGAGATTGGGTACAATGATTCCGGATTCCTTTAAAATATTGGCAGTGCGTGGATGGATAGGGAATACAACCGGCAGATTGTTAACATTTTCAGTTATCGCATGAATAAAAGCACTTAACTTATCCGTTTCGTCAACATTTGCCGGCCGGTGCATGGTCATCACTATAAATCGCCTCTTTTGCAAACCAAGCTTGTCAAATATCTCCGGTTTTATAAAACGATGGCGGTTGGCAATCAGTGTGTCGATCATAACATTTCCTACAAAGAAAATTCTGCTATCAGGAATTCCTGCCTTCCTGAGATTATTGCTTGCGTTTTCTGTTGTGGTAAAAAAGTAATCTGTGATACTATCTGTGACCATGCGGTTGATCTCTTCCGGCATAGTCGTATCAAGTGACCTGATTCCGGCTTCGATGTGTGCAACTTTTGTATTCAGCTTTTTTGCAACAATACTGCATGCAAGTGTTGAAGTTACATCACCCACTACCAGTACCAGATCCGTTGGATTTGAAATCAGATCCTTTTCAAAGGCGATCATGATCGCTGCTGTTTGTTCAGCTTGTGATCCACCGCCAGCACCCAGGTTGGCATCAGGTTTGGGAATATTGAGTTCTTCAAAAAATGTTTCACTCATTTTCTGATCATAGTGCTGACCGGTGTGAACAAGCCGGTATTCAAGTTCAACACCTGAAAGCCGGGCTTTTTTGATTGCATGAATGATGGGCGAAATCTTCATAAAATTTGGCCTTGCACCTGCTATTAATGTTATATGCCTGATTTTTATCATTTTAATCGAATTTGCATTTTATTAAACACAATCATTTATGTTTACCTTCAGATTCGGTTTATGTATTGACATCATCTGCTCCTGCTTTTAAGAATCGGATCCAGCAACATCAGGTAATTGATCCTGACCAGTTTGGATGTCAATAATAGCAAAACAACGAATCCTGTAAGTGACAAGATCAGTTCAACAAACAATTCCATATCCGGTAAAAGATACCTGATACCTGCTGTAATTACAACCATTGTAATGATTGAATGTATACTCAGCACTAAAATCTTATCAACCGGAAACAATTTAATCGGACTTATACCGAATAGTTTCGCAACAAATAATACAAATATCAGGATCTTGACAATTGAAATTACTACCGAAAGTATTGCAATTGAAACAGGTGAATTAAATATTAAAACGACTGCATATCCCAGTGCCCAGGCGCATATTGCCATTGCTGCATGTACCCTTGAATAAAACCGTGTTTTCCCCATCGCTAAGATGAGCGGTATAAAAACAATGATATTAAAAAAATTAACCATCATTGAGATTTGAAAAAATACCGCAGAATTGGTATATGTATCTGAGTATAAAAACACTACAACGTTTTTCGCATTAAAAAGAAAAAAAAACACAACCGGATAAATGATCATTGCCGACTTTAACAATGCACTTTTCCAGAGATTCAGGACATCTTCAATGTTAGATTTATCGTGAATCATTTTAGAAAACATCGGCATCAAAACCGTGGATGTAGCACCGGTAACCATTCCAACAAAAGGGATGTCAATAAAACCGTTCGAAAATTCGGCAAAAACTTCAGCGCCGAAAAACCGGCTTATATAGAACTGATCAGCTGACCTGATAGCTATTCCCCAAATACTGGCAGCAACCATAGGCAGGCTGTAACCAAATACTTCCCTGTAGCTGAGACCTGATTTCTCTGACAATATGCCTCTGAAGGGTATTTGTTTAAACCGGAAAGCCAGAATGAGAGAAATTACCGAAACCACAATCCATCCATAAATCGCATAGAGATATGAGCCTTTCAGAATTATTACAGGTAATACAATAAAAAGCAGCATCAACAATCTTGATAGTGTATTGTAGATGGCTATGTATATTGATTTCTTATATGTTGAAAAAATTCCCTCTATTCCAAGGGTTGGAAACAGCAGCATCGGAATAGGAGAGAAATATTTTAACCCGGTTTTAAGCTCCGGGTTTTTGAGCAAATCAGCAATGATACCTGAGAATCCAAAAAGAAATATTGAAAAAAATGCTCCTAAAAGAAACAGTACCTTTGTTACCTTCCATACAATGTCCTTCCCCTGTTCAAGACTATACCTGGGTAAGAAATAGGAAAACACTGTTGGAAGTCCGGCAGCAAAAACAATAAGCAAAGTTGAATAAACATACAGTATTTGCCTGTATGTGCCATAATCAGTCTTGTTAAAATATCTTGAAAGAATTGCAGCACTTACAATTGCCAGTGCAAAGGAGCTTAAACTTCCCATTGCGACCCACATCGCCTGAATTGTGTTGCCTTCCCGGTTTATCAGACCTTTGAAACTCATCAGAATGGATTCAGTTTTGGTAGCATATTCTCCTTAAATTCACTGCTTACAGATTTCTTACATACAAAAGCAAACGCTCCGGATAAATATCAGGGACACATCTCGTTTCATCCGGCAACAGAAGCCGGTAAACAATTTGTCTGTTTATCAATACCTGAGCTTTTTCAATAAGAATAATAAGGTATTTCTGGTCAATCGTCTCACCAACCAGCACAAGTTCAATGTTACCACCATCCCTCCCCCGTGCAAAATCCCCAACCAACCATGCCTGCTCAAGTCCTCCAAGACGGTGAAGCACATTTTGCACAACTTCATCAATACCGGTATATTTAAGCAACAGGTTGTGAATATCGTTAAATAATGGATGGTTGGTATTGGCAGCGAATATCTTCTTGTTCCGCTCAAAATGGCTTACCAGCATTCCCGCCTCTTCAAAGCGGTTCAGCTCCACCCGGATACCATTGGTTGATTCCCCGAATTCAGCTTCGAGATCCCGCAGATAAGACCGGGTAGAAGCGTTCAGAAAGAACTTTACCAATAGTTTGAGACGGGTTTTGGAAGTAATTAACGTATCAAGCATTCAGAAGAGAAGATTGAAATCCGGAGTATTTTATCTGAAAAAAATAGTACAGGAAATAACATTTAATAAAAACAAGCCCGGAACATCATAGGGCAGGAAACTTTATTCTCCTTTTTTGATTCAACCCCGGGTGAGGTTAGCACATATGCACAAAATCCAGTGCTTTGAAATTGATGATTGGGTCTGAAAAATGAATGATACAAGCTGGAAAAAGAATAATGCGTTTTATAATTCCATTTTTCTAAACAACACAAAATCAATATTTTATAAATTTATTAATAACTTTGGCTCTGTCATAAACCTTGTTCATGTTACAGCTCCGCCGCGTCAGTCCCATAATAGTGCCAACCAATTAATACTTCGAGTAACAAATATACTCATATTTTGCAATAGGCAAGTTATTATACTCTTCTATTGATATCGGCCATACTTTTCCTTGTGACAAGGACCAAATTTTTCGCTTTCTCCATTGTATATGGTTCTGATTTTATTACCATATTTTAAAAAAGTAATTTTATAATGGGTCGGTATAAAACCACGGAAACCTCAGGTTAGCCCTGTAAACAATGAAAACTATGCATAAGTTTTACTCGATCTGTTATTTAACCGTTAATAAGCGGTTAAGCCAGCATTAAATAGAGAACATACAACCTTTATCACCATGATATACATGCTGCTATATTTTTATCTGATACGCCTGCATTTTTAATTCCGGATCAGACCAGCTTTTGTAAACTGGTTCAATACTTTTTTAACAAATCATATACAGACTTTAGCTGTTTTTCCACTTTCTTTCTGATCTTTACATCCATTTTGATTATTATTCATGAAACTGAAATCTTCAATTATAAAATCCGGATTGATTACCAGGAGTATACTACTGGTATCATTGGTCAGTTTCTTTAACGACATTGGCAGTGAAATGCTTTACCCGGTTATGCCTGTTTTTCTCAGGTCAATCGGATTTTCTGTTGTTCTGATCGGATTGCTCGAAGGTTTTGCTGAAGCAACGGCAGGGTTAAGCAAAGGATATTTTGGAAATTTATCAGACAAAACCGGGCGAAGGGTTCCCTTTGTAAGGTTTGGATATATGCTGAGTGCCTTGTCGAAACCCCTGATGGCAGCCTTCAGCTGGGCCTGGTGGATTTTTCTGGCACGGACAACCGACAGGCTGGGTAAAGGCATTCGGACCAGTGCAAGGGATGCCCTGCTAAGTGATGAAACAACACCTGAGAACAAAGGCAAGGTATTTGGTTTTCACCGGGCTTTCGACACGCTCGGTGCAGCCATTGGCCCTTTGCTGGCGCTTCTTTACCTGCATTTCTATCCGGGTGAATACAGACTCCTGTTTGTAATTGCTTTCCTTCCGGGAATTGTATCTGTTCTGATAACCTTTTTTCTTCATGAAAAAGTGAAGACAAAAACCGGTGATTCGCAACGCCCGGGATTCTTCAGTTTTCTGACTTACCGGCATAAAGCATCGGGTCAATACAAATTACTCATATCCGGCTTGCTTGCCTTCACCTTGTTTAACAGTTCCGACGCTTTCCTTTTGCTGGGGCTCAAAGAAAGCGGCATGAGCGACACTTCAATGATTGGCTATTATATCTTTTATAACCTGGTATATGCCCTGGCAGCCTTTCCTGCAGGTATTCTAGCCGACAAACTCGGCTTGCACCGAACCCTGGTTGCCGGCTTTGTTATTTTCTCCGTTGTCTACATGGGGATGGGATTTGCTGATGTGATGTGGCAATTTGGTGCGCTTTTTCTGTTATACGGAATTTATGCATCTGCCACCGAAGGTGTATCGAAAGCCCTGATTACGAATATATGCAGGAAAGAAGATACTGCAACAGCTCTCGGGTTCTACAATGCGCTGGCCAGTATATTCACCATGCTCTCAAGTTCCCTGGCTGGCCTGATATGGTTCACCATGGGGCCGAAAGCGATGTTTATTTTTTCGGGAACCGGTGTATTGCTAACAGCAGTATATCTGTCCTTTACCTACAAAGAAACCTGGAATTCCAGTATTACACACAAGCCCGGTAACAGGTAGAAATATATTTATCAGCTGGTCCTCATTGGAAATAAAAACCCTATCCCTGATTCAAACTGAACTTCTCAGGAAACCGGGCCTGCTTGTTTTTGTAAAATTCCCTGATTTTTTCAAAATCAGTGTCATAATCGCCACTTGGGAAGAATGCCGGACCAAAGCCACCCTCTTTATTCTTATAATCAAGAAAACCCATTACAATTGGCACCTTTGCGTTTCGTGCAATAAAATAATAGCCTTTCTTCCAGTTGTGGTTAAGCTTGCGGGTACCCTCGGGCGTAATGTTCAGAATGAAATTTTCACGCCGGTGAAATTCCTCTGTAAGCTGATGAACCAGGTTGCTGCTTCTTCCCCGGTCAATCGGAATACCACCCATCGACTTCAATATTGGCCCGGAGAACCGGTTGAATGCCTCCTTTTTTATCAGAAAAGAAGTGCTGTAACCTTTGGAACTATAACCGAGCCATCCAAAAAGGAAATCGATGTTGGACGTATGCGGAGCCATCATAACCACACATTTTGAATATTCTGAAGGAATATCCCCAACAATTTTCCACCCAAGAATTCTCAGGATCAATAAAGCAAAATTTTTCTTAATCATACCAAATGCACATCATCTTCAGGTTTGCTGATAAAATTATCACGGCTGCAACATACTTCCGATGCAAAGATAACAGCCCTGCTGATTGCTTCATCCCAAAATTTTCCGGATAGCCCTTCTTTTTTATTTCCGTGCAAAGCAGTGGCAAATCCTGCATTGAAGCTATCGCCGGCACCGATGGTACTTACAACCTCAACCTGGGGCACTTCAATGTGCTTGATAAAACCACCTGAAAACAGTTCAACTCCCTGACTGTTCCGGGTTAGAATCAGGTTCTGACAACCATTTTCCCGGATGAACCCATAAGCTTCACCTGGGCTGTCAGCACCGGCAATAAGCCTGAAATCCTCATCAGAACCGCGGACAATATCAGCCAGAGCAATGTTTTCGCGGATAAATGGCAATGAAGCATTCAGATCGTTCAGATGTGGCCTTCTGAAATTGGGATCGTAATACAACCATGCACCGGCTTCCCTGGCTGCTTTGGCCAGTCTTGAAATATTCTGACGATTGCGGGGCTTAATGGAATAGAATGAACCAAACATCAGCACATCACCCTGAGAAAACTCTGGAATTTCAAATTCAGGAGCCTCAGCGGGTGCATGATGATAAAACTGGTATTGTGCATCACCCGAAGAATTCAGAAATGCCAGGGCCAGCGTTGTGTTACCTTTGTAAAAACTTACCCTTTCAATAGAAATACCATTTGCTTTCAGAAAGCCCGAGATCAAAGCTCCGACAGCATCGTCACCCAACTCGGTCAGGAGACTAACCTTTTCGCCATACCTTGCAGCTGAAGCTGCAGCATTGAGCATGCTTCCTCCCGGCACCGCCCACATTGGCTGACCATTGGTAAAAACTATATCATAAAGACTTTCGCCAATACACCAGATCATACATTTTAAAGGGTTACAGGGTTAAAGGGTTACAGGGTTACAGGGTTACAGGGTTACAGAGTTACAGAACAGAGTTACAGAATTACAGGGTTCCGCTACGCTTCCGGCTCCCCCTCGCCACTTGTAGAGGGGGTTTGGGGGGTGAGGTTTCAGAGTTGCAGAATTACAAAATTACAGGATTACCGGCAAACTGCACTATAAGGATTAAAGTTAAAGGATTGGTGGCTCTTTGTCATTAAATAAAACACTACAAAACTCCAAAAATATTGTATCGACAGTTCTGATGAATTCATATGAATACAGCACTGTAAGAAAATCAAAAATAGTAATTCTGGTTAAATAACCGGCTGAAAATCGTTACTGATCTTCCTCTTCTTACCTTGCTATGATGACTTTTACGGTATTGCTGGTTGTGTTATCGTTCCTGTCGCGGACTCTTAACCGGCAAACATACAACCCGTTCTTTACGGCCCGACCTCCTGCCGTGCATCCATCCCACCGGATGTTGCCCGATTCATAACCTTCGGAGGTTATGGTAAACGGTCCAATATTTCTAACCAGGCTGCCGGATAGAGAATATATTTCAAGATCGGCCGTAAAAACCCCGTCGAATTGATTATGTCCGAAGCTAAACCAGATATCTCCAGCGGAGGGGTTTGGAAAAGCTTTAACATCATTTACGGCAAGTATGATGTTACGCTTAACAATAAAATTTATGCTGGCCGAAGATGAATTATTGTAAACATCCCAGGCTTTAAGGGTTAACGTATGCTCCCCGTCGGGCAAATTGAAATACTGGTATCTGACCATCCCGCTCTGATAGCTATCGAGGTCAGATTCATAATAGTCGTTCAGTAACACCGAATTATAACTGTCACCGTCGATGGTGGCAACGATGTCGTGGCCGATTCCGTTTCCTGCTGTGTTGATACCGCTCTCATCGTTCAGCCAGGCAATCAGTTTTGGATTTTCGCTGGTAAAGTCGCCGTTTTGAAAAGACGAATCATTGACAAAAAGGCTGATTTGAGGGCCGGTTAAATCCAGCTCAATATGATTTACCGATCCACCGATGATCAGACTGTCATAATAACCATGGGCGTCCTCATTACCATTGCTGGCATAATAGCTGATTTTCCCTTTTCCAAAACTATAATCAATGTCGCGGGGTACCGGAAAAGTAAATGAAAACTTGCCCTGGTTGACGGAAGCCTTTCCCAGGTAAAGTACACTCTTCTGAGCCATAAAATCAACAGCATAACTGTCGGCATCCTGTCCCAGGGTCCTCACACTAGCAGGTTTATCATATACCTTAACATACACAATACCTGTATAATCTGTCAGCAATTGTTGGTTTACACCACGAATCTCGCCTTCAACAGTTGCCATGCTGTTTGCAAAAAGGGTATCTGCAGATATGTATGTAGTAACAACCTGATGTTCCGGATAGGGAAGATGCAATGAAGGATCGCCAAAAAGCGTCATGTGCCTGTTGGTTGCCGATATCTGGTTATCATTTTTAGTATATCTCAAAATGTCGCCAAGCCGCGGGTAAACCCCATCAGTTGAGCTGAGCATTGTGTCGATAAAGCTCATGTTAAGTGCATCATTATAATGTGAAAAAGCCAGACGGGTTGTGGTAATCATCGACATGGCCCCCCCTTTGGGGTTTAAAAATACATGTTCTCCGGCCGATGTCAGGGAGGGATCATCGAAACGGGAAAATTCGCAGGTTGCAGTGAAGAAGATTCCCATTCTGTCATAGTTTGTCCATCCCAGAATATCGGCAATTTCCAGCACGCGTTCATCAGCCCACCCTACTTCGCCACCGTGTCCGACATAATTTGTAAGTAATGTTCCTTTCTGCACCCTGGTAACAATTTCGCGGTTTACATCAGGATATCTGTTACCTCCGGGATTAGACTGCTGATGAAAGGCATCAAAATATATTTTTTCCACATTGTAAACTGGATTATTCTCCGCAATCAAATTTGCCAGTTTTTCGGCATTCTCAAGATGCTCATTTTTATTGCCGTCGTCGGCTATTAAGATCAGTGTATTACGCCAGTCGCCATGCGTAGGTGAGGAATTTTTCAGATAATATTCAATTTTATCAACTGCGGTTTTCGCCTGATCCTTCGTACGAACCGGGAACCGGCCACTGGCTACATCAACCAGTCCGGTAGTCTGATTTGCTCCTTCCCCGTCATCAAGCAGACCGAAATAGTCATCTGTAAGGAAGGAAGAAACCGGCTTGACAGAATTATCACTTTGAAAAGTCGGGATAAAACAAGAATTGTTGGATATCCTGTCCTTAACATCATAAGAAGCACTCCCAAAAAGCAACATATATTTTGGCTGGGCCGATCCGCTGCCACGGTCATATAACATCTTCATAAAATCACGGATGGCGGTGATATCCTGAATACCTGAGGAAAATTCATTGTAAATTTCCGGAAGCGAAACTACGGCTACCGACGCATCTCCCCTGTTGTTGTGCAACATTGCCAGGCGTTGTGCCTGCTCTGCAAATTCAGGATGGGTTACCACAATCATGTCATAATTCCCGGTTGCATGCAGATTCTGATTCGCAATTTTCTCGCCAGGAATTGGCGTAAGAAATGAAGTTCCGTCAAAAGCAACCAATTCAGTAAGGTTATCGGTCGTCCTCTTAAAGGTACATTGGTCATTCATTCTATCGAATTCAATTGATTTTACCGCGGTTAAGTCACTCACATCCCACAACTCGAGATTGTTAACTGCATTGTTCATGGTAAAAGAGGTTATCTTCCCGGGGCCTACGCTGCGGGGATCGCGGAAAGCCATCTGGCCACCACTGAACCTGAGGTTGTTTCTTACATTCAGTGCAACAAAATCGAGCCAGCCAAGCGCAGTGTTGTTGGGCGGATCGAACTTTACCTGAACATTCAGGCTGTTTGACTGCGAACTATATGTTGAAGAGGTTGTCAGCTCACGTGCAAAGTCATTGTCACCGGTAATTCCGGCTATTGAATTGGTTGCAACAACATCGTTGTTGATAATAATTTCATAGTGGAGCTGAGTACTGGCGCGGCCGGCAAAACCATACCGCAAGGATACCGGCTCCTCAGTGATCATTTCCGGAAATTGGTACACAGGAAGATTGACTGTACGGTTGTAATAATCCAGCTTTTCTCCAAACCATTTGCGGCCGCTTTT
Organism: Bacteroidales bacterium; assembly: GCA_016709025.1. Taxonomy (GTDB): domain Bacteria; phylum Bacteroidota; class Bacteroidia; order Bacteroidales; family Lentimicrobiaceae; genus Lentimicrobium. The sequence continues at coordinate 148,450 of JADJEQ010000008.1, read as the reverse complement.
TATCAGGTTAAGATTATCATTCTCATAAACCACAAAATCTGTATATGAAACGGAGTAATAATTTGCATCTCCGGCTGGAGATGTATCCTGTTGGATCCGCTTGCCCGATTCAGACCCTATCGTAAGAAAATAGCAGGCTCTGTCAGCATAATAATGGGTTTCATGTTCCATCCGTCCTGTGAATGGATTCATGCTCCATTGAAGAGTACCCTTTCCATAAAACAAAATATAGTCACCGGATGAAAAAATACCTGGAACAGCTGTTATAACTTTAATAGCATTTTCGGCCAGGTCATCGATACGGGCGGTACCTGCTGCCTCATTCAGCAGGGCACCTCCATTACCAAATATCCGGATATGATCAGGATTTAGCCCGTTCATATCGACACCCAGGGAGCGCAGGTTATCATAAGTCAGTTTATAAATTCCGGTTTCGCCGACATAAATTTTATACCAATCGCCGCTTGCAAGTACTGAATTGGCTGCATAATCATGCCGGCTCTTCAATTCCTGACCACCTGAAGTGTAGTTTATTGTAAGCGAAAATGATATAATCTTCGCCATTTTATTGGTAACCGGGTCAATCCCGAATGGAAGCATGCTGAATACTGCCCTTGGCTTTCCTCTTTCCTTCATAAGAAATACTTTCGGATCGGGCGACTTCGGTATCTCTGCTGTTTGAGTCAACTGCAAATCAGACTCGGTAAACCCCGTATATTTAATATCGCTGATATCAGCTTTAACCGAAACCGCATCATCAGGTAAAGCCACGCTGCGGCTATACGAAGGAAGGATAATATCAGGTAAATCCGGATACTGAGCGCCCTTAAAGCAGGGGGCCGGCACACTGGAATCATTGCCCATAATCAATGTGGCCGGCGATTCCCATTCCAATGATACCCTGTATGACAGCTGCGCCATTGAAACACCTGAACCAAAAGCCAGCAAAAGCAGAAGGACTGAAGACTTGAATCTCATCACAATATTTTAATTAGTTTAATACAATATTAATTTTGAATTAAAATATTAATCACATATATTCTATCCTAATAATATAATAAGCACGGGAGCATCGATCAGCGAAGTCATAAAAAAAGGCCATCGAATTATTCCAGTGTGACCAACAGGAACTCCCTGCTCCTATTTTGCCAGTAACACTTTCACTGTATTGCTGGTGGTGTTGTTGTTCCGGTCGCGGACTCTCAGTCGGCAAACATAAAGCCCGTTCCTGGCAGGCTGACCACCTGCCAGACAACCATCCCACCGTATGCTGCCGGATACGTATCCTTCTGAAGCAATTGTGAGAGGTCCTACCGTTCTAACCAGTCCACCATTGAGTGAATATATCTCAAGATCGGCAGTAAAAACCCCATCAAACTGGTTGTGACCGAAACTGAACCAGATATCTCCTGCAGAGGGGTTTGGGAATGCTTTTACTTCATTTACCGCGAGTACTATGTTACGCTTTACATTGAATGTAATGCTGGCCGACGATGAGTTGTTATAAACATCCCATGCTTTAAGGGTTAGAGTGTGCTCACCGTCAGGAAGATTGAAATATTGATATCTGACAGTTCCACTCTGATAGCTATCCAGATCTGAAACATAATAATCATTCAGGAGAACCGAATTATAACTATCACCATCTATGGTTGCAACAATATCGTGGCCGATTCCGTTTCCGGCAGTGTTGATCCCGCTTTCATCGTCGAGATAGGCAATCAGTTTCGGATTTTCGTTGGTATAGTCGCCATCCTGAAACAGGGTATCGTTTACATAAAGTCTGATATCAGGTCCGGCCAAATCATTGTCCGGTGTACTCACAGATCCGCCTATCGTAATTTCATTGTAAAAACCATGGGCATCTTCAACACCGTCAGAAGCATAATAACTGATTTTCCCCTTTCCAAAGCTGTAATCAATGTCGCGTGGAACCGGGAAAGTGAAAGAAAATTCGCCACTATTTACTGAAACTTTGCCCTGGTAGAGAATGCTTTTCTGTACCATAAAATCGACCGGATAGCTATCATTATCCTGACCCAGGGTACGCACTTTTGAAGGTTTATCATACACTTTAACATTCAGCACACCATTGAAGTCCGTAAGCAACTGGTCATTATAATCATGAATTTCTCCTTCAACAGTTGCCACACTGTTTGCAAATAATGTATCGGCTGAAATATAGGTGGTAACAACCTTATGCTCCGGATAGGGCAGATGCAATGAAGGATCACCGAACAGTGTAATATGCCTGTTATTTGCCGATATCTGATTGTCATTTTTAGTATACCTGAGTATGTCACCAAGCCTTGGGAAAACACCATCCGTTGAACTGAGTACCGTATCGATAAAGCTCAGGTTAAGTGCAGCATTGTAAGATGCAAACGCAAGCCGGGTAGTGGTAATTAATGACATAGCCCCCCCATTTGGATTTAAAAACACCAGTTCTCCGGCTGATGTCAGCGATGGATCATCGAAACGGGAAAACTCACAGGTAGCTGTGAAGAAAATTCCCATACGGTCATAATTTGTCCAGCTTAAGATATCTGATATTTCCAACACCCGCTCATCAGCCCATCCAACTTCACCACCATGCCCAACGTAATTTGTTATCAAAGCACCTTTTTCTACACGGGTTACTATTTCACGGTTAACATCGGGATAACGGCTGCCGCCTGGTGTGGAAATCTGCTTGTAAGCATCAAAATATATCTTCTCAATGTTATAAACCGGATAATTTTCCTCTATCTCATCGGTTAAGCCATCCGCCTGATCGAGGTGTAGATTTTTATTCTGATCATCAGCCACCACAATGACTGTATTGCGCCAATCGCCATGGGTTGGTTCAGGGTTGTTCAGGTAATATTCAATTTTATTAACCACAATATTGGCCTGGTCCTGTGTGCGGACAGGCAGGCGGCCACTGGCTACATCCACAAGACCGGTAGTCTGATTAGCCCCTTCACCTTCATCAAGGAGTCCGTAATAATCGTCTGTAAGAAATGATGCAACCGGCCTGACGGAATTATCACTCTGAAATGTTGGAATAAAACATAAATTATTGGAAATCCTGTCTTTAACATCATAAGAAGCATTTCCGAACAAAAGCATATACTGAGGCTGAGCCGTTTCCATACCACGATCGTAAAGCATCTTCATAAAATCGCGGATGGCAGTGATATCCTGGATACCGGATGAAAATTCATTGTAAATCTCAGGCAATGACACCACTGTCACCGAAACATCACCCTTGTTGTTGTGCAGCATTGCCAGACGCTGTGCTTGCTCCGCAAATTCAGGATGGGTAATCAGGATCATATCGTAATTGCCTGTGGCATGCAGGTTCTGATTTGCAATTTTCTCTCCCAGGGTCGGCGTGAGAAACGAAGTACCATCAAAAGCAACGAGTTCAGTCAGTTTGTCGGTTGTACGTTTAAATAAATACTGATCTCCTGTTTTGGTCATCGGCACCGATTTCACATCGGTAAATTCACTAACATCCCACAATTCGAGGTTGTTAACTGCATTATTCATGGTAAATGAGGTAATCTTGTCAGGGCCAACGCTGCGTGGATCGCGGAAAGCCATTTGCCCACCACTGAACCTGAGGTTATTTCTTACATTCAGCGCCACGAAGTCAAGCCAGCCAAGTGCGGTGTTATTGGGAGGGTTAAACTTCACCTTTACATTTAATGTATTTGATAGCGAAGTAAAGGTGGCTGATGTAGTCAGTTCACGGGCAAAGTCATTAGAACCCGTGATACCGGCCATGGTATTGGTTGCTACAATCTCATCATTGATAATAATGTTGTAGGAGAGCTGAGAACTGGACCGCCCCGCAAACCCATACCTTACGGATACCGGCTCATCCAGTATCATATCGGGAAACTGATATACAGGGAGATTGACCATGTAGTTATAATAATCCAGTTTTTCGCCAAACCATTTTCGCCCGCTTTTTATCAGGTTTAAGTTATCGTTTTCATAGACAACGAAATCGGTATAGGAAACAGAGTAATAATTAGCCTCTCCTTCAGGTGTATTATCCTGTTGTATACGTTTGCCAGGCTCCGGCCCAACCGTGAGGAAGTAGCAGGCATCGTCGGCATAAAAATGGGTTATGTGTTCCATTCTCCCGGTAAAAGGATTCATGTTCCATTGCCTGGTACCTTTTCCGTAAAAAAGAATGTAATCACCACGATCAAATACTCCGGGAGTTGCTGTAACAACTTTAATGGCATTTTCAGCCAGATCATCTATGCGGGCCGTCCCGGCTGACTCGTTCAGAAGAGCTCCTCCATTGCCGTATATTCTGATCAGATCAGGGTTAAGTCCATTCATGCTGACACCAAGGTCGCGCAGGTTATCATAAGTTAGCTTATAAATGCCGCTTTCGCTGATGTAAATTTTATACCAATCGCCAATGGATAAAACAGAATTGGATGCATATTCATGCTGGCTTTTCAATTCCAGATCACCAGACTGGTAATTAATTGAAAGTGTGAATGATACAATCTTAGCCAATTTGCCATTGGCCGGATCAATCCCGAAAGGAAGCATATTGAAAACTGCCCGGGGCTTACCTTTTTCCCTCATAAGAACAACCTTAGGTTCGGGTGTTTCAGGTAATTCAGTCACCTGAATTAACTGCAGCTCAGCGTCGGTAAACTCAATATACTTAACATCACTGATATCAGCAGTGACTGATATCGCCTGATCAGGCAAATTCAGTTTGCGGCTGAAGGATGGAAGGATATTTTCCGGCAGGTGCAGGTACTGAGCGCCAATAAACGAAGGAGCCAGCACACTGCTATCATAACCCATCACCAATCCGGCAGGGGATTCCCATTCAAGCACTATCCGGTAAGAGATTTGTGACCTGGAAACTCCGGAAATCAATACCAACAGGAAAAACAGAACTGAAAATTTATATTTCATTTGAATCGGGTTTTGTTCGTAGAGTGTTTAGCGTGCTATCACAACTTTAACAGATTTTTCAGACACCAGGCCTGAACTTGTTTTAATTCTTATTCTGCCGACATAAAATCCGTTTGACAAGGGGTGCCCGTCACTGCTGCGGCCATCCCACTCGAAACCGGCTGTGCGGTATCCTTCAGCATAAATCTGACTGCTAAACGATGCTGCTTTTTGTCCGGATAAGGTATAAATGTCAAGTTGGGCATCAAGAACCTGTCCTGCCTGATTGTGCTCAATTGCAAAGGTAATATTATCGGTCATTGGATTGGGCCAGGCTTCAAAACTGCCAAGGGTCAGACCATCGGATGTTGCTACTACAAAGCCGGTTGAAACTTCTGATGAATTATTGTTTACATCCCAAACTTTAAGCCTGACGGTGTGATATCCGGGAGACAGGTTGTGAAAAGGAAAATTGATAACTCCGCTTTTATAGGTATCCAGATCAGATTGGTAGAATTCGTTGAGAATGAAAGGATTGTCTGTCTTTTCATCGAGGATGGCAACAATGTCGTGTCCGATTCCATTACCGATGGTGTTTATACCGCTGAAATCTTTGAGGTCAGCGAGCATAACAGGGTTCTCATTGGTAAAGCCACCATTTCTGAAGTTTCTGTCGTTCATAAACAATTCAATCTCAGGCCCGGCGAGATCATCCAGTTGGCGATCGCTGAAACCGCCCACAACTAACCCATCATAAAAGCCGGCAGCATCACGTTGCCCATCTGTGGCATAATAACTGATTTTTCCCGTTCCATATTGATAAGCAATATCCCTCGGCACAATAAAAGAAAATGTAAAAGCGCCGTTGCTAACATTCACCTTTCCTTTATGTATGATGTTGCGGCGAAGACTAAAAGTAAAAGGTGATGAACCTGCTGACCCGAATGTTTCAATCTGAACTGCTTTATCGAATACCGTAGGAATAACTTCCCCGTTAAAATCGCTGAGCAGGTTACCCTCAAAATCAGTGATAATACCAGATATGGTTATTTCGCTGAGCGCTTTTAAGGTATCAGCAACTTCACTGATATCCCTGCCATTAACCTGAAGTGTTTGAATGAGAAATTCCGGATAAGCCATTTTCATAGCCGGGTCACCCAACAATACGAATTTTTTACTGTTGTTATCTGCTCCTGCGCTGAGTTTGGATAGTCTGATCAGGTCGCCCAGGTATGGCATTTCGTTGTTGATGCGTTTGAACGCAATATCATAGAAACTGCGTGACAGGGAAAAGTTGGGGGTTCCGAATGTTGGCCTGGAGGTAGTAAAAAGCGCAATACCTCCACCATTGGCATTGAGAAAAACCAGCTCTCCGGCCGATTGCATTGCAGGATCATCGTACCGGCTAAATTCACAGGTAGCTGTCATAAAAACAGGTAAACGGTCGTAATTCGTCCAGCTTTTGATGTCGGCCATTTCCAGCACCCGTTCATGAGCCCAGCCAACTTCACCGCCATGTCCGGTATAATTTACGATCAAAGCTCCTTTATCCATCCGCTGGTTTATAGCTGCCGACGCGTCTGGTATGCGCTGTCCGCCGGGAGTCGATACCTGGGGGTAAGCATCAAAAAATATTTTATCAAGGTTATAGCTCCTGTAGGTTGTGTCAATCAAAGTAGCAAGCATATCAGCCTGTTGCATATGCACATTGCCATCGCCATTATCACCATCATCGGCAACAAAAGTGATTACATTTCGCCAATCACCATTTACTTTCTCAGTTTCTGTGACATAATGAATGATTTTATCAACGGCCATGGTGGCTTCTTCTGCAGTCTGAACAGGAAGTCTGCCGATGCCGATATCGGGCACATCAGATGACAGCCCGCCTTCATTATCATCCAGGCAGCCAAAGAAATCGTCGGTGACGTAGGAAGTAACCGGATGCAGTGATTCAGGCGACTGAAAAGTGGGAATAAAATTTGAATTATTATTCTGCCTGTTTTTGGGATCATACGATGCATCGCCAAAAAGCAATAAAAACCGTGGGTTGGGCGAACCCTGGCTTCGTTTCCAGTACATTCTGATAAAATCCCTTATAGCACTGATATCCTGCATCCCACTTGAAAATTCATTATATATTGCCTGAGGCTGTACAACAAGCACATTAAAATTGTTCTTCTGTGAATGGAAAGTAGCCAGCCTGGCAGCTTCCTGGGCAAAATCGGGATGAGCTACTAATACCATATCATAGGAAACAAGTGCATGGAGATTTTGATTTGCAACCTTTTCTACGAAAACCGGTTTAAGATAACCCTGTCCGTCACAAATTATATATTCTCGAAGTGTGTCAGCAAGTGCTTTAAAAACAACCTGCCCCCCCGATGCTGTAACATTGATGTAACCGGGCTGAATTGGATCTGTTACATCCCATAATAAAAATGGTGTGGTTACATCCGAAATCCTGTATTCAACTACACCCTGTTGACCTGAGCGCCGGAATGAGGTCTGCCCTTCCCCGAAACTAAGCCTGGCAAGCGCGTTTAATTCGAGATAATTGAGCCAACCCAGCGCCGAACCGGTTGGCTTATTGAATTTTAGATTAAATCCAGAGCTAAAATCAGGTTCATCAATAATAAAGGTTTCAGTATTCACCCTGGCGTAAGCTGTGTTAAATTCAGTAACAATGGGTGAAATGAATAAACTAAAAGTTGATCCTCCGGCTTTCAGGGTAAAACTGCTTGCCATCACTGAACGGGCTGCGGCACTTAATCTGACAGTTGCAGGCATTGAAGGTTGAGGTTCAAAACCAGTGAATGGATAATCTCTTTCAGAAACAATATCAAACACATCCCCGTACCATTCTCTTCCTGATTTAATAAGGTTTACATCATTGGGATGATAAGCTTCAAACCAGTTATAAGTGTCAACAACTGCAGTAGCAGATGTGGAAGGTTGAGGAATCTCCTGTACCCGATGTCCATCCTGCTCGCCAGTTGTTATAAAACAATAGGAAACATCAGCATATAAATGCGGCTGATGTTCGAACAAGCCCGATTGGGCATTGAAACTCCATTTCATTGGACCACGGGCGTAAAACAGCAAATAATCACCTTCATTAAAAATCCCGTCTCCTCCATCCATAACCATCAGCGGCACCTCCGGCAAATCATCGTAACGCGCAGCACCTGCCCTTTCAGGTAGCATTCCGCCACCATAACCATGAACCCTGATTTTTGATGAACTCAAACCATTAACCTGAACTCCCATCGATGCCAGATCGGTGTAACTGAGTTGGTATATGCCCGTTTTTGCAATAGAAACCTTATACCAATCACCGGCACTAAGAGCTGACGAAGAAGCATAATCGGCAATGAGTTCAGTTTTTAATTCCCTCTGGCTATCATATTCGATGACAACATTAAATGACATCAATTTCTCAGTCAGGCCGGTGTTTGTGTTACGGCGTAAAGGCACCAGCGAAATCTTCAGCATCGGTTTTCCCTGGTTATAAACCACCTCTGTGGTCAACTCCGGTGTTACCGGAACCAAAGATGTTCTGTATTCGCCTAAAGACTGCAATTCCGAACCGTTAAGTGGTTCATAATGAGCGTCAGTGAGGTTAACTGCCCTGACCGGAAAATCAGCATTTCGAAAAAATATGAACAACGGAAAACCGTTAACCTCTTCATTATAACACTGTTCGCAGTTTAACCAGGATTTACTGCTTCCATCAGGAAAATTTTCCTGGTACGGCTGCAGCCACCGGACTGATTCCTGTGGAAAAGCCTGAAACACTGAAAGCAAAAAAATCAGAACGAAAACAGCTGAGCTTATATATATGTGTCTGTTATTGAACATCGTATTTCTTGTTTTTGTAGTAATCTGTATTACTTTCCGGCAATTTAATGATTAAGATATTTGAATCAGCATGCCGGAAAATTCTTAAAAAGAACATAAAAGGACTATAATAAGTTCATTAATTGTATCTTTGCAGAGAGGATCCGGCTATAAATTTGACTGAGTGGTATACTAACGGGAAATTATTTCCGTTATTGCAGCAATTACGGGATAATTAATAACATTTTTTCAAGGGCTGATTCATGATATTAAAAAATATTCGTAATATTGGCTGCTGAAATTCCCCTACACATGAAACTTAAGCTACTTCTGATATCGCTTGTGGTGTTTACCGGTAGCCTGACCAGGGCCCAGGATGCTTCTTTTTCCCAGTTCTATGGCAATCCCATGTATCTTAATCCTGCCCTGGCCGGATCAAAGATTTGTCCCAGGCTTACTTTGAATTATCGCAACCAGTGGCCATCTATCCCGGCTAGTTTTGTAACATATTCTGCTGCTTATGATCAATATGTTGATGCTGTCTCAGGGGGCGTTGGTTTTATGGTAATGACAGAAAACATGGCAGATGGCATACTTACCAACACTCAGGCAAGTGCAATCTATTCGTTCAGGGTAAACCTTGCAAAGAGCCTTACCATGAACGCCGGCTTTCAGGCAACCTACATGCAGAACAAACTCAACTGGAATAAACTGATATTTGAAGATCAGTTACTATCAGGCATCGACAATAACCTCCCACCTACACAGGAAAGTCCGCCTGACAGACAAAATATAGGACTGATAGATTTTTCAGCAGGCTTGCTTTTTGGTTACAATGAGCGTTTGTATGGCGGGCTGGCTGTCAATCACCTTACCCAACCCGACAACTCATTTTACAGCAACGGAAGCAGTAATCTCGACATGAAAATCACAGCCCATGCCGGAGCCCTGGTTGATTTGAGAGATGGTCTGAAATCAGGGGATGTTGAAGACCTTAGCTTATCACCTAACATCATGTACCAGCAGCAGGGGAAATTTCATCAATTGAACCTGGGAGTGTACCTTAATGTATACCCATTCGTAGTTGGCGCATGGTTCAGGCACAATTTTGAAAATCCTGATGCTGTCATTGCACTGATAGGATTTCAACAGGAAAAATTTAAAATCGGTTACAGTTACGATTATACAGTTTCACAGTTAACCAATGCAACCGGGGGCGCACATGAAGTTTCATTTGCCTGGCAATTTGACTGCGGTCAGAAAAGTATTAAACAAAAGGCAATAAAATGCCCCAGATTTTAGTTATCAATTATCAACAAACAATTAAACCTGAAATGATCAGCTACAGCAACATCTATCAGAAACTTACGATCCTGGCTTCAGTTCTTCTTATTGCTTCTTCCTGTTCAAAGGATTCTTCAAGAACCACCGGATGGGAATACAATAATTCAAAAAACGGAGGTTATCAGGTAAATACCAAATATGGTGAACAACCAATAGGTCCGGGCCTGGTGATGATAGAAGGTGGTACATTTACCATGGGCCGCACCACCGACAACCCCATGTACGATTGGGACAATATCCCGCGAAGGGTTACAGTTCCTTCCTTCTATATTGATCAGACCGAAGTGGCCAATGTTGATTATGTGGAATACCTCTACTGGCTCAGCAGGGTTTTCGGTACCGATTATCCCGAAGTCTACCGCAAAGCATTACCCGATACGCTTGTATGGCGTGAAAAACTGGCTTACAATGAGCCATTGGTTGAAACTTATTTCCGTCATCCCGCTTACCGCAATTATCCTGTTGTTGGTGTGAGCTGGGTTCAGGCCAACGATTATTGCCTGTGGCGTACCGATCGCGTAAACGAAATGATGCTTATCCGCAAAGGGATTCTCGATTTTGATCCCGATCAGCGCAATGAGAATAACTTCAATACCGAAGCTTACCTGGCCGGACAATACGAAGGCCTCGTAAACAAACCGCTTAAAGACCTTAACCCGAGTGGAACCGGCGAACGCCGCGCTAAGCTCGAAGACGGTATCATGACACCGAAATACAGGCTACCGACCGAAGCTGAATGGGAATTTGCCGCTCTTGGCCTTGTTGGTACTACTGTTTACGAGCGCGTTGTTGAACGCCGTGTGTATCCATGGAATGGAACCATCGTTCGCTCAGATCAGAAAAAATATTACGGACAATTTCTTGCCAACTTCAAACGTGGCCGTGGCGACTACATGGGCGTTGCAGGCAGCCTGAACGACGGAGCCGATCTTCCGGCAGAAGTTGCTTCATACTGGCCCAACGATTATGGCCTCTATAACATGGCCGGTAATGTCGCAGAATGGGTGCTCGACGTTTATCGCCCGCTGACTTATGAGGACATGGCTGATTATGCTCCATTCCGCGGAAATATCTTCACAACCAAAGAAACCGATGCCGAAGGATTCCTGGCACCCAAAGACAGTCTTGGCCGAATCAAATACCGTGAAGTAACTACCGAAGAAAGCAAAGACCGCTTCAATTACCGCAGTGCCAATCAGGTTAACTACGTGGACGGCGATTACCAGTCAACCATTAATCCCGACTGGACAACCGCTCCTGCCGATACCATCAACACCACCAATATGATGTATGAATTCGGCAAGACCTCACTCGTCAGCGACCATTCAAGGGTTTACAAAGGTGGTTCATGGAAAGATCCTGCCTATTTCCTCAGCCCTTCAACCCGCCGTTACCTCGACGAAAACCAGGCAACCAATTTCATTGGCTTCCGCTGTGCCATGGGAAGAGTTGGCGGAGCCTACGGAAAAAAGAAAAAATAGAGACAACATTTGAAATACAAAAGCACACCAGTATTAATGGTGGGCTTTTTTTTTATGATGCTGGCAGGATCATCAGGATATTCCCTAATTTCGGAAAGGATTTCCAAATAACTTTTTCCAGTCCGACATTTTCAGAATTATGCAAAAAATCAGCCCTGAAGAACTTCTGTTCCGCTTCAAAAATCACCCATACATCAGCACCGATTCACGTATAGCACAGCCAGGCAGCATCTTCTTTGCCCTCAAAGGCGATAATTTCAACGGTAACCAATACAGTGAAAAAGCGCTGGAAAATGGCGCTGCGTATGCAGTGATCGATGATCCGGAATTTTATATCGACAACCGGACGCTTCTGGTAGATGATGTGCTTGCCTCGCTTCAGCAACTGGCATCGGATTTCAGAAAACACCTGAGAATACCTGTCATCGGAATTACCGGCACCAACGGCAAAACAACCACCAAAGAATTGATGGCTGCGGCTTTATCAGCCCGGTTTGTTACCCATGCTACTGTTGGAAATCTGAACAACCACATAGGGGTTCCGATTACGATACTGACCATTAAACCTGAAACGGAAATCGCCGTTATTGAAATGGGGGCCAATCATATAGGTGAAATTGAAGCGCTATGCAAAATTGCCCGGCCCACACATGGCATTATCACAAATATCGGGAAAGCGCACCTTGAAGGATTTGGAAGTGCCGCAGGGGTAGTAAAAGCCAAAAACGAACTCTACAATCACTTCAGGCACAACGGCGGAACTGTTTTTGTAAATGCTGACAATCCATTGCTGATGTCACTGACTAACGAAATGGAACGAATCACGTACGGGGAATCAGACAATGCTGATTTCAGGGGCAGAATGATCAGCGGGGGACAATTTCTTGAATTCGGTATCGAAAATCCTGCAATATCCCATGTCGTGACTAAGCTTGCCGGCAGCTACAATTTCGAGAATGCCATGGCAGCCCTGTGCATAGCAGGCCATTTCAGGGTAAAACCCGAAGAGGCCGTGAAAGAAGTTGAGAATTACGAACCCAAAATGAACCGTTCACAGGTTCTTAAAACCGGAAAAAATACCCTGATCCTGGATGCATACAACGCCAACCCTTCGAGCATGCAGGCGGCCATCAGTAATTTTTCGGCCATGAATGCCCCGGATAAAGTACTCCTCCTGGGCGATATGTTTGAGCTCGGGGATGAAGCCGGAATTGAACACATGGCCATTCTGGATCTGGCAATTGACAATCATTTCAAAAGCATTATAACCGTTGGGCCTCACTTTGCTGAAGCCGCTGCCGGCAAACAGAATGTAAAAGCTTATTCAACGATCAGTGAATTAAACAATTACCTCAATAATGCCGGAATTCAGGGGGCCACCATCCTGATTAAAGGTTCACGTGGGATGAAACTCGAATCGATAACTGCCAACCTATGAACACAATGGATCAATATTCAATGGTGGCACTGGGTATTATGTCAGGAACTTCGCTCGACGGACTCGATCTGGCATTGTGCAGATTCGATGTGTTGAATGGCCGGTGGAGCTATGAGATTTTAAAAGCTGAAACCATCCCCTATCCTGAAGAATGGCAGATAATCTTAAAGGAGCTTCATATTGCTGACGCACTTACCATTTCACTTACACATACCCGCTATGGTCGCTGGATCGGGCAGGCCTGCAATCAGTTTCTGACGACAGTTCCGGTAATCCCTCAAATAATTGCCAGCCACGGTCATACCATTTTCCACCGGCCAGGTGAGGGAATGACCCTGCAGATCGGAAGCGGAGCAGCCATTGCGGCCGAAACCGGCATTACAACCGTTTGTGATTTCAGAAGCCTGGATGTTGCCCTTGGCGGACAAGGTGCCCCGCTGGTACCCATAGGTGACAAATTATTATTTGGCGATTTTGCAGCCTGCGTGAACATCGGTGGTTTTGCAAACCTTTCGTTTCAACAGGAAGGCAGAAGGGTTGCCTGGGATATCTGCCCGGCCAACTTTATTCTCAACAGGGAAGCTGGAAGATTGGGACTCAAAATGGATGAATCAGGAAATCTGGCAAGAAAAGGGACAATTTCCGACGTACTCCTTGACAAACTTAACAACCTTGATTATTACAGCCAACCGGGCCCAAAGTCACTCGGCAGGGAGTGGGTTGAAGCCCGGGTGCTCCCGTTGTTGACTGATACTTCCTGGTCACCGGAAACAATACTCCGCACATTTACTGAGCACATCGCCATCCAGACTGGTCATGCCCTGCGGGAAACTGAAGGCGGGACTGTGTTATTTACCGGTGGAGGCGTGCACAATACATTCCTGATGGAAAGGATTTCCAGGCATACCAGCCTTGATGTAAAAATTCCCTCCAATGAAACTGTCGATTTCAAGGAAGCCCTGATTTTTGCGTTACTTGGAGTTCTCAGGATCAACAACCAAAACAACTGCCTGGCCGAGGTCACCGGCGCTTTGCGCGACAATTGCGGCGGCTCCGTATTCCAACCCTGATTTTTATTGCTTCCCCGCTTTAAAGGACGAAGCTATTTGCAGAGATTGACAAAATCCGGACAGTTTCTGGAATTTCATATTTATTATGAACATACGTTCATTATTATTTGTACATTTGCAATGGATTCTGCAAGCGCGGAATCATATTTGCGCATAAAACTTTTTCTAAAAAAAATAATATGAAAATTGCAATCCCCAGCAACGACAACATTTCCGTATCGGCACATTTCGGAAAAAGCCATGGTTTTATTGTATTCAACACCAATGATCAGGAGATTCTGCACGAAGAATACCGCGAAAACAACGTTACCGGCCATGCCAAAGGCGGGCATGCGGAACAAGCAGGTGAGCACAGCCATTCTCATGAAGAGCACAACCATTCCCACAGTGGCATACTGGATCTGCTGTACGACTGTGAAATTATTATTGCCGGCGGGATGGGACAACGACTTTACAATGATTTTATGTCAGCGAATAAAAAGGTATTTGTAACCAGGGAACCGGATGCCCGGAAGGCTGTTAAACTCTTTCTGGAGAATCAGCTTGATAACAACACCGATAGTTGTTGCCGGCATTAAAAAAGTGGTGATTCCTACTTTGATACAGACATATCTTAATATGAAAGAGAACTGATCCCCACAAGTCCGTTTTTTCCTGAATTCCTGTTATTAGTAAAGATCTGAAAGAAAATGAACAGCAACCAAATAATTCAGCGGGCCATTGTGGTGGTTGTGTTGAGTTTGTCAGGACTACTTTTGAAAGGGCAGGGACTTTCTGATACCCTTATAAAACTCCCTGAAGTTACGATCACCGACTCGGTTTTTAACCGTATGACTCCGCGCACCGTAATACCGGGTGAGATATTTCAAAAAACAAATGTAGCAGATATCGGTGATATACTTCGCAACGAACCCAATATCAGCGGCATCCGCAGAGGTGGGTACGCTGTTGACCCGGTAGTCCGTGGTTTCCGGTACTCACAGCTCAACATTTTCCTGGACGAAGGCATCCACATCGAAGGCGGATGCCCCAACCGGATGGATCCTGTGTTATCGCACATTGAACCGGAGCAGATTGAACGTATGGAAATTATGCGCGGGCCTTACCTGCTGCAGTATGGGCCATCCCCTTCCTCCAGCATAAAGATTGTAACACGCGATGAAAATGCGTTTGTTGTACGAAGTCCAAAAGTGGTTTCAGTTACCGGCTATGATAACAACAGGAAAGGAATCAGGCAGCACCTGAGCATATCCGGTTCGGATGGTACATTATATTACCGGCTTGGAGGAGGAATTAAGAACTTCGGAAACTACACCGATGGGAATGGGAAAGAATGGGAATCGGCATTTAACAAGAAAGATTTTTATGCAGACCTGGGTTACCAGATCAATAAAGGAGAAGCCATAATCGTCTCCTATAAGGGAACATTCGGGCGGGAGGTCATGTACCCTGCTCTTCCCATGGATGAAATAGAAGACAATACGCACATTTTTTCAGCGCTCTATACCAAACACGATTTGCTCATTCCTGATAACAATATACAGGTTTCTGTGTATCGCAGCGGTGTATATCACGAAATGGATAACCGTTTCAGACCGCAGTATTCGCAGGTTGTACCACCTTACACCGGAAAAATGCAGGCAGTGGCTAAGGTGAATACAAGCATATCAGGGGCCAGGGTTATTATAAATCGCAAAACAGGTAATTTCCTGATAAACGGGGGTTTTGACAGTGAACTGGCGCGAAAAGACGGAGTGCGTGAAATGAAAATGATCATGCAGATGAATGGCCAGGAATTTACTTCCATTAAATATTTCAACCTGTGGAAGGATGCGTTCATACTCAACAATGGTCTTTTCACAGGAATATCATCCGGAAACAGGAAATTCAGTTATGCAGCCAGCATGCGCGTTGATTACAACTACAGCGATTCGGGCGACACCCTGGTAATTGCAAAAGATGACATCACCTGGTTTGAAGTTAAACCGGCAGGCAAGGTCTTACTTAGCCTTTCGGCCAGCGGTTCATGGGATATCAACAAAAAAGCAAAGCTCTCCCTGGGTCTGGCCCGTGGAACCAGGGCCCCTGACATGCAGGAACGCTACATAAAATTCCTGGCTACAGGCTACGACAAGTACGATTATCTGGGAAACCCTGACTTAAAACCTGAAATAAATTATCAGGCCGATCTGATGTTTAACTACTCCCTGAAGAATTCCAGAATTTTTGTCAATCTGTTCAGATCGGATGTGCAGGATTTTATAACCGGCACGCTGGTTCCGCCTTCGGTAGCCCGACCGGTTAGTATGGGAGCGCCCGGTGTTAAACAGTTTAACAACATCGACAGGGCTGTTTTTTATGGCATTGAAGCAGGTGTAACATCAACACCGGTTGAAAATATGGGGGTGGCATTTTCGGCAGGCTATACTTATGCTTTTTTCCCCGAAATAGAAAAAATCATCCTCGAAAACAATCAGGCTGCTGGCACGGTTATCTTGAAAAACGATCCAATTCCGGAAATACCACCCTTTGAGGCTAAATTAAAAGCTACCTATCTTCTTGTTGGTGACCGGCTAAAACCAGGCATTGAAATAAGGGCTGTTGCCAAACAGGACGCCGTTTCAGGGGCTTCGTACGAAGAAAATTCTCCTGGATATGTAATAGCAAATTTATCGGTTGATCTTATACCATATTCATGGTTAACCATAACTTCCGGTATTAACAACCTTTTTAACAAAGCATATTATGACCACCTCAACAGAAAGCTTTCCGGATCTTCAGGTAAGCTATATGAACCAGGCCGTACATTCTTTGTTAATCTCCTGATCAGGATTTAAGACACCCTTCAAAATAAAGCATTCAGCCGATGATACGATCAAAATCCGGATATATGTTCCTCGTTTTTTTTATAGTCCTGTTTACTTTTACAGGATGCCGCGATGAAGAGGACAAGCCGGTTGAAACGTCTTTAAAACTCAGTTTCCGGCACACTGTTGATGGTGCAGATCTTATTGCGGATGAAATGATCTATACGAATGCCGCCGGTAATGAATATGAGATAACGGAAATGATGTATTTCATTTCAGATCTGAAACTTTACCATCAGGATGGCAGGGTGATATCCCCGGCCGAATGGGACGATATTCATTATATTGACACCAATATGCCTGAAACCTTTGAATGGATTGTAGGCAATCAGGTACCGGAAGGCAATTACGACAGCCTTACATTTACTTTCGGCATTTCAGCAGAAAAGAATCAATCGTTTATGTTTGTAAATCCGCCAGAAGTTAATATGGCCTGGCCCGAAATGTTGGGGGGTGGTTATCATTATTTGATGATGAACGGTTGGTGGAAAGACCTGCAAGGTGTCAGGATGCCCATGAATTTCCACCTGGGTATCGGGCAGATTTATGAGAACAACACTGGAGATGTAGACGATATCATTGGATTTATCCACAACGCCTTCACCATAAACCCCGGAGGCAGCCTTTTTACCATTGAAAAGGGTAAAACCAAAACTGCTGAACTAAAAATGGATGTCAGTAGTTGGTTTGATACACCTGAAGTTTTTGACTTCAATTATTATGGCGGAGCCATTATGCAGAATCAGGAAGCCATGCACACCGGATGTCTCAATGGCAGGGATGTATTTAGCATTTCGTGGAATTAGCGAAGGAAATTCAGGTTATAATATCAATCTTAAAATAACTTAAAAAGCAGGCCTTTGAGCCTGCTTTTTACAATTTTTATTGAAAAAAATTACTTAGCGTAAGGACAATCACCTCGATTACCACGCCCACAGCCATTACCACGACCTTCCCCATCATGCCATCCTCTGTGACCATATCCATTGCCTTTCTGCCCTCTCCCCTTTTTGGCGTCAAAATATGCTTTCTGAGAATCGTTGAGCAGTGCCTTTATTTCCCGTTGATGTGCTTCACGCAGTTTCATCAGGTCACCACGGAGCTTTGAAATTTCATCAATGGTATTGTCTATGGCCTTTACATCCTCCTTTTCAGCCAGCCGGAGAGTAACAAGCCTTGCTTCCTTTTCTCCGATTTCTGCCCTGATGAGTTCCACTTTACGAAAATGCTTAATCCTGAGTTGTTCAATTGCAGTTTGTTGTTCTTCCGTTAAATCAGGGATAGCCATACATTCACCTTTACCGGGACCCGGGCCGGGGCCCAAACCTTTGCCGTTTTCAGGGCGTTGAGCGGTAACCGTTCCGGAATTCATTGAAATCATGATGACACTTATCAGCATCACCAACACTTTAATACCAGAGTTTTTCATTTTTTAGTTTTTATTAGGTTTGAAATTAGTTGCAATTAATTGGGATCAGCCTGTCGTTGTCCACGGCGGTGCCGGTGCTGCATCCCTTTACCCATCGGTCCGCTGTCGCGGGAGATAAGTTCGCGGTAAAAGAAACCAAGTTTTTCCTTTTGATCGGGGGTAGCTACTGATTTAACTTTGAGTAAATGCCTGGTTGTGTGTTGCTTAATCACAGAATGCAGATTGCCAATCTTATTGCTTATTGCATTCAGCTTTAAGGTATCTGGTGCATCCTTTACAATTTCTTCCATCATCTCTGCATTCAATTTCCTGATTTCTAAAAACAATGGTTCTGCATCGTTTCTGAACCTCTCGCGCGAAGCCATAAAAGCTTCCTGTTGTTTGTCATCAAAGCCCAACTCTTTGAAAAGGAATGCCGGACCACGGGAATTTATCAAACTATCATTTCCCATTGTCAGTGGATCGGTCCTGAAGATATCTCTGGAATGAAACTTCCTGATGTGAATAATTACTGTTGCAATTGCCGCCAGGTTAACAATGGTTAAAATGCCGACTATGAGCAACAATATTCTGTTACGGTTATTGTGCATCATAATTGTCAGAATTTTCATTTTCAATAAAATAGCTTTCAAGCGCCAGTGTAGATTCATCGGTCAGTTGCATTTCACTTGCAAAGGCTTCCACCATTCCTGATCGCTCCTCAGAAGACAATGAATTGGAGGTTTCTATTCCGGCCTGAGTTAATATAAACCATTTGCTTCCAATCCAGATACCAAGGATTACAGAGGCTGCAGCAGTTAAAAATACCGGACTGTAATGCAAAATTCTTCTGACTGGTTTCCGCTTATGAATGCTTAACCCGGGCCTGGATTGAAGCCTGACTGAAAGCTTGTCGAAAAAACCGGGATCCGGTGCAATTCTACGACCTGCTGCCAGAACTTTGAAATCGATGATGCAATTTGAGTACAGACGCATGCACAAACTGCAGGAGGACAGGTGCTCGCTGAGCGCAGCCGGTATATCCGAAGGCGTTTGCTTTGCGATGAAGTCTACCATCAATAATTCAGCTTCCCTGCAATTCATGGCTGGTTTGATTTCTTGTTTGACACGTAACTGATTCATAGCATGCGATCTTATTAAATCAATTTGAATAATAATTCTTTAATCTCTTTTGCAAGCCAACTCTGGCGCGGTGAATCAGTGATTCAACAGACGAAAGAGTGGTTTGCATTATTTCGGCGACCTCGGCATACGGCAAATCTTCAAGTTTATTGAGCGTGAATGCGATGCGTTGATTTTCGGGCAAAGCCTGGATTGCCTTCCCGATTAGCAGTTTTTGCTCCTGCTGTTCAAGCAAATCATCATCGGAAACCGGACCCTGATCTTTTGAATCACCAGGATCGCCACCAATGCCAAAAAGAGAATCAATTTCAATCCAGAAACGCCGTTTACGGTTGTCCCGTAAAAAATTGAGCGATCTGTTTACAGCTATCCTGTATAGCCAGGTGCTCAGTTTTGAATCTCCCCTGAATTTTGCTGCATTCCTGATGGCTTCTATAAATACTTCCTGAGCTACATCTTCGGCGTTGTGCTCATTTTGCAGAAAGCTATAGCAAACATTGTAAACATTAACCTGATGGTTGTCAACAAACCGGCGTCCTGCCGACACATCGCCTTCGGCCATCTTAGTCAGCAGTTCGAGATCGGTCATGCAGAACTTCAGGTTAATTTCCGGTTAAATTACATTGTTTTTGACACAATCTTGCTAAAAACCTGCGTCAATGATTAGAAAAAAATCGAAATAATATAGATGAATGCTGCCTGATTCTTCACTAAGTGAAATTTTCGAACAAACTTCAGCAATTTCTAAAGGACTTACAGGGACACAGTCGTTAAATAAAATTTGGGGTTAGTTGAATATAAATTCATGTATATCAGTTTGAAAATTTTACAATAAATTCGTAATTTTACATCATTAACCGGGATGAAACCTAAACAAGCGTGATTGAACCAAAGTTAATTGCACATAAGTTTTTGCTGGCCATTTTATACCTGGCCGCATTTCATATGTCTGTTCAGATTCCGGTTGATTCTCAGAAGAAAGACCAGAATTTTCAGTCGGTTTTTAAACAACAATATATTTGTCTTGTTCCCATTGAGATAAGGGGAAGTACGCCTTTAACCAGCACAGTTAACATTGTTCCTGTTGTTATTTTGCCCTTATCCTCAACGTTTGATAGTTTCCGATTGAGATTAAGCATCACCCTGTCTCTACTCAGCGATCTTTCTTCAACTGCTTTTTTCCCATTTCGCGCAATCATTATTACCACGCGCAGACTGAGAATATAGAATTTATCTATAAATGCGTTTTTTACAGATAATTCTTCCTGCTGGGTATAAATATATTTATGCAGGGTTTCTTAGAAATTAAAAATACCTGAAAAATGTCAGATCAAAAATCCGAAAAAGCCGGCATGTCCGGATTTAAACCATTTATAATCATTTTTGCAGTATTGGTCGTGGTACTGGTACTGTTTAAAGTTGCATTGTCAGTGATCATGTAAAAGAAAAGCAACAATCAGCTTAACTGGGGGCAAAAGACTTCATGTCTTTCTGCCCCTCTTTATTTTCTTCGTTATAATAATTGGAAGAAATCTGAGTTAACTATTAACACCGGAATGTTGATAGTTTATAAAACAAATCTTCCGGAGCGTTTTACAATTAGCCTAATTTTACTTTGAATTAAACCAAACACCAATGAGTTCAGGAATTCTTCTGCAAATTTCACCGGCATCTTCTGTGCTGACCGATACCCTTACCCAAACATTGGCTTCCCCACCCCAACCAACAGAAATAAGCCTTTCGATCTGGGATATGGCACTTAAGGGCGGTTGGATTATGCTGCCCATTGCCTTAATGTCAGTTGTGGCTATCTATATCTTTATTGAAAGATATATTGTAATCAACCGGGCCTCAAAGGATGAACATAACTTTATGAACAATATCCGCGATTTCATTCACAACGGTCGTATTGATTCTGCCTTGTCGCTTTGTAAAAACAACCGCACCCCAATTGCCCGGATGATTGAAAAGGGTATCATCAGGATCGGGAAACCACTGAATGACATTAATGCCGCCATTGAAAATGTCGGAAAACTTGAAGTTTCAAAACTTGAGAAAAATCTAGCTGCCTTGGCTACAGTTGCGGGCGCAGCGCCTATGCTTGGCTTTCTTGGCACGGTAACCGGAATGGTTCAGGCTTTCTATGATATGTCGATGGCAGGCAATAACATTGATATAGCATTACTCTCAGGCGGTATATACCAGGCCATGATTACCACTGTTGCCGGACTTATTGTTGGTATCATCGCCTACATCTGCTACAATATTCTGGTTGCCAGGGTAGAAAAAGTTGTTTTTATTCTTGAAGCAAGGGCCACTGAATTTATGGACCTTTTGCATGAACCGGCTTAATCTGTTTGTAACAAAAATTTCATATCCATTCTTTCATGGCAATTAAAACCAGAAATAAAATAAGCACAGCCTTCAGCATGGCTTCCATGTCTGATCTGGTGTTTCTGCTTCTTATTTTTTTCATGCTGACTTCAACCCTGGTAAGCCCCAATGCCATTAAATTGCTTTTACCTTCAAGTAGTAGCAAAACGATGGCCAAACAATCGGTAACTGTTTATATCGACAGCAACTACAACTATTTTGTCGAGGAAAATCAGGTAAACCAGGAGTTCCTGGTTGAAACCCTTGCCAATAAACTTACCGGTCAGACGGATGCATCCATTGTTCTGAGGGCCGATCAGACTGTTCCGGTTCAGTATGTTGTAACGCTTATAGATGCTGTTAACCAGATCAACGAACTAACAAACACCAAACATAAAGTAATTCTGGCCACCAAACCTGCAAAATAAAGCAACTTCATTCACCAGCTTTATGGCAGGATATTTGAAAGATCAAAAATAAAAAACACAGTGAAAACAAACCGGGATAACATAAAGGGACTGATCGGGACTATTGTTTTTCATGCTTTGTTGCTGCTCGGACTGCTTCTGATGGCTTTGAAGACACCTTTACCCTTGCCCGAGGAAGCCGGAGTAGAGGTTAATCTTGGTAATTCTGACGAAGGAATGGGAGATATCCAACCCATGGAACTGGCAGCAGGTGCCCAGGCTACTTCTCCACCCAGTACACCGGATACAAAAGAAGATCTGGTTACGGATGATACTGAGGAAACTCCCGCAATTGCGCCAGTTAAGAAAGATAAGCCGGTGATTGTTGAAAAACCTGAGACTAAACCCAGCCAAAAACCAACACCAAAGGCTGATCCTCAGCCGGTTGTAAATCCGAACGCCATGTACCCAGGTAAAAAAGGGTCTACCAGTGGTGGCAATCAAGGCATTACCGGCAAACCGGGTGACCAGGGAAAACCCAATGGTACACCGGGTTCCGATAATTACGATGGATCAGGCGGATCTGGCGGAGGTGTTTCATTCGACCTTACCGGACGCAGTTCAAGGCAAATACCGAGGCCATCCAATAATTTCAGCGAAAGAGGAACGGTTGTGGTAACCATCTTTGTTAACCGGGCTGGAGCTGTAACAAGGGTTATTCCCGGGGCAAAAGGCTCAACAACTTCTGATTCCAAACTGCTTCAGCTAGCCAAAGATGCAGCGCTCAGGGCACGCTTCAGCCCAAAGGAAGATGCCGCCGAAGAACAAAAAGGCACCATTACATATATCTTCGAGCTTAATTGATTACCGGTAACAATGGACTATCAGCAAACCCTGAATTACCTGTTCAGCAGATTCCCGACGTTTCACCTGATCGGAGCACCGGCCTATAAAGCCAACCTTGACAATACTCTCGAAATCTGCCGGCTCATTAACCATCCTTATGCAGATTTTCAGACGGTTCATGTTGCAGGTACCAACGGAAAAGGATCGGTTTCTCACATGATGGCTTCAGTGCTCCAGGAATCCGGGTTTAAAACAGGTCTTTTTACATCGCCCCATCTGAAGGATTTCCGGGAAAGGATAAAGGTGAACGGAGAAATGGTGCCGGAGCAATTTGTAATTGATTTTGTACATCGGCATCAGGCAGATTTTGAAAAAATTGAACCTTCCTTCTTCGAAATGAGTTTCGGACTGGCGATGAAATGGTTTTCTGACAGCAAAGTGGATATAGCTGTTATAGAAACCGGAATGGGTGGCCGCCTCGATTCAACCAATGTAATTACCCCGCTGCTATCTGTAATTACCAACATTGGCCTCGATCATACACAGTTTCTTGGTAACACCATTACTCAGATTGCCCGTGAAAAAGCAGGAATCATCAAGCCGGGCGTGCCGGTTGTAATAGGTGAAACGGATCAGGAATCGGCAGACGTATTTAAGCTTACTGCTGCTGAAAACAAGGCTGAGATTACCTTCGCAGACCAGGTTGTTGAAATCATCAGGGAGCTGAACAATGCGGATCCGGATCGGCTTAAGGTAACTGCAACAGGCTTTGGAAAGAAAATAAACCTCGATTGCCCGCTTACTGGCGATTACCAGCTAAAAAACCTTGCAACTGTTGTTACTGCTGTAAAAAAGCTTGAAACCCTTTTACCTGTGCCAACTCATCTGAAACTTGAAGCTGGTATAAAAAACACACTACAGAATACCCGACTTTCAGGCAGGTGGCAGATTCTGAGAAAAAATCCGTTGACGATCTGCGACATAGGGCATAACCCGCATGGCCTCAGATTGGTTGTTGATCAGTTAAAATCAATCAGGTATGAACGAATGCATTTTGTAATCGGTGTTGTTAACGACAAGGACATCAGTACCATGCTTGCCATGTTGCCCAAAGAAGCCATCTACTATTTCTGCAAAGCCTCAATTCCAAGGGGTTTGGATACAGATTTACTACAAACTGAAGCAATAAAGCATGGCCTGAGAGGAGAAAAATACAATTCGGTTAGGCAAGCATTAAATGCCGCATGGCAAATTGCAGGTGAAAATGACCTTGTATTTATTGGTGGGAGTGCCTTTACAGTGGCGGAAGTACTATAGACTACCCGCCGGTGATCAGGTGAAGAACCATTACATCATCACCATCCTTTACTACTTTATGGTCGTATTCATTTCTTTTAACCAGCTCACCATTTATTTTAACCACGAGCATTTTAAAAGTAAATGTCTTCGCAGCCAGCAATTCAGTAATGGACATTAAATCCGGCTCAAAAACTTCTTCCCTGTTATTCAGATTTATCTTCATCAGATTTTCTCCACACTATTTTTCTATTCCTCAGACTGTAATGGTCTGAAATCATTTAACAGAATTCCGAGCACTTCATTGGCCTGCATATTTGCAACCATGCCAACCCTTGGTGCCAGTACCGGAAGTTCGTCAGAAACCTCTGAAACCTCATCACCACATATAATAAGTTGATCCGATTTCCGGCAATGAATAATATCTGATTTCCCCCAGCCGGCCATGCCTATGCCGGTAACAAGAAATTTTCCATGCATCTGCGTAAGCACCGTTTCAATAATCATCTGCTTCATGGTGGCTTTGTCAAAGGCTTCAACAATAACATCACAACCGGCAAACAACTCAATAACATCAGAAACACATAGTTTCAAATCAAAGGCTTTTACCTTGACCAAAGGGTTTATCCGACCGATATTCTCTCTGAGAGCATGAACCTTCAGTCGGCCGATCTGATCGTGAAAATAGTATTGGCGGTTTAAATTCTGCAAGGTAACGATGTCGTAATCAGCAATCACCAGTTTTCCAACACCACATCTGGCAAGCGCAACTGCACAATTTGATCCAAGACCCCACACCCGGCAATGCCAACTGTGAACCGGCTTAAGTACTTACTGATTTGTTCAGGATAATTATCAGGCATAAGAAGGATAAATGACCGCCGCGACATCCGGTATTCTGCAAAAATAAATAAATTACTTCCGAAACTGTACTCAGGTTTTAAAAATATCGCTCCGGGTCCTAAAGTTATTTAGACATAGTATAAAGAAGTATCAAATATCAACCTAAGTAATTGCTTAACAGATAGTGTTATGCATCAATTATCATAACGTTATTTTTCAGTTGATTAAATATTGTAAATGACAAAACTTTGTACATTTGTGAACCGATTCACAGGTAAAAAACTCAAAATCCGAACTGCAAATGAACACAGAAGAAATCAACAAATCGCTGAAACTGATCAGGCAATACAAATATACCTGGGCACCAATAGACAAAGGGTATAACAACCGCACCATTTATGTCAATATAGGGGATTGTAGCATAGTCGAAAAACCGGTCTCTCAGCAGATGAAGGATAAATTCATCGGAGGCAAGGGATTTGGACTCAGGCTTTTGTGGGATGCCACTACTCCTGAAACAAAGTGGAATGATCCTGAAAATGAGATTGTGATCGGTATGGGTCCTATTTGCGGGATCACCCAGTATTCGGGCACAGGCAAGTCGCTGGTTGTAACCATTTCACCACAGACAGATGTTGTTATTGACAGCAATGTCGGAGGCTACTTCGGCCCGTTCCTTAAGTTCTGCGGTTTTGATGCCCTTGAGCTCCAGGGCAAGACTGATAAAGATGTGGTTGTAGTTTTTGACGAAGCACGTGAAATGATCGAGATCTTCGAGACCATTGCACTGCCTGAAGACAGCCATTTACTGGCTGAAAAACTGACTGAAATATTTGCCGAGGACGAAAGTGGCCGTAAAAATATATCCGTTGTTTCAGCCGGAACGGCAGCCAAACATTCGCTGATCGGAATGCTGAATTTCAGTTTCTTTGATTCAAAAAGAAAAGTAACCCGCCTGAAACAGGCCGGCCGTGGCGGAATCGGCACCGTATTTATTGACAAAGGAATCAGGGCACTGGTAGCCAAATCGAAGGGTGTAAAAGGAAACCTGAACAATGTGGTTGACCTGGAAGCCATTATGGAGCGTGGTAGAAAGTTCAACCGCGAAATGCGCGAACTTGACGACAGCCAGGCTGAAATGCGCACCAAGGGAACAGCTCATCTTACCAATGTCATGAACGATTACGATCTGCTGCCGACCAACAATTTTAAATTCGGCAGTCATCCCGATGCTGTTAAAATTCATTCAAACATCTATAAGGAGAAATTCACCCAGGGCGTTCCCGATGGCTGCTGGATTGGCTGTAATATGTCGTGCGCCAAAGGGGTTGATCATTACCAGCTACGCACAGGACCTTATGCAAACTCCAGAGTTATTGTGGACGGTCCTGAATATGAAACAGCTTCTTCGCTTGGCTCCTGTGCCGGAATTTTTAATCCAGACTTTACCATCGAGGCCAATTTCTATTGCGACACCTATGGGGTTTGCACCATTTCGTGGGGGACTATCCTTGGTTTCGTAATGGAGTGTTATGAAGCAGGCATCCTGAACGAAGAACGTACTGGTGGAATGAAACTCAATTTCGGCAATTCCGATGCTGCCATGGAACTGTTGCACCAGCTTTCGCGCGGTGAAGGTTTCGGAAAAATTGCCGGAATGGGCGTGCGGAAAATGAAAGAAATGTTTGCTGCCAATGGTTGGGGCGACCCACAGTTCCTGCAGGACATCGGCATGGAAAACAAAGGCCTTGAATATTCACAGTACATTTCGAAAGAATCGCTTGCACAGCAAGGTGGTTATGCAATGACCAATAAAGGTCCGCAGCACGATGAGGCCTGGCTGATTTTCATGGATATGGTGAACAATCAGATTCCGACATTTGAAAAGAAAGCCGAAGCTTTGCACTATTTCCCGATGTTCCGCACCTGGTTCGGACTACAAGGATTGTGTAAACTCCCCTGGAACGATGTTGAGCCTGAAAGCAACCCCACCAGCGACGAGCCGGCCAAGGTGCCCGAACATGTTGACAATTATGTAACCATATACAATGCTGTTACCGGCAGCAACATCCACAAGGGCGATATCATTACACAATCAGAACGGGTTTACAACTTCCAGCGTATTTTCAATATCCGCCGTGGCTACGGACTTCGCAAACACGATGCGCAGCCATACCGTGCCGCCGGACCGGTAACCCAGGAAGAGTACCTCTCACGCCAGGAACGATACGATAAGCAACTGGTTGAATTGATGAACCTCGACCCGGCCACCATGACCCTGGAAGAAAAAATGAAGGCTACCCGCAATTACCGTGAAGACCGTTACGAACAGTTGCTCGATGCCGTTTATTTCAGAAGGGGCTGGAATAAGAACGGGGTACCTACCCTTGACCATCTCAAAAAGCTGGGCATGGATTTACCGGAACTGATTGAAATTATTACTCCACTTCAATAACGAACTAACCTGAAAAAGCAGAGGCTGATCTTAACGATCAGTCTCTGCTTTTTTATACAGAATTTCATTGATAATCAGTGGCATTTTTCCTCACGCATAAATGGATATCTGAAATCTGTCGGCGGAATGAGGGTTTCTTTTATTGTCCTGGGACTTGTCCAACGTAAAAGGTTCAGATGGCTGCCGGCTTTGTCGTTGGTACCCGATTGGCGTGAACCCCCAAATGGCTGCTGACCGACCACAGCTCCGGTTGGCTTATCGTTGTAATAGAGATTACCGGCCGCATATTTGAGTGCCTGGCTGGCCTGATCGAGTATTTGCCGGTCCTGGGCAAATATGGCTCCGGTCAGGGCGTAAGGAGATGTCTCATCAACCAGCTTCAGGGTTTCTTCGAATTCCTTTTCTTTATATACATAGACCGTAAGAAGCGGGCCAAAGATTTCCTCTTCCATGGTTTTAAAGTGAGGATTGCTGGTTTCTATGACCGTTGGCTCAATAAAAAATCCTTTTGATTTGTCGCCCCGGCCCCCAAAAATAACCTTTGCGTCCGTTGAATTCTCTGCCAGAGAAATGTAATGCATGATGTTATCGAAAGAGGCTTCGTTGATGACGGCATTCATAAAATGGCTGAAGTCACGTACATCACCCATGGTAATTTCGCCGAGCATTTCCCCTACCCTCTTTTTTACAGCCGGCCATAGGTTATCGGGAATGTAAGCCCTGGAGGCCGCTGAGCATTTCTGACCCTGGTATTCAAAAGAGCCTCTGACAATTGCAGTTGCCACTTCATCAACCCGGGAGGAAGCATGTACCAGTATGAAATCCTTACCCCCGGTTTCACCTACAATCTTTGGGTATGACTTATAATTGTGGAGATTCTGTGCAGCCATCTGCCAGAGACGGTTAAAAGTCACATTCGATCCCGTAAAATGCAGACCGGCAAAGTGTCTGTCAGAAAAAACCGCATTCCCGATGACCGAACCCGGCCCCGGGATAAAATTTACTACCCCGTCGGGTAATCCGGCTTCCTTATAGATATCCATCAGCACATAGTTCGATAAAATCGATGTGGTAGCGGGTTTCCATAAAAGTGTATTTCCCATCAATGCGGGCGACATGTTCAGATTCGAAGCGATGGCGGTGAAGTTAAACGGGGTCAGGGAGAAAATAAAACCTTCGATGGGTCTGTATTCAATCCGGTTGATAAAGCCAGAGTCCGAATGAGGTTGTTCATTGTAAATATCTGAGATGTAATGGGCATTGAATCTCAGAAAATCGATGGTTTCGCAGGCACTGTCAATTTCAGCCTGGTAAGCGTTCTTGCTCTGGCCAAGCATCGTAGCCGCATTCAGGCGGGCCCGGTATTTCTTTGCTATGAGTTCAGCAATTTTCAGGGTAACTGAGACTCTTTCAACATAAGAAAATGATTCCCATTGTTTGTGCGCCTTCAGCGCCGCTTCTACTGCCATTTTCACTTCGGCAGCACCAGCCATATGATAATGCCCCAAAACATGGCCATGATCATGTGGCATCCGGATCTCTTCAGTTTTTCCGGTCCTTACTTCTTTCCCTCCGATGATTAAGGGAATGTCAATTTGCTGGTTTGATAAATTATCCAGTTCAGCCTGGAGTTCTTTTCGCTCACGTGAGCCTGGTGAATACGACTTAACCGGCTCATTGGCCGGATAATCAAAAGTAAAAATTGCATTGTTCATGAAAGGATAGAATTAAACAGGAATACGGGATTATTTCCGGAAAGTTAAACATCAATCAAGTCCAATTGTTCATAAGTAGAACACGTATAAATCCTGTGAACACCTAATTTCCAAATACATGAATTACTACATCGTAACAGGCACTTCATCGGGAATCGGCGAAGCAATTGCCAGAAAACTAATCCTTGATCGCCACAGTGTATTCTGTATTTCGAGAAGCCTGAATGAATCGCTTGTGGAACTGGCATCGTCGGTCCAGAGCATCCTCTGGTACAAAGAATCTGATCTGGCCGATACCAGTCTGATTCCCGGTCTTATGGATGAAATCTTTCAAAAAATTAAGCCGGAAGAGCTCTCCTCCATTGCATTGATCAACAATGCCGCCACGCTCGACCCGATCGGGCCTGCCGGCTCCTACACTGCAACGGATTTATCAAGACATATTCTCGTAAACCTGGCAGCTCCTATGCTTTTATCCAGCGAGTTTATCAGACTTACTGAAGGACTGAATGTACCCAAAAGCATTGTCAACATTGGCACCGGCGCTGCTACAACCCCTTATGCCGGCTGGGGACCCTATTGCAGCAGCAAAGCAGGACTGGAGATGTTTACACGCACTACCAACCTGGAACAACAGCAGAAACAATTCCCGGTCAGGGTGTTGTCGGTAGCGCCCGGAGTTGTGGATACACCCATGCAGGAAAAGCTCAGGAACATTGATCTTACAGATTTTCCGATGCAGCCCAGATTTGAAGAACTATATCTTCAAAACAAACTGAGCCGGCCGGCAGAAGTTGCGAATAAAATCACCAGCCTGATTTTCGGAAAAACAGTCGCAGAAAATGGAATAATTGACCTGAGAAAATTATAAAAAATCCTTTGTTATCAAGCAGTTTATTTCTTTAGCTTTGCGGCTGAATATAAAAAATACTGCCATGTTTAAAACCAACGAATACTTTGACGGGAAAGTAAAATCGATCGCCTTTGAAACAAGCGAAGGACCGGCCACTGTCGGTGTGATGGCATCGGGAGAGTACGAATTCGGCACTTCAACGGTTGAGTTTATGACTGTTACTTCCGGTGAAATGGAAGTGATGCTTCCTGAAGAAACCCAATGGACATCCTTTGAGCCTTTTGAGACTTTCATTGTCCCCGCCAACGTAAAATTTAAAGTTAAAGTCGCGGGAGATACTTCTTACCGTTGTCTTTATAAGTAAAATTCAGGCAGTACTTCTTACTGCCTTTTTCAGACGAACGATATGAATAATATAACATAACGCTTTGAACGATGGAAGCTGAAATGTACGAAAATCTGCGCCTGCAGTATAAGATCTGGTTCACCGACGAAGCCGGGGATGGCTTGCTGGGCGATGGCAAATGGAAGATTCTGAAAGCCATTGATCAGGAAGGTTCGCTGACAGCTGCTTGTGAAAAACTGGGCATTACCTACCGCCGGACCTGGAACGATTTAAAAAGTATTGAGAAAAGGCTTGGATTTGCTCTTCTCGAAAAGAACCGGGGAGGAATAGACGGAGGCAGTACCAGCCTCACTGTTGAAGGACTCCGGTTGATTAAGGCTTTTGACAATTTTCATGAAAGGATGGATACAATCATGCACGAACAGTTTAAACTGTTGATCAAAGATTTAACATCTCATGGGAAAAGCTGAGTCGGGTGTTTTCATGTTATTTCTGTTCCTTCTACTTGGAATTTCATCCTGCAATCAGCCTGAAGTAAAAACCAGCGACGGAATTTCGGGAGATCTCATTGTTTTTCACGCAGGAAGCCTGTCAGTTCCATTTAAAGCAATTGCAGATTCATTTATGTTGCTGAATCCGGGCATTACAGTTAAATCCGAATCGGCTGGAAGCCTGGCTTCGATACGTAAAATAACCGATCTCAACAGATCGTGCGATGTTCTTGCCTCAGCCGATTACAGCCTGATTGATAAGCTGATGATCCCCGGACACGCATCATGGAATATTCAGTTTGCCGGAAATGAAATGGCTTTGGTTTTTCAGGCGAACTCGCTCTTTGCAAATAAAATAAATCTGAATAACTGGACTTCAATCCTCCTGGATCCTCAGGTGCGGTTTGGTCGTTCTGACCCGGATTCGGACCCATGCGGTTACCGTACCCTTCTCAGCCTCAGACTTGCTGAGAAATACTATCATAAACCCG
The DNA here is from genome assembly GCA_016709025.1 of Bacteroidales bacterium. Taxonomy (GTDB): domain Bacteria; phylum Bacteroidota; class Bacteroidia; order Bacteroidales; family Lentimicrobiaceae; genus Lentimicrobium. The sequence goes on along the minus strand of JADJEQ010000008.1, from coordinate 116,826 downwards.
GCCTCACTCAGCAGTTTATGCGAAAAGATGATCAATACATCCGGCCCAAGGAGGTTGATTTACTAGCCCTGCTTGAAACCGGGACCATAGATTACATTTTTATCTATAAATCAGTGGCAATTCAGCATAAATTGCCCTATCTGGAATTGCCCGACAGCATTAACCTTGGCAATCCGGGAATGAAAGACTTTTACAGCCAGGTTTCCGTTGAAGTAGCCGGGAATAAACCCGGAGAAACCATAACTCAGGTAGGTGAACCGATGATTTATGGAGTTACCATACCGAAAAATTGCTCTAATCTTCCGGCAGCTATCGCCTTTGTAAAATACCTGATTACCGACGGGCAGGGCATCATGCAAAAGATGGGACAAACTGCAATAACGCCTTCGATATCCGGGAACACGAAACTTTTACCAAAAGAACTCATTCCATTATTTAATTAACAAGTGCTAAAGAATAATCAAAATTATTTTCAACCAACCGATATGATTTTATTTTCATATCGCTAAAACCATTTACATGAACAATGCAATTTTCAGTTTTGAACCGCCTAAGAACGAAGGGGTACTGAATTACGAGCCTGGCAGCATTCACCGCAAAGAACTGATGCACGAACTTGACCGGCAATCTTCTGAGATCATAGAAATACCGCTGATTATCGGCGGGAAAGAGGTGATGACACACAAGAGGAACTCAGTTATTACGCCCCACGAACACGGACAGGTTCTGGCTTCGTACTGTATTGCCGGATCACAGGAAATACAAATGGCCATTGATGCAGCGTTGAAAGCCAGAAATGACTGGATGTCGCTTTCGTGGCTCGACCGGGCTGCAGTTTTCCTAAAGGCTGCCGAATTGATTTCCGGTAAATACCGCTATATGCTGAATGCAGCTACGATGCTTGGTCAAAGTAAAAGCGCTTTCCAGGCCGAGATAGACAGCGCTTGTGAAGTAATCGATTTTCTTAGGTTTAACGCCTACTATGCAAGCGAGATCTACAGCCGGCAACCCAACTCTGAATTTGGAAATCTTAACCGGTTAGAATACAGAGCGCTCGAAGGGTTTATACTATCAATTACGCCTTTCAACTTTACTGCGATTGCTTCAAACCTGAATGCAGCCCCTGCACTTATGGGCAATACCCTTGTGTGGAAACCTGCCTCAACTTCCGTACTGTCGAATTATTATCTGATGAAGATATTTATGGAGGCTGGTTTGCCTGAAGGTGTAATAAATTTTATCCCTTCATCCGGGAAAGACATTTCAGCTACCGCGCTTAAGAATAAATACCTGGCAGGAATTCATTTTACCGGTTCTACACAAACATTCAACCATTTATGGAGGGCAACGGGGGATAACCTGGGGAATTACCTCTCCTATCCGAAACTGATCGGGGAAACCGGTGGTAAAGATTTCATTCTTGTTCATCCTTCAGCAAATATGGAAGAAGTTGCAACGGCGATCATCCGCGGGGCTTTTGAATATCAGGGTCAGAAATGTTCTGCCGCTTCGCGGGCCTATATTCCTGCATCCATGTGGCCAAAGCTGAAAAGATCACTGGTTGAACAAATCAATGAAATAAAAGCAGGGGATGTCAGGGATTTCTCAAACTTCATGAATGCTGTAATCGATGAACCTGCATTTAACAGCATTATGGGCTTTATCAATTATACAGCCAAATCGAACGATGCCAAAATACTTGCCGGAGGAGTGGGTGACAAGACTAGCGGATATTTCATCAGACCAACCCTGATAGAGGCGAAAGACCCTCATTTCAAGACTATGGAAGAAGAGATTTTCGGCCCGGTAATGACAGTTTATGTTTACAAGGACGAAGATTTTGACCAGGTTATTGATATTTGTGACCAGACATCACCCTATGCATTGACCGGAAGTGTTTTCGCCAATGACCGATATGCGCTGAACCTTGCCTGCCGGAAACTGAGATATGCTGCCGGGAACCTTTACTTCAATGATAAGCCTTCGGGTGCAGTTGTCGGACAACAACCATTCGGAGGAGCCAGATCATCCGGAACCAACGATAAGTCGGGCAGTTACCTCAACCTGCTCAGATGGACAAGTCCGCGAACCATAAAGGAAACATTTGTACCTCCTGCTGATTACAAATACCCCTATATGAAAGATAACGGCATACATTAGATGGCCTCATTATGTTAAATACACTTAAATTGGCAGGAATACCAAACATTAACACTAAAAAATTGTTTCATGATAAATTTTTCAAAATGACTAAACAACAGGATTTGTATAAAATTAATGAAATGCTGGAAAGCCTGGGAATAGGCAATACCAATGATGGCGCTACAACCGGCACAGTGTGGCACGAAACCAAAGGCGAACCCATTCATTCATATTCACCGGCTGATGGCAGGTTGATTGCTTCGGTTAACCAGGCAACATGGGATGACTATGAAATGGTTATGACGAAAGCCACTGAAGCATTCAAAACATGGCGCATGGTTCCGGCCCCAAAACGAGGTGAAATCGTAAGGCAGATCGGGAACCGCCTGCGTGAATTCAAAGAACCGCTGGGTTCACTGGTCTCCTATGAGATGGGAAAAGTTTACCAGGAAGGATTGGGTGAAGTACAGGAGATGATTGACATCGCTGACTTTGCAGTTGGCCTTTCCAGGCAGCTCTATGGTTCAACCATGCATTCGGAACGCGAACGGCACAGGATGTACGACCAGTATCACCCTCTGGGTGTAGTCGGTGTTATTTCAGCGTTCAATTTCCCGGTGGCGGTTTGGGCCTGGAATGCAATGCTGGCAATGGTTTGTGGTGATGTGGTAGTATGGAAACCCTCGTCGAAAGTGATGCTCAGCGCGCTGGCAGTGCATAAAGTGATTGAAAAAGTACTTCTTGATAATGATGTACCTGAAGGTGTGTTGAACCTTGTAGCCGGCAGTTCAAAGTACATCGGTGATGATTTTCTTGCCGATAAAAGAATACCCCTCGTTTCAGTTACCGGTTCTACCAGGGTTGGCCGACATGTGAGTAAAATCGTAGGAGAGCGTCTGGGCAGAAGTATCCTTGAATTGGGGGGTAACAATGCCATCATCGTTTCACAATATGGCAACCTGAATATGGCATTGAGAGCCAGCCTGTTTGGTGCAGTGGCCACTTCGGGCCAGCGTTGTACTTCAACCCGGCGCCTGCTTATCCATGATTGCATTTTTGACAAATTCCGTGATAAACTGATTGTTGCCTATAAGCAACTGAAGATCGGGCATCCGCTTGAGCAGGATACAGTAGTGGGACCTCTGGTTGATAAGGATGCTGTTAAAGCATTTCTGAATGCTCAGGAGCACATTACAAAAGAAGGTGGAAAGATCGTTTATGGCGGCCAGGTTTTAAGTGGTGAAGGCTACGAATCAGGCTGTTATGTTGTACCCTGTATTGCTGAAGTTGAGAATCATTACCAGATTGTACAGGAAGAGACTTTTGCTCCGATTCTCTACCTGATCAAGTACAAATCGATGGACGATGCCATTGAACTACACAATGCGGTTCCCCAGGGTTTGTCTTCGGCGATTTTCTCCAGAAACATCCTGGAAACAGAGCGGTTCCTGTCGCATGAGGGTTCGGATTGCGGGATTGCCAATGTGAATATCGCTACCAATGGTGCGGAAATTGGCGGCGCTTTCGGTGGGGAAAAAGACACCGGAGGAGGAAGAGAATCAGGATCAGATGCCTGGAAAGCCTATATGCGGAGACAGACCAATACAATTAATTTTTCCACAGAATTACCTCTGGCTCAAGGAATTAAATTTGATGCATTTGATGACTAACGTCTAATATCCGATTTAAACTTCAGGGGCCTGTTTCGGGCCCCATTTTTATTATTTTTGCCTTAATTATACAGCGGGGCCTTTTCCAAAAGATATAGACAGCTCTCAAGAAGGTTGTCTCTTTATATTTTGCCAGGGAATCCTGAATGAATAAAAATTGAAGGGACGAAAAATTATTATGAAGAACCTGCTTTCACGCTACAAACAAAAATTTAATTCAGGACATAGTCGTAGTGTAAAGGCAAGGAAGCAAATTCTGATCTCATTCATTATCAAATCGGTAAGCATAGTTATAGGCCTGGTTTTCGTTCCATTGCTACTACACTATCTTGGAGCAGCAGAATATGGCATCTGGCTCACCTTAAGTTCAATCATCGCTTGGGTTAGCTATTTTGATATCGGACTCGGGAATGGCTTAAGAAACAGATTTGCTGAATCACTTGCCAAAGGAGAGCACCTGATGGCGCGGATCTATGTAAGTACAACATATGCCGGGCTCAGCCTGCTTTTCGGTGCATTTTTCCTGATTTTTCTGGCAATAAATCCTTTTCTGAACTGGTACGAAATATTAAAAGCTCCGGCAAGCCTTGAAAGCGAATTAAACATGCTGGTGATCATAACGGTCGGCTTTTTCATGTTGCGGTTCACATTTAAACTGATCTCCATCATTATTGTTGCTGATCAGCGGGCCGCGGTCAGCAACATTTTCGACCCGCTTTCAAATGTTGTTTCTCTCGCAGCCATACTGGTCCTTATTCAATATACAGAGTCATCCCTTTTAAATCTGGGAATAGTTCTGGGAGCAGCCCCGGTATTTGTGCTGGGACTTGCTACCATCTATTTTTTCAGGAACGATTACAAGGCTTACAGGCCATCGGTTAAGTTAATAAATTTCAAATACTTCAAAGACCTTACCGGGCTGGGTGTTAAGTTTTTTATCATTCAGATTACGGTTGTGGTAATTATGTCGACCAACAACCTCATTATAACCCAGGTGGTTGGGCCAGAAGCGGTTGCGTCATACCAAATAGCCTATAAATATTTTGGCCTGGTGCTGATGCTTTTTACCATCATTACAAACACATACTGGTCAGCTTACACGGAAGCTTTTATCAAGAAGGATTTTGCATGGATAAGCAGGGTAACAGGAAACCTTGTAAAAGGATGGTTTGGAATCCTCCTGGTACTATTGGTGATGCTTTTGTAGCGAAATATTTCTACAAAATATGGGTAGGCGATGAAGTTGCTATCTCATTTCAGCTTTCTGCAATGACAGCTCTTTTCGTTGCTATTTATATCTGGTATTCGATTTTTATCTATTTTATCAATGGAACTGGTAAAATTACACTGCAACTTTACGTATGCGTGGCTGTCGCAATTTTGAACATTCCGGTATCGATATTTTTCGCAAGTACGCTTGGGCTTGGGACTGCAGGGGTTATTCTGGGTTCTTGCGTAACTTACCTGCCGGGTGCTATTATCGCACCTATTCAGTATCGGAAGATTATCACCGGGAAGGATACCGGGATATGGGGAAAATGATCCTCTTGATTTTAACAATATGTTATCCAATGTTTTTAGCTTACAGAAAATTGTCTTCGACTCCGCCTGCCAGTTTGCTTATATAAAGGCAATTCATAAGTTACAGGCAGAAAGGCTCAGACTTACAGTCATCCAGAGAGGAGTCGAAGGATAGACAGTGCGATGCGCTTCGACTCCGCTCAGTGTGACACCGTTTTTTAAACAAGTTACATATCTCCAATTGCTTGCTTCATCTTTTAAAATGTCATCCTGATAGGAGTCGAAGGGTACTTTATCATTTTATTTTCAAATATGAAACCTTAACTAAACGAAATTGGAATGTTAACTATTAATTATTTATTCCTGCCAGGGGGTTGGTGATTTTCGATTTTCATGAATTTTTGATACATTTGACCGAAATTGACAATTTAGCTTTGCCCAAATTCGAATAATTTATGAAAGAGATCAAAGAAATACTAAAACAGCTGGCAGTTATTTTCTTCCCAAAGCGTTTTAAAAGTCATTCCTACAAATTCTTCAACGACCTCAGCTGGAAGCATCTGCCAGAAGAGGAAGCCGAGTTACTCCTCATGCAGTACTTTCTTCCGGGAAACGGTATCTTTTTCGATATTGGTGCCAATAACGGGTTTTACACCTTTAATGCAGAAAAATTCATTCCACCGCAACACATTTATGCATTTGAACCAATCCCGGAGCTCCATTTCAGGCTTGTAAAAATGTTCGGAAAATCCAATATTCATAAAATTGCTTTATCTGACTCGATCGGAATACATAATTTTAAAATCCCAACCATTGGAAAGGATGAATATAAATCAAGAGGCAAACTGAACACTGAATATATTGAGCGCGGTGAAACTAAATACAGAACCATCGAAGTCAGGACTTCAACTTTAGATAGTTTTGTCAATGAAAATAAGATACAGGCTATTGATTTTATTAAGATCGATGTTGAAGGTCATGAACTCCAGGTTATTACAGGCGGTAAAGAAGCTTTAAAAAGACTGAGACCTGTGTTACAAATTGAAATTGAGCAACGCCATTTCAAGGAGGACATCAAAGAGATTATTGATTATGTGAATCACCTTGGCTATCAGTGCTATTACCTTGACTTAGCTTTGAAATCTATTAAAAAAGTTGAAAATGATCCTAAACAACTTCAAATCGAAACGGATTTCAAAACTACCCGGTATATCAACAATTTTATCTTTATTCCTGATACAGTAGAATGGGAAAGAAAAGTTACTGAAATAAATGTTTTAATAAAGAAGGCCTGAAGTCATTTTCCGTTATGCAAATTTAACAATATACCGGTCTGATGTCGGTTTTCGTAAAACCATGACCGTATATTAAAATGAAGGCATCCCTCAGGGAAAAGGTATGGCAATCAATTGAAAATTTACAGTTATTCTCCTCACCATATCTTTTATTTGAAGGAAGTTGCTGTATACAATATTACCTTTGTTTGCGATACATCCTTCGGACCATAAGGTTGACTGCCTGGTTTGAATGTTTACTAATCGGGACAGAACTTTTACATATTGTAATTGTTAAGTGAGTATTTTTGTTTCATATTAAATTCGCGGGATTCTATTATTCCGGGGGGAAATTATTTGTAGATGTTCAAACGGCTATTAATTTTATTTATCATCCTTTCATCCCTGGGATTCTTCAACTTCTCTTTTCTGGGAAAAGATCTGCTGAAACTTATCGAAATAGGTGGAATAGGATTAATACTTGCCATTGTTGTATTGAATGGAATCTACAGTCAGAATGAAGGTTTCAGGCTTACTTTTAAATGGGAAGTCACATTCATTGTAGTTTCTGTTTTCGTCAGTATGTTTATGGCTTATTCAGAGCACAACCAGGGCTTACCAACCACCCTTATTGCTCAGCGGTTCATGTATTTTTACTTTTTTTATTTTGCCCTTCACCTGATAAAGTTACCCGACTACGACCTCGAAAAAATAATACTGTACCTTGCTGTTGTATACGTGATTTTCTATTTTATTCAGTTTGTTGCTTATCCTAGACTTATCTTCAATGTTCGGGTCATTGAAGAAAGGGGGACCGTCAGGATTTTCCAGGTTGGCTTATCTTATCTGATTCTGGCTTACTTTTACATTCTCAATAAGAGTTTTGAAAAATTCAACATTAACCGTTTAGCGCTGTTGCTGTTCTTTTTCAGTGTTATTATTCTGATGGGGACGAGACAACTCTTAATCTCCATGTTTCTCCTTACTATGATCAATATACTGTTCAGCAAAAAGGTGAAATCCAAAATAATGGTTGCTTTTGTGGCTACACTGGCAGCAATTCCGGTTTTCCTGATGTTCCAGGATATATTCCTGAGCATTTTAAACCTATCTAAAGAACAAAGTGTTGTATTTGAAGAAAACATCAGGATACTTTCCGGCACTTTCTTTCTTACTGAGTTTTTCACAAATCCATTTGCTTACATTACAGGAAACGGAGCTGACAGTTCTAATTCGGGATATGGAGTAATGATACAAATGTATAAAGATGTTTTTGGCTTTTATCAGTCCGATGTCGGCATTATCGGGGATTTCAGCAAATTTGGCAGCATATTTCTGATTGCGGTCATCTCAATCTTTTACAAGGTACTGAATGGGAAACTTGGCGAAGAATTAAATTACATAAAGTATTTTTACATTTTCATATTGCTGACATTCTTTACAGGAGCAGGTCCTTTCGGCGACAGCAACACAATTGTCACCATTAGCATAACTTTTTACATTATTGATGTTTACCGGCATAACCAAATCGTGAATGATGATGAAAATGAAGATATTCCGGAAAATATGGAAATTGAAAGTGAGCGCTCCGGAATTGCCTAATCAAATTTCTCAATAAAAAAAATGACGAACCCCAAAATAGCAATACTGATTCCTGTCCATAACGGATTGAACTTTACCCAAAAGTGCCTTCAGAACATAGTTGTAAGCCTTCGCAATTTGTCAGTTGATTCCGGCAGATTCAAAGTAATTGTAATCGACGACGGATCAACCGATCACACCAGCGAATGGATAAAGGCAAACTACCCGGAAACAATAGTCCTCACAGGAGACGGTCATCTCTGGTGGAGTGGTGGTATTAACAAAGGCATTACATATGCTTTAAACAGTTCAGGTTGCGATTACACTCTTTGGTGGAATAACGACATTCATTGCACAGCAGACTATTTTAACGAGATACTGACTCTGATAAAAGAGACTCCAACCAATACGGTTATTGGATCAAAGATATACTTTGCTGATGAGCATAAAACAATCTGGTCAATGGGTGGAGTGTTCGACCCGCGTTCCGGAAAAAAATATACAATCGGAATGAACGAAACCGATTCAGAGAAATTTAACAAGGTAACTGACGCCGATTGGTTGCCGGGCATGGGAACTCTGGTTCACAGGTCTGTTTTTGAAAAAACAGGACTGGTAAATGAAAAAGATTTCCCGCAATACCATGGTGACAGCGACTTTACCTACAGGGCGAAACTTGATGGTTTCAACATAAAAGTATTCCCAAAGCTAAAAATCTGGAATGATAAGAGCAATTCCGGATTACTTCATTACAACAGTCTGAAGATGCTGGTCAGATCGCTTCATGACATAAAGTCCAATTATCACATTGGGAAAGATTTGTTGTTTTACCGCAGATACATTACATCTCCATTTGCATACAGGCCGCTGGTTTCGAAGTATTTTTTCTATATTGGCGGTTTTATGAAATGGAAAATTTTGATTTCCCTGGGAATTCAAAAGAAAAGTCAAACCAACTGAGCAGTACCTATGAAAATTGCTATCTTTAATGGTGCAGGTCAGGTTGATTACATGTATGGACTGGTATCGGGTTTGTCGCAGTTCAGCGACGACACCATTGATGTTCTGGACACAGATGTTACAGAGGATTTATTTATACCATTCGGGAATGTCAGATATTACGCGGTTTTCCGTAAAATTCCCAGGAACTCACCATTCCTTATTAAAGCCAGAAACACAATGAGGTTTTATTCAATGCAATTCTGGTATATTCTCAGTCACAAACACCGGATAATCCATTTTCAATGGCTCGACCGGTTTATCCTGGTTGACCGGATCCTGCTTACAGGTTTGGCACGACTCTGCGGGCATAAAGTTGTGCTTACCGTGCATAATATAAATGCCGGGAAACGCGATAACCGTGATAATTCAGTAAACAGGTTTAGTCTCCGGATGTTGTACAAAATCGCCAATCATTTGATTGTTCATACAATTCAAAGCAAATCAGAATTATTGAAAGAATTCCCCATTGACGCAAGTAAGGTATCGGTCATCCGGCATGGGTTGAATAACCGGGTTGCCTGCAAAGGGCTTTCTACGGAACAATCGAGAAAAATGCTTAACATCGGGTCAGAAACCAGGGTTGTGCTGTTTTTTGGGAATATTGATTATTACAAAGGACTTGATCTTTTGATTGAAAGCCTTGAATTGTTGCCCGGGAGTATATCAGATGATTTCAGGCTCGTAATTGCCGGTAATTCAAAAATTGCCGATTACACCAATTCGATTATTTCTAAAATTGAGAAGTCCGGGATGAAGGATAAAATCCTGCACCGGATCAGTCATATTCCGGATGGCGAGGTAGAGCAGTATTTTATGGCTGCCGATTGCATTGTGCTACCATACAGGAATATCTATCAATCGGGAGTTATCTTTATGGCATATACCTTTGGATTGCCAATCATTGTGAGCGATATCGGAAATTTCAGAAATGACATGGTAGAGGGCAAAACCGGTTTTTTACTCTCTTCCAATTTACCTGGCGAATTGAACCGGGTAATCTCAGAATATTTTAATTCGGAACTTTACCAGAGACTTCCGGAGACCCGCGAAAAAATCAAAGAATGGGTCAGGGAAAATTACTCCTGGACAACCATCGGAGCCGAAACCCGGAAACTTTACGAATCACTTTTATAATTTAGTCCAGAGCTCTTATTTTATTGCGAAACTCCTGATATTGAGTATACAGAAAGAAGATGGAAAATAAAAAACCAGTTGTTTTTTTTAGAAATGATGATGTCCGGGATTCTCTGGACAGTTCATTAATTGAGTTCACAAACCTGATTCTCGGCCATGGTGTGCCCGTTTCCCATGCTGCAGAGCCGGCAAATATTTCGAAAGAAGTAGCTGAATGGCTGAATTCTAAAAAGAATGAATTCCCCGGGCTTCTGGAAATTATACAACATGGTTATGATCACAACCTAAATAACCCGACCGAAAAAATGGAATTCGGCGGAAATCGTGAATACGGGGACCAGTTGAAAGACATTGCTGAAGGAAAGAAATTGATGGACACATACTTCAGGAATAACTGGACTCATGTTTTTACATTCCCTTATGGCACATACAATCAGGCCACACTCAAGGCCGTTAACGATTCAGGTTATGAAGCCATTTCATCCAAAATACAGTTCTCAACCAGATCGAGGGTAAAAAACAAGGTAGGGAAGATGTTGGGTAAAGATATAATCCTTGGGAAAAAAGTTAATTACCACCCCGGAACAAGAAAAGGATATCGTTTCAAAGAAATCTCAGTTTCGGCCAACCTTATAAAAAAATACACCGGGCTATCCACAGCAGATCACTATAGCCTGAATGAAATTAAGGAGCAGATCAGAATTGCCGGGAAGTACACCAGTACCATCGGAGTGTTATTTCACCACAGGTTTCACCACAAACACCTCAGTTTGATTAACGATCTGATTATTCACCTCAAGGCTGAAAAATTCAGATTTCAGACATTTGCTGAGATGATAAAATAGATGCTTACCAAATGGTGAGTCACACTTTTTTTTGGCAACTCACTTGCCTAATTGAGTGGAAGTTAGGCAATAAATATTCAATAAAATAACAGCAATAATTTATAATCCTGACATTCCAGGATAATATATCAACAATATAAATTTCGTTGTCAGGGACTTCCCTCTTAATAATTTCATGATAACAACTTATCTTTGTAAAGACACCTAGAAGTTTTAACAATCAACCTATCAGGCTGTGAGCCGGAGTTGCTGACAATAAAAATCAAAGAAACTACCCCGACTATGAAAAAATGGATAATATGCAGCGGAACGGATTGGTACAGGCCATCGGTAACCAGTACGCGGCAGATTATATTTCAATTCAAGGACAAAGGCTATAATATTTTATGGGTAAATCCGATCGCTTTTAAGTCTCCATCGATTAATTCGGACAATCTAAAGTCGAAGAATAAAAAAATAATCAATAAGCTTAAAACCCATCTCAAGTTGTTTAAAAATCCGGAAAAGGGAATTTATGTTTTAATCCCCTTTTACTTTCCGGTTTTCAAGCCTGGGTGGGATAAATTGAATGCCAGACTAATAAAGTTACAAATGAGTCTGGTTGCTTTTTTTCTTGGTATCAGGTTCAGCGATTCAATCCTTTGGATTTCAGGCAGTTTTACGCTTTCGCCAATGCTTAAAAAACGTTTCAGGTCAAAAGTTTACCAGGCTGCCGACCTTATTTCCGAATTCAGGACCAAAGATCAGGGGCTACTCACAAAACTTAAGCGGGAAGAAATTTATCTAAGCTCAAACGTAGACCATCTTTTTGCCAGCTCATCCACAATCAAAGCCAAGCTGGAGAAACTTTCAGGCCGGGAGGTCACCCTTTTGACCCATGGGGTTAATTTTAACCACTTTAACCACGATACCCGAATTCACCCCCGTATGCAAGCGATTCAAAGCAAGGGCTTACCTATAGCGGGTTACTATGGTACACTTTCTGACGCCAATGATAAGTTGGCTTTTGAATTACTTTCCCAAAGCGGATTTTCGGTGGTCATCATCGGTAAAGTATTGGGAGATTATTCAATGCTGACTCAAATCGAAAACATTTATTTCTTGGGCCCCGTAAATTTCTCTGAACTCCCCTCCTATTCCAGGGCTTTTGACGTATGCCTTCTGAACTGGGTAATGGCCGACTGGATTCGCAATTCATATCCGGTTAAGACACTCGAATACCTGGCGATGGGTAAACCTGTGGTAAGTTGCCGTATTCCAAGCGTTGAGGAATTGTTTGGTCACCTGATATATTTCGTTGACTCGACAGAAGATTATCCGGCTAAAGCTAAACAGGCACTGGAAGAAAACAATGCTGAATCAACATTAGAACGGATAAAAGCAGCTTCGTTACACACTTGGGAAAGCAAATTTGAAATTATTGAAAATACTATTCTATGAGGTTGAGAATTAAGATTATAGACCTATACAGAGGCACAGAAATCCTGGTTAAGTACGATCAACTCATTCAATTGTTAAAAAATAGTCAGGACCATGAAGTTCTTCGCCGTCAAAATCTGAAAAACCTTTTAATCACTTTAAAAAACAGCAATAATTATTACAAATCTATACTCTGCAATGACAGCGATAATGAGATTGCAACAAATCCGGAGAAGGTACTGCTCACACTTCCTTATATCGATAAAAAAATAATAAATGAGCATTACGATCAGATATACACACCCATTAGCGGAAGACCTGACCAAAGAAAAAAAACAGGAGGCAGCACGGGCGAGCCTTTTTATTATTTCGTCGATAAAGAGCATCTTTCATGGATGTGGGCTCACAATTATCTTTTCTGGAACCTTTACAGTGGTTACAATCCCGGTGATCCATTTATCACTATTGCCGGCAATTCGCTCAGGGCTGTAAACAGGCAGTTTTCGGAGAGTCTGTATCATGGTTTGCAGAATAATTACTTCATCAAAGGAGATCTGATAAAACCTGATCTCAAATTAAATATCCGTAAACTCAACAAAGCAAATTTAATTTACGGATACCCAAGTTCGATAGAAAATATTCTCAAGCTTAAGCCAGACTTTCCTTCTCACTTTAAGAACTTAAAAGCCATTTTTACAACCTCCGAACAGCTTTTACCAAGTGTTCGCATGCGCATTGAATCAGCCTTCGGCAAGCCGGTTTACGATATATACGGCGCCAACGACGGAGGAATTCTTGGCTGTGAATGCAACAAGCACGACGGCTATCATTATAATTCGTTAAACTGTTATGCTGAAACAATGAACAATGAGTCCGGGTTGCCGGAAGTGGTGCTAACAAATCTCAGTAGCCTTAATTTCCCTTTTGTACGTTATCGTGTGGGCGATATCGGAAGTATTGATAACAAAACATGCAGTTGTGGCATTAGCTGGCCGAAAATAACCGATCTGAAAGGCCGCACCCGTGATCTGATCAAAACCCCCGACGGGAAAGCAATACATGGTTCCTTTTTCAATAATATTTTTTACAAATTTCATCAGATTGATGGGTACCGCATCGTCCAGGAAAAAGATTATACATTAAACGTTTTTATACATGTGAAAAACCATGCCGACTTTAATGGTTTGTCAGCTAAAATCACAGGTATTCTGCACAGTGAGGTTCCTGAACTTAAGGTTGAGGTTAAAAACCTTGAAGAAAGAAATCCTACCAATTCAAAATTTAAACTTATTGAGAGTCATGTCAATTAGCCTCATAAGTGTCGGAGATGTAATGCTGGGAGAGAATGTTCATCACTTCCGGCGTGGTATTATAAAAAAATTCGGCAATAAATATTCAACCCTCATCAGCGGTGAAGTCAAAAATATATTCAAAGAAGCTGATTTTTATTTATTAATCTTGAATCAAGTCTGGCACCGGGCGAACATTTCCACGCCCGGACCATCAGTAACGGAGTATATGTGGCACCCGAAGAATCGCTACAACTGATAAAAGAGCTCAGTCCCAATGTAATTGCCAACATCGCCAACAATCATTTCAGTCAACACGGGTATGAACCGGCAATGTATGCAATCAAAAGGGCAGAACAGGAAGGGATATTGGTCACCGGAAAAGATAATTTACCACTGGTAATTCAACAAAATAATATTGTTCTTAAAATATGGGGAACCAGCCTGGTTAAGGATTCAAACGAATGTGGAGCCTATTTTAAAAGCAGCTATGAAAATTTGGTTGATGATATCAATCCCGGGCCCAAACAATCGAATGAAATCAGAATTATCAGCATCCACTGGGGTGAAGAGTATTATACAAAAGAAAACGAAAAGCAAAGAATTCTGGCCGGTAAATTGAGCGAGGCAGGCTTTGACCTGATTCTGGGTCATCATCCGCATGTAATTCAACCGGTGGTAAAATCAGGAGATACTATGGTGGTTTACAGTCATGGAAATTTCATCTTTGATCAGAATTTCTCAGGGTTAACTCAAAAAGGGCTGATTTGCAGGTTTAATTTTCCAAATAATAAACCAAATTTCTTATTTTCGCAACAGAAAGGTTTTAGGGTAGTCGGAATCAATTCAATCAGCCTGGATGATCTGAATGCTTTCTGCGAACAAGAGTATCATATCAGAAAGCCTTTGATGATGAGAATTAAAATGAAGTTTGAGCTTTTTAGTCATTTTTATGAACTTAACAATTCCATCATTAAAACATTTTTGTTCAGATTTTTTACGAAGCATTAATCCGGAATATGGCGAAGGATAAAACAAAAATTCTTGCGATTGCCTCGAGCGGTGGGCATTGGATACAACTCATGCGGTTGGTTCCTGCATTTGCCGGCTCTGAGGTTATTTATGTTTCAACGCATTCAGGATATAAAGAACAAGTAAAAGGATCGGTTTTTCACTCGGTTTCCGATGCTACCAGGTGGAAAAAAATGAAACTCATTAAAATGGCATTTGAGGTAAGAAGAATTATCAATACTGAAAAACCCGATATCATAATCTCAACCGGGGCAGCGCCCGGGCTTATGGCCATTATATGGGGGAGACTAAGTGGAAAAAAACAATTTGGATTGACAGTATTGCCAATGTTGACAGGATTTCAATGAGTGGCAGAATTGCCAAACCATTCGCCAGCCTGCATTTAACACAATGGGAGCATCTTGCCAACGGTATTTCAACAATATTTAAAGGAACTGTATTATCATGATATTTCTGGTAGTAGGAACGCAGGAGCCATTTGACAGACTGGTAAAAGCCATGGATGACTGGGCCGGTAAAACCGGGAATAAAGATATTTACGGACAAATTTCACGCGCCTCCTATCTACCTGCTAACTTTGAATATACGGATTTCATTGCTCCGGAGCAATTTAATGAGAAATTTCAGTCTGCAGATATAATTGTAGGTCATGCAGGGATGGGAACCATCATCCAGGCTCTTCAGCATTACAAACCCATCATTGTCATGCCCCGCCTTTCGCGCTATCACGAAACCAGAAACGACCACCAGTATTCTACTGCCAAAAGTTTAGGTCGTTTGGGTTATGTAAAGGATGTTTATTCTGAAGAAGAGCTCTTCGCCGCACTTGATGAAATCAAAAGCATAAAACCATCAGACCCAATCGGCGAAAGTGCCTCACAAAGCCTCCTAAAATACATCAGTGATTTTATCAACAGTTGATTTTTACTGGAATTGTAATTATTCAATCATTGGTGAGCTTCACCAGGAAGTTTTCATTCAACACTTTTCGAAAACACAAAATCTTATAAATTTGTTTTTCAATCACTTATCTCTTAAATGAGAGTAAAATTGTCTTCAGGTATTATTTCTTGGGTAATAAGTAACCTACCAAAAACATACCAAAAGAAATATAAGCTAATTTTGATTCTGCAAAGGAGATGAAAAATCTGGCAAAAAACGAGAAACTAGGACGCGTAGATCCCGGAAAAATTCATAAGTTAAATGCAAAGATATCCGGCCGAAAATACCACTCATAGGTTTTCTATGTTTTTTTTCCATATTTTAGCATTGCAAACAAAACAGGCATTAAAAAAAGCAAACAAATAACAATTTTAATTGTTGACAACATGGTTAAACAGGCTGAAGGAAAGCATATCAGACTGGATAATTAATGAATCCCTGGCTTAAATAAATGATACGCGAACGCGAAGATCTAGGAAGTCGAATTTTTGGAATAATCATTACGGTAGTATCAATGCTGTCGTTTTTCGGGGCATTTATATTACTGGATTGGTATTTAAACGGGGAGTTGAAGTATAACAGTCAATATCTTACTACTTTTCTACTCCTGATCCCGATATGGTATATAGGTATCAATAAGACCAACCTCACCAAGTTTTACAGAGCCAAGGATACCATTATAATTATTTCCGAGAGTCTTCTTTTCGTGATTGGAGGCACCGGCACCCTTGCTATGCTGGTAATATTGCTCAGACTTGATATGGTTAACATCAATGTTTTGCTGATATATGCAATCATTGATTTCGCGCTGTTGAGCACAATTATAATCCTTTCATACAATTACCATAAGAATCTGTTGAATAAAGGGATGAATACACACAATATCATCCTCATTGCAGATCAGAATTGTGTAGACTTTATTGAAAGGTTATTTCTTCACAATGAATGGGGCTTCAGGATCGTAGCTATAATATCCGATGCTGAACTGATTGGTGAAGTTTTTGGCAGCAGGGTAAAAGTTATTGAGCAAACCCGAAGTTTGCCTTACCTTATAAAAACGCATGTTGTTGATGAGGTTTTTTATTGCAAAAACGACATCAATCAGGAAGAGATCAGAAAACTTGTATATGCCTGTGAAGAAATCGGGGTTATTTTCAGGCTTCAGTCTGCATTTTTTCACATGTCAGCTACCAAAACCCATCTGAGCTATTATGATGACGTTCCTTTCCTGACATTTATAAATACGCCTGCCAACAAAGTAGCTCATCAATGGAAATTTGTTGTTGATGTAGTGGCGTCCTTCTTTGTTTTACTTGTCTGGTCTCCGATACTACTGCTGATCATGCTGGCAATTAAACTTACATCCAGAGGTCCCGTTATTTTCAGTCAGAAAAGAGTTGGGCTTCGTGGACGTGAATTCAATATTTTTAAATTCAGGACCATGGTTCAGGATGCTGAGAAGCTCCGTTCATTGCTTGAAGCTCAAAATGAAATGGACGGTCCCGTATTCAAAATAAAAAAAGATCCCCGCATTACAACCATCGGGAAATTCCTAAGAAAAACAGGGCTTGACGAAATTCCACAATTTTTCAATGTTCTCAAAGGTGATATGTCGCTTGTGGGGCCACGTCCACCTTTACCCAGTGAAGTTGCCCAATATGAGAGGTGGCAACTCCGACGGCTGTCGATGCGGCCAGGCATTACCTGCATCTGGCAGATTACACCAAACCGCAACAACATAACTTTTGATGAATGGATGAAACTTGACCTTCAATACATAGATTCGTGGTCGTTTAAAATGGACCTGATTCTATTGCTAAAAACATTTCAGGCCGTAGCAAAAGGCTCGGGTCAATAACATGAAAAAAATATTGTTAAACAGCTCACTGCAGTTACAAATAACCGGTTTCCCCGGATAAAAACTTCAACCGCTAAGCAGATGTTTATTCAGTGTACTTCATTTACGGATTGCCGGTAAAAGCCTAATAATATATTTGGTACAACGCTGAAAAACTCAAAAAAAATCTCTATGAAATTCTCACACAACCGTTTAGCTTTATTCTTCTCGATCATCGCTTTGATTTTTTCATCGTGTGTGCCACAGGAAAAACTCAAATATGTTCAGGATGAAACAAGTACAGAAATCAAACCTGTTTACAAACAGCTTCGTCCTGAAAAACGGATTCGTCCTTTTGACAACCTGTATATAAATGTAATGAGCCTGGATGAACAAACCGCCAGAATTTTCAGTAACCAAAATAATTCCATTAACGGCGCACTGAATGTGAACCTTCTGAGTTATATGGTTAATGAACGTGGTGCAATAGATTTTCCTTTTATCGGCGACATATACCTGGTCGATCTAACCCTCGCTGAAGCCAAAGTCAAAGTTGAATCAGAACTCAGCCAATACCTCAGTAACACTGCAATTACCATGAAGTTTGTCAACAGTAACATTACTGTACTTGGAGAAGTCCGTAACCAGGGTGAATTCCCATTTTTTAAAGAACAAATCAATATATTTCAAGCCCTTGGTTATGCCGGTGGGATAACCGATTACGGGGATAAGAGTAAAGTTACGCTAATCCGGGAGCGAAATAATGAAATCAGTTATTATTACCTTAACCTGACTGATAAAAAAATAGTCGAAAGCGATTTATTTTATCTTGAACCGGGTGATGTTGTGATTGTGGAAGCGATCAATTTAAAAAACAGGAACCTGAGACCTTTCAGTTATTCCAGTTTCCTAGCAACAATTACTACAATAGTTACTGTTTTAATTTTCCTCCAACCATAGCAGGCTGCCATGAAAAAATCCGAAGAAATTTTCCAGCAAAAAACAGACTATAAAGATTTAGTCTTCAAGATCTGGCGTTATAAAGTCTGGTTTATTGCATCAACTTCCGTTTTTCTTGTTGCTGCTTATTTATTCATAAAGTTATCTACCGTTGTTTACACGAACCAGACAACACTGCTTCTGAAAGAGTCGGAGAGGAATAATTTCCTTAGCTCTCAGGACATGATGCAGGGGTTTGGACTATTTGGCTCCAATCAAAACATTGAAAATGAACTTGGCGTTTTAAGTTCATACACGCTTATAAATGATGCAGTTTCACAACTAAATCTTGAAACTTCGTTTTACCGTGAAGATTATATTTTTGGACAGAAATTGAGTTTTAAATTTCTGAAAACAATTGAAGAAACATATAGTGACAAAATATTGCAGGTGAGTATAAACAAGGCGGAGCTTCAACCAATAGACCTGCCGATTTATTTTACTATACTGAACAATAATGAGATAAAAATTGAAGCCTATGGAACTGATGTCCCGATCTATGACTATATAGAGGATAATATCGTCACTTTTGCCGATGTTATCAATATTAAGGGAAATTACAAATTCGGAGAAGAAATTAAGGGAAAATATTTCAATTTCAGGGTTCATCTGATCAACAATGGTGAGGAAATCCGACCATCAAAGGAAAAAAGATATTTTTCATTTAACAGCTTGAGCTATCTTACCTTAAATTATCAGGCAGCAATAGCGGCGACTGTTACCTCCAGAACTTCGTCGCTTGTAATAATTACCATGAACGGCGACAATAAATACAAGATCTCTGACTTCCTGAATACGCTTACCAATTCGTATCTGGAAAGGAATCTTGAAAAAAAAGAACCGAATAGCTATAAATACTGTAAAATTTATTGACAGCCAGATCAGTGAAGTATCTGACTCCCTGACATTTGCTGAAAGTAAACTCCAGAATTTCCGCACCTCCAACAGGGTTACTGATATCAGCTTTCAGGGGCAGCAATCACTTGAAAGGATGAATCAACTTGAAAGCGAGCGGGCACTGCTGGTTATGCAAAAAAAATACTATGATTACATCCGTGGTTACTTTGAAAGAAACACTGACCTTTCGGACCTGATTGCAC
The DNA here is from genome assembly GCA_016709025.1 of Bacteroidales bacterium. Classification (GTDB taxonomy): domain Bacteria; phylum Bacteroidota; class Bacteroidia; order Bacteroidales; family Lentimicrobiaceae; genus Lentimicrobium. Next base: position 97,039 of record JADJEQ010000008.1, on the reverse strand, counting down.
CCTCATCGATGAACGTTCAGGACCGTATTTTAAATCAGATGATTCCGGAGCTTATTACCTTAAATTCCGAACGGACAAATCTGCTAAACCAGGGGAATATTAAAAACCTGAGGTTAAATACAATAGAAGTTCAAATAGCCAACCTCAAGAAAACTATAATTGAAAACATCAACAGCAATGCCGCAACTACTGAGATAGCGCTGCAGGATATAAATAACCGGGCAGCAAAAATCTCAGCAGAAATGTCCCGCCTCCCTTCAACCGAGAGGCAACTGGTTGGAATTGAGAGGACTTTTAAGTTAAATGATGCCATTTATACCTTTCTGCTTCAGAAAAGATCAGAAGCTCAGATTGCCAGGGCTTCAAATGCGCCGGACTATGAAGTTATTGATCCTGCCAGGTATATCACGGCTTATCAGACATTTCCAAAAAGAAAACTGATTTTAATTCTGGGCGGATTATTGGGTTTTTTGGTCCCGTTCTTATTGATAATCCTGAAAGATTTTCTAAATACGAAGATCTCAAATAAGAGGGATGTTGAATCGTTGACCAGCCTGCCTATTTTGGGACATGTTTTTCACAATGAGAGTAAAAACAAAATAGTAATCAGTGAGACAGTAAATTCGCCTATCTCTGAATCATTCAGGAGTATCAGGACTAATCTGCAGTTTTATGCCAAGGATAATGAAAAGCAGATACTCTTAGTCACTTCCTCCTATAGTGGTGAGGGCAAATCATTCATTTCCCAGAACCTGGCCGCAGCCTATGCCTTATTCGGAAAACGAACCCTTTTAATGGGATTTGACCTGAGAAGACCGAAGCTCTTCAAGGATTTCAACCTTTCAAATCAGAAAGGGATCAGCACGGTTTTAATAAATCAGTCATCGATAGAAGAAATTATTCAGAAGACCAAGATCCATAACCTCGATTATATTTCAGCGGGTCCTATTCCACCAAACCCACTTGAGCTAATTGCTTCAAGCAAAACAGAAGAGCTGATTCTTGAACTTAAAAAGAAATATGATTATATCATAATTGATTCCCCGCCGATTGGTGTTGTTTCTGACGCATACCTTTTAATGGGATTTTCAGATGTGAATCTTTATGTTATCAGGCAGGGTTTCACTCAAAAAGAAGCATTCTCAAATAACATTTCACATCTTACCCAGAAGAACATCAAGCATGTATGCGTAGTTATAAACGATGTTAAGGCAAAAGGCCTTGCTTATGATTATGGCTATGAATACACTTATTATTCTGAGGATAATAAAAAACCGTGGTATAATAAATTTACCAGGGTTTTCTCGGGAAAAAAGAATAAATAAACGACTCTGAAAAGTTACTCCCCAGTGCTTCGGAACATCTTCATTTTTGCATCAAGGCATACGGCATCAGCGATTGCATTTATGTACACTGAAAATAATCAGGCATACCTTCTGAGTGCTGAATAAATAAAATAACTCAGCACTCAGAATTTAATGTAAATTATTTTTACTTCAAATAGAAAGTTTTATGGGGATAAATTCCCCAATTCGAGGAATATAAAATCCGGATATCCCCTATCGCTATTTAGACTTCTTCTAAAATTTTATTAATTACAAAATTACAGATCTCCGAAAAGTCTGATACTATTCCAATTCCCTGATTAGATTGAACCATTCGGGTTGCAAGAAAAAAATATGCACCCCCATGGCATAGTTTTCACTACGAGACATCCGGATAAGAATGCCGGGATAATAATAAAAGTTGAAAATACATAAAAGAAACGGGTTTATATTTCAGACTCCTGTTATGCATTTTCAGCAGATTAAATCAGTTTTAAAATTTCCAAACCGGTACCTTACATTTTACATTCACTCAAAATGAACTCAACCTTTCGCAGATGAAAAACACGGGTATTGCAGCCACTCAGGAAAGAACCAACATCAGGCCAAAACTCACATTTATTGCATTAACAGTTTTTTTACTTCTTATTTTTTCCACACTACTTTTCAGTGCCACAGTGTACATTGATCCGTCCAACAATGCTTCAGGGCAAAATGGGTCAATTTCGAATCCATATAATTCATGGACTGATTTCTCGCTGGTAAGCGGAAACACATATCTTCAGAAACGAGGCACGACCTATTCCTCTTCAAATCAGATTCTTATTAGCTCGAAAACCAACATTTTAATCGGTGCCTACGGAACAGGGAATCGTCCTAAATTCTCATACACTGGCAGTGGCTATGCTTTTAGGGTTGAGTATTCGTCTGGTTGTACGATTGAGCAATTTGAAGTTAACGGAAACACGAATGCGTTTGCATTGATTGGATTGATCGGCACATCAGGCAGCTACAACCAAAATAATAAAGTTGATAACTGTCTTTTATACAATGCTCATAACACCAGCAATGCCGGTTTTGGAGTTTACAGTTTTTATAACAACAACCTGGAAATTCTTAATACAGAAATAAATAATGTTGCACTTGACGGGATGTATTTGAGGTATACGCCCAATATTACCATTGGATATTGCAATGTTTATAACATTAACAGAAGGTATTTCGCTAACCCTGATGAAGAATATTCATCGGGCGATGGAATTCAGCTGGATGGAAATTACAATGGCTTTCATATACATCATACAACCATCAACCGTACCAATGGCGCTGGCAATAAATTCAATCTGATTCTGAACAGTGGTGAAGGAATCTCGGACAATGCTACCGGAATCATAGAGTATTGTGAATTTCAGACAGATGAGAATGTCACCTCCGCTGTACATATTGAAAGAGGTAACGGAATCATTACCCGGTATAACACATTCAAGGGCATAACACAAGGTATAAGAATTGCCGGGGCCTACACCACCAATAACCTCATTCACAACAATGTATTTCAGGGTTGTTCCAAAGGAATCGGGATTGGTTATACTTATCCCACTGTTGGGCCAGCGACCAATACGAAAGTTTATAACAACGTTTTTTACAACGTATCAACTTATCATATCTGGGTTGACAGGGCGAATGTTCAGTCACGTAACAATATCCATATGAGGACCTCAGATGCCGGTGTTGCCCTTTACAACTATGGCGGTGGATCGTGGACTATTTCTAACAATTGTTATTCCTCATCAGCTGTTACCGGTACACCAGGTGCAGGTTCATATCCGGTTATCGGAAACCCGTTATTCATAAATCCGGCTACAGGTAATTTTAATATTCAAAGCAGTTCCCCGTGCTTAAATAAAGGTACAAACGTTGGAATTTCTTTTGACCGCGATGGAACAGCAATCTTTCAGGGAACTGCTCCCGAAATCGGATCTTACGAATCCATCAGTTCATCCGGAGCAAACTTACCTCCTGTAATCAGCAACCAGTCATTTTCTGTTAATGAAAACAGTGTAAATGGAACCATTGCCGGAACAGTGGTTGCCAGCGACCCAAATGCAGGACAATCGTTAACTTATTCAATAACCGGAGGCAACACAAATAATGCCTTCAGCATCAATGCAGGATCAGGAGTTATTAGTGTTGCAAATAGTCTGGCGCTGAATTACGAAACAATTACATCTTTTGCACTAACAGTGAGGGTGACCGACAATGGTATACCAGTCATTTATACACAGGCTACCGTTACGGTTAATCTATTGAACCAGAATGAGTCTCCTGTAATTTCGAACCAGGCTTTCAGCATTTCACAGAATCCCGGCAACGGGGTACAGGTAGGTATAGTGCAGGCAACGGATCCTGATTCCGGACAAATTTTAAACTATTCAATAACAGCGGGAAATACAAACACCTGTTTTGCGATCAATTCCTCAACCGGGACAATTACTGTCATCAATTCAACTTCCCTTACCCCCCAGACCATCACGCTTACCGTTCGCGCTACTGACAATGGTTCTCCGGTACTTTATTCGCAGGCAACGATTACCATCACAGTTACTGCATTACAAGGAAACTTACCCCCAGTGATTAGTAATCAGGCATTCACTGCAGTACAAAACGCCCCGATGGGTACAGTTGTTGGAAACGTTGTTGCTACTGACCCAAACTCAGGGCAAACTCTAACGTACTCAATTACCGGAGGAAACACCTATACCTGCTTTGTAATCAATTCGGCCACAGGAGTTATTTCTGTATATAGCTCAGCTAACCTGAATCCTATGACCTTCAGCCTTACCGTGCGGGTAACGGACAATGGATCACCTGTTCTCTATTCGCAGGCTACGGTTACCATCACAGTTACTGCTTCACAAGGAAACCTACCCCCAGTAATTAACAATCAGGCTTTCTCTGTATTACAAAACTCCCCGATGGGCACAGTTGTTGGAAACGTTGTTGCTACTGATCCGAACTCAGGGCAAACACTTACCTACTCTATTACCGGAGGGAACCTATATACCTGTTTTTTAATAAATTCATCAACCGGTGCAATTTCAGTCTATAGTTCCGCGAATCTAAACCCCATGACATTTAATCTTACGGTAAGGGCTACTGACAATGGATCTCCATCCCTTTATTCCTCGGCTACAGTTACCATCACTGTTACTGCTTTGCAAGGAAACCTGCCACCGGTTATCAACAATCAGGGTTTTACTGTTATCCAGAACGCCCCAATGGGCACTGTAGTTGGAACCGTATTGGCTACAGATCCGAATACAGGACAAACACTGACTTACTCAATTACAGGAGGGAACCTGTATACCTGTTTTTTAATCAATTCATCAACCGGTGTAATCTCGGTATATAGCTCTGCATACCTAAATCCAATGACATTTAGCCTAACTGTCCGGGCCACTGACAACGGATCTCCTTCTTTATATTCACAGGCGACAGTTACCATTACGGTTACACCATCCAACCAGCCGCCTGTTATCAACAATCAGGCCTTTACGACCGTGCAAAATGCTCCGATGGGCACTATTGTGGGCACCGTTTTGGCTACTGACCCGAATACAAGTCAAACACTGACTTACTCAATTACCGGAGGAAACCTGTATACCTGTTTTTTAATCAATTCATCAACCGGTGTAATTTCAGTCTATAGTTCTGCTAATCTATACCCCATGACATTTAATCTTACGGTAAGGGCTACTGACAATGGATCTCCATCTCTTTATTCCTCGGCAACAGTTACCATCACTGTTACTGCTTTGCAAGGAAACCAGCCGCCGGTTATCAACAATCAGACCTTTACCGTAGTACAAAATGCACCGATGGGCACTCCTGTGGGAACTGTGGTGGCAGCTGATCCGAATACAGGACAAACGCTTACTTATTCAATTACCGGAGGAAACCTGTATACCTGTTTTTTAATCAATTCATCAACCGGTGTAATTTCAGTATATAGCTCTGCCTACCTGAACCCTATGACTTTCAACCTTACTGTACGGGTTACTGATAATGGAACACCTGTCCTTTATTCCCAGGCTGTTGTAACGGTTTATGTGGTACCGAATGCCACTATGTCCAACTTTCAATCACAGGAATTTACATTTTCAGGAGAACTTCTTTCTGGAGCAACAGTTGGAACAGTTATAGTAAACAATCAAGCAGAAAACCAAACATTCTTATATAATTTTCCGGATAACGCGTATGGACCAGGTTTTGAGATTGACTCAAATACCGGAGTCATCATCATCAACAATCCCGAAAACATAACTTCAGGAATCAACCAGTTCCGGGTGAAAATAACAGATTCATCTGATCCGGAAATGTCATATGAGGGCAGCATTATTATTCATGTATCTAAGGAGTCATTAACTAACAGTTCAATACTTAAGGAAGGCATTCCGGAAATAACTTCTGATCAACTGGAAGTTGTTTTATGGCCCAATCCCTCTCCCGACGGCATCTTCAGACTTTCAATAAAAGATACGGAATCCGTCAACGAGATTCAAGCCATTGACTTTTCAGGAAAAATTATTCAGTCATTCATTTCAGAATCATCAGACAATATTGTAATTGACCTTTCATCTCAACCAAAAGGTATGTATATCCTGAAAATTCAGAGCGGAAAAAAGCTGAAAAATCTCAAAGCGATCATTAATTAAGTCTATTCTTCATCTTCATAAAGAGCGGCACCTGAAATTTCAGGATGCCGCTTTTTGAATTTCCGGGAAGCATGGTTCCATTAAACATTCAATTCAAGAATAAAGGAGTCTGTCTAAGATTTTACGAATAAATACCTTCTCCAGACCAACCCTGAGTCAGGGAGGGTTAAATCGTGCTAAATTTTCGAGTTTTAAATCCATAACTATCATTAACAGAATACCCTAACATGAACCAGATAGTTATGCAAAAAAAGAGAGAAAGAAGGGATAAAAAATCATTGCTAATTTTAGTAGTTTCCAGACCTTTAAAATTATTTTCTTAAGAGAATTTTAAATTTGCAAATATTATTGCCTGGTAAAATGTGATCAAAAATACACCATACCGATATCCATTGCAACATGAATCCAACTGAACATGTCAGCCGACATACAGATACCCTAACCTGCCACCCACAAGGCTGATAAATAATACAGTTCCAGATTGTTTTTGAATTTGATTATAAAACATGACAAAAACTAAAACATGGCTTGCATAAATTCCTAAAAAGCAGTGTCTTTTTTACGTCGCGGTGCTCCGATCGACCAAAAGCTATCAGCCAGGCAACTGCTCAGAGAGTAAAGAAATTTGAAAACCAGATGCATTATTTATCAGTATTTTCGGCAGATTCATGTGCTCAGGCAGCTCCAATATACGAAATATGAGCTCTGCTGTATAAAATATAGATGTAGTATGGAAAACTATAAAATATCTGGTTCTCAGCAATCAACAAGGTATACAGAAACAACTAATATCCCTTGCCATGAAGAATAAATGATTACTCCAACCTTTCCTTTTCTGCTCAAATATTTCCGTAAAAGATAGTTTACAGTACGCGGTTATAGATTCCGTTCGAAGCATTCAACAATTACTTTGATGAGGGACATACTTATTCTATCTGACAGCCTGTTTTGCACAAACCGGAACATATGCACCTATTTACATAATTGCCTTGAAAATAAAACTTTAGTGAAACTGAGAGCATTCAATTATTTTATATTCAATTGATAATCTATGGATTAAGATTCAGTTTTATTTATCACACTGGAAATCTCAGTCTGAATACATCAATGCATACAACCATCAATAAAAGCGGAAATATTGAATAAGAAATGACAAAAACAGGATTACCTTTTAATGAATAATTGATAAAACAATGAACCTAACCGAAAACAAGCGGCTGGAATCTTCCCCTTAGCAGGGTACAACTAATTATTACTCAACTTACTACACTTACTAACAAATGATTAAGATGAAAAGTTCATTGTATGTAAGAACCAGATTACTGGCTGGTTTTACTGGACTTCGCGGAGCAGGATTGTTGGTGGTCCTTTTGGTAGTTCAACTTAATGTAATTGCTCAAACCACGATATATATTGATCCGACAAATACGGCTTCAGGACAGAATGGCACAATAGAAAACCCGTATGATTCGTGGACAGATTTTACACTTGTAAGCGGTAATACATACCTCCAAAAAAGAGGCACTACTTACGCCTCCTCAAATCAGATATTTATCAGTTCGAAAAACAACACGACCATCGGTGCTTATGGAACCGGTAACCGGCCAAAGTTTTCATATACTGGCACCGGATATGCTTTCCGGGTTGAAACTTCTTCGTATTGCACTATCGAGAATTTCGAAGTTGATGGTAATGTGAATGCTCATTCATTGATTGGACTGATGGGCACGACCGGCAGTTATTTAATGTATAACACAATAAACAATTGCCTGCTTTATAATGCACACAATACAAACAATGCAGGTTTTGGGATTTACAGTTTCTATAGTGACCATTTATCAATTCTAAATACTGAATTGCATAACCTTGCGATAGATGGCATGTACCTAAGATACACAACAAATACTACTGTTGGATACTGCAATGTATACGACATCAACAGAAGATATTTTTCAAATCCAAATCAGACCTATTCTTCTGGTGATGGGATACAATTCGACGGGAATTACGATGGTTTTCATCTTCATCACACCAGGGTAAACCGGACAAATGGGGCAGGAAATAAGTTCAATGTGATTTTCAACAGCGGTGCAGGTATATCTGATAATGCTCACGGAATAATTGAATATTGTGAATTTGAAACAGATGGAAGTGTAACCTGTGCTGTTCACATTGAACGGGGGAACGGCATAATTACCCGTTACAACACCTTCAAAGGGATCACCCAGGGACTGAGACTTGCCGGTGCTTATACCATAAATAACACGATCCACAACAATATATTTTACAACTGCAGCAATGGCATTGGCATAGGATATACTTATCCAACAGTTGGTCCGGTATTGAATACAAAAGTCTATAACAATGTTTTTTATCACATAACCGGATATCATATCTGGGTAGATAAAGCCTTTGTTGAAACACGCAATAATATCCATGCACGAACAACAGATGCCGGAGTTGCATTATACAACTACGGTAGCGGCACATGGACAATCTCAAATAATTGCTATTCATCTGCTGCCACAGCAGGAACCCCGGGTACAGGAGTCAATGCGATTATCGGCGACCCCTTGTTTATTAACCCTGCTGCAGGGAATTTTAACATTCAGCCCAACTCACCAACCATAAACACAGGGGTGAATGTAGGGTTACAATTTGATCCGGTTGGCACAGCAATTTTCCAGGAAACTGCGCCTGAAATCGGGGCTTATGAGCACTTGCCGGTTACCGGGTCAAACCAATCACCTGTTATCAGTAATCAAACCTTTTCTGTAAATGAGAATACTGCCAACGGTTCTGCGGTTGGAACAGTAATAGCCAGTGACCCTGACGCAGGACAAACCTTAACATACTCAATTACCAGTGGGAATACCAACAGCGCTTTCAGTATCAACGCTGGTACAGGAGCTATCTCGGTTGCCAACAGCCTGGCATTGAATTATGAAATAACCCCGTCATTTTCCCTGATTGTAAGGGCAACCGACAATGGTTCACCAGTTTTGTATTCACAGGCAACTGTTACGATTAATATCACTAATGTCAATGAGCCGCCGGCCATCAACAATCAATCATTTACCCTTCCTGAACAATCCCCAATGGCACATCTGCAGGTACCGTATTGGCATCAGACCCTGACAATGGACAGATACTTACTTTTTCGATTTCATCAGGGAATACATCATCGGCTTTTTCCATCGGTGCAACTACCGGCATTTTAACGGTAAACAATTCAACTGCACTCAATTATCTGACTAATCCAACCTTTACACTTTTGATCACGGTTCAGGATAACGGATCCGGAAGCTTGTCATCTTCAGCAAATATTACTGTCAATCTTACTCAAGTCAACAATCCCCCTGTAATAAACAATCAGACATTCTCAGTAAATGAGCATTCTTATTTCGGAACTTTGGTGGGACAAGTAGTCGCTACAGATAGCAACCAGGGACAGGTTCTCACCTATTCTATAACCGATGGAAATACCTCGGGAGCTTTTGCAATTAATGCTCAAACGGGCTTACTTTCTGTGAACAATCCAGGTGCGCTGGATTACACTGTTAGCCCGGTTTTTCACCTCACAGTTCAGGTTCAGGACAATGGCACTGGGAACCTGACAAGTTCTGCTTTGGTAACTGTTAATGTTACTGAAGAAGTAACTATGAATTTTAGCTATTCTATAACTAATGAAACTCCAGCTGGTCAGGATGGTGCTATTAACCTGACAGTTACCGGAGGTTTCCGGTCCTTTCGGGTATTGCTGGTCGGGACCCGGATTACCGGTTAATAACGAACTTTCTGTTGTGTCTGTTTATGCCAGCGGGGATGATGGTAATGTTCCTGCCAATGCAATAGATAACAACGTAATTACAAGATGGTCGTGCAATGGAATCGGATCATGGATTGTAACAGATCTCGGGCAGGTTAAAAGACTCAGCAGTGTTGACATTACATGGTACAATGTGAATCGTAGCAATTACTTTGTTATCGCTGTTTCTTCAGACGGGATTAACTACATAGACATATATACCGGAACAAGCATAATCACAGGGTTACCAACTGCCCCGGAACAATATAACTTTGACGACAGGCCAGGAAGATATGTTCGTGTAACGGTGAATGGAAACTCTGATAACAGCTGGGCAAGTATTTCAGAAATAGATGTTTATGGCATTGCCCTATCGCCATTACAGAGGATATTTCGGGATTGGAAGCCGGAACTTACACGGTAAATGTAACTGATGGGAATGGTTGTCATCTCCAGGGCAGTGCAACGGTAGAGGAAATTGTAGTAAACAATCCGCCTGTAATTATCAACCAATCATTCTCTATCACAGAAAATTCAGGTAACGGAACAAATGTCGGGAACATTGTTGCCAGTGACCCGGATGCCGGCCAAAGCCTGAGCTACTCGATCATTTCAGGGAACAGCAACAATGCCTTTGCACTAAACTCAACCAGTGGTTTACTTTCTGTTGCAAACAGTACAGCATTGAATTTTGAAATCACTCCAAACTTCACCCTTGTCGTCAGAGTAACCGATAATGGAACCGGAAGTCTTTGGGACGAGGCTAGTATAAATATTAGCATAATCAATATCAATGAATTACCTGTGATGAACGGGCAATCATTTGTGGTTGACGAAAATGCGCCTGTTGGCACACTGGTCGGAACGATGGTTGCTACCAATCCGGACCAGGGACAAACAATAACCTACAGCATTCTGTCAGGAAATACCAGCAATGCATTTGTTATTAATGCCACTACAGGCGCTATAACCGTAATCAATTCATCAGCCCTTAATTACGAAAACAACCCTGCTTTCACGCTGGTTATTCAGGCATTGGACAATGGTACTCCGGCTCTTTCAGTTTCTGCCAACGCTATTATCAATGTAAACAACATGAATGAAGAGCCGGTAATGAACAGCCAGACATTTGTGATAAATGAAAATGCTGCAAACGGATCAGCAGTCGGAATCATGACAGCAACAAATCCTGAGCAGGGGCAATCAATTACTTTCAGCATCCAATCCGGGAATACCAACTCTGCATTCGTAATCAATGCTACTTCAGGAGCAATAACAGTGAACAATTCCGCTGCATTAAATTATGAAACCAATCCACTGTTTACCCTTGTTATCCAGGCCCTTGACAACGGCACTCCACCGCTTTCAGCTACATCAAATGCAGTGATCAATCTGAACAACATCAACGAAGTGCCTTTGATGAATGCCCAGACATTTACAATCAATGAAAATTCATTGAATGGCACAACCGTTGGAGCTATGGCAGCCACCAATCCAGATCAGGGGCAATCTATAACTTATAGCATTCTTTCGGGTAATACAGCCTCAGCATTTACAATTAACACTACTTCCGGAATAATCACTGTTAACAACACCGCGGCACTGAATTTTGAAACCAACCCGGTTTTCACTCTTGTTATTCAGGCACTTGACAATGGCACACCGGCGCTTTCTGTATCTGCAAATGCTGTGATCAACCTGAACAATATTAATGAAGCGCCATTGATGAGCGCCCAGATTTTACCATCAGTGAAAATGCTGCAAATGGTTCTGCTGTTGGAACCATGGTGGCATCCAATCCTGATCAGGGTCAGACAATCACTTATAGTATTCAATCAGGAAATACAGGTACTGCTTTTGCAATCAATGCTTCAACAGGTGCTATTTCGGTAAACAATACCGCAGCACTGAACTTTGAAACAAACCCAACATTCACCCTGGTTATCCAGGCTCTGGACAATGGCATACCGGCTCTTTCTGTTGCAGCAAATGCCGTGGTCAATCTGAGCAACCTCAATGAGGCGCCTTTGATGAGCAACCAAACATTTGCTATTGACGAAAATGCTGCAAATGGCACATCAGTCGGAACCATGGTAGCATCTAATCCGGATCAGGGTCAGACAATCACTTACAGTATTCAATCAGGAAATTCGGGTTCAACTTTTGCAATCAATCCTTCAACAGGAGCTATCACTGTTATCAATTCAGGAATACTCAACTTTGAAACAAATCCTGTTTTCACCCTTGTTATACAGGCACTTGACAATGGTACACCTGTACTTTCGGCTTCAGCAAACGCTGTAATAAACCTTAATGATATCAATGAGGTACCTTCGATGAACGGTCAGACATTTTCCATTAACGAAAATGCAGCGAATGGTTCAACCGTCGGAACAATGACAGCTACAAATCCTGACCAGGGGCAATCAATTTCCTATAGCATTCAATCAGGGAATTCAGGATCCGCTTTTGCCATCAATGCCACTACCGGTATTATCACAGTAAACAACACAGCGGCATTAAATTTTGAAACCATCCCCTTGTTTACCCTTGGAATTCAGGCACTTGACAACGGCACCCCTGCACTTTCTGTGTCAGCAAATGCAGTGATCAACCTGAACAACATCAATGAAGCACCTTCAATGATCAGCAAAACCTTTACCATCAATGAAAATGCTGCAAATGGATCATTGGTGGGAACAATGGTAGCAACCAACCCTGATCCTGGTCAAACAATTACTTTCAGCATACTATCAGGAAATACAGGTGCTGCTTTCACAATCAATTCTACGACAGGTGCTATCACAGTCAGTAATACCGCAGCACTCAATTTTGAAACAACTCCTGTTTTCACATTGGTTATACAGGCACTCGACAATGGTACACCAGCGCTTTCCGCTTCTGCCAATGCCGTGATCAACCTGAACAATGTCAATGAAGCTCCTTCGATGAGCGCACAAACATTCGCCATCAATGAAAATGCTGCAAATGGTACATCAGTCGGAACCATGGTGGCAACCAACCCAGATCAGGGCCAGACTATTTCATATAGCATTCAATCAGGCAATACTGGTTCTGCCTTTGCAATCAATTCAACAACAGGGGTTATCTCGGTAAGTAACACCGCAGCACTCAATTTTGAATCAACTCCTGTTTTCACACTGGTTATTCAGGCACTCGACAATGGTACACCAGCGCTTTCCGCTTCTGCCAATGCCGTGATCAACCTGAGCAATGTCAATGAAGCTCCTTTGATGAGCGCACAGACATTCGCCATCAATGAAAATGCTGCAAATGGCACATCTGTCGGAACCATGGTAGCAACCAATCCGGATCAGGGTCAAACTATTTCATATAGCATTCAATCAGGTAATACCGGTTCTGCCTTTGCAATCAATTCAACAACAGGGGTTATCACGGTAAGTACCACCTCAGCACTCAATTTTGAAACAACTCCTGTTTTCACATTGGTTATACAGGCACTTGACAATGGTACACCTGCGCTTTCCGCTTCTGCCAATGCCGTGATCAACCTGAGCAATGTCAATGAAGCTCCTTTGATGAGCGCACAGACATTCGCCATCAATGAAAATGCTGCAAATGGCACATCAGTCGGAACCATGGTAGCAACCAACCCGGATCAGGGGCAGACTATTTCATATAGCATTCAATCAGGCAATACCGGTTCTGCATTTGCAATCAATGCCTCAACAACAGGGGTTATCACGGTAAGTAATACTGCAGCACTGAATTTTGAAACAACTCCTGTTTTCACACTGGTTATACAGGCTCTTGACAATGGTACACCAGCGCTTTCCGCTTCTGCCAATGCCGTGATCAACCTGAGCAATGTCAATGAAGCTCCTTTGATGAGCGCACAGACATTCGCAATCAATGAAAATGCTGCAAATGGCACATCTGTCGGAACCATGGTAGCAACCAATCCGGATCAGGGTCAAACTATTTCATATAGCATTCAATCAGGTAATACCGGTTCTGCCTTTGCAATCAATTCAACAACAGGGTTATCACGGTAAGTACCACCTCAGCACTCAATTTTGAAACAACTCCTGTTTTCACATTGGTTATACAGGCACTTGACAATGGTACACCTGCGCTTTCCGCTTCTGCCAATGCCGTGATCAACCTGAACAACATCAATGAGGCTCCCTCTGTCAGCAACCAGGCATTCGCCGTTGCCAGCTATTCACTTAACGGAACTTTCGTTGGAACCGTTGCAGCTGCCGATCCTGATCTGAACCAGACCTTAAGCTTCTCCATTACTGCCGGCAATACCGACAATGCTTTTGCTATTGATGCTGCAAATGGCTCTATATCCGTGGCTAACAGCTCAGCGATCAACTACCTCGTTAACCCCGTTTTCAACCTCACCATTAGTGTGCACGACAACGGAAGCCCGGTACTTTCTTCTTCCGCCGCTGTTACCATCACAGTTACACCTACCAACACAGCCCCGGTAATTCTGAACCAGGCTTTCTCAGTCAATGAAAACAGCCCTGCAGGTACTTCGGTCGCACAGGTTGCTGCCAGCGATCCTGATCCAGGCCAATCACTTGTGTATGCCATCGTTTCAGGAAACACAGGCAATACTTTCCAAATGAGCGCTTCCGGTTTAATCACCGTGAACAATGCCTCAATGCTTGACTTCGAAAACCCGGTTTCGTTCCAGCTACTGGTTCAGGTTACCGACAATGGAGTTCCTGCACTGGCTTCGTCTACCAACATTACCATTTCAGTGAATGATGTCAATGAAAATCCAGTTGTCGGTGAAGATCAGACTTTTGTTGTTGCCGAACATGTTGCTGCCGGAACTCAGGTTGGCACAGTGGTCGCCAATGACCCTGACAACGGACAAATCCTTAACTACAGCATCGTTGGCGGAAATACCGGCAATGCTTTTGCCATCTCCCCTGCTTCAGGTTTACTGACCGTGGCCGGAAATATCTGTTTCGAGGCCTGTGGCCATTACACCCTGACGGTAAGAACTACCGACAATGCCACCCCTCCTCTTACCGGTGAAGAATTGGTTGTCGTTAATCTGACAGATGTCAATGAAGCACCATCAACGAGTGCCCAGGCATTCGCCGTTGCCAGCTATTCACTTAACGGAACTTTCGTTGGAACCGTTGTAGCTGCCGATCCTGATCTGAACCAGACCTTAAGTTTCTCCATTACTGCCGGCAATACCGACAATGCTTTTGCTATTGATGCTGCCAATGGCTCTATCTCCGTGGCTAACAGCTCAGCGATCAACTACCTCATTAATCCCGTATTCAACCTCTCCGTCAGTGTGCACGACAACGGAAGCCCGGTACTTTCTTCTTCCGCCGCTGTTACCATCACAGTTACACCTACCAACACAGCCCCGGTAATTCTTAACCAGGCTTTCTCAGTCAATGAAAACAGCCCTGCAGGCACTTCGGTTGGACAGGTTGCTGCCAGCGATCCTGATCCGGGCCAATCACTCGTGTATGCCATCGTTTCAGGAAACACGGGCAATACTTTCCAAATGAGCGCTTCCGGTTTAATCACCGTGAACAATGCATCAATGCTTGACTTCGAAAACCCGGTTTCGTTCCAGCTACTGGTTCAGGTTACCGACAATGGAGTTCCTGCACTGGCTTCGTCTACCAACATTACCATTTCAGTAAATGACGTCAATGAAAATCCGGTTGTCGGTGAAGATCAGACTTTTGTTGTTGCCGAACATGTTGCTGCCGGAACTCAGGTTGGCACAGTGCTCGCTGATGACCCTGACAACGGGCAAATCCTTAACTATAGCATCGTTGGCGGAAATACCGGCAATGCTTTTGCCATCTCCCTGCTTCAGGTTTACTGACCGTGGCCGGAAATATCTGTTTCGAAGCCTGTGGCCATTACACCCTGACGGTAAGAACTACCGACAATGCCACCCCTCCTCTTACCGGTGAAGAAATGGTTGTTGTTAATCTGACAGATGTCAATGAAGCACCATCAACGAGTGCCCAGGCATTCGCCGTTGCCAGCTATTCACTTAACGGAACTTTCGTTGGAACCGTTGTAGCTGCCGATCCTGATCTGAACCAGACCTTAAGCTTCTCCATTACTGCCGGCAATACCGACAATGCTTTTGCTATTGATGCTGTCAATGGCTCCATCTCAGTGGCTAACAGCTCAGCAATCAATTACCTCATTAACCCCGTTTTCAACCTCACCATCAGCGTGCAGGACAATGGAAGCCCGGTACTTTCTTCTTCCGCCGCTGTTACCATCACAGTTACACCTACCAACACAGCCCCGGTAATTCTGAACCAGGCTTTCTCAATCAATGAAAACAGTCCCTGCAGGCACTTCGGTCGGACAGGTTGCTGCCAGCGATCCTGATCCGGGCCAATCACTCGTGTATGCCATCGTTTCAGGAAACACAGGCAATACTTTCCAAATGAGCGCTTCCGGTTTAATCACCGTGAACAATGCCTCAATGCTCGACTTCGAAAACCCGGTTTCGTTCCAGCTTCTGGTTCAGGTTACCGACAATGGAGTTCCTGCACTGGCTTCGTCTACCAACATTACCATTTCAGTAAATGATGTCAATGAAGCACCTTGATGAATGATCAGGCGTTTTCTATTAATGAAAATGCAACTGCTGGTTCAGTGGTTGGAAACATGATTGCTACTGATCCTGATCAGGGGCAATCCCTTTACATACAGCATTTTTCAGGAAATACAGGTTCTGCATTTGCTATTCATCCTGTTTTAGGTGAAATTATCAGTAAACAACTCAGCAGCCCTTAATTTTGAGGCCACTCTTATTATCAGATTAACTATCCAGGTAATGGGACAATGGTTCTCCTATAACCACTAAAAATGCTTATGCTGTAATTTCCTGAATGATATCAATGAAACGCCGCAAATGAATACCCAATATTTCATATCCAATGAAAATATGCCCGGAGGTTCTCTGATTGGGAATATGTTTGCAACAGACCCAGATTATGGACAATCACTGACTTACAGCATTTTATCTGGTAATACAGGCGCTGCTTTTGTTATCAACCCAATTTCCGGAGCAATTACTGTGAACAATTCCGAAGCACTGGATTTTGAGGTTATACCGGAGTTCATACTGTCGATCCTGGCTCAGGACCCTGCAGCTCCGGCTTTAAGTCCAACCGCTACAGCCCAACTCAGACTCATAGACATCAACGACACTCCATCGATTAACAATCAGGAATTTGCGATTGCCAGTTATTCACCAAACGGAGCTTTCGTTGGAACTTTGACAGCTTCTGATCCTGATCTGAACCAGACTTTAATCTTCTCATCATTGCAGGTAATACAGAAAACGCTTTTCAATTGATGCGGCCAATGGCAACATCTCCGTGTCTAATACCGCAGCTGTAAATTACCTTACAAACCCGGTTTTCAGCCTCACCGTCAGTGTTTTGGATAACGGAAGTCCTGTACTTACTTCTTCCGCAGTTGTCACCATCACAGTTACTACGACCAATACGGAACCAGTAATTCTGAATCAGTAATTTACGGTTAATGAAAATATGCCGCAAGGTGTTATCGTAGGCCAGGTTTTGGCCAATGATCCCGATCCGGTCAGACGTTGGTTTATTCAATAATATCAGGCAATACAGGCGATGCATTCCAGATCACAGGCAATGGTATCCTGAGTATAGCCACTGCGTCTGCAATTAATTTTGAAACTAACCCTGACTTCTCACTGAATATTGAGGTTACAGACAATGGACAACCACAGCTTTCTGCATCGTCATTGGTTACAGTTGAGTTAATTGATCTGAATGAAGCTCCATCTATCACCGGAAACACATTATTTTCAATAAATGAACATGTTTCTCCGGCCACACCTGTTGGTACCATTTCCGCAACTGATCCGGATGCCGGCCAGACACTTAATTACAGCATTATTTCTGGCAACACCAATAATGCCTTTGCCATATCAACTTCAAATGGCCAGATACTAGTCAACGGAAATATCTGTTTTGAAAATTGCAGTCAATACAATTTGGTTGTCAGGGTTTGCGACAACGGCTCACCCATCGCTTTGGATGAAGAAACAATAATCATCCGGTTGCTCGATGTCAATGAAAGCCCTGTTATCCAAAATCAGGAATTTAAAACTGAGGCTTTTGCACAGAATGGGACAAAGGTAGGAACTGTGGTTGCAACTGATCCTGATATGAATCAATCATTGGCTTACTTCCTTCAATCAGGAAATACAGCGGGTGCCTTTACGATTGATCCAGAATCAGGAGTATTGTATGTTGCAAACAGCGATGCGCTTAATCCAGCTGAGAATCCGTTGTTCTCACTTAATGTTATGGTTGTTGACAATGGAAATCCTGCACTATCCTCTGCAGCAATTGTAACAATTGTATTGGGCAACAACAATATTTCTCCGGTTCTGAATGCACAAAATTTTAAAATTGATGAAAATCAAGTTGAAGGAACATTCGTTGGATCAATAGCAGCAAGCGATCCAAATCCCCAGCAAACATTGTCATTCAGCATTATATCAGGGAACATTAACAACGCATTTGCAGTATCAGCATCAGGTGAACTAACTGTAAACAACCCCCAGGCTGTTGATCATGAAATAAACCCGGTAATTACTCTCCTGGTTCTTGTATCCGACAATGGAATCCCGGTTTTATGGGCCCAGGCTCCTGTAACTATTTCAATCAATGACATAAACGATGCTCCGGTCATGGCTCCTCAGATTTATAGGGTAAAAGAGAATACACCGAACAAACGGTATGTTTGCAAAGTCATAGCCACAGATCAGGATGCCGGTGACACATACAGTTTCAGTATAAAAGGTGGTAACACTGACAATGCATTCTCAATTCAGGCATCTACCGGAAGAATTTTTGTACTAAATTCTGCTGCACTTAATTTCGAGGCAATCACCCGGTTTGACCTTACTGTAAGAGCAAGTGATAACCATGGGGCTTATTCCGACCAGAACATAACCATCAATGTCGATGATGTAAACGAAGCACCGTTTGTTCAAAGCCAGACTTTTACCTTGAACCAGTTTGCTCCTAACGGAACTCTGGTAGGACAGGTAGAAGCTTCCGACCCTGATCGTGGGCAAACACTCAGGTATGCAATAACTCAGGGCAATACAAATGGGTTATTTGAGATTGATCAATACAGTGGAGAGTTATTCGTTGCCAATTCATCCGCGATGAAGAATTCTACAGTAAATACTTATATTCTGATTGTTAGAGTCCGTGACAACGGGATACCGGCACTTTCTTCAAATGGTTATGAAACCATTACCGTTAACCTAAACAAGGAAACCGGTGAAATAATAGCTGAAAACTCCCGGAGCGGTTGAATCTTAAACTGAAGGTTTATCCGAATCCTTCTTCTGATGGATTTTAACATCGAACTAGAAGAAGAAACCACTGAAGAAACAACCCTGGTTATTACCGATCTGACCGGAAAGAAGATTCGTGAAGAAGGGTTTTGGAAATGATGAATCACAGAATTGACTTAAGCAGTCTGCCAAGCGGAGTTTACCTGATGCATGCTCAGAACGGGCAAAAACATACGGTAAGCAAACTGATCAGACAATAAAAATAAACCAGCGTGAACTTTAAACGGTTCCAAAGGGGGGTTGACACGGGGTCTCCTCCCTTTATTTTTTTCTTAACTATCAGTATTGTTTATATACTTCTTCAATACCTTGCCTGAGTCCCATCTCACTTACCCAGCCCAAAGATTCAAGCTTTGAAACATTCAGGAGTTTCCTTGCAGTGCCGTCAGGTTTTGTTTTATCAAAAATTATCTCACCCCTGAAGCCAACAATTTCCTTAATCATAAAAGCCAGATCCCTGATGGAGATCTCTTTGCCTGTGCCCAAATTAATGTGGCAATTGCGTATTTCCTTTACATGAGAATTATCAAGACTTGTGACAATATCATTGAAATCCCGGTTTTCCATTAAAAAGACACAGGCATCTGCCATATCATCGCTCCACAGAAATTCGCGCAAAGGGTTTCCAGAGCCCCAGAGTTCAAGTCTCACTGCTTGATTCAAAGAAAGCTCATCCTTGATGATACCATGCTTTTTCAAATAGTCAAGCAACTCACCATCAGTACTTTTATCATCAATGCCATTTACTTTGTACCTGCCAATGTCCTCTCTTATGGCTTTCATATTTCCATTTTCGAGACATTTGCCCAGGTGCATTTTCCTCACAAGAGCCGGAAGAACATGTGAGTTCTCAAGATGATAATTGTCGTTAAATCCATATAGATTTGTCGGCATAACCGATATAAAATTGGTACCATACTGCAGATTGTATGATTCACACATTTTCATTCCGGCAATCTTCGCAACAGCATAAGGCTCATTTGTATATTCAAGCTCACTGCTCAACAAATAATCTTCCCGCATGGGCTGAGGAGAATTCTTCGGATAAACGCAGCTACTACCGAGAAATAACAATTTCTTTACCCCGCCAAGATAGGATTGATGAATTACATTGTTTTGTATCTGCAGGTTTTCATAAATGAATTGTGCCCGGTAAGTGTTGTTGGCCATGATACCGCCTACCTTAGCAGCAGCCAGAATAACATATTCAGGCTTTGTTTCAGTAAAGAATCCTGCAACTGCATGTTGATCTACGAGGTCCAATTCTGAATGAGAACGGGTGATAATGTTGACATAACCTTTTTTCTGAAGATTTCTTATAATTGCGCTTCCAACCAGACCAAGGTGTCCGGCAACATAAATTCTGCTATCCTTATTCATTCAAATTCGTCTTAGTAAATAATTTTCCTATTCGAAATAATTAAAAATCCTGTAACCACCATCTTTCAGATATCTATCCTTTTTCATCAGGTGGATATCGCTTTCCATCATATCTTTTACCAATCCCTGAAGATTATACTCAGGAATCCAGCCCAATACTTTGTTTGATTTGGATGGGTCGCCGATGAGCAATTCGACCTCGGTAGGACGGAAATAGGCCGGGTCAACTGCCAACACCTGCTTCCCGACCGGCACCTGGTATTCCGGATTGTTACATGACTTTACGAATGCTTTCTCGTTTACACCTTCACCCTGAAAATCAAGTTCAATCCCACTTCGCCAAAAGCCATTCTCACAAAATCCCTAACCTCTGTAGTTACCCCTGTTGCAATTACAAAATCATCGGGCTTATCCTGCTGAAGAATAAGGTACATTGCCTTCACATAGTCCTTTGCATGGCCCCAGTCGCGTTTTGCCGAAAGGTTACCCAAAAATAGCTTATCCTGCATTCCGAGGGCAATGCGGGCAACAGCCATGGTAATCTTACGTGTAACAAATGTTTCACCCCTGATGGGCGACTCATGGTTAAACAAAATACCATTGGACGCAAATAAGCCATAGGCTTCACGGTAATTTACAGTTATCCAGTAAGCATAGAGTTTAGCTACGGCATATGGGCTCCTTGGGTAAAACGGGGTCTTTTCCGTTTGTGGAACCTCCTGAACCAGTCCGTAAAGCTCACTGGTTGATGCCTGGTATATTCTGGTCTTTTTGGCGAGACCGAGAAGGCGGATCGCCTCAAGTAAGCGAAGGGTCCCCAGTCCATCGGCATTCGCAGTATATTCAGGAGAATCAAAACTCACCTTTACGTGCGACATTGCAGCCAGGTTATAAACCTCATCAGGCTGAATTTCCTGAACTATCCTGATCAGATTGGAAGAATCGGTCATATCGCCGTAATGCAATACAAAATTCCGGTTTTCGATGTGCGGGTCCTGGTATAGATGGTCAATCCGATCGGTATTGAACAATGAACTGCGCCGTTTGAGACCATGAACTATGTAACCTTCACGTAACAGGAACTCTGCCAGATAGGCCCCGTCCTGACCGGTAACTCCTGTAATAAGTGCAACTTTGTTAGGCATCTACTTTATGTTTTTTGAGAAAATAATCACAAATTTACAAAAAAAGGCTGGGAATTGAAATATCTCCCTGCGTTGCTGACTAGAGAAAAGAAAATGGTCCCCTACTGTTCATGAAGCATAGACAGAAAACACTACTTTTGTCTGAAACCAATTAATCCGGAAGACCGGCAATGCAGCACCGTACATTTTACCTCATCGCAAACCTGTTTGGAGCTTTGGTTTTATTGTTTATCGTAGCACCTGTAATCAGCATCGTCTTGTCAACTGACTACAAAGACGTTGCACTTGCCGTATCCGACAAGGAAGTTACAGCAAGCATTTGGCTAACCATTATTGCATCCATTACGGCAACCTTTATTTTTGCAGCACTGTCTTTACCTTTCGCCTGGTTGCTTGCCCGTAAAAAATTCCCATTCAAGAGATTGGTCTCCGGAATCATCGATCTGCCGGTAGTTATACCTCATACAGCTGCGGGCATTGCATTGCTGGGCATCATTTCCCGGCATTCGGTAGCAGGCCGGCTGGGTGCATCCGTTGGAATTGATTTCATTGGACATCCGGCAGGAATTATTATAGCAATGGCTTTTGTTAGTCTTCCGTTTTTTATCAATTCAGCCCGCGATGGTTTTTCCTCAGTTCCTGAAAGACTTGAAAAAGCTGCACTCAACCTGGGAGCAAGCCCTGCAAGGGTATTTCTTACTATTTCAGTTCCTCTGGCCATGCGGCAGATTGTATCCGGTTGTGTCATGATGTTTGCCCGTGGCATGAGTGAATTCGGTGCAGTAGTCATCATCGCCTACCACCCGATGGTAGCGCCGGTACTTATCTATGAACGCTTCAGTTCATTCGGACTACAGTATGCCAGACCGGTAGCTGTTATTCTGATTATCCTGTCCGTGGTGTTTTTTCTGTTCATGAGGTTGTTTTCCAAAGATCCTGAAAATGCTAGAAATTAAAAACCTGAGTAAAGAATTGGGGCGTTTCAGGATTACCGATATTAACCTGTCTGTTTCAGGCGATGACTATTTCATCCTCCTTGGGGCATCCGGAGCCGGTAAATCGGTTTTACTGGAGATAATAGCCGGCCTCGTTAAGCCAGATAGTGGCCAGATCATATTGAATGGAAATGACATTACCGGTATCTCTGTTGAAAAAAGAAGAACCGGCCTGATCTTTCAATCGCCGGCCATCTTCCCCCACCTCACCGTCAGGCAAAATATAGCTTTCCCTCTACAACACCGTAAAAGCAAGGCTTCGAAGCAAATGGTTGAGAAACTCGCCGAACAAATGAGTGTTCAGCACCTGCTCGATCAGAAACCTGCCATACTATCAGGGGGCGAATTGCAGCGGATTGCCCTTGCCAGAACACTGGCCTCCAATCCTGTTATGCTGTTGCTCGATGAACCTCTTTCGGCCGTAGACACTCCAATGAAATCAGGTTTGCGCGGTTTGCTCAGAGAACTTAACAAGCACGGCCTGCCAATTCTTCACGTTACACACGATTTTGAGGAAGCAATAGCACTGGCTACTTCTATGGCGGTAATCGAGAATGGGAGGATCGTTCAGACAGGTAGCCCTGAGTTGATACTGAACAATCCCAATACCGGATTTGCCGCAGGCTTTTCCGGAGAACACAACTTTTTTAAAGCTGAAATTTCGGGGAAATCTGCTGTAGTGAAATGCAAATCAGATTGGCAAGAATCTGTTGAAATAAAACTGAACGATGATTTCGAAGCCGGTCCGGCCAATATTCTCATCAGAAGCAAATATGTTATTCTGGCAATGGAAGAACCCAAATTAAGCACTGTCAATAATCTGAAGGGAGCCATCAGCAGTATCAATCCCTCGCGGGATGGATTTGAGGTTTGCGTGAGTTGCGGGATTGATATATATGCCCGGATAACCAGAGAATCACTTGAAAAAATGGAACTCCGGACCGGAATTCAGGTATGGGTTGGTTTTAAAGCATCTTCAGTGGATGTGATCCGCTGAATCAGGTGAAAAATGCCTGGATCACTGTAATAAATCATATTATTCAACTCATCTTTACCTGTGAACTCAAAGCAGATCCTGCCAATAATTCCCAACCTGATTATAATCGGGGGCTCATCCCGAAATGTCGGGAAAACCACCCTTGCAATTAATCTGATTAAAAAATACGCTGGTTCTGAAAAAATAACCGGGCTGAAAGTAACCAGTATCAGGCAAGGAGAAGAAAGATACCACGGAAGCCACCTGGTTCCTGATTTACAGAGTTTCAGGATTCTGGAAGAAACTTCAATTGATAGCATGAAAGATACAGCAAAGATGCTGGCCGCCGGCGCTGAGAGGGTGTTCTACATTGAAACTCCTGACAGCCAAATCAATATGGCCGTTTCTACGTTTCTGTCAACAAAGAATACTGGCGGACCGATTGTTTGTGAGTCAAGAAATCTGCGAATTGCTGTAATTCCCGGCCTGTTTGTTTTATTGAAACATTTTGATGAAAACCTGATTAAACAAGGCTTTGATTTTTATGAAAGATTAGCCGATATCACCCTTACGATAGATCCCAATACCAGAAATTCGGGCAGTATATCCGAAAAAATCATCTGGGATGGCAAATGCTGGAAATTTAATGTCTGACCCAAATTCGCGGTAGTATTCAGTGTCTTAGTAAAACACGACCTCAACTCCCGGGTTCGCACTTTTGAACTTGTCAATGTTTTTCTGTGACACCCTGGTATTATAAATACGCAACAACTTCAGGGAAGGCATGATCTGTATGGCTTTCAAACTGCTGATCCGGGTATTGTAACAATCAAGCTGCTCGAGTTTGCTGCTTCCTGAAACAGCATTCAAACGGGTAACCTGGGTTCCTGAAATATCCAGCAATTTCAAGTCAGGAAAGCCTTGCACCACATCAATATCATTAATCTGCGTGTTGGAAAGGTTGAGATTCGACAATTTGCGGCTACCTGCCAAAGCTGATAAATCAGCAACAGGCGTATTTGAACAGTTAAATTCAAGCAGACGCGAGCATGACAACAATGGCGACAGATCGGGAACAGCAAGCCGTGAAATATTCAATACTTCAAGCCTTTGCAGCATCCTGAGTGGGTTTAAGTCTGTAATGTTACGACTCTCGCTCAGGTCTATTTTTCTAAGTGCACCAACCATATGCAACTGTTCAGGTGTTGGGTCTGCATCCATCGGTTCAATGCTGTTAAAAACCGCTTTCCATGGTTCAGCCAGGCCCTTCCACCATTCCTTCAGTTTTACCGTTTGATAGATTATCAGAGCTTCCGGAATACTATCCCACAATTGCATAATTGAATTTGCGATAGCAGGCACCCCTTCTGCATACAAAAACTCAAGCCTGTCGAGCCTGAAAACCGGAGACGCTTGTGTAATGGCACAATTACTGATTTTCAAAGTTTGCAGATTACGCAAACCTGAAACTGCAGACAAATCAGTGATTTTGGTTGAGGAAATATCCAGCAACTCAAGACCTTTAAGTGCTGAAACAGGCGATAGATCAATGATCGCACATGAATTTATATCAAGTATCTTAAGGTTTATCAGTTCCTTTACCGCCATTATTTCTGTAATTCCGGTTTTTGCAGCATTTAATTCCTCAAGTGCTGATATTTTTCTGAGTGGGTTAAGATCGGTTATCCGGCTGTTGGCAGAAATGTTAAGTTTTTTTATATTGGTAAGTTCATGCAGTTGTTCCCGGGTTGGCACTGAATCCATCGTTACCAAAGATCCGAATATTGCTTTCCATTCAACGGAAAGGACCTTCCACCATGCAGTCAGTTCTTCTGATTCATAGATCACCTGAACACCAGGCCTGGCAAGAAGAAAAGCCAATGCATCATCACGGTCAACCAATGATTTATCGCAGTATACAGCCTTAAGCTCAGGCAAATTTTTCAGAGGACTGATATCACTTACAGGAGTATTGTCGAGGTAAATGTACTCCAGTGCTGTGAGGCTAGACAGTGGCCCAAGGTCTGAAATATTTGTTTTATTGATATTTAACCGGTGAAGCCCGACAAGTTTTCCAACCGGGGTCAGATCAGTAATAACTGTACCTGATAGTTCAAGCAATTCAAGATTTGCCAGGCTTTTGAGTCCGTCAACCGAATTAACGGGAGAACGGTTGAGACGTAATTCTCTTAGATTCTCAAGATTTGCAACTGCGGATAAATCATCAATCTGAATACCGGATACATCCAGTGATTCAAGCTTACCGAAATTGGCGACAGTACCCAGGTCTGTTACGAAAGTGGAAGCAATATCCAGATTTACCAGACTTGAACTGTACTGCAAAGCCTGCAAAGAAACAACCTGACTCGATGCAGCGATAAGCGTTTCAAGTTTTGACAGGTTTCTGACAGGCTCGAGTGCAGAAACCCCTGAACCTGAAATATTAAGATACTTCAACGACCTCATTACACTTAATGGTTCCAGATCATATATCTTTTTATTGCCCGAAATATCAATCCTTTCAGTTCTCAGGATGCGCCGGACTTCAGAGAAAATACTGCTTGTATTCAGCTTTAATGTACTGGCAATAAATGTTGAATCAAATTCAGAAACTCCTTCCGGGATAACCAGTATTGAATCTTTGCTGATACCAGTGATATTCTTTAAAGGCAATGAATCCGAAATTATTGTTTTGGCAGAGAAATAAATCCGCCACGCCGGATCAAGGCTATTCCACCATGAAATCAGCTCTTCTTCTTCGCCCGACCGTGTTGTATAGATGCTGGCTATCTTGAGTTCCCGCATGGCATCATCCAGGTTAATCTCGATAAACCTGGGCTTGTTGTCGTTCACCTCCTTTCCTTCGAGGGTAACTCCTTTCAGGTTACGGCTGGTCTTGACTTTGAAAAACACCTCGCCTTTTTCATTCACTTCCTGTGTTATTTCTTCAATGGTATATTTAAAGACAACTTCATTGAAAAAGAAATCAATATCTTTCAGGTAAGCCTGCACATCTTTATTGGTTACCACATCTCTTTGCTCCACCAGGTCATCTTCTATCTGCACTTTCGAATCCTTGAAAAATTTCAAAAACGACTGGTTTATAATAATGTCCTTATCCTTGTATTCCGATTTGCTGCTTCCAAGGGTATTGAACGCAAATTCCATAAAGGATACCATCTGTGCAGCCTGCTTTTTGTAAGCTGCAATATCCTCTTCGGAGAGTGCATCAGCAGATTGCCCGGAAGGCATTGTTGAGGTTGTCTGAGTCTGGGCCAAACCAGTTGAAAAAACTAAGAGCAGAAGAAAGACTCCAGAAAGTATTTTTTTACTCATGGTAAAGGTATTTTAGTAAAAGGTCTTTATCATTTTCATTTAACTTAAGCATACTTGAAATCAGCCATCCGGCGTTTGTGCCCGGGCGATTAAACTCTGAAAGTTCAAAGTACCAGCCCGGTACCTGGAAAAAATGAAACTTCACAGAAGTTACTGATTTAAAAACCAGGTTGCCTTTTTTAAACTCATACAGAAACAGGGTAAGATAATCAGGGTGATAATCTCTGGCAGTGTATTGCTCCACATACTCTTTGTCTTTAAAAACCCTGATCAGGTTCATAAAATCAAGCTCGTGACTCAGGGGGTGCAAAAAACGCTGGTCATCGCTGTCCTGGTTGTGAAAGAAGTCGTGAAACTGACTAAAGTAAAGATTGGTAATCACCCACTTATAGCCCTGATTCTCCTCTTCCAGTTTTAGAAAAAGGGTAACCGGTTCCTCTTTACCAAGATAGATAAATTTTGTAGCAACTTCAGCAAACCATTGCCCGTCGTGAAATTCGAGGAAAGCAGGTGAGCCTGGGTTTAAAACGTTCGTGATAAAATCATTTTTGAGCGGATCGGTCAAAGATGCGTTCTGATTGTCGAAAAGAATATTCAGGTAACGCTTTCGCAGGTCAGCACTGCGGTAATTTTTATCACCAGGATAATAGCGGTCTCCGCTGGTACTTTCTTCTGCATTGAAGCGCCTGAAAAACTGATTGACCTGTTTGGTCTGGGCATTCAGAATGCTTTCATCACCCAGCAATGAATTAAAAGACTGTGCACCAAGAGTGCCGGCAAACATAAAAGAAATCAGCAATGCAATCCAGGCCTTTTTGATCATTGAACTATGGGTTTGAGCCCGCTCTGAAAAGTCAAAAAGAAAAGATTTGCCACCATCCCGATAGTTATCGGGACTCCAAGACACCAATTTCCACAAAGTATTGTATATCAATATATTACAATTCATTAAGTTTGGTGTTTTAGTGTTTTGGTGTCAAAAAATTAGTTTTCGGAGTGGACTTAAAGTTAAAGCATTATAATCCGGCTGCATTCCCGCACAATGCAGGAATGCAGTCGGTAATCGAATCATGAAATGATTGTCATTCCCCGGGTTTTGTTTCAGTTACCCTGATATCACCAAGCAGAACGTCCCAAAATCCGATCAATCTTCCGGATATCTGGGTTGTTTTCCGTTCTACGTATACAGTCACATCTTTCTTGGTAACATCCACATACTTTAATCCCTCTTTGGTTGTACCTTCAAAACGCTGGTAAATCGTTATAACACCAACATATTTCCCATCCGGTTGACGTTCCAGGTCACTGATGTACTGAATGTTGTACCACTGAATATTTACTTTATCATAATTCAGTGCCATAAGTCTTTCAAGGTATTCGCGGACTCCGTAATAATTAACTTCTTCGCGGTTAATTGAGGAAACACCCATCAAAGCGCCTTCGGCAAATAGTTCAAGGGTACGCTCGATAACCCGGTTGGCTTCTGACCAGGGGGTATCTTTATTACCCACAATGCTGACGTATTTACTCAGATCGCGTACTTTTTCAAGTGCCAGTGAATCTATGGCCTGTTTACGCGATGGGCTGATTACATCCTGAGCCATGAGATTGCTACCGGAAATTACGATAACCAGGGTTGCCAGTATTACTTTATAATTTATCATTTCTTTTACTTTTTAATGAGTTCAAGTTCTGTTATTTTTCCATTCGGATCAAAAACTGCATTCAGCACCTTATTTGGTGACTTTTTCTGGTCTTTGACAAATTCAAGGTACTTGCGGATGGTAGTCGGCCGGTCATAATCTTTCATTTCTCCTTCACTGCTGATCAGGATCAATACAGGAACTTCTTCACCGGTGAAATTCATCAGAGCTTCCCTGATCTTCATATTGGCAGTACTGACATCTCCTGCATTGGCAACCGCATCTATTGCCAGGTTGATATTCCTGTAAGGCCCGGCTTCCCGCATTTCCCGTTCCTTTGCTTCCTTTTCACGCTGAAGCCGTTCTTCCTCTTTGCGTTGTTCAACAACAGACCGGTCGCGGGCAATTTTCTCTTCAGCCTGAACTATCAGGTCTTTGATTTCCTTATTATCGAGGTTTAGCCGTTTAACTGCTGCCAGTTTAAACTCCTTTTCTTCGAGGGTCATTTTACCATCATCGTTGATTATAGCAAGCAGATCCGTTTTTGCTTTAGCGGTTTTTTCAGCCAGTTCCTGCTCGGCTTTTTTCTTAGCCAGCTTTTTTTGACTGGTACATGAACCCAATCCCATTCCCAGAGAAATCACCAGCAGCATCATTGCTGCCAGTTTAAGCCTGCTTTGTATCCAGGCTGCATTAACTAACCTTCTTTTCATCATTGTTTTGGGGTATTTTTGATTTATAACTTGGAATTTTAGCAAATAGTATGCAAAACTCTCAAACAGCCGGAAATTCGTTGTTAAAACAGAATTTCCATTGTATGCAAATATAGTTTATATAAACAGCTCACAGGGGTAATTGTCGGAAGAGTTCTCAACAAAATGCTGTGAAAATCTTTTTCAGGGATGAAAAAAAAGAAATATACCGAAAAAGAAACAGTTGGTAGGGCAAAAAAAATCCCCGCCTTGCAGGGATTCCGGGTTGTACCCGAAGCCGGAATCGAACCGGCATGGCCGCAATGGCCAAAGGATTTTAAGTCCTTCGTGTCTACCATTCCACCACTCGGGCATCCATATTGTGGAAAAAAAAACCCCGACTTCTCGGGGTTTCGAGCGAAAGACGGGACTCGAACTCGCGACCCCGACCTTGGCAAGGTCGTGCTCTACCAACTGAGCTACTTTCGCTTATTGCTTTAGCGGGTGCAAATATACAACCTGAAATGAAACTGCCAAATAATTCTACGATTTTTTTAAAAGTTTTTTTATTTCATTCAGTTTCATCAGTGCTTCTACCGGGGTAAGTGTGTTAATATCAGTGTCCAGAATATCTTCCCGGATTTGTTCCAGCAACGGATCATTGAGCTGAATAAAACTGAGCTGATAAGGGTCACCCCCTTGCTTTGATGATTTTTTTCCGGAATGTGATCCTTGCAACTGACCGCCGCCATGGGTTTTTTCAAGTGTACCGAGTAATTCATTGGCACGTTCAAGCAATGATTGCGGCATACCTGCCATTCTGGCTACATGTATCCCGAAACTGTGCTCACTGCCACCCGGCTCAAGTTTGCGCATAAAAATCACCTTATTGCCCGCTTCCTTTACAGATATATGAAAATTCTTTATGCGGTGCATCGAAGAGGCCATCTCGTTCAACTCATGATAATGGGTAGCAAAAAGAACTTTGGGCCTGAAAAGGGGATGCTGGTGAAGAAACTCTGCAATAGCCCATGCAATGCTAATTCCGTCGTAGGTGCTGGTACCCCGGCCTATCTCATCGAGTAGGATCAGACTTCTGTTAGAGATGTTGTTGAGGATACTTGCCGTCTCGTTCATCTCAACCATAAAAGTGGATTCTCCCGACGAAATGTTATCAGACGCTCCAACCCTCGTAAATATTTTATCCACCAGACCTATTTCAGCATGATCTGCCGGCACAAAACATCCTGCCTGCGCCAACAGCACGATCAGCGCTGTTTGTCTGAGCAGAGCCGATTTTCCCGACATATTTGGTCCTGTAATGATGATGATCTGTTGTTCCTGGTCGTCCAGAAAAACATCGTTTGAAATATACTTCTCCCCTGCCGCCAGGTTTCTTTCAATAACAGGGTGACGTCCTCCATTGATTTTAAGGGCAAATCCATCATTGATCAAAGGCCGTGAATAGTTATTCTGCACTGACACCCCGGCAAATGAAAGCAGACAGTCGAGTTTGGCAATAATAAAAGCATTGGCCTGAACGGCGCTGATATAATCGTTAAGACTTAAAACCAGATCGTTATACAACCCTGTTTCAAGAGCAAGCATGCGCTCTTCTGCATTCAGGATTTTTTCTTCATAACCTTTCAGTTCGGGAGTAATATACCTTTCGCAGTTTACAAGGGTTTGTTTGCGGTCCCATTCAGATGGAACTTTATCTTTATGGGTATTGGTTACTTCAAGATAGTAACCGAAAACATTGTTGTAGGCAATCTTAAGCGATGGAATTCCAGTGCGTTCCGACTCACGCTGTTGTAGTTTGATAAGGTAATCTTTACCCGAGTGCGCCAGATCCCGGATTTCATCCAATTCCGCCGATATACCCGGGGCAATGACATTGCCTTTACTCACAGCAACAGGGGGATCGGGATTGATTTGCTTTTCAATTTTCTCCGTCATCAGGGTACAAGGATTCAACTGATCG
This sequence comes from Bacteroidales bacterium, assembly GCA_016709025.1. Taxonomy (GTDB): domain Bacteria; phylum Bacteroidota; class Bacteroidia; order Bacteroidales; family Lentimicrobiaceae; genus Lentimicrobium. The sequence goes on along the minus strand of JADJEQ010000008.1, from coordinate 65,625 downwards.
GCCATTAGTTGCATGGAAGAAATACCTGATGCCAAACAGATTTCCCTCACAGGTCCGATGGTTTGAAGTGCCCTTTTCAACTGAACCACTTCACGTGGATTGATGCGTCCGGTAGCAACTTTGGATATTATCCGCTCCAGATCACCAATCATCCGTATCTGTTGCCTGATGTTATCAGCAATTGTTCCATTTTTAATGAAAAACTCTACCGTGTCGAGTCGTTCATTCACCGGCAACTTATCTTTCAAGGGCATGATGAGCCACCGCCTCATAAGTCTTGATCCCATCGGAGAAATTGTATGATCAAGAACACCGATAAGGGTGGAGGCTTCTTCATTGGCTGAACCAAGTATCTCGAGATTACGGATGGTAAATTTATCGAGCCAAACGTGATGATCCTCTTCAATTCGCGACAACTGGCAAATGTGTCCAACTTTATCGTGCTGTGTTTCAGCCAGGTAATGCATAGCTGCACCGGCAGCAATGATTCCATTGGTCATGTCGCTCACCCCAAAACCTTTCAGCGAAGCTGTATTAAAATGTCGGAGCAGGAGATCCTGTCCGAAATCAATCGTAAAAACCCAATCCTCAAAAGTATTAATGTAGAATTTTTCTCCGAAAAGCCCTTGAAATTCACTTCGTTTGGATTTCTGAATGATGACCTCGCTGGGTTTGAATGTCTGAAGCAGTTTGTCAATATAATCATTGTTGCCCTGAGCTATAAGAAACTCACCCGTGGATATGTCAAGAAAAGCAATACCACTCGATTTGGGCAGTAAATGAACGCTTGCCAAAAAGTTATTTTGTTTATTTTCAAGTACTTTGTCGTTATAGGATACGCCCGGTGTAACCAGTTCAGTAACCCCGCGCTTTACAATCTTTTTGGTTAGTTTCGGATCTTCCAGCTGGTCGCAGATAGCCACACGGTGCCCGGCCCTGACCAGCTTAGGCAGGTAAGTATCCAGCGCGTGATGAGGAAATCCGGCAAGTTCAATATACGCCGCTGCTCCGTTTGCCCTGCGGGTAAGCACAATACCAAGAATATCGGAAGTTTTTATGGCATCCTCTCCGAAAGTTTCATAAAAGTCGCCTACCCTGAACAGCAACAATGCATCCGGGTATTTTGCCTTGATGGCATTGTATTGTTTCATCAGTGGCGTTTCAACTACATCGCCTGTTTCTTTTGCCAATTCAATTGTTTTAGGGAGGGAACAAAAATAGGCAGATTCGTGAAAATTCAGACTAAAAAAGTATTTGAAATAGAGTTATTACCTTTGCGCCCCTTAAATTCATCATAAAAATGAAAAAACTGGCAACTGAAGAAATAATAAGACTGAGTATCAGCGATTTTAAAGAAGCTGAAAAGATTCCATTGGTTATTGTATTGGACAACATCAGAAGCCAGCACAACATTGGTTCTGTTTTCAGAACTGCCGACGCATTCAGGGTTGATGCTGTGCATTTATGCGGCATTACAGCAATGCCGCCAAACAGGGAAATTCATAAAACAGCCCTGGGTTCAACCGAATCGGTTAACTGGCAGTATTTTGACAAAACAGCGGATTCAGTCAGTAGATTAAAAGAGGAAGGATACATCATAGTAGCCGTCGAACAGGCTGCAGGAAGTATAATGATTGATGAATTCAGGCCTGACCCTGGCAAAAAATATGCTTTGGTTTTCGGAAATGAGGTGCATGGAATAGAAGATGACATAATGAATTCGTCAGATCTATGCCTTGAAATTCCCCAGGCCGGAACCAAACATTCACTGAATATAGCTGTTTCAGCAGGAATTCTGATTTGGGAATTCTTTAAGGAAATGAATGGTATTTCGATGGTCATCAAACAACCAGAAAAAATATAAATTATTTAATAATCTGATTTTCTGATATTTAATTGTATATAAAAATTTTACATTATCAGGAACCTATTACCAAATCAGGAAAATTGGATTAATTTCGGTTGGTGGAGTTTGTCATAGAATTAAACAAATATTAGGCAACCGTTGTTATTGGGGCGAATAAAAATTAATCACAGAAGTAAAATTTTTAGTAAAATATACCACTTATTTGGCTTTTTAGGGCTTTTTTGTTTGAAAACAATTAAAACTACCCTATATTTGTCAAAACTTTGAAAGACCTGACAATTTGATCAAATAACACAACTTAAAACTGATAATCATTAAATTAAAAAGTATGAAAAAGTTAAGCTACAAATCAATTCTGCTGCTTCTCATCCTAATGTTTGGAATTTCTCCTGTATTTGTATCAGGACAAGAAACTGGCGAAGGAAAAAGCGCAACAAATTCTGCGTTCGACAAGTATTTTTTCCTGCAAGCCTTCGGAGGAATGTCTCAATTTTATGGAGACCTGAACGAATTTGCTCTTTACAATGAAAGAGCTAATTTATTCTATGGTTTTGGCGCTGGTTATCAGTTCAGTCCTGTACTCGGAGTCAGAGGCCTTTTCAACAATGGCTGGGTTGTTAGTACACGTCAGGAGAATAGCCTGAGGATGTCATCCAGTGTCTGGGATGGTCAGCTGAATGTAACTGCCAGTCTTACCAACCTGATCTTTGGATATAAACCTGAACGTTTCCTAAACTTTTATGTATTTACCGGGGCTGTATATTCCAATTATTCTTCTGTTTTGTACAACACAAACGGAACCGATGAAAATGGTGATGATGCGGTTATTGACCGTAATGGTCCTGATGCACCTGACGGGTTTGATCAGGAAGCATATACAGCTTTTGGACTTCCTGTCGGAGCCGGCTTCAATTTCCGCCTGGCCGAAAAATGGGACCTGAATCTTGAGTATAATGAGCGTTTTATATTTAAAGATGACCTCGACCTCGTTGAGTCTAATTCCAAAAATGATGCTTATGCTAGCCTCATGTTGGGTGTAACTTACAAGTTTTTGCCCAGTGCAAACCTGAAATCCATGGCAAAGGATTACGGACTGGTTAAATATGAAACCACTCCTGATCCACTCGTTAAGGAGGGTGATACAGTATGTGTTAACGTAAAAGTTACCTTCCCCGAGAAATATTTTGCTAAAAAGGCTGCAATGAATTTCCAGCCTGAGATCAAGTATGCCGGTACCACACGCAAACTGAAACCTGTTAACTTCCAGGGCGAATCAGTAAACGGTGATGGCATTGTGATCAATTACAAAACCGGTGGTTCATATACCTATGTTGATTGCGTTCCTTATGAGCCAGGCATGAATGCTTCGGATCTCGTTGTTTCACCTTCACTTTATGAGCCGAAAGAACCTGTAGTTCTGAATGCTACTCCAGAGCAAATCACAGCCAAGTATAAGGTTATTGACCTGCCTGAGCGTAAGCTTGCCGATGGTGTTATCATAACCGGAACACGGATAATGCATGACGAAGACCTTCTTTTGGTTGAACATGGTTACATTAAAGAATCTATTGTCACCAAAGATGCCAAGATTTATTTCAAGGTTAACATGCATGATCTGAATTGGAACCTTCCGCTTAACCGCACGAACCTGGTTCAACAGAAACTCGACGAACTTGCCGTCTTCATCAAACAGGGATATACCATCCGTGACATCGATATCAACGCCTGGGCTTCACCTGAAGGTGAAGAAACATACAACCAGGGCCTGTCTGAGCGCCGCGCACAAGCAGGTAAAAAACAGGTTGTAGAGATGTTTAAGAAAATGGCTAAAGAAAAGAACCCGGTTATCAATATTCCTGATCCGGAAGCATCCATCAAGTTCAATTCATACGCCAATGGCGAAGACTGGAACGGATTTATGCAGGCTGTTGAAGGTTCAAACATCGCCGACAAACGCATTATCATGAATGTGGTTAATTCACAGAGCGACGTTGCAAAACGTGAGCAGGAAATCCGCAACATGTCAGTTGTTTACAAAGAAATCGAAGATGAGATTCTTCCTCCTCTCCGTAGGGTTGAAATCAAGGTTAATTGCTTTGAGCCCAAGAAAACCGATGAACAGATCGCAACTCTGGCTGTAAGTGATCCTTCGAAACTCGATGATAAAGAATTGCTTTACGCTGCAACCCTTACCAACGATAAAGACACCAAACTCCGCATCTATAAAACAGCTGCAACTCAATTCCCTAACAATTACAAGGGATATAACAATGCTGCTTATATAGAACTGGAGAACGGACAACTTGGAGAAGCTGCTACACATCTTGCAAAAGCCGACCAACTTGAGCCTAACAACAAAGCTGTTGTTAATAACCTTGGTGCTCTTGCTTCAAAGAAAGGTGATTACAAGAATGCTGCTACTCAATATGGTAAAGCCAAGAACCTTGGAGCCGATGTTAATTACAACATGGGTGTTGTAGAACTTGCCAACAACAATTATGATAAGTCTCTCAGCATGCTTGGAGGCAAAAAATGCAACAGCAATGTAGCTCTGGCACAGATGATGACCGGCAAAAATGCTGAAGCCGCAAGTACACTTAAATGTGCTCCGGAATCAGGCCACAATTATTATCTGTTAGCGGTTATTGCAGCCCGCGGTGCCGATGCAAAATCGATGATTGATAACCTGACCAAAGCATTTGCGAAAGATCCTTCACTGAAGGCTCAGGCTGCCGACGACAGGGAGTTTATCAAATTCTTTACAAATCCTGAATTTATGGCCCTGGTAAAATAACCAGCACCATTAAATATTAAAAAGAGGCTGTCTCAAAAGGACAGCCTCTTTTATTTAACAGGCTATTCAGTAATTGATGTGCTGAGGGATATATTTAAATTACTATTATATGGGAAATGCCAGACAACGGTCTTTTGTTTTTGATAGTGCTTGCTGAAGAATTCAATAAAATTGGCCTTTCTACGTTACGGTGCTCTACACCTTAAAATACGCCTGGTCAATGATTTACTACTTAGACTTGAAGATTAATTTCACAGGAGGTTTGCCAACCGTTGGTCAGCTAAACGTCAGGTCATTATTCCATTACAAAGTCGCAAGACCTAACAGGTTTGCCACCCCACCAGCCAGCTAAACCTGGTAGGTCAATAATCCATTTCAAAGTCGTTAGAACTTACCTGGACAAGCCAGAACTTAAAAGTTTTAAAGTTGGATGAAAATAATTAATTCAATCTGTAACACTACTAAAAAAGAGATGCAGAAGTTGGTTAAATCTGTTTGTGCCAAAATAAATATCGAGTAAAAGTATAAGATACTAAAAATTAAGCTACCCTTTTTGAGTTTTATAGCATAACCTATCTAAAAGCGATCTTATTCAGGTAAAAAACATTTTTATTATTTCTGTCATTCTGATAGCTGTTGCGTATATTCTGGTATCCATAAGCAAGAAAGTAGTTGCCATACCAATAAACCATGTTGCTGTTGGAATCTTTATAGATCTTATCATGTGAACTCAGTGGAGCGATATCAGCATAGGATATGTTCCCTGATGCTGACCCCTCAGGAAGAATTTTTGAAGCAATTTTACCATCAAATGAATACGACAACACCAATCCATCGGGATCTTCCCATGCCATTACCTTTTGCCTCAGGTTTTGAGTGAGCATGTTTCTTAATTCCAGGTCGTTATTCCACTTCATGGCTCCTGTAGAGTCGAATCCTGCAATGAAAGTGGTCAGGTACCTGAACCCTTCAAAAACGGAATAAGTTGAAGGATAAGGGCGGCCATAGTAATCATAGACCATCGTTGTAACCGTTCTGTATTCCGGATAATAGGCTTCTGCAATGAAAACATAGCTGTCTTTCCATTTGAACACATCGTGTGCCAGCAAATCATGATCTATTGTTATTTCCCTGTTACCTTTTTCAGATTTGCTGCTACCGCGCCTCACACTTAGATCGGAAGGTTTACGAAGGTAGCGGTAGAAATTCTGAAAATCGGAGAACTCATAAAAAGTAGTATTAATAATAGTATTGTTTTGGACCAGGATTGAGAAAAACCCTGTAGAAGCAACGCCAATAGATTCATATCCGTCAATTACCTTTGTCCGGTTACTGTTTCCATATGAACCTATGATAAGGTCGCTGGCTGAGTCAATCTTTAAAGCAAAAGCCGTATTAATTAAATTTTTGTCATCAAACCTGCTCAGTTTGAGCTCGCTTATCTTCTGCCCTATTCCGTCGGATTTAACAAGATAATATGCACGCTGTCTGGATGAGCCGGTTGTCCTGAGTATGGTTGAAACTACCTCAGAATCTGTATCAATATTCATTGATTCAATTACAGCACTGCCTTCGATATCCTGTTTAAATGATGAAATGGATGCCAGGTTCATGTCGTACCGGATGAGGAGCGACTGATCGTTTTTTGTATTCAGGCCAGCAAGTGCAAAATGATTGCAGATTCCGAATTGAGAAAGCTCTGATTTTTCAGGAACCGTAAAACTAACTTCACGAATGGTTGTATCTTTTACGTTTAAATCGACAACCCGGAGGTTATCCTGTGCATTTCCTTTTACAGCATGCCAGAAGCCAACAAGATGGTTGTTGCTGTACAGGGCTTCAGCCAGTGAAAATCCCCGGGGCAGAGCAAAAGGCTTACGCCAGATTTCTTTCAGGTTACGATCCAGAAAAGCAGTAATCCATAACATTCTACCCGACTCGTCCGTGTCCGAACTCAAATAGATGATTGCAATTCCATTTTCGTCACATGTGACTACCTTGTATATTTCACTATCATCTTTAACGGGTATTTCAAGCCTGACAGGTCTGTTGACCTGTGCAACCAATGGAAGTTGTAAGGAGATGAGAAGCAGTGTGAATAAAACCCGGAATTTAAATTGTATCATGATCAGTTACAAGTGTAGTGTGTAAAGTTACAAATTAAGTTAAGCGACCGCATTTGTTATAATAAAAAGGCAACCCCGGGAGGTTGCCTTTTTGCTGCAAATTTCATGCAGAAAATATGAAATGCTATTGAAGCTTATTTTACTTCTTCAAAATCGACGTCTGTTACTTCCTGATCCGGAGTGCCCTTAGCCTGTCCAGGGTCGCCTGCTGCGTCCTGAGGTTGACCTGCACCTGGTTGTCCTTCCTGTGACTGAGTTGCTTTGTACATCTCTTCACTGGCAGCCTGCCAGGCGGTGTTGAGTGCCGCTAATGAAGTGTCAATCGCGACAAAATCCCGATTTTTATGCGCTTCTTTCAGATCGTTAAAGGCCTTTTCAATCGGAGCCTTTTTGTCTGCCGGCAACTTGTCACCATATTCTTTCAACTGTTTTTCAGTCTGGAAAATCATGGCATCAGCGCTGTTGATTTTATCAACTTCTTCTTTAGCTTTGCGATCGCTTTCGGCATTGGCTTCAGCTTCTTCCTTCATTCGCCTGATTTCAGCTTCAGAAAGCCCCGACGATGCTTCAATACGGATCTGTTGAGATTTACCGGTACCTTTATCTTTTGCCGATACATTCAGAATTCCGTTTGCGTCAATATCAAAAGTAACTTCAACCTGAGGAATACCGCGTGGAGCAGGAGGAATACCATCAAGATGGAATCGGCCTATACTCTTGTTGTCGCGGGCCATGGGGCGTTCTCCCTGCAGAATATGAATTTCAACCGAAGGCTGACTATCACTGGCAGTTGAAAATACTTCAGACTTACGTGTAGGAATTGTAGTATTGGATTCTATAAGTTTTGTCATCACACCACCCAATGTTTCAATCCCCAGCGAAAGTGGTGTAACATCAAGCAGCAAAACATCTTTCACTTCGCCGGTAAGCACACCACCCTGGATTGCGGCTCCAACGGCAACCACTTCATCAGGATTAACCCCTTTGGAAGGTACTTTTCCGAAAAAGTCCTCAACAATCTTTTGAATGGCCGGAATACGGGTAGAACCACCAACAAGAATTACTTCATCGATATCAGAAACCGTAAGACCGGCATCTTTAAGCGCCTGTTTACATGGATCTATAGTTGACCTGATCAGCGTATCGTTGAGCTGTTCAAACTTGGAACGGCTGAGCGTGCGGACAAGGTGTTTTGGAATTCCATCAACCGGCATAATATAAGGCAGGTTTATTTCCGTTGAACTGGAACTGGACAGTTCAATTTTAGCCTTTTCAGCAGCTTCTTTTAAACGCTGAAGTGCCATAGGATCTTTGCGGAGATCGATTCCCTCATCATTTTTAAACTCGTCAGCAAGCCAGTCGATGATCTTATGATCAAAGTCATCGCCACCAAGGTGGGTATCTCCGTTGGTTGACTTTACTTCAAAAACACCTTCTCCGAGTTCAAGAATAGAAATGTCGAAGGTACCTCCACCGAGATCGAAAACAGCTACTTTCAGATCATGGCTCTTTTTATCGAGTCCATAAGCCAAAGCTGCAGCAGTCGGTTCATTGATGATTCGTTTAACCACAAGCCCGGCAATCTCACCGGCTTCTTTGGTTGCCTGCCTTTGTGAATCACTGAAATAAGCAGGAACAGTAATCACAGCTTCGGTAACCGTTTGACCAAGGTAATCTTCTGCGGTTTTCTTCATTTTCTGAAGAATTATTGCAGAAATTTCCTGTGGTGAATAAAGTCTGTCATCAATTTTTACACGTGAAGTATTGTTGTCGCCCTTAACAACTTTGTAAGGAACTCTGCCTGTCTCTTTCGTAACCCTGTCGAAAGTTTCACCCATAAACCTTTTTATCGAAAAAATGGTTCGTTCAGGATTTGTAATGGCCTGCCTTTTGGCAGGATCTCCAACTTTGCGTTCGCCGTTATCGGTAAATGCAACGATCGAGGGAGTTGTACGACGACCTTCGCTGTTGGGAATAACTACCGGCTCATTGCCTTCCATAACAGCAACGCATGAATTAGTAGTTCCAAGGTCAATTCCAATTATTTTGCCCATCTGATTCGGATTTTAAAATTTTTTATTTCTTTGCCCCTCCCAGTCAAGGATTATGCCAATAATAGCCGATCTCTTATTCACTTTTGATTTATCTAAACCAGTTGACAATATAAAATACTGCATATCAGTATAATAAAAGTGTGTATACAAAATATACGGTAGTATAAGGCGGAAGGAATGACAAATGAATTCTGACATTTCGTCAGATAAAAGTTTTAACTGCAGGTAGTTTTGGCTATTTATTGCCGATTTTATTGACAAACTTGATATCCTCTTCGATCAACATGTCTTCAGTTCGGGTGCCTATAGGCACAGAGGCGGTTTTCGTGTATCGGCATGAAAAGAGACCAATGCCGTTATTGATATTGGTATACTCAGGTTTTTCCTGAACAATGCTGGTTGAAGGTTCATTCACTTCCATGTAGGTATTTAACTCATCACCGGCAACAGCGAAACGGAATTCAGCCCTGTCAACCAGCCTTGAAGTCACGGAATTTTCACGATCATCGTTATACGGAATCAGGCTGGAACATATCGAATAAAAACTGAGGGGTGCATATAAAATTTCCATCGATTCATTTCCCTGCACAGTTGCTGACTTAACTGAACTAAAGTCCCAGTCAATATATCGCTGGGTCGTATCGTAAAGATTGACAACTTCATCAAACCAAAAACGGATAGTCACATTGTATCTTCTTCCGTCTTTTGCTGAAATCCATTTAATTTTCTGGTTATTTTCGCTGATAAAATCTATACTTGACTGCCCGGGACGGGGAGTTTCTATCGTAAAATCCTTCACCAAAGGGGTTTGAGATGTAATAACTTTTCCTGTTATTTTATTCCTGATTTCGAGGTTATAGGAATATTCTTTTGCATTTACATCTGCAGGAATTTTGAAAGCTGTTTTGTAAACTATCTGCCTGGGGTAATAAAAAATTCCCGGCTCTTTGTTGAATACGTATGTTGTGTCGCAGTTAAATGTGCGGGTGCTGCCATTGTTGGCTTTTTCAATGATGGTAACCGAAATATTATCTCCATAGGAACTGGAATCGGCAATCTGAGCATAGGTGTATGCATTGCCTTCACCCAGAAAAGCCTTGTTTACCTTAATATAATGAACAGAATCATTCTGACTGATAAGTCCATAGGCCACGGTTATATCTTTCCAATCTGCTGTAACATCAATATCGGTTTCACACCCTGAAAAGATTGTTAATGCAATTACCGGGAGAATCAGAAATAAAAACCTTCGTTTCATAGGGTTGGAGAATTGGCAGTAATTTTGAACGTAACAAAATTACATTAAAAATATGATTCAGGAATAAAATGGTTAAAATTCCTGTTAGAATAGCTGGAAACAGCAGCATTAGGAAGCAGACACCTCAAACAGGATTTATCTATATCTTTGTAAAAAAAACAAGACTGAATTCAATATCTATTTTACCATCCTGATTCCCGAAAAGAAACCTGCTTTATGGAGCCACATATTTCAAAATTTGCCAATGTAACCAAGGTTACTACCCACGTTTTACAGGAGATGAAGCTGAAGAACGAGAAAATCGCGATGCTTACTGCTTATGATTTTTCAATGGCCCGCCTTCTGGATATGGCCGGGATCGATGTTATTCTGGTGGGCGATTCGGCTTCTAATGTAATGGCAGGACATACTTCTACCCTTCCCATTACGTTGAACGAAATGATTTATCATGCCACTTCTGTGGTGCGTGGTGTTAAAAGAGCCCTGGTAATTGTCGATATGCCTTTTGGCACATACCAGGGTAACTCAAAAGAAGCTTTGAGTTCTTCTATCCGGATCATGAAGGAGTCGGGAGCAGATGCAGTTAAAATGGAAGGAGGCCGTGAAGTGCTTGAGTCGGTTGACCGTATTCTATCGGCAGGAATTCCGGTGATGGGTCACCTTGGTTTAACACCACAATCAATTCATAAATTCGGAACCTATGTGGTTAGGGCAACCGAAGAAAACGAGGCTAACAAACTGGTTGAAGATGCTCATCTGCTCGAAAAAGCAGGCTGTTTCGGAATTGTTCTCGAGAAAATACCTGCCAAACTGGCTGCACAGGTTAGTAAAGAAATCAGGATACCCATCATAGGTATTGGGGCCGGTCCAGGTGCTGACGGACAAGTGCTGGTTTTGCACGACATGCTTGGAATCACCCAGGAGTTTTCGCCCAGGTTTCTTCGCCGGTATCACAACCTGAGTGAAGAAATTCAGGGTTCGGTCATGTCGTACATTAAGGATGTAAAAACCATGGACTTCCCAAATGAGCGCGAGCAGTATTAGGAAAATTTCTAATGTCTAATGACTAATTTCTAATGTCCCGAAACTGAAATTAAGGACAATTAGCCGGACGAAATACGATTGACAATATTATTATATTAAACATTCGATTATAATGGCTTTACGGAATTGGTCCCGCCAGATAATATTTAAGAATGATGGACATCCTGCCTGAAATCCTGTTTGAAGACAATCATTTGTTGATCGTGAACAAACGTCCGGGTGATATTGTACAGGGTGACAAGACCGGAGATGTTCCGATGACTGAACTGCTTAAATCCTATTTAAAATCCAGGTACAACAAGCCCGGCGAGGTATTTCTCGGGTTGGTTCATCGTCTAGACCGGCCGGTGAGCGGCGCTGTTATATTTGCCCGAACATCGAAGGCACTTGCCAGAATGACAGCCATGGTTAAAGATCGTGAAATTACCAAAACCTACTGGGCTATCATTGATAAGCTTCCTGAACCTGCTGAATCGACGCTGGTTCATTTCCTGAAAAAAAATGAGGTTCAGAATAAATCCTATGTTGTTAAAGATGGGACGAATGGATCCAAGCGTGCAGAACTTCATTACAGGTTAATTGCTTCCGGGAAAACCACCCATCTGATTGAAATTAAACTGATTACAGGGCGTCATCATCAGATCAGAGCTCAACTTGCCTCCATTGGTTGTCATATACAGGGCGATTTGAAATACGGCGCCAGGCGCTCAAAAGCAGACGGATCAATCAGCCTTCACGCCCGATTCCTCCAATTTACTCATCCGGTTAGCAAAGAAACTGTCAAAATTACAGCTCCATTGCCAGAAGGTATTGAGTGGAGCTATTTCAAGGATATAGAATCCGGTATATAATTTTACCGGTTTATTATTACAATGGTCCGTTAATTTTAAGAATCACGCAAAGACGCAAAGACGCAATGACCCCGCAAAAGTGTCGGGGCAGGCAGCAAAGAATTCATATTTAATGAGTTGAAAATTATTGGTCTTATTTTTCAATGCCTTAAAAATCAATTGGTTAAAAAATATTAACAGAGTATTGTATTACAAAACCGACAATTATTTGTTGTTTGTAGTAAAATATAAAAGAATTCAGGTGAACTACAAATACCGGCCATCGCTGATTCTGATCTTTCTGTTCGTCTGCCTCTCGGTTTCAGGCCAGTACTATGACATTGGCCAGGGTCCGGCTTCTACCCGCTGGGAAATAATTGAATCAGGGAACTTCAGCATTATATATCCGGCAACAAATTATCAACAGGCAAAAATTGTTGCTTCTCAATTCAGTAGTTCGGGTATTTTTGTTGCTTCAGGACTTGGTGCTAAACCAAAAAAAACACCACTTATACTGCATACCCGGAATGCAATTTCCAATGCCTACGCCATCTGGGCGCCAAGGCGTATTGAAATTTTGACCACACCGCCACAGGACAGTTACGCTCAGCCGTGGATACAACAACTGGCTTTGCATGAATACAGGCACATCGCACAGCTATCCTCTTTAAACCAGGGGTTTACCAGGGTTTTGGGATATCTTTTCGGGCAACAGGCAGTGGTAGTTTCAACGGGATTGTTTGTCCCTTCCTGGTTTCTGGAAGGAGATGCCGTTGCATCTGAAACATCATTCAGTTATTCGGGCAGAGGAAGGGTTCCCTCATTTTCAATGCCGCTTCGCGCCCAGCTTAATCAGAAAGGAATTTACAGCTATGCAAAGGCAAGCCTCGGTTCTTACAGGGATTTTGTTCCCGACATCTACATTACCGGTTATCATATTGTAGCCACTTCCAGAGCGAAATACGGAAAGGATTTATGGAAAGAGGCAATGAACACCGTAGCGCGGAAACCCTGGACAATCACACCGTTTAACAGGGGGTTAAAAGAAAAATCCGGACTGAATAAGAAAGGGCTTTACAAAGAATCCATGGCCACATTAAACGATATGTGGCGCCAAGCCCAAACTGAGAATCCACAGCAAATAATTTTAGAAAATACTCCAACCTCCTTTACAAATTACCTGAGCCCGCATAAAATAAACGATTCGGTCATTGTTGCCTTGAAAACCTCGTTTGGCAAGACTCCACAGATTGTAAAAATCGATCGTAATGGTAAAGAAAACGTGATCCAAAACCTGGGTTATATGCCGGATGAAAACCTGTCTTTCGGTGGTGGACTGTTATCCTGGGCTGAATACCGGCCTCATATCCGCTGGGAAACTGTTAGTTATACAGATATTGTACTTTTAAATCCGGAAAGTGGTAAAAAAGAAAGACACAGCTACAAGGAAAGATTCTTTGCACCGGTTGTGAGCCCGGATGGAAAGTCAATTGCTGCCGTTTGGTACAAAGAATCAGGAGAATGCTGCCTGGCTGTTATAAACAATGACAGCCTGAATAAACTATCAATCCCCGACGGATTGCATGCATCAACACCATCCTGGTCACCCGATGGGAAAGCGCTTGTTTTCGTGGTTACTGGCGATAAAGGGAAAGCGATTGCTGAAACATCTATAGAGACAGGAATAACAGAATACCTCACTGTATTTTCGTTTGAAGAGATCAGCAACCCAACGCATGGCGACTCGGTTGTATTTTACACAGGTACTACAGGCCAGACAAGCCAGATTTTTGCATTAAATCCTGGGAACGGGCAGAAGAAGCTGTTAACAAATGTTGAATATGGTGCAGACAATGTTTCCTTATCGGGAGACTCCCTGGTTTTTAATGATTATACGGCTGATGGTTACCGCATTGCGATCAGGCGGCTTTCCTGGGATGCCGGGATCATTTTCACAGGAAACAAGAAAAACAACTGGCCATTGGCGGAGGCGCTCTCAGCCCAGGAACCTGCATTCAGGTTTAGCGATTCGATACCGGCGAACGAATATACCCGCATTCCATACAAGAAAGCAAATCATTTATTTGGGTTTCACAGCTGGGCACCCCTATATGTTGACATCGGGGTGAGACAGTAAGGCCGGGAGTATCTGTAATGAGCCAGAATTTACTGAGTACTATGTTCATAACAGCCGGCTACGATTACAATGTGGAGGAAGAGGCCGGCATGTTTAAGGCCGATGTTGCCTGGAAGGGTTGGTTTCCGGTGATGAATGCAACATTCAGCCAGGGCAAGCGGGCTTCATCAACAACAGGTGGAGAAGGAATTTCTCCTGAACGTTTCACCTGGAGCGAGACCAACCTGGATCTCAGTATCTCGCAGAGTCTGAATACATCCAGGGGATTGTACAATTCAGGGCTTTCAGGTGCTGTTAGCTACAACTTCTCAAAAGTCAGCCACGACAACTCAACTCCGGATGATTTTGTAAATGGCAACCTGGCCGGTCTGAGTTATCGCTTTAACAGCTATCTGTATCGCAGGCAGGCAACCAGGGATCTGGGGCCCAGATTCGGCTACAATTTTGAAGCGCGTTTCAGGCACACACCTTTCGGACAACTGAAAGCAGGGAACATTGCCGGGTTGCAGGGTCAGATTTTCCTACCGGGATTATTCATCAATCACTCACTCCTGCTTTATGCCGGTTATCAGGTTTCAAATCCTGAAGATTACTATTTTTCCAATATTATCAGTACCAGCAGGGGCTACACCACAGCTATCACAGGCAATAAACTGGTGAGTCTGAAGATGAGTTACCGGTTACCTCTGCTTTATCCTGATTTTCACCTTGGTGGATTGCTTTATATGAAAAGAATCAGGGCGAATGCCTTCTACGATATGACGAGCTCATCAGATCCTGACCCTGCTTCATTTTATAATTCCATTGGTCTTGACCTGGTTTCAGATATTCATCTTTTAGGATTGAGTATTCCCATCAGCGCTGGCATAAGAACCATCTATCTGGAAAGGGATGGCAGTTTCGTAAGCAGCCTGCTGTTTTCGATGAATTTTTACGACTATTAGAATATGGATCGTCTTGAATCCGAATATTCTCTAATTTAGTTCCATCCAAAGTGAAACTGAAATATCATTCATTTTATGCACTTACTGGCAAGAATAACCCTTTCAACGGTAGCAATTCTGGTGACATCGTACATATTACCCGGAGTGGCAGTTGACACGTTTCTGACGGCCCTGGCAACCGCACTATTAATCGCTTTACTCAACACACTGGTAAAACCGTTGTTAATCATTTTCACCATTCCTGTAACCATTCTGACTTTCGGACTCTTTTTACTCGTAATCAATGCATCCATTATTATGATGGCATCTGCCCTGCTCAAAGGATTTTATGTAAATGGATTCTGGTATGCGCTGTTATTCAGCATAATTTTATCCTTTATAACTGCTGTCATGGAGTCGATGGTATCGTCAGATGTCAGACCCAATAACTGATGACTTTATGGTTACCTCCGTAAATGAAGACTTTAAATAAATTCCGAAAAAAATAATCCATTTGAAAATTGCGACTTCGGTCAATTTGTTTTTTTAAACTGATAATTCAAGGCTATGAAAAGCAGGATGATAACTCTACCCACTGCGATTGAGGAAATAATAACCTCTTGCGAGGTATGCAGTGTAGGAATGGTTGACCAGGAAAATATGCCCTATACACTTCCGTTTAATTTTGGGTTTGAAAACAATACCGTCTATCTGCATTCGGCCCCGGTTGGCCGGAAAATAGACATTCTGATTCATAAGCCTGATGTCTGTATAGCATTCAGCACGGCTCATGAATTGTATCTGCAGTCGGAACAGGTCGCATGTAGTTATGGGATGAAATATAAAAGCGTGCTGGTTAAAGGTAAAGTTGAGTTTGTAGAGGACTTTGATGAAAAAATACGTATCCTTAACGTAATTATGAAGCAGTATACCAGGCGTGATGATTTTACCTACAGCTCACCAGCGGTTAAGAATGTTGCTGTGATGAAAGTAGTTGCGAAATCAATTGAAGCCAAAGCGTTTGGTTATTAGTCCACCAGGCAGGCATTCAGATTCCGTGTTTGAGATATAACTCATAACTTTCCCAAATCGGTCGTTTCTGATGGATGATTGTTTCTTTTGATCAGCTTACCGATTGTAAAATTCCAAAGTCTGAAAACCGTAAAGCCTAAAGTGCCACCAACCATGAACCCTGCGAGTACATCTCCCGGATAATGCACACCGAGGTATATTCTGCTGTAAGAAATCAGGGCAGACCATGCGAGCATAACCGGCAGAAGCCATTTGTATCTGTTTTTTAACAATAGCCCCGAGAATACAGCAATTCCTGCTGTATTGCATGCGTGCGAAGAAACAAATCCGTAATTGCCACCGCAATGTCCGTTGAGAATACGGACCATTCCCTCGAGTGCAGGCTCATGACAAGGGCGTAACCGGTGAAAGATATTTTTAAAAAGCTGAACAGATACCTGATCAGTGAGTGTTACCAACAATGCAATAAAAAGAATTACCAGCCAGGCCCTGGAGTGGTTATCCTTTATCATCCGGAATAAAATCCAGGCATACAAAGGAATCCAGATCAGTTTGTTGCTAAGCCAGTACATAATAAAATCGAACAGAGGTGAATGCAACCCGTTCAGGAAGATGAAGAACTGCTGGTCGTAACTAATTAACTGATCAATCATATGATTGTGTGAAAATTAGAATCAGTGCAGGGCTTTCCAGATTTCATCCTTCAATTGAGGAATGCCAGAACCGGTAAGGGCAGAAATAAAGACCAACGGTAATTGAGGCATTTTGCGCTTTTTAAGCTTCTTTAACCCATCCTCGTCAAGCAGATCACACTTTGTGATGGCCAAAACCTTTTGCTTATCAAGCAACTCAGGATTAAACTGTTCAAGTTCGTTGAGCAGTATGTCGTATTCTTTCCGGATGTTAGGTGAAGTAGCCGGAATCATAAATAAAAGGGCTGAATTCCGTTCGATGTGGCGGAGGAAGCGAAGTCCGAGACCGCGGCCTTCCGAAGCGCCTTCAATGATTCCGGGAATATCGGCCATTACAAAAGAAAGGTCATCGCGGTAAGCCACAATGCCGAGATTGGGTCTGAGTGTAGTAAAAGGATAATCGGCAATTTCGGGCTTTGCGGCAGAAACCACCGATAAAAGGGTTGATTTACCGGCATTCGGGAACCCTACCAGGCCAACGTCGGCCAGTATCTTCAATTCAAGTATCTTCCAGGTCTCGAGTCCGGGTTCACCGGGCTGGGCAAATCGCGGAGTCTGAAAAGTTGCCGATTTAAAATGATCGTTACCCAGGCCTCCCCTTCCGCCAGGAAGAATAATTACAGTTTCGCCATCGGTGGTAACCTCGGCTTCCTGTTCCATGGTTTCAGGATCCTTGACAATGGTTCCCAGGGGAACTTCAATATATACATCTTTCCCTGTAGCTCCGGTTCTCCGGTTATTCCCTCCACCTACACCATCCTCGGCTTTCAGATGCTTTGTATATTTCAGATGAAGCAGCGTCCATAGTTGTGCATTGGCTCTGAGAATTATATGCCCTCCCCTTCCGCCATCACCACCATCGGGTCCACCCTTTGCATTTCCACGCGTACGGAGAAGATGGGTAGAACCAGCTCCACCTTTGCCTGAGCGAAGGTTTAGTTTAACATAATCTACAAAGTTTGACGACGACATAGCGGGGAAATTAAGTGCTTAAGGACCCGCAAATATACGAAAAACAGCCGGACAAGCCGGCTGTTATAATTGGCGGGGTAGTATTCCTGGTGTCAAGTCAAAAGTTAAAAGTCTAAAGTTAAAAGTAGAAATCCAATTAAATGACGAAACTTTCATTTCATTCAATGCGCCATTTTAAACTTGACTATACACTAGCGTAAAATGCGCATCGCTTCTTCTACTTTCGTACAAAGTCTGTGAAAAACACTTTCTTCGGGTCCGAGGGCCTCAATCGTGGCAAATTTCTGCTGTTTACCATAGAATTCTGCCACGGGCAGGGTTTTTTCCTGATACTCTTCCAGACGGTGAATGATCACATCGGTATTCATGTCATAAGCCCTTGCCTGCGGTGTTTTAGCCCTGGCGCTAAGCCGTTTGACTGATTCCAACGTTGAGGTATTCAATTCAATACAATAAGAAACTGACGAATCGAGCCTTCGCAGCAACCCATCAAGTATATAAGCCTGAACAATGGTTCTGGGAAATCCTTTAAACACAAATCCCCGGAAATTCTTATGCTGTTTTATTTCCTGCTCTATAAGTTGAATTACAATTTCATCGGGCACAAGTTCACCGTTTATCATCTGATCTTTTGCTTTCATCCCTATTTCCGACCCGGCTTTGATCTCACGGCGAAGCAAAGATCCTGTTGAAATGTAGTAAAGATTGTATTCCTTGGCCAACAACCGTCCCTGAGTTCCCTTTCCCGATCCGGGGGCACCGGTTAAAACCAGGTTGAACCAAACATTCTGCAGTGTTTTGTCGATTGATTCAGAAAGGCGGTTGAATACCTCTTCGATTTGTCCTACCCCGTTGATGGGAATATACTTATCGCGAAATTTATAAAACTCGGCAACCGGCATCGTTTTATTCAGGTATTCTTCAAGCCTGTGCTCTATTACTTCTGCAGTATCATCGGAGCGGCCGGACGATTTTCCACGTTCAAGAAGACGGGTAATCAGCTCTTCACGGGGGACTTCCAGACTGAGCATGCAGGCAAGTGAGGTATTCAGTTTGAGGAGCAAACCCTCAAGTATATATGCCTGTACGAGTGTACGTGGAAATCCGTCGAACAGAATACCGTTGATGCCGGCACTCATGGTGATGCGCTTCTCAATAAGCTGAACCACCAATTCATCGGATACCAATTCACCCCGGTCAATAATTTCTCTTGCCTTTTTACCAAGATCCGAACCTTCGGATATCTCATGGCGAAGCAGGTCTCCTGTTGCTATATAAGCCAGTTTATATCTTTCTACCAGCAAAGCAGACTGGGTCCCTTTACCTGCTCCCGGAGGGCCAAATAGTGCAATATTGAGCATAAATGTATGTTAGAATTAAATGAATTCCTGAATGAAAAATTACTCCCTGCTTTTATTCAACAATTTTATAAATATCCGGCAGATTGCGGGCGAAGCCGTCATAATCCAGGCCATAGCCTACAATAAAGTCATTGGGAATTTCCAGACCGATGTAATCAATTTTATAGTCCGACTGAAATGCGTCCGGCTTATACACCAGTGTCGCAATCCTTACATCTGCGGCTTCCTGCTGGTGCAATATATCGAGCATGCGGCGCATGGTAAATCCTGTATCAATTATATCCTCAACAATGATAACTGTACGTCCTTTTACAATTTCATTAATTCCTATCAACTCATTGATTACCTGGGTGCTGCGTGTTCCTGTATAGGAAGAAAGTTTGACGAATGAAATGTTGTTTTCAATTTTAATTTTCTTCATCAGATCGGAAGCGAACATAAATGCCCCGTTCAATACTACCAGAAACAAGGGAACTTTCCCTTTAAGGTCATGATTAATGGAATCGGCTACCCTGGTAACGGCTTTATCAATTTCAGCAGCATTGATAAAAACACTGAATTCCTTGTCTTTAACCTTGATTTTATCTTTCATTCCGTTGTTTTTAGAACTTCAAAAATACGACAATTCCCTTTAATGCAAAATTTAAAAAAATATGGATTAAACCCTGATATCGTAAAAAAAATCCTAACAATAGCCGGATGTTTTTGTTTATTTTGCATAAAAATTGAATCTATGAAACCCTACGTAAGTATAATAATGGGAAGCACATCGGATCTTCCGGTTATGAAAGAAGCCGCAGAAATTCTGAATGACTTTAAAATCCCTTTTGAAATCAACGCACTATCTGCACACCGAACACCTGACGAAGTTGAGGCATTCAGCAAGTCGGCCTATCAGCGGGGTATCAGAGTAATCATTGCAGGGGCTGGCATGGCGGCTCATCTTGCAGGTGTAATAGCTGCTATGACCTCAGTTCCGGTAATTGGTGTACCCATAAAAGCTTCGCTTGAAGGAATGGACTCACTCCTTGCCATGGTTCAGATGCCTCCCGGAATTCCGGTAGCTACGGTAGCTATAAATGGAGCCAGAAATGCAGGGATTCTTGCTGTTCAGATGCTGGCAACAGGAGATGAAGAACTCTATAAAAAACTTAACTTCCTTTAAAGAAGAGCTGAAAACCAAAATCGTTAAAGCAAACGAAGAATTGAGTGCGGTAAAGTACGAATTCAAGGTATAGCGCAGGGCGCAGGGCATGAGTCAGAAAAATGGCGACCCGGCCCCCCTGTCGCCGGAAGGCACAAGGGGACAAGGAGAATGGAGGAGGCCCTCGTCCCTCTTTTGCGTCCTTCGCCCCCCCTTCCCCTCTCCTCCTCCTCGACGGCTTCGCTCAGGGCTCAGGGCTCAGGGCAAGGACTTAGCCTGGAAATTTCGTCTTCGAATTGGCAGACAAGGAGACAAGGAGAGGGGACAAGGAGATAAATAGCATGGAGCATGGTAGAATTTCTAAGGCTACGTCCCTGGTCCCTATTTTGCGTCCCTCGTCCCTTCTCGGCGAAGAATACAGGGCTTCGATATTTTTAAATGTAGGGACACGACATGTCGTGTCCCTACATTTAAAAATGAAATTTAACCGATTTATAAGCCCTTCATTACTTGCTTGTCCAGAAATCAGCATTCTACAAAATACATATCGATGTCGCCTTTATTTTTAGCCTTGACTTTTCCACGGTAAGTGCAGTTGAACTGATCTTTAACCAATTCGTAGGTATCACCTGAAATATTGACTTTACCGGGTTCTCCGCTCGACTCCATCCTGCTGGCGGTATTTACTGCATCACCCCAGATATCGTAGGCAAATTTATTCTTCCCGACAACCCCGGCAATTACTTTACCGGTATGAATGCCGATTCTCAACTCCCAGTAATCCTGCCCATTGGCCTCACGTTCTGCCTTCAGACGGTCCATGAATGCTTTGATTTCAATTCCTGCCTTAACCACATCAACCGGATTGGTTGTATTTGCTACAGGAATACCACCAGCACACATATAGGCATCCCCGATGGTTTTAATCTTTTCAAGGTTATGCCTGTCGATAATATGGTCAAACTCAAGAAAGCATTTGTTCAACTCTGCCACCAGTTGTTCAGGGGTTAATTTCTCTGCGATATTGGTAAACCCTTTAAAATCAGTAAAAAGAACGGATACCATTTCGTATTGTTTGGGCGTGGCTGACCCCTTCTCTTTCAATTCCTCCGCGGTTTCGTAAGGCAGAATATTCAGAAGTAATTTTTCTGACCTTTCTTTTTCATCTTCAATTATTTTCTTTGTCTTACGTACATAACGGTATCGGTTAAATAGTCCGATTGCAAGCAGAAGTAAAAGGACCCCTGTTATACTTGTTGCATTGCGGATGGCTTTTTGCCGCTGGATATCTAGCTCCTGAAGAGCCTTATCTTTCGTTAACAAATCGACTTCACCCTGTTTTTTCTCGAGGTCAAAACTTAAGGTCAGAGATTGAAGTCTTTTATCCATCTCTGAATTGTAAAGCGTATCCTTAATACCAGAATAAAGCGTTTGGTATTTATAGGCATTTTTAAAATCTGACACCTTCTGATACAAACCGGCAAGGCCTTCATAGGCAAATTTAAGTTCATAATTGGCACCAATTTCTCTTGCAATTTCCTTAGCACTGTGATAGCTTGAAATTGAAGACCTGAAGTCACCTTGTTGATTGTAGGTTTCGGCCAGCCCAAGCAGTGTTTGTGACATTTCAAGTTTGGCATTCAGTTTCGTTGCTAATACAAAAGCTTCCTGCTGATATTCGATGGCTTTCTGATAATCCTTCCTTTTCGCATATACTTTTCCGATATTATTCAAGGCATAGGGCACATTACCGTTCTCCGATTTCTTATAAGCATCCAATGCTTTTTCAAAATAGAAAAGTGCAGACTTGTCATCACCCCTGGCCAGATAGATTTCACCCATATTAACTGCAGAAGTTCCGATTGCATCATGATCACCCAGTTCTTCGCTAAGAGGCAGCGCTTTCAGGTAAAACTCCAGAGCCCTGTCGTGGGTGGCATTTTTATTGAAATAAACGGCACCAATGTTTACCAGGGCGGTGGCAATCCTGAGTTTATCACCAATCTCCTCAGATACCTTAAGTGATTCAAGATAATATTGAATGGCCTTTTCATCATCACCCTCATTAAAGTTAATGGCTCCCAGGTTATTCAGCATATTTGCTATACCAAGTTTATCTCCGATCAACTGGAATGTTTCTAGGGATTGCTGCCAATAGAGCAGTGTTTCTATGTAGTTTCCCTGAAAATAATAACCCATTCCTATGCTTTTCAGGGCATAGGCCTTACCTTTTTCAAATCCAAGTTTATCGGCTAACTCTTTCGCCTGATTGGCGTATAACAGTGCTTCCTTTGCATCGGCCCGGACAAGGTTGCCGGAAAGAGCAATCAGGGTGTTAACTTTCAGGGTATCGTTTTTCGCCGTTTTTAACAGCGATTTCAGGCTGTCAGCCGGTCGGGTCTGTGCAATGATTCCGGTGGAAAATGCGATTATTAGTACAATAAAACACAACTTCTTTATTTTCATCCTTCAGGTGGCTTTCCGTTGTTTGCTGTTAAAACTCTGGTAAATGGGGAATTATGACTACTCTTTCGCTACCCTGGTTTTGAGAGGGTTGAAAAAGGCTGGATTGACACTTTTCCGATACCGATGGACACGAATTTGTGATCGGAATCAGCATAGCTACCTCACGTTCTGATTGTTTTTAACAATTCAGAACAGGTTCAGTTTTACCCATTTCAGAATTAACAAAAGGAGAAGGATATTTGTTAGCCTTCTCCAGTATTGCTTCTTCAAATAATTAGCATTTCAATCGCTTATTGCCTGATGATTCTGAACACCCTGATTTCATCCGGTGTTTTAATCCTCAGCAGGTATATACCGGCCTTGATTTCTGAAAGGTCGATCTCAATAATCTTTTCCGATGCTTTAACCGGATTTATCCTGTATTGTTTCCCAAGCATGTCATATAACATAACCCCTTCTATAGCTACCGGGTCGCCGCCTTGATTTATGTACATTTTATCATCGGCAGGATTTGGGTAAACCGACAATCCGGACCCTGTATCCATCGGACTATCCGGTGAAAGATCGGCTTCGGTTGTTTTATTGCATCTTATTGAAGATGATTTGGCAAAGGCAGACGAGGGTGTTTTCGTCCAGTTGTAATAGCTTTTCACAATCCATGTCATGTATGCTCCGTCAAATCTTACTTCCCATGTGCCCTGACCAGGCATAAACAACTCAGGTTGCCCGTTGGTACTAAACGATCCTGGTCCGGTTAGTTTGTTATCATAGCCTGCTGGTACGAAAACAGGAGCACTGTTGTTGTTGGTATATTTAAACCGGGCAATCCATGTAAAACCGTTCTCATCAGGCGGAACCTGCTCGACACAGGTCAGGCTGATGAGTACGTTTCTTGCACCATTCCCATAAGGATTTACATGCAGATTGCCGCTTACCGGGGTGAAATTATAATTGGCAGCCGTTGCCGAAGGAGTTATCTGATAAATCCCGGCTGCACCATTGTAAGCAGGGCTTACAGAAAAAGTGAGACTGGTTAACACCGACTGGTTTTCTCCGTTGACAAATCCGGTAAATGCCGATGTAAATGCTGGAAGAGGATCCCCTTTACGAATAATTTTTCTATCGGCCGTCACTGTTGCTTCTGCCTGGTTTATGGTAAACAAACCATCGACACTCCCATAGAAGTTAGGATCATCAACGGTAGCAACCACAAGGTATTCACCTGAATTTACCGGAGGTGATGCAGAACCATTGTAGGTTCGTGTGGTAATCAACTCAACCGGATTAACAATCACAGCAGGCTCTTTAATTAATCCATCGTAAGTCTGAACCATGCTGGTCTCATCAAATACAAGTACTGCAGTATCGGGTAAAATGGTTAGAATTCCGAGTCCGTAATGGATGTTAAAATTATTCGACAACAGCGAGCCCGGCACGATCAGGTGCTGACCAACAGTATTTCCGGAAACAAGATTCACCGACCGCAGCAGAACGTTGCCTGTAGAATCACCTGCAAGAATTGCAATATCATCTTCATTCAGAATAATGATCGCTTCATTGTTACTGTTTTCATTGATGGTACCTGTATTTACCAAAGCTGTGGCGTTTACCAGGGCGGTGGCATTCACGAGGGCAGTTGCGTTGATCAGATTGCCATCTTCATCATATGTATTTACAAGTGCCGTTCCATTAACCAGGGCAGTTGCATTTACCAGGGCTGTCGCGTTAACCAGGGCTGTTGCGTTGACCAGGGCAGTTGCATCGAGCAGTGCCTGAGGATCGATTAGTGTTCCATTTACAAGCGCCGTTGCATTGACCAGCGCCGTTGCATCGCTGATCATAAAGCTTTTATTGACCAGGGCAGTGGCATCAAGTAAAGGTTCCCCAAGATCGTTGACCAGGGCGGTAGCATTCACCAGTGCCGTTGCGTTCACGAGTGCTGTGGCGTGGGTTTGCTGAAGCTGGGAAAGGATTTCAGCATTGTCTTCCGGACTGATTACTACCAAACTGTCTGGATTCAGTGTATCACTGTTATACAGGTAATCAAATTCAAATCCACCCAATGAATCACCATAAGTAAAGGTTTTATCGCGAGGCTTGATGAGCAGATCCAATTTTTCAATTGTGAGTAAACCGCTGCTGTATACAAATTCATAACGGTTAAGCAATGAGATATCCAAAGAATCGGAAGGTGTAACACCACCCGCGGGATTCAACGGATCAGAATTGGAAGGGGTAATTTCCCATAAACCCACATTGCTAAGGCCATTTGCAACTGTTTCAAAAGGAATTGCCAGAATCCGGGCCATTTCATCCTCAGATAAACCCGCATCAATCAATGAAACACCACCCCCGGGGGTTTCGAGCGTGTATGTTGCCGTAAAATCCGGGGTAACCTCACCGTACTTTTTGGTGTTGTCATCAATCTGAACAAGGATAATATCTTTCGTTGAAAAATAAACCGGTTCTGACAGTCCGCCATCCGTTCCGTTGGTCTGAGGCAAAGGTGGATTATAAACCTGTATTTCAGGGAAGAGATCGGTAAACACGGGGATTATTCCTATAAGCAAGGAATCACTTACATAGGTTGTTCCTGTTTCAAGCGGAACTCCGTTGAAATATATCTGCGACTCTTCAGTCAGAAAGTTGCCTGTTACAGTTACTTCCAGTGGGACCATTCCCGGAGTCAGCGTGGTATCGTATACCAGTGAGGTTACTTCAGGCACAGGGTTAGCCAGTGTGAGGAGGGAACCATCAGCGCGAATAAATCCATAACCCGTTGTGAAATCAAACCCCGGAGTATTCATATCAAGCGATGTTGATTGCATAATTGCCTTCAATTCATCCGGAAGGATTGTTGAATCATAATATTTCGTTCCTGCTTCAATAATCAGAGCAGCTACACCAGCGGCATGTGGCGCTGAAGCTGAAGTACCAAAAAAGTTCGGGAAGGCATCGTTGTCAATATTCAAACCACCCAGATTAACCGTTGTGTTGACACCATTCGGTGCTGTTAGCTCCGGCTTATTCCTTACAACCCCATTTACAGGAGTGCCACCGGTTGAAGAAAAAGAAGCTATCGTCGGTGGATTAACACCATATGCGGGCGTGTTGCTAAACAGAACAGCGCCGACTGCCACGGCTCCGTTAGCATTGGCCTGTCCGACAATGGTTGAAGCTCCCCCATTGCCATATTCATTCATCACCAGATCACCTCTGAATACGATGTATTTAAGAAGTACATTTGAAGATCCGGAGGCATTGATAATCATTATATTGGCCTGTGCGCCACCGGAAGCAACAGTGAAGGGTAAGACCTCAATGGCGGATTTTCCTGTGTTGTTTCTGTTGAACCCAAACAAGGTACTTCCATTTCCATTAACCAGGTATATATCCATATCGGTATTGGTGGCATAGAAATCACCCCCATCGTCCCATTGTAGCACAACAGTGTAATTTCCTTCTGCGACAGAGATGCTCTGAAAAATATCAGTACCACCGTTGACTGCAAAGTTGTGCGCAAGGCCGGATGTTCCGGCCGGAGGAGCAGCAGGGCTGAAAGGTTGTTGATATGATTTTGAACCATAATTCCCCGCTGAAGAAAAATATGAAACACCTAATGAAGAAACACTATCGACCGCTTTAGCAATAATCCCATCACGGAAGAATGGTTCTGAAATATAAGTAATGTCATCAACAATGACATCACAACCGGCTTGTTGTAGTTCAATAATTCCTGATGCAAAGTCTCCTGCAGTAACAAATCCGGTTCTGAATGCCAGTTCGGCTCCCGGTGCTACATCGTGAACTATCTGCAACATTGCCCTTCCTTCATCCGACCTTGTCCCGAAAGGATACTCTTTCAGGACTCCGACCGGAAGACTATTCATTGAATTACCCGGACCAGGCAGGTCACCCCGAATCACATCGTCCGATGCAGGACTTCCGGATATTGAATTATAACTATCAGACATTACCCCGATTTTAACGCCGGAACCGTTCAGATCGAAGGCAGTCCGGGCAACTGCAGAACGCATCGAAATATCTCCCTGGCTGCTTACTATACCGCTGTTGGTCAGGGCAGGATAAACGGGCCGGACCTGTGAAATAAGCAGCGGAAGATCGTTGAGTAAAAGCAGATTTGCAATCGGGTAAAAACCAGTGATCAGCAATTCGTCAGGGAAAACTAATTCATTGGTTAGTCCGTAGACCGATGATTGAAGTAATGGCAATAACGTCGCCAGTTGTCCGTCAATGGCCGTGATTTCAATCAGTACATCTGATCCTGAAATATTAAAAATATCGTTGGATATTACATCGCCTGTGGCAATATACGTTTCGTAAAGGGATGTGAGTTCAGGCCCGATCAATGCAAGTGACTTACCCCCTGTTGGTGGCGGATAGTAGGGAAAAATATTGCTGTTGTTGCAATCGAGAACTGACTGAAAATCAGTAACAGAAAAATTTACCAGCATTGAATGATTGGCTGCTTTTACCTGAACATTCTGATTCTGCAATCCACCGGTTAAGGTGTAGCTGACTAAAATCTCACCCGGTCCATTGCCAAAGTTACCCAATCCTGTTATTTTGAATCCCTGGAAAGGCACTCCCCCATTGTTGGGTCCGAAATGAATATTTGGATTTCCTGAACATCCTGAAACAATGACGGCTGTAATGTTGGAATAGGTTCCCGGGATGGCCTGAATAGCATAGTGATTGATTTTTTTGCATGCCGGCGGGCCACAATTATTATGTTTTAGCGACAAAACAATGCTGTACTGGTTGTTTCCAATGGAAGTTACTGATTGAATCGTTGTAGAATAACCTTGTCCATGTTCTCTCGTTATTTCACATTCATTTTGTGCTTTGGCAACGGAATTAAATGCCATAGAAATCAGAAAGATAAAAGATATTAACAGGAAATTAGCTTTTGCCGGAGTGAAAACTCTTTCATTCATAGCTACTTTTTTTGAAATTATTATAAACACTTTTTTTACTTCCGGGTAACGGGAGAGAATTGGTCAGATAAGTATTTACAAGTTGGAAGAGTCAGAAATTAACCCGGTTGAGCAAACAAATAGGAGCTATCTGGTGTCAATCAGAAAAGAAATCCAAGATATTATTTAGAATAATTCTAAACAAAGAAATGAGAAAATTGTTTGCTTCCTGACTAATTAACAAAACATTAACTATGCTGGCAGGAAATTCAGTAAACGGCAATTTATTCCTTGAATCGAACATTGTATGCAAGCCTTCAAACGGACTGATGAAAACAATATTTCAAGCAATTGCTAAAGGCAGGATTCAGATCGTTGTAATGAAATTACCTGAGACACTAAATTGCACTGAACAATTTTGATTCCTGAGTGTCTCTAATAATAAAGAAATTTCTGGTTAGCTAAATACTTCTTTTAATATTACACATAACATCAAACATGGAATCAAAAAAAATCATTGTTCCGGTTGACTTTACCCCTGCTTCTGAACAGGCAATAAAACAGGCTACCCTCATAGCTTTAAAATCCGGATTTTCAGTCTGGCTTGCACATGTTAAGGGAAAAGAATCCTCAGACAAAAGTTTAACTGAGCTTTCCACAGCTGAAGACAATCTGGAGGCACTTGCCAAAAGTGTTAAGGATGAGGGAGTTGTTTGCAGATATTCGATAGTTGATGGGAGTATTTTTGATGAACTGCCCGCTTTCGCCAATAATGGCGAATTTTCAATGATGGTGATTGGAACACATGGCATAAAAGGTTTAAAACAAAAGTTGTTAGGGGCTGATATTCTGAAAATTGCACGGAAAACCTCAATCCCATGTCTGATTGTACAGGAAGATTGCGTCTGCAGAAACTTCAATCCCATTGTGTTACCTGTTGGTGGTCATCAGGGTTTCAGTCAACTAATAGAAGCTACAGCAACTTTGGCCGGATTATTTGGTTCGGAAGTTCGTTTTTATTCAATCTCCAGAAAGGGTGAGCAGGAATACGATAACATCAGAACAAATGGTTTGCTGGCAGAAAAAATATTTGGCGAAAAATCGGTTACTTATAAGCGGGTAAGGGAAGAATCGAACGTTGTTTCCGTTGGATATGCCAGGCAGACGCTTCAATATGCAAATCTGATTGATGCGGGATTGGTTGCCATTATGTCGGTGAAATCAGAAGAACATTACTATTTTGCCCAGGCTGACAAGGAAACAATGATCAACAACGAGTTTAATATTCCTGTGCTTTGTGTGAACGGGATGGTGAATTTTTGATTAGCTTATTAGTGGATTAGCGGATTAGCAAATTGAAATACTGATTCTTAAGGCCGTACTTTTCGGTTGTCCTCCTGTGGGCGAAACCCGGCACATTGCTGTTTATCTATTAGCCAATTAGCCGATTAGCAAAAGAGAATTTTGGTTTATCCGGTTGCCTGAAATGCAGATTCAAATTTCGTCATTTGTACCCTGAGCATTCCTGATTGCATCCTGCAGACAGGCTAAGCCGAAAGGCCTATGTCTGAATTCGTCATTTATTCATCGGACTGCCGATGGGTGTGATCCGTAAATCAAAATTGTTCATCAAAAACAACAAGGATATACAGGATGATCCCAGATGTTTTTGATCCATTAAAATCCGTTGAATCAGAGTAATCAGAAGTTAATATGAGACTATTTCTTCCTGATCATCATTAAGCCATCCCTGACTGGCAGCAGTAAGTGTTCAATCCTTGAATCGTTGTGTACATGGAGATTGAATTCAACAATACCCTTTGTTTCTTTATCTGATAAAGCTGCCGGATTGAGCACCTTACCATACCAGAGCACATTATCAGCCAAAATAAACCCACCCTGCCTGATCTTCGGCAAAACAGCTTCATAGTAGTTTACATAATTTTCCTTATCTGCATCAATAAAGGCAAGATCAAAAGGTCCGGGCAATGCGGTTAAAACTTCGAGTGCGTTGCCCGAATGCTGAACAATCTGATGGTTAAATCCAGATTCCCGGAAATACTTATCTGCAATGTGAGCTACTTCCGGATTGTTATCAATGGTATGCAGCACGCCATCCGGCCGGAGCCCTTGTGCAAGGCAAATCGCAGAATAACCGGTAAATGTTCCGATTTCAACTACTGATAGTGGGTTTAACATCTGACTGATCATTCTCAGCAGAAGGCCCTGCATATTGCCGGAGAGCATTCCGGGAGTTGTTGACACGAAATGGGTATCACGCGAAAGCCTTGCAAGCAAATCCTTTTCAGTAGAAGAGAAAGCAGATGCGTAAGTTTCAAAATCAGGATGCGTGGTTTCAAATTGCGGTTTTTCCCTGAGTTTCGTCATTGTTTCCGGTTTTTATATACAAGCATGCTCATATTTTCAGCCCTGAATACCTGAAGGGCAGCTTCCCTGATCTGCTCAACAGTGAGTGCGTTTATTTTACTTATCAGAACCTCATGCGTATCTACTGTATCATACACAAGGAGGCTTTTAGCCATCGACAGGGCGTCGTTCAGGTTCGATTCAAAGGAGATGGCCAGCTGACCAATAAACTGTTGCTTGGCTGTGTGAAGTTGCATTACACCCAGGTTATTGTCCATCAGCTTCTTAAGCTCCTTATTTACCAGGTTCAGGGCCCTTTCGAGGGAACCATTGTCGATGCCGAGATAGATCATAAACGAACCGGTTTCAGCATAGGGAGTGTAAACGGATTCAATGTTGTAAGACAGTCCGTGCCGCTCTCTCAAAGCCATACTCAGTCTCGAATTCATCGCTGGTCCGCCGAGCAGATTCGTTAACAAAGCAAGGGCTGTTCTTCGTGAATCTGCGTAACTGAAAGCCAGATTACCGATGATGCAATGTGTTTGAAATACCCGCCGGGATTGTATAAGTTGTTTTGGTGGCATGGGGTTGAATTCCTGCCTGGCATGGGTCCGCAGATTGGCTTCCACCGGGCCGAAAGAAGCGGTGATCAGTTTAACAAGGCGACTGAAGGTAATGTTGCCAACCGAACTGATAACGATCTGGTCGGTGTTGTAATGATTTCCCAGGAATGAGATTATTTTCTTACGGCTGATCTTTCTGACCGAAGAAGGCGAACCGAGAATTGATCGTCCGAGTGGATGACCGCTGAACAGCATTTCTTCAAATTCGTCGAAAATCAGTTCTGATGGCGAGTCTTTGTAGGAGTTAATCTCGTCGAGTACGACATCCTTTTCTTTGGCAATTTCTTTTTCCGGGAAGGTGGAATTGAACAGGATATCGGCAAAAAGATCAATGGCTTTCGGGTAATAGGAGCTCAGGAATGAAGCGTGAATACAGGTCTCTTCCTTGGTGGTGTATGCATTCAGGTCAGCACCGATGTTTTCAAGATTTCCAAGCACCTGGTGAAGACGACGTTTGTTGGTCCCTTTGAAGATTACATGTTCAATAAAATGTGCGAGACCTTCCTCACCGGCGAGTTCATCGCGTGAACCGGTATTCACCATAATTACGAGATGACCGACAAGCCGGTCGGAATTCCGGTGAACAATCCGGATGCCATTGGGAAGTGTATGAAAGTAATATTGCATGCAGGGTTATTGGGGATTGCAAAAGTAGGTAAATAAATGGCACAGGGCGCAGGGCGCAGGGAGAGGGGACAAGGGAGAGCGCAGAGACTAGAGACTAGAGACCAGGGCAGGGCTAGCAGGGGCATGGGGCATGGTAGAATTTCTCTTCTTGAAGCGGCAGACAAGGAGACAAGGGGAGATGGGGACAAGGGGAAGAAGACTGAGGGACTTAGAGACTTAGAGACTTAGAGACTAAGAGACTAAGAGCGATGGGCAAGGGGCATGGAGCATGGGGCATGGGGCATGGTAGAATTTCTAATGTCTAATTTCTAATGTCTAATGTTTCGTCCCTCGTCCCTTTTTAGCGTCCCTCGTCCCACCTTCAGCACAGGGCACAGGGCACAGGGCTAACCGGGAAATTTGCGTCTTTGAAGCGGCAGACAAGGAGACAAGGGGAGATGGGGACAAGGGGAAGAAGACGAGGACTTAGAGACAGAGACCGAGAGAGCGAGCGGGGGCATGGAGCATGGAGCATGGGGCATGGTAATTTAATTTATTTTGGAAATCCCCCGTCCTTTAGCCCCTCTCCCAGCTGAAGGCTAGGGACGGGGAGACGGGGACAAGGAGACGAGGAAAAGATGGGGATGAGAGAAGAGACAGGGAGACGAAGAGACGAAGAGCAATGGGCATCGGCATGGAGCTTGAAAGAATTTCCAACCAGCCTGCCGGTTTACCCGCCTAAGGAGGGCTGGCAGGTTTCTAATTTCCAATGCCTAAAAACATTTGAATTTAGCGTGAGGGCTGGGTGTTTTGAAAATGTAATCGTCAAATATTACGAATGTTTCTGCAATCCCACTGAAGAATAATGGAAATTGGTCTTTGAATACCGGATATTGGAAATTGGATATTAGAAATTAGTCCCTCAATAATTCTTCAAGCCCGAAGAAGAATAACTTGTTGTTTAAACGCGCACTGAAACTATGATTGGCAGATTCCTCCATGCGGTCGGAATGACGACTGTAAGAAATTGATCGGGAGTGGGAGTGGGGTGAGCCTGAAACGAACTCATCAAATTACCTTCTCAAAACCGTTTCAGGCTCAACCCCACCATCAATTCACCAAAGAAATGCGTCATTTCGACCGAAGGGAGAAATCTCTTGTTTTGAAAGCCAATACTTCAACCACCACATTTAAAATGACTCATGAAATTTTCCATTGCCAACGTCGCGATCAAAACTGTCATTTCTATGATTCTGTTTATCAATACTCTACGAAGAGTTACCTATTAGAAATTCCCACTTTTCCCCTTGTCTCCCGCTCCCCTTGTCCCCTTGTCTTTTTAATCGAAGAAGGAAATTAATTCACATGACTATGGCTTAGGTAACTACTTGGCTTCCAGCGGAAACTTCTTTTCAAACGAAAGCCAGAAAAGCGGATTGTAGCCCCTCAACTCACCTGATTCGGTGTAACTTTCAACCAGGGGACAGATTGCAATAACCTTTTTAGTTATAAAACCATTGCCTTCGTTCAGGTACCACTCTTCGAGAAACCGGAGTCTCGTGATATCAGACAGTTGCAGTTCCCGTTTCACAAGGGTGTCGTAGTTTTCATAGGGGGCATATGACCGCTGTAAAGTTAGTAGTTCTGTCCTGACACTCCGGTCCTTAAGTTCAGCAACCGTCATCTGCTTATTCGTCATAACATCGAAAATTTTCAGCTTGCCGGCGTTCGCTGTATTTATAATTGACTGAACCAATTTTTCACGTTTAGGTCCTTCCAGGTTCTGAACCCACCACTCCAGATCTACTTCAGGGGTTTTGATGGTGACATCATATTGTATCCTTTCCGTCAGAAGATCCCCTTTTTTATTGCCGCAGGCGGTAATCAGCAAAATGGATAAAACCGAAAAAATAAACAATGATAAATTTTTCATAAGGTATTTATCTAATTAGGTTTAAATGTGGTTAATTGATCAAATCTGCATCAAATTTACTAATTGAAACGGTGCAGGGATAATAAAACCACAAATAATTAGCTGATAATCGGAATGACACGAAATCTCATCCTGTTAGCAGTCATGAATCCGGAAATCCCGGGCATCTGAACAAATTATATCTTATACCTTTGCACCACTGTTTTACCTTTTCTCTCTATAAACATGGCCAAACCGGAAAAAACAATAAAACCCGGATTCAGTAAACGGGAAACATCAAAAATCACACTTCCGGGCAAATTCATTATCAGCCCGGAGAAATTTCTGATTTCGGCAATACTGCTATTCACCTTTCTGATGTATGCCGGAACCCTGAAAAATGACTTTCTGGTTGGCTGGGACGATGGCGAATATCTGGCTGATCCATCGGTAAGTGGCGAAGGACCTATAAATACTTCTCTGATCTTCAGCAACTTTCACCTGGGAATGTATCAGCCACTGGCAGTGTTGAGTTTTGCGGTTAACTACAGAATTTCCGGTGATACGGCCTGGCCATATATTCTCACCAACCTGTTGATCCATCTGCTAAACACTCTATTGGTATATCAACTGCTGAAGAGATGGATGAAGGGCTATTTCCCGGCAGCCATTGTCGCACTCCTTTTCGCCATTCATCCGATGCACGTGGAAGCGGTTGCCTGGATTTCAACCAGGAGTTCAGGGCTTTATTCTCTCTTTTTTCTGTCGGGACTTCTCGCATGGGACAAATACCTTGATGAAGGATACAAAACCAGACACTATCTGATTGCCCTGTCTTTTGCCCTTCTTTCACTTTTTTCCAAATCAATGGCGGCTACTTTTCCATTGATCCTGTTTCTGATGGACTATTTAAAAAACCGAAGATACAGTCTGCGGTTAATTACTGAAAAACTTCCGTTTATAGTTCTGTCGGTCATTTTCGGGATGGTTGCCATCCGGGCCGCCGGTTCGTTCGGGCACCTTACCGTTCTGGAGCAGGACTTCTCTCCCTTACAACGGATATTCCTGATCATTTATGGTCTGTCATTTTATGTCATTAAAATGATTATCCCCATCAATCTTTCAGCCATTTATGCTTTCCCTGAAATGGTAAACGGAACCCTTCCTAATTATGTTTATACATCGGCGATTGTGCCGGTTCTGGTAGTTGCAGGCATCTGGTTCTCAGGGAAAAACCACAGGGAATATATCTTTGGAGGCTTGTTCTTTTTGCTATGCATTTCCATGGTACTGCCACTTTTCTGGTCACGCGTCTTTATTACTGCCGACCGGTATACCTATCTTCCCTATATCGGTCTTTTTATAATACCCGCCCGCATACTCACCAATCTTTTCGAGTCGCGCTCAACCCTTGACAAGACAAATTTCAGGATGTTGATTTTTGCGGCAGGGCTTGTTGTTCTAATGCTCGGTTGGGCAACTGCCAAACGCAGCAGAACCTGGAAAGATACCCCTACCCTTTTGACAGATGTTATAGAAAAGAAACGTTCCGATGCCGATATGGCCCATGGCTATTTTTACCTTGCCAATTATTACGATGCAGCCAACAACGGGGCCGAAGCCATGAAGTACTACAATCTTTCGCTCAGCAGGAATAACAACTACCTGTTGGCGCTGAACAACAGGGGCATCCTGAAAGGCAAAACCGGAGACTTCGGAGGTGCTGTGAATGACTTTAACGATGCAATCAGAATAAAACCCGATTATGCTGAAGCCTATTATAACCGGGGTGTAGCGATTTACCAGACTGGTAAACCGGAAGAGGCCTGCGAAGACTGGAGCATCGCACTTAAGCTGAATTTCAGGCCGGCAGGGGATGCAATTAACAAGTACTGTCTCAAAAGGATAATGCCGGATTTCGGGAATGCCGGATCGGCGACGGGTCCGGTTGGTGAGTCCGAAACAACGGATACGAATGACGAATGACGCCCTTCGACTTCGCTCAGGGTGACAAATGAAGAAGGAAGAAGGAAGAATGAAAGAAATTGCATTCTTTTACCAACTGCCTATTGCCAAATGCTATTGTCTTTTTGAATGACGAACGACGCCCTTCGACTTCGCTCAGGGTGACAAATGACGAATGACGAATGTAGAATGTGGAATCCAGATAAAATCAAAAAATCCGGCAATCCGCTGATAAAAGCCGGTTTGGCTATTTATCGGGGTTGCCGGATTCGGGCAATTAAGCTCAGTTAAATAATCAATTACCTGATTTTCGATCCTTTTGTTGCGAAATAAATCAGGTAAGCATAATAGATAAACAGGCATGAGATTGCCAGTATCAATCCGCTGGTGACAAAACTCCGCTGAATTACACCCATCATCGGGGGTAAAAGAGCAGCTCCGATTACAGAAGTCGCGATTACACCAGAACCAACTTTTGCATGTGGACCAAGATCTTCCAGTGACAGGTTAAAGATGGTCGGCCACATAATGGAGTGGAACAAACCCGAACCAAGGAATAAAGTGAGGGCAATGTTTTTCATATCGCCACCGCCTATCAGCAATGAAGCAGCAATAAATACAGCACCTCCGGCAGCACTCAGGCTCAATATCCTGCTGGCGGTATATTTGCGGAGAATAAAGATTCCAAGAACCCTTCCAACCATTAATCCGCCCCAGTAATATTTAAGTAAATCGGTTTTGGCTACCGAATCAAACGAGAAACCCAACTGACTGGAATAATCAGCGAAAAAGCTGGGAATCCCGATTTCGATGCCCATGTAAAAGAAAATAGCAAGCGATCCCAGCCACATGTGTGTGTATTTGAATGCACTGCTTTTATACTTTACCGTACCGGCATTGCTACCGTCTTCATCAACCGTATTGATTTCGGGGAGTTTAAGAAAAAACATCACACCTAATATCAGTAGCGTTACGATGCCTATCCCGGCAAAAGGCGTCTGTACCGCTTTCGGATCGAGGCTGCCACTGCCGGAATCGGCCGAAACAATGATCATTGAAACGAAAATCGGTGCGATTACCGTTGCAACCGAGTTCAGGGCATTGGTCAGCGTAAGCCTGCTGGCAGCGGTTTCCGGTGAGCCGAGTGCATTCACGTATGGATTGGCAGCCACCTGGAGTATTACAATTCCGATGGCGAATACCGAAACTGCACTCAGAAAGCCATAATAACCCATTGAAACAGCCGGTATGCAAAGGAAGAAGCCGGCAACAACCAGGGCCAGTCCTGCCAGTACACCTTTTTTATAGCCTATCCGGTTGATCAGGAATCCCACAGGCACCGAAAGCACGTATGCACCATAGAAAAATGTATTAATCAGCTGTTTTTCAACCTCATTGAGTGTGAATGCCTTGCTCAGGTATTCAATCAATGAATTGTTCATGGTGGTAATAAAACCGAGCAGGAAAAACAACACAGCCATTACAATCAGCGGAAACAGAAAGTTGTTCTCTTTAGTTTTTGTCATACTTTTCAGATTTTTGGCAAGCTGAGTAAATTTTTTAAAAATATTGCAGGGATTTCCCTTTCCAAGTGGTGATTAGAATAGTTTTTTACCACCATCGCTAATTTCAGCGACATAAAATTTCGGAGTCAGGCCGGTCTTTTTCGCGTAGTTGGTACCTACAAAGTCAATAAATTTATCGACAGCTTCATCCTTTACCAGGCTAACTGTGCATCCGCCAAATCCCCCACCGGTCATCCGGGTACCAATCACTCCTTCAACTTTCATAGCTTCCTCAACCATGGTGTCGAGTTCAAAGCCGGTTACTTCAAAGTCATTCTTAAGTGAGGTGTGCGAACCATTCATCAGCACACCGAAACGGGCAATATCTCCTGCTTTCAGGCATTCAACTGCTTCGTTGGTACGATGAATTTCCGTAACCACATGCTTTGCGCGCTTTCTGACGGTCGGATCTGCAATTTTGCCTGAAAGCAAATCAAAATCTTCAGGCGATAATTCACCAAGGGCATTGATTGGTTTGTAGGGCTGAATGGCTTTAACAGCACTATGGCATTCTGCCACCCGTTCGTTGTATTTGCCCGAATCAAGTTTATGCGGACTGTTGGTGTTGCTGATCACGATTTTTATACCTTTCAGTAAAACAGGAACAAGCTCATATTCAAGCGTATCGCAGTTCAGATAAACGGCATGGTCCTTTTTACCCATTCCGGAGGCAAACTGATCCATGATGCCACACATAACACCGGCAAATTCATGTTCGGCTTTCTGGCTCATCTTTACGATCTCCAGACGATCGAGATCAAACCCATAAACATCACTGATGGCTACCCCAGTGACGACCTCGAGCGCTGCAGAAGAAGAAAGTCCGGCACCTGCCGGAACATCGCCAAAGAATAAAAGATCGGCACCCTGTTCGAATTTAAGTCCCTTTTTCAGGAACTGGGCAAAAACCCCGATCGGATAATTTACCCACTCTTTACCAATGGGTTTGTTGAGATCTTCGACACTTATCTCCGTTTCAAACGCCATGTTAAGGGAAGCAAACCTGAATGTTTTCCGGTCTGTTTTTCTTATCAGTAAATAGTTTCCAAAACTGAGTGCACAAGGAAAAACAAAGCCGCCATTGTAGTCAGTGTGCTCGCCGATCAGGTTAACACGACCCGGGGCAAAATAGCCATTTACCCGGCCTTCTCCGTACTTCTCAAAAAACTTTTGTTTCAATTCTTCAATGCTCATATTGCAAGGTTTTAGGTTATCAACTGGTAGGTACTGGTAGGTGCAAATATAAACCAATAATTAAAAGATTTACATAAAAACCAAATTCTCACACGACTTTTTATCAGGAATAATTTTCCACTGACAGTTGAACTACAAAGTGCTACGTTCGATCAGCCCTGATTTATTGCGTACCCGGCGCCCTTTCCGGGCCATCACCATTGCTGCAAGTTCCCTGCCCATCGCCTTAAAATCGGTTGAAATGGTTGTTATGCCATTTGCAACAATCTCTTTCAGCACTGTATCGTTGAATGAAATCAGGCCGATATCCTTACCCAGTTGAAGGCCAACTTCCGCAGCTTTTTTTACGACATAGACCAGGTGACGGTCGGAAACTACCAGGTAGACCTCACCCTTGTCAATCAAACATTTATCGGTATTCCGGATCAATTCATGATGAAATGCATTCAATTTGCAAAACTCAGTGAAGCCTTCTACCCTTTCTTCGGGTTCTTTACCGCCCGGATGCACCATGATCAGTTTCTGATACTTCTTTAAAGCCGGTAAGGCTGCTGTGAGCCCATCAATAACATCGGCTTTGAAATCCTGGTAAATACATGGGTAAGCAGATAACTCCGGTTTAAGCCTGTCGAGAATATATACCCGCTCTTTGGGAAGAAATGCCGTAATTTCGCTGGTATTGTCGAAAGTAGCAGGCATCAGAATATAGTCGCTGTATTTGCCTGACGCATTGATTATATGATCTTTATAAACTTTATAATTGAAATGGTGAAAAAAAATATCTACACGTGTTTCTTTGTCAAGATGTTCAAGAAATGAGGTGTAAATATCTTCTTTGAAGACATTAAGCTCATCGAACAATAGAAAAACATTCCGTTCAGGTCTCAGGTCAGTACGTTCAACATAATAACCTTTACCAGGGACAGCATGGATAACTCCAAGTGATTTCAATTCATTATACGCCAGTAACACAGTATCGCGCGACAAGGAGAAAGCTTTACATACTTCTGTAAGTGAAGGAATCCTGTCGCCCCGGTTCAGCCTTCCGGCATCGAGCGTTGCATAAAAAGAATTGATCAATTGCCGGTATTTAGGAACTCCGGCAGCATCGTCAATAAAAAATATGTTCACAATCAAACTGGTTTAATTTCATGTATCGCTTCTCACTCAGTGCAAATACAAACCTAATAAATATATGGTAAGTCAGCGGAAAAGAGAAAAATTTCTGCCAGCTTTTCCGGTAGACGAATTGCCGCTGATCCGATATGCTGAATTTTAAAAGCAGGCATTTTCAGAAGAGTACTCCCGGTTTAAAAAAAATGTGAAGTTAAAAAAAATAAATATTCCGTCAAGAATGATTCCGGGGAAGGAATTCCCATGGTCAGGATCAGGAAATAACGATTAGGTCATATCTTTGTAAAAAAAAATCCGAGCAATGACTGAAAGCAAAATAATCTGGGGAAAAGATCCGGATGGCAAAACAATCGAACTTTTTACCATTGGGAATGACCATGGAATTGAAGTAAAGATCAGCAGCTATGGCGCCACTATAACTTCTATAAAAACACCGGACTCGGTTGGAGATTTTTCAGAGATTGCATTGGGATTCGACTCCGCTGATGCCTATTTCTCAGAATTCTATAAAGCCAATTGCCCGTATTTTGGCTGCATCGCAGGTCGTTATGCCAACCGCATAGCCAAAGGCAAATTTCAGATAGATGGCAAAGAATACGCACTGGCCGTAAACAATGGGGAGAATGCGCTTCATGGCGGCATCCGGGGATTTGACAAGCACACATGGGATGGAAAGCTGATATCAGAAAACGGGAATCCAGGCGTAGAGCTCAGCTACCTGAGTCCACATCTCGAGGAAGGCTATCCTGGAAACCTACTGGTAAAAGTTACCTATCTGCTGAATAACAACCACGAACTGCATATCAGATACGCGGCTGAAACCGATCGGGCTACCATTATCAATCTGACGAACCACACCTATTTTAATTTAACCGGTTGCCATGACAACATCTTCAGTCATAAGCTCACCATCAACAGCAGCAAACAGATTGAGAGCAACAACCTGATTCCGACCGGCAAGTTGGTTGATGCTGGTGGAACCATCTTCGATTTCAGCAAAGGAAAACCAATTGGGCAGGATATTGCTGAATTATCCGATGGATACGATACCGGATTTGCATTGGAAACAGTAAATGGGAAACCGGTGATTGCCGCCATCCTTTCTGAAGAAACCACAGGCAGAATGGTTGAAGTGTCGACCAATCAACCTGCAGTGCATGTTTATACCGGTTATTATATTCCTGAACTGAAAGGTCACAACGATACAGCATATGGAAGATATATGGGCGTTGCCATTGAAACCCAGCATTTTCCTGATTCACCCAATCACAGCAATTTCCCTTCAACCTTGTTGCAGCCTGGTGAAAAGTTTGAAAGCGAAACCATTTTCAGATTCGGGCTTCTTTAAAACCACAATCGGTATGAAACGAGGTTGGGTCCATACCGAAAACTAATTTTTTGACATCAAAACACCAAACCATGCCCATTAAGATCGCGCTGATACTTTCAATTATACTGCAGTTTGCGGCAGCGATCATTGCCCTCTCGCTTACCAAAAGAACCAAAACCAACATTGCCTGGTGGCTGATCTCCATCGGTTTTTTGTTGATGGCATTCCGCAGGGTTTTTGAGCTTTTTCAGGTACTTGATAAAGAAACAAGTTTCATTGCCGGACTGCTCAGCACCTGGACGGGAGTGCTCATCTCCATCCTGATGCTGGGCAGCCTGATTTTCATCAAGCGGATTTTCAATATTCAAAAACGGATGGATGAATTGCGGAAGGAAAATGAGTCGAGGGTACTTTCGGCAATTGTCAGAACTGAGGAAAACGAACGGCTAAACTTTTCGAAAGAGCTTCACGATGGTCTGGGGCCATTGCTTTCATCCGTAAAAATGGCCATTTCAGCAAGCCAGCGAAACGAAGACCCGAAGTTCAACGATGAAGTGATGACCAATGCCGCAAAACTGATCGATGAATCGATTATGTCGCTGAAAGAAATTTCAAATAAACTCAGTCCGCATGTATTGAATAACTTTGGCCTGAAAAAAGCACTCAGATCGTTTATTTCAAAATTGCCCAATATTGAAAGTCCTTCCATAAATCTTGAAACCAACATCGAAGACAAGCGTTTCAGTTACAATCTGGAAGTAGTTTTGTACAGGGTTATTTGCGAGTTGATTTCCAACTCATTAAAACATTCAAAGGCCCGCAATGTATATATTTCACTGATGGTTGAAAACCAAACTGTTTCACTTGATTACATGGACGACGGGATCGGCTTCGACAGCAGTGTACTTGAGATGAGTGACAAAGGGATGGGGTTTGCCAACATCAGATCCAGGATCAAATCGCTGAATGGAAGTTTCGATATCTATACCAGACAAAACGAAGGCGTGAGGGTAAATGTGGTGATTTCGGACTTGAGTAAGTGAGAGACTTAGAGACGAAGGGACTAAGTGACTAAGTGACGAAGAGACTGAATGAAGGGGTGAAGAGACTGAGTGAAGGGGAGAAAGGGACTTAGAGACTAAGAGAATGAGAGACTTAGCGACAAAAAGATAAAGCGACTAACAGATAAAAAGACAGGAGATAACTGATAGCCCTGAAAGGGCGAAACATCGCAACCGTGGGTGAAGCGAAGCGAAGCCCACGGATACTCAGACCACAACGAAATAGAGCCCTGAAAGGGCGAAACAATCCAGAATGAATAGGAGAATGTAGACTGAGTGACTGAGTGACTGAGAGAAGGGGAGAGAGAGATGGGGAGTGAAGAGGAAGGAGGAGAGTGAGAGAATGGGAGAAAGGGTGAAGAGACGAAGAGAAGAGACTTAGAGACCGGAAATGGTCTCCGCTCAGTTAGCCCTTTGCCCTGTGCCCAGTGCCCTGTGCTAAAAGAGACAAAGTGACGAAATAACTGCAGGATCATCTAATAAACCAAAATGTTAATCAGCTAATCGGCTAATTGGCTAATTGGCTAATCCGAAACCCGAAATTTTTAACCATGGAGCAAATTTCTGTCTTTCTCGTTGATGATCATAACCTTTTCAGGGAAGGTCTGGCCTTGTTGCTCAGTAATATGCCTTTTATAAGGGAGGTTAAGCAGGCGGCCGATGGCAGAATATTTCTTTCCAGACTCAGTGAAGGAATTCCGGACCTGGTTTTAATGGATATCAGTATGCCTGAGATTGACGGCATTGAAGCCACAAAAAAAGCCCTTGCCCTTCACCCTGATCTCAAAATCATTGCCTTGTCGATGTACGCCGATGAGGAATATTACACCCGTATGATTGATGCCGGAGCTAAGGGTTTTATGCTGAAGAATTCGGGCATACAGGACGTTGAAGATTGCATCAGGAATGTTGTTTCCGGCCACAATTTCTTTTCACCGGAGATTCTGGACAGCATTTTAAAAAACATCAGCCGGAAGGCAAAACCTGCCAAAAAGAGTGAACTTTCTGAACGGGAAGAAGAGGTTTTATATCGGATTTGCCAGGGCCTTTCGAATCAGGAAATTGCAGATTTGCTTCATATCAGCAAACGTACCGTTGATAAACACCGCGAAAACCTGCTTTTGAAGACCGATTCAAAAAACACCGCCGGTTTGGTGATGTTTGCGATAAGAAACGGGATTGTGGAGGTTTAAGAAATGAACATCTACAATCATTCCCGAAATCTATAACCGATCATTTGCGGCCAGCCGGATAAGGTTGAGGATTATTCTTTTTAATTGATGGGATCCAAATCATAAATATTT
Source organism: Bacteroidales bacterium (assembly GCA_016709025.1). Lineage (GTDB taxonomy): Bacteria > Bacteroidota > Bacteroidia > Bacteroidales > Lentimicrobiaceae > Lentimicrobium. The sequence continues at coordinate 22,927 of JADJEQ010000008.1, read as the reverse complement.
CCACAGCAATTATTGGGACAAATGTAAACATCCACTCATTCACGGTTCTTTGAATGACAGGGTCATTAATCGGGTAATATAAAAAGTCCATCGGTATTATTTGATTTAGCCTAACGAATACAAATGCCATTGCACAGGTATAACTTCGTGTCATAAATTGCTTATGGGCCACAATATTCTTTTTTCTTATTGTAATCCAGGCCAGTGATGTGGTTAATAAAAACAATACTGAAAGTAAAGTCAATGAATAACGGCACCCTAAACAGTCATTTATTATTGAAAGTCGTAATGCAGAAACACCTGCAACAAGAGAACCAATAATATACAACTTTCCTGCAAGTCTGTGATAACCAATATATTTATTACGAATTGTGCCCCAAAACTGGAATGGCCCAAGAAACAGTGAAAAAGACGCTCCAATTATATGAGAGATGAACCATATCTGGTTTTCAAACAAACTTTGTCCAAACCTCTCACTTCTATAACCAAATAAATATACAATTGCGTTATCGTAATAGAAATAGGATGAAACAGCTAATATGGTTGCCCAAAAAACAATTATGAATAATTTCCTTACTTTCATTGTCGAACTATTGTAGTTAGCCACTAACACCTTAATTTAAACGCTCTTCAACAAAGCTCCCTGCCAGAAATCGTATGCTTAAAACTAAAAAATCTGACTCCTGTGCATAATAACCGGGGCTGCTTAAACATTATAGTCCCTGATACTGAATCGAAATTCTCTCAGAATTGCTTTTGATAAATCTTTTCAGGTCATCTAAAGTCGCTATTTTCTCATGCCAATCCGGATCCGGGAAATTTTTTACCGCATATTCAAAATTCTGCTCATTCACAAAATCATTGATAACGGTGCAACCTTCCAGTTCACGGAGAGGTTTTAAGAAAATATACCCGTCAAAATATTGTTCGAGGGTAAAATTCTCATAGCACACACTGTTAATGCTGTTATCCGGCAATTTCCCGATGGGAGTGCCTGACAGATCAAATCCGGCTGGTTTATCTGAATTTTGCTTCATCAATTGTTCAATGGCTCCATCTGATGGAGAAATCAGAAAATAGTTATCATTTTCCTTTTGAGTAAATGCCTGATGCAGGATAATATTAAATACTTTTTCCGGATACTTTTTATACAACCTGTTGCCTAACCAGTCAAAATCGTAATCACAAAAATTGTCTCCATTGTATTTAAAATAAGGAGAACCATAACGGGTATAGGCATGGGGTGTACCCACCAGGACCAGAACTTTTTCATTTTTACCAATAATTTCCTTTTCAATGATTTCGGCCCTGTATTTGTCCACAGTACCTTTATTGAAAACCAGCCTCATACTTTCAGATGTTCTTTTTCCATTGAATTTCTCCCAGTCGAAGACATAGCTTAAATTCAGGATCCTGAATTTTCTGGCACCATCAGGCAAAGAGCGGTTCAGTTTCCATGCCGCTTTGTATACATCCAGATATTCCTGAAAACCCCAGGCAACATTGTAAGCAAACATGATTGCTTTTGCTTTTTCTTCATCATAGTCCGGAGCGTTAACCAGTTCGTCCAACTCGTTTTGGAATTCAGAAGCACCAAACTCCATTCCTATGTTATATACTCTGTTTTGATAAAGTATAGGAATCATTTCCTGTAGAAATAACAGGTTCTCTTTCACCACATGGTGCTCTCCCAATAAAATAACATCATTCGACTGAAATTTTTCGATGATGTATTTATCAGGACTGAGTGCATGATTCTTCAGCCATTCAAAAGTTTCCTTGTTTACTTGCTGAGCTGACAAAATAAATGGAACCAATCCTAGAATAAAAAATACTAAGAATTTAATTTTATGATTCATCTGATTATGTAATTATACCTTAAAATGGTCGGATAAATGAAGGATTCACACTTTCTCTTTGTCAATTCTCCATGTACTATTCCCGAATTGCTTCTTTATGATTGAAAGTAATTTGGCTGTAGTAACAGGCTTTGCGATGTAATCGTTGCACCCTGAATTTATGGCCTTTTCTCTGTCGCCGGCTAACCCGTAAGCTGTTTGTGCAATGATAATCACATCCGTGCTTAATTGGCGGATCTGGCGGGTAACCTCGTATCCGTTCAATCCCGGCATTTGTATATCCATAAGTATTAAATCAATATCAGGATTATTACGGTAAGTCTCAAGGGCTTCAATACCTGTTCCTGCTTTTAAAATAACTGTCCCAACCATCTTAGCTGCGATTTCCAGCAGGATTCCAGAAGTTTCATCATCTTCGGCAATCAGTATCTTCAGCCCCCGAACTTCATTTGAAATGTTGGGCAAAGTGCTATAATCCTGCATATCCTTTGGGGTCAGGGTATTTTCCCGGGCGACATTGTATGGTAAAGTAAAATAAAATGTTGAGCCAACCCCCTCCACGCTCTCAACCCAAATGTTGCCGCCAAACATTTCTATATAAGCTTTTGAGATTGACAACCCCAATCCAGCACCCTGCCGTGCCATTTTATCGGCGATATCTGCCTGAATAAACCTTTCAAAAATGGCTTCTTGTCTGTTCTCCGGGATGCCAATTCCAGTGTCCTTCACGTAGAACTCAAGGAAATCGCCTTTTTTCAGGTATCCAAATTCTATTGCGCCTTCTTCTGTATACTTGATGGCATTTTTAACAAGATTGGTCAAAATGGCATATATCTTTTCCCGATCAGAATAAATAACAGATTCTTTTGCGGGCAGTGAATATCTGTAAGTGAATTTTATCCCTTTAGCTTCTACTTCCGGCTTGAAGAAAGCATAAATGTATTCAATATGCTCATTGATATTTGATTCCTTTAAATCCAGTTTCATCAAACCAGCTTCAATTTTTGAAATGTCGACTATATCGTTGATAATATTTAACATACGGGTTCCGCTTTTTTCGATGATGCTGATGTACTCCTGTTGCTGATCACCGGTCAGACCCGGATTTTTCAGCAATTCGGAAAATCCCAGTATACCATTCATCGGCGTTCGGATTTCGTGGCTCATATTTGCAAGAAAGGCCGATTTGAGTCGATCACTCTCCTCGGCAAGTTCAAGAGCCTTTTTCAGCTTAATTTCTGATAGCTTCCGGTCTGTTATATCTTCGCCAAAGCATGAACCACCAACCACCTCTCCTTTTTTAACAATGGGATTAAAAGATACTTCGATAAAAACGATCCCATTTCCCGAATCAATTGCATCTTCAACTGTAAATTGTTCATTGTTCAGAACCCTTTCGTAACGCGATTTCCATAAAGGGCGCATTGACTCTGGCAGTGATCCGATAAGGCTGATACCAGGAGACAACAGAACACCGAACGTTTTTTCAAACTCCCTTTGAAATACGTGATTGATATACAATATTTCGAAATTCTTATTAAAAGCCCATATATTATTCTGTGTACCTTCTATTATTGCCGTAACGTTCGCATTGATTGTTTCAGCAGCTTCTTTCGCCAAAAGCAGCTCATTGGTGCGTTCCTCAACTGTTTTTTCGAGGTTTTTATTACTGTATTCAACGAGCAATTTTTCATTGTCAAGTTGATAATTCAGGAAAAAATTGCGACGTGCAGAATATTCTATGCTGTATGCCGCAAACATTCCAATAACATTTGCACTGATAAAAAAGAAATTGGTGTTCACAAGCGTTATGGCCGGAGAATCAGCATAAAATATTGCTCCCAGGTTGTACACCAGCAGAACAATCCAACCCGCTATTGATGATAGTAAGAACCGGAGTCTGATAAAAAAATAACCTGCCGAAAAAATCAGCATCATACCGGCATAATAGGCATAGTTCTCGGGTACATGCATAATCATTATACTAATCCCGGATCCGCCAATTATTAAGCTGAGAAACAACAGCAACTGCCATATTTTTCTGAAAGCCCTGGTGAATGATAGAAAAAAAACCGATAACAAGACCGGAACAACGAATAAATATCGGATGACATGGAAAAGAGATGCATACTCAGGAAACATAAGTGAATCGAGGTATCCGAATACGCCATAAAGAAATGAAACGATTATAAATGAAACCCTGACCTGCAGAAGGGAGTCTAAAAAGTATTTATCCAGGAACAGCTTTTCTTCCTTTTCAGGAAAGGCCAATGTTATTCTGTTATAAATCATTTTGGATGTTGCTATATTTTGCAAAAGTAATCAAACTCAGGTTTGATTTTGATTTTGCCTTTAGCCCTTTAAAACTCTTTTACTTTGACAGAATGCAGTTGCTTAATTTAAAAGAAACAACTATCCGAAAATTCCTTTAGTCAGATTTTTCAGCCGTTATCGCGTTGTAGTGAAGTCGGGAGCTAAAAGCCGGTTCCCCGAAAATAAAATTCATTTTCCCGAAGTATACCCTGATTTAAAATTTACAATCCTATAGGCTTTTAAACGTATCCGTTCGCCTTAAAACGTAGCCTGCTGCTTACGCTTAAAGACTGTTTTTCAGAAACATCTATGGTTGTAATTTTGCTGAGATCCAAAATTTCGCGATAGATGAAGCACGTACGTAAATTTTTTCTACTTTCCTGCATAAGTACTTTCTTCTTAATTCAAAACGGATTTGCCCAGTTCAGTGTGGATGCCCAGTTGCGAAGCCGTTTCGAAATCCGCGATGGTTATCAGAAACTGGCTGCCGAAGGACTGAATCCGGCAGTATTTATCTCACAACGAACGAGGCTTTCATTCAGTTACGAATCCAAATTGCTGAAAGTGAAGGTCACGCCACAGGATGTCCGCATCTGGGGCGATCAGGCAATGCAATCTTCAACCGGTGTCGGCGACAATCCTTCACTTGACCTGCTTGAAGCTTATGCTGAACTGAAAATCGGCAATAACGGATGGATCTCTGCAGGTCGTCAACAGCTGGTATATGATAACAAACGACTTCTGGGCGACCGGAACTGGAATCAAACCGGCATTTCCTACGATGCTGTTGTATTAAAACTTCTCGCAGGGACTACAAATATTCATGCGGGGGCTGTCTGGAATACCCTGTTAGAGCCAACTTCGGAAAATTATTATCCTACCAGCAGAATCAAATCGCTGAACTATCTCTGGGCTAACCGGAAATTCAACGATCATCTCACTCTTTCGTTTTTACATATTTCGTCCGGTGTAACTGAAACTGACACGACCAATGCATTGAATTTCAGGCATACAACCGGTTTTTACGGAGAATATAAAAGCGGCAATTTCAATGTATGGGGAGATGCTTATTATCAGTATGGGAAAAACCAGAAAGGAAATCAGATCAGCGCCTACCTGATTGATGCCGATGCCGGATATAAACTGGGGAACTTTACACCCGGGCTGGGAGTGGGATATCTGTCGGGAAACAACAGCACTGTCGGAACAGATGGAACCGACAATTTATTTGATCCCTTATACGGGAACCGTCATAAATTTTTTGGGGCAATGGATTTTTACAGATCTTTTGCATCACAAACAAAACAGGGAGGATTATCTGACATTTATTTATGGCTTGACTACAAATTTTCAAAAAAAGTCAGCCTGAGAAATACCATTCATCATTTTGCATTGGCGCAAGCCAATCCGGCAACACCGGAAGATAAAGACCTTGGAATTGAGAATGATCTGATTCTGAAGTATAAAATCAACGAATGGGGAGATCTTGAGAGCGGATATTGCTTTTACATTCCCACAGAAACATTGAAAGAAATCCAGAGCATTCCTGAAGAAAAGTTCTCGCAGTTTTTTTATATACAACTTAACATCAACCTTAATCTTTTTAAACAAGCCCCTTCATCTGAAAAATAAATTTCCAGCCATGAAAAAATCAAAATATATCCTACTGCTGGTGGCAGCAATCATGCTCTCAGCCTGTGCTTCACAAAAGAAGAAGGACCAGACCATCAGTCTTTCTGGCGCTTTCGCACTGTATCCATTGGCTGTTAAGTGGACAGAAGAATACAAAAAAACACATCCTGAAATCAGGTTTAATGTTTCGGGTGGTGGCGCAGGCAAAGGCATGGCCGATGCACTGGCCGGAACCGTTGATCTGGGCATGTTCTCCAGGGAAATAGCGGAAGAAGAAAAAAAACAGGGTGTCTGGTGGGTCGGACTTACCATTGATGCCGTAGTGCCAACCATCAGCGATCAAAATCCCTTCCTTGGAACGATTAAGCAAAAAGGGCTGACCAAAGAAGCCTTCACCGCTATTTTTACTGAAGAAAAAAACAAAGACTGGGGAGATATTCTCAAAATGCCTGAAAGAGGACAAATGGTGGTCTATACCCGTTCCGATGCATGTGGTGCTGCAGAAACCTGGGCCAAATACCTTGGCGGGAAACAGGAGAATCTGCTGGGCATTGGCATTTTCGGTGATCCCGGTCTGGCCGATGCGGTAGCTAAAGACAAACTAGGAATTGGATTCAACAATACTGCTTATGCTTACGATATTAATACCGGTAAGAAACGGCCAGGGATTGAGGTAGCGCCGATTGATATCAATGGCAATGGGAACATCGACCCTGAGGAAGATTTCTACAACAGTTTTGAACAGGTATTGAAAGCGATTGCTGATGGCATTTACCCGTCGCCTCCCGCCCGTGAACTCTACTTTGTGTCAAAAGGCAAGCCTCAGAAACAATCTACCCTCGATTTTATCCGCTGGTGCCTGACCGATGGGCAAAAGTATGTGACTGAGGCCGGTTATGTGCCGATTGACCCTGTGAAGATTGAAGAGTATCTTAAGAAACTTTAGTGAGAGAGAAGGCAGTTGGCAGTGGGCAGTTGGCAGCGGAAGGATTAGCAGATTAGCTGATTAGCAAATTAGCTGATTAGCAAATTAGCATTTGGGTTCATTTGATAATCCTGCAACTATTTCATAATTCGTAAAAAAGTTGGCAAACAAACAATGAAAAAATTGCAGATTTCGGATTTACCTTCGGTGAACTCCGCTTCGCTCCGGTTCGGATTGTGGATTAGCTAATGAGCAGATTAGCAAATTAGCATTTGGGTTCATTTGATAATCCTGCAACAATTTCATCATTCGTAATAGTTGGATGTTGGCAAACAAACAATGAAAATTGCAGATTTGGGATTTACAGGAATGAACACGCATTCGCTCGTTCGGATTGTGGATTCGGAAATGCAATTTAGCTATTTAGCAATTTGAAGTTGGGCTGATTGTAACCAACGGATTAACTGCACAAAGTTGAAAAATCGGATTTCGTTTTCGGTTACCTTCGATTTGTCATTCGTCATTTGTCATTCGTCATTCGTCATTCGTCATTCGTCATTCGTCATTTGTAAAACGTAAATCCTTCATTTGGCTGAAGTTCAAACAAAGCTCAAAAATGCAATTAAAGCGGGTATTGCTCGATAAAATCAATGGTTTCTGGATGGTCACCTCACTGGCGACGATCCTTTGTCTGCCATTGATCATAGGCACGGGTCTTTATCTGAAAGCAGCGCCCCTGTTTGATCAGCAATCGTTCATGAGCCTGGTATTTTCGTCGAACTGGGCTCCTTCAAAAGGTGAATTCGGATTTTGGCCTTTCATTGCAGGATCCCTGTATGTAACCTTGCTTTCTTTTCTTTTTACTGCACCGGTATGTTTACTGGCAGCCATTTACCTTACACAGTTTTCGTCGAAACAACTGATCAGGGTAATGCACCCTGTGATTGATGTGCTGGCCGGCTTGCCTTCCGTGATCTATGGTGTTTGGGGAATCCTGATCATCGTCCCTTTTGTATCAGACTATGTTGCACCGATCTTTGGAACTACATCTTCAGGCTATTCAACCCTGGCCGGGGGCATTGTGCTGGCGGTCATGTGCATTCCCTATATCCTCAATATGCTGATTGAAGTCTTTAATACGGTCCCTTCAGGATTGAAAGAAGCTGCTCTTTCTATGGGGGCAACCCGTTGGGAATCGGTTAAGCATGTAGTGATCAGGGGTAATTTTCCGGGAATAATTTCGGCATATGGTCTGGGTATAGCCAAGGCTTTTGGTGAAACCATTGCTGTGATGATGGTGGTCGGAAATGTGGTGAAAGTATCTGGCAATCCCCTCCATGCAGCCTACCCTTTGCCAGCCCTGATTGCCAATAACTATGGCGAAATGCTCTCCATTCCGATGTACGATGCGGCACTGATGTTTGCCGCTTTCCTTCTGCTGATAATTATCCTGGCCTTTAATCTGATATTCAGGTATTTAATTCACAAAACCAAAAGACAATGAGGCGGATTAAAATACTTGAAGAAAAATTCTTCGTGATTCTTTCAGCTTTTATGACGTATTCGCTGATTGCAGTGCTTGCTTTCATTATCCTGGTAATTTTTGTAAAAGGATTCAATGCATTGAGCCTGGATATGATACTGAAGACACCAAAAGGTGGGTATTACTATGGTGGTGAAGGCGGTGTGCTGAATGCAATCATGGGCTCGCTGTATATTGCCATTGGAGCCACACTAATTGCCATATTCATCGGGATGCCTGCAGCTCTTTATATCAATGTTCAACTGGTCAGATACAGAAGAACCCAGAATACCATACGCTATTTTCTTGATGCCCTTTGGGGGATCCCTTCCATTGTTTACGGTGCTTTTGGATTTACGCTGATGCTTTTCTTTGGAATGAATGCTTCGCTGCTGGCGGGCATCATTACCGTTGCCCTGCTGATCTCACCCATTATGGTACGTACTTTCGACGAGGTTCTCAGCACCATTCCAAGAGGGCTTCACGAGGCTTCCCTGGCCCTGGGCTCCACCCGTACCGAAACGGCTTTCAGGGTGATGTTCAAACAGGGATTTTCAGGCTTTATCACTGCAGTTTTGCTTTCTTTCGGAAGAGGAATCGGTGACGCTGCATCGGTGCTGTTTACGGCAGGTTATACCGATAATGTGCCGGTCAACCTTGATGAACCAGCCGCAACTTTACCATTGGCAATCTTTTTCCAGTTGGGATCTCCAATTCCGGAAGTAAGAGAAAGGGCATTTGCATCGGCCGTTATTCTCACGGTTATCATACTTGCCCTAAGTCTGGGTGCTCGTTACATTTCAAAAAGATATTCAAAAACCAATCTGAAATAAGCCACTATGTTTTTATCAGAAACAGTCACTATGTCAGACAAGGAAACCAGTTCAAAACCGACCAACAAATCAGCGCTCCCTGTCCTGAGGGTCAGGAACCTGAACGTGTTTGCCGGTGACCACCATATCCTCAACGATATAAATCTGGATATTCCCAGAAACAAGGTAACCGTGCTTCTGGGCCCTTCCGGCTGCGGAAAGACCACCCTGCTGAAATGCATGAATAAGCTGACCGATCTTTACAGAGAGTTGAAAGTTAGCGGCAATATCCTGATTGAAAACGATGACATTCTGAACACAACCACCAATATTCCATCAATCAGGCAAAAAATGGGTCTGTTGTCGCAAAGGCCTTATCCCTTGCCGGTTTCAATTTATAAGAATGTCGCATACGGGCTGAAGCTGAAAGGAGTACGTGACAAAAAACTGATTGAATTTAGTGTAGAAAAGCATTTGCGGGAAACCGGCTTGTGGGAAGAGGTAAAAAACCGGTTGAATTCACCGGCTACCAGTTTATCAATTGGTCAGCAGCAACGCCTGTGCCTGGCCCGCGGTCTGGCTGTAAAACCAACCATCATCCTGGCCGATGAACCGACTTCCGCTTTGGATCCGATTTCAAGTAAAATTATCGAGAACCTGTTTAAAGAACTGAAAAAACACTACACCATCATTCTGGTAACCCATGTATTACGACAGGCCATGCGCCTTGCCGATCACGTGATTTTTATGTGCGATGGTAAAATTATTGAGCAGGGGCAACCTGATGAACTGTTTAAAAACCCGCAAACCGAGGAGTTGAGAGCCTACCTTGTGGATGGGAATTAAGTAGCTACAAGTAAAAAGTAAAAAGTTTAAAGTTTACCCGACGAAACAAAGTGGAGGCGGGCTCAAAGTTCAAAGAAACTGGAATGTTGGGATGATGGCCCTTCGACTACGCTCAGGGTGACAAAAGTTGGAATGATGGAATGATGGAATATTGGAAATTGGAATGATGGAACATTGGAAATTAGAAATTAGGCATTAGAATTTGCCAGCCTTCCTGCGGCGGATTGACCGGCAGGCTGGCTAGAAATTTTCCAAATCCCATTGTCACATTTTCTCTCATTTACTTCTTCTCCCAGTCTCTTCGTCTCTCAGTCTCTTAGTCTCTCTGACCGACTTCCGACTTCTGACCTCCGACTTCTGACTTCTGGCTTCTGACTTCTGGTTACTGGTCTGGTTTCTGGTTACTGGTTACTGGTTACTGGTTTCTTCACTCACAACTCACTACTCACTACTCATCTCTCAGTCCCCTTATCCCTTTCTCTCACTCTCTAACTCTCTCACTCTCTCAGTCTCTTAGTCTCTCTGACCGACTTCCGACTTCTGGCTTCTGGCTTCTGGTTACTGGTTACTGGTTTCTGGTTACTGGTTACTGGTTACTGGTTACTGGTTACTTCACTCACTACTCACTACTCATCTCTCAGTCCCCTTATCCCTTTCTCTCACTCTCTAACTCTCTCACTCTCTCAGTCTCTTAGTCTCTCTGACCGACTTCCGACTTCTGACCTCCGACTTCTGGCTTCTGATTACTGGTTACTGGTTTCTTCACTCACTACTCACTACTCACTACTCACTACTCATCTCTCAGTCCCCTTATCCCTTTCTCTCACTCTCCCTTTCTCTCTCTCTCTCTCTCTCCCTCAGTCCCTCAGTCCCTCAGTCTCTTAGTCCCTTAGTTCTCGAATTCCTCACTCACCTTGTCCCATCTCAGGCTTCATGATAACCCCCAGGTTTTTCTTCCCATCGATCATAATCACAATCGGTTTTTCAAAACGAATGTGCCTGATGTACTCGTCTTCATAGACTGCATTTTGTTTGGAAAGGAAATCCAGGTCATAGAATCCATCCCTGATAAAAGGATTTAGCGTAAAATATCCGACCCTGAAAGAAGTCAGGTTCTGGAAAAAATGGGTTCCCTGACTTGGGTCGATGCGGTAATGCTCTAATCCAGATTCAATAATTACGCGTGCGGCCGATATTTGTGGCCATTTAACCGGAATCCCGAGCCATGGATCGCTGCTGCCCCAGCGCCCCGGGCCAACCAGCACATAAAATTTCTTTGCGGCGAGGAAACGGTCATTCAACTCTCCGACTTTCAGAGCAGTTTCCTTGTTGGCCGCAGGATTAAAAGATTCGGGTTTCACATAGACAAAATCATAAATATCACGGATAATCCCATTTCCAAGGGCCGAATGGGAATAAATCACCGTGTCGGCTTCCTTTACATCTTCAAGATGGGCTTCAATGGCTTCACGGTTATCAACGATCGGCCGTATCTGCAGAAGGTTGAAAACAGCTGGCTGGCCTTTAGGCTGGTTCAAATCGACCGCAAATTCAATCTCAACCGGCTTGCTCATTTCCCGCTGGCCGGTTTCAAGAATGGTGGAAAGTATTTCCGCTAATGGGAATATATTGTGCATCAAAATATTAGAGAAGGTAATAATTCTTTTTCCTTCGCCAAACATCCCTTCACGCAGCATATGGCTCTCGTAATCAAAGGTAGAGGCAAGGTTACGCAATGAGCCATCTTTTTCCGCTTCCGGAAGGTTTAATTTCAGCAGGTTACAGGCATCATCGGTGGTTGGATTGAAGCTACCGGGTCGCAGATCGAGGGCATAAAAATGTTTCTGTGTCTCACGCAAAGCCAGTTCCGGAGTAGAAAGCTGTAATACTTTTCGTGGGTACCTTGGTGAAAACCTGAGTGTTAAACCCCCATCCACAATATATTTTCCAAGTCCGAGGGCAATGTTGGCAATACCGTCTTCAGGCTTTTCGGGTGCAATCGGATAGAAATTGATGGAACGGGCAACTCCTGAGAAACTAGGGTAAAAACGGTCACCATAAGGTGCCCCTGTCACCTCCTGCAAGACAATGGCCATCTTCTCCTCATCAATCACATTGGATGTGGCAAGCATATAAGCTTTTGAATCTTTATAAAAGGCAGAGGCATAAACACTCTTGATGGCATTGCTCAGATTTTCGATGGTCAGGCGCTCATCGTTTACAAAATTAGGCACCATATAGGTTGAATAGATCCCTGCAAATGGCTGATAGTATGAATCTTCGAGCATGCTTGACGACCTGACTGCAATGGGTTTTTTGACTACACTGATAAAAGTGTACAGATCTTCGTGCAACCTGAAAGGCAGGCGGGCAGCCACAAAATTGTCGAGAATTTCTTCGTCGCCGGCACCAGACAGGGCAATCTCGTAAAGGCTGTTATCCTCCATAAATTCATCGAAAATATCTGCTCCCAGCACCACGGTGCGGGGTATGGTAACGATAACATCCTTCCAGTGATCAAGCAGGCGGTTACGTTTGATCATCGAATCGAGGAAAGCCAGGCCCCTCGCCTTCCCTCCGATTGACCCCTGCCCTACCCTGGTAAAACTAAGGTATTCATCGAAGCTTTCGCGGTTAAACTCTGCAATAATCCCCCTGGCTTTGTTGAGCCTGAAGGTTGCAATGGCATCGAAAATAAAACGCCTGATCTCGTCCAGATCCTGAAAATCGCCGGGTCTAAGGTCGCGGAAAAGCTCAGCAAGAGGAAACAAGGCGCGGGCATAAAGCCACTTCGAAATATGATTGCGGTAAACATGATACTCAAGAGAATTGTCGGGAATCTCAAAAATTCTTTGCTGCAGCGCTTTTAAGTCGGCAGCCCTGGCTACTTCCTGCTTTGTAACAGGGTCGGAAAAAACGAAATCACCGAAAGCAAAATACTGGATAATAAAATTGCGGAGTTCGATCGACAAGGTATGCGAAAGCTTATGAATAAATCCGGCCCTGCGTTCGCGGGCCATCGCATGATTCGAAAGGTCGCTCGACTGCATAAGCAGGGGGATAAATTCATCCTCACGCTTCACCTTCTCAATAAGCCTGATCCCGGCCATGGGGTCTTCCTTGCCGTTACGGGGATAAGAAGTATCTGTGATAATACCCAATAAATTGTTCTTGTACTTTTCATAATATCCAATGGCCTGTTCATAATTGTTAGCCAGCAGGATTTTAGGCCTTCCACGCATACGCAGCATCATCTGGTGTTCGTTGATGCTTTCGGTCATAAAAGCCTTTGATTGCTTAAATATGATCTTATATATATTGGGGAGGTAGCTCGAGTAGAACCTGATTGAATCCTCAACCAATAAAATCGCCTGCACACCCACATCAAGAATATCGTGCTCGGCATTCATCTTATCTTCAATCAGCTTTATAATGGCCAATAGAATATCTGCATTACCAAGCCAGCAAAACACATAGTCGATGGCCGACAAATCTTCATTGGCAATGGTCATGGTTACCTCGCGCGAAAATGAAGTCAGCACAACAATAGGAATTCCGGGATATAACTCTTTCAAACGCCGGGCCGAATCAAAACTATCGCTCTTGCCCATGCTGAGCATGGTAATAATCAGGTCGATGTGTTGATTTTCAATCGCCACCAGAGCTTCCTTCTCAGATGAAACCTGGATAAACTGGGGTGGATACCTTAAGCTGAGTGAAACATATTCATTGAATATCTGCTCATCAATTCGCCCGTCTCCCTCCAAAACAAATGAATCGTAGTTACTGGCAATCAACAGTACATGGTATATCCGCTTTTTCATCAGGCTGGTAAAAGCGGTATCATCGAAGTAATATTTCTTCGAAAGCAGGGCGTAGGGTGAATTGGGCATAAAATGAGGTTGTAATTACAAAAATAGAATATTCCGGCGAGAATATATACAATGGGAATCTCCGCAGAACATAGTCAGAATTAAAACCAGTACCTGCAAGGTAGAAAAGCACTGAACAACACACACTGGTTCATGGCAGAAATTTATTTTGATCTCAATCCGGCAAAAATCATCACCCTTCACTATTTGTATATATGCTTGATTAATAGAGAGTTTCCGTGAACCATCAGATTTTTTTGCAACTACTGAAATAATTGGTTGATTTTTCAAAGGAACAAAATAAAAATATGTAAATAATTTATACATTTGGACAGGTGTATGGCAATAATGATACGGATAAGATAAGAAGCAGAATTTTACTGTGAAACATATAAACAGTCCTAAATAACCAACATGAAAGCACTCAAAATCATACTGACTGGTACCATTCTTACCTGTCTGTTTTCCTGTGATCCGATTGTCACTTTTACTGAACCCCAGCCTGCAGGCACCGGCAATCTATCAAAATTCCCAAAACGGTTACTGGGGCAATACCTGAGTATGGAAGACAGTTCAACTCTGCAGATTGACAACGGAATGATGCAAAGAATTTATGACATTGCAGAGAAAATTCACGCAAATCAACTCAGCAGTAATGAAAAACTTTCAGGAGACACCCTGATCAACCTGACAACCAATGAAAAAACTCCTGTCGTGGTCGAGGGTGACAGTATTATATACCGTTTACATTATATTGACACCATGTTCAGGATCGATACGGACAATGTTGTACGGAAATTTAAAGGTTTCTATTTTTTAAATTCACGTTCCGGTAAAAATGGCTGGGAGGTGAAAAAAATGCAGCTTTCGAAGGGACAACTTATAGTAAGCAGCATAACTGAACAATCCGACATTGACAATTTAAAGGCTGTTGTTGAAACAGTTCAGGATACTGTGCTGCCATACCAGTTTAATGCAAACAGGAAACAGTTTAAAAAATATGTAAGAAATAATGGTTTCAGCGATCATGAAACCTTTATTCGGCAAAAAAAGAATTAGCTTCAATTAGTTGTATTAAATAGATTTACAGTTATTTAACATTAATTACATCGAATTAACTTATGAGAAAGACCATCCTTCCGGTTCTGTTTTTACTTTGTGCATTGAATTCCCTTAAGGCCCAGCAGCCCCAAACTTTCGCGGTGGTTGTAGGCTGTGCTGATTATAAAAGGGATGATCTGGATTTACGTTATTCAGATGACGATGCGTACAGATTTTATGCTTATCTGAAAAGTTGCGAAGGAGGAGCAGTACCTGATGAAAATATCACAGTACTGGTTGATGAGGCAGCGACAAAAAGCAATATTATCCAAACCATGAATGATGTTTTCTCCAGAGCCTCAGCCAATGACATGCTTTTGTTTTTTTACTCCGGACATGGCGCTGAAAGTGCTTTCTGCCCGACAGACATCACTGATCAGTACAATTCACTGCTTCTTCACAGCGAGGTAAAGGCTGTATTTAAAAAATACCCTGCCAGATATAAAATATGCTATGCCGATGCTTGCTATTCCGGCAGCATCTACCAGGGAACGCCCACCTCCTCCCCTGCCACTACAGGAACATCAGAAACGAGTGTTGCCATTATGATGTCATCCAAAAACACAGAAACATCACAGGAAAACAGCAAAATGCGCCAGGGAGCCTTCACCTATTACCTTATAAAAGGGCTAAAAGGCAGTGCAGACAGGGATAAGGACAATACCATCGACCTTGGAGAGCTCTTTACCTATGTCAAAGGCAATGTATTGAATCTTACCGGGAACGCGCAAACACCCATTATTGAAGGCAATGCCTCACGTGATATGCCGTTGGGAGTTGTCAGATAATTCAGTTATTCCCGTTTCACGCCTACTTAAACCGGAATATGAAAATTGAATTATTTACTCCCGGAACGATTTTCTGCCAGGGCAAACGCGAAAACATGGAAGATTATATCTTACCTGTTGAAGGCACAGCCAATGAAAATGACACCCTGTTTATTGTCTGCGATGGCATGGGAGGTCACACGAAGGGTGAAGCTGCAAGTAAACTGGCCAGTGAAACATTCGCCGGATATCTTATACCCCGCCTGAAAGAAGATATAACCGCCAGGCTTTTAACCGACGCCTTCGATCATGTACAAAATACATTTGATCTTTTTGTTGCGGACAATCCGGAAACCAAAGGAATGGGAACAACGGTAGTTCTTGCCATCCTGAATCGGGAGGGTGTTGCCGTTTTACATTGTGGCGACAGCAGGCTTTATCATTTCCGCAATAGTGAAATAATATGGAAAACCACTGATCATACCCTGGTTAATGAATGGCTTAAACAGGGTCTGGTAACAAAAAATGAGGCTGAGCGTCATCCGAAATCCAACGTTATCACCAGGGCAATCCAGGGAAAGCATGTTCATAATGTCCAACCTGATTTTCATTTTATCAGTGATATTCGGACAGATGATTATCTGCTGTTATGCTCCGATGGAATCTATTCAGGGGTATCTGATGATCAACTCACTGAAATTCTGGCTTCCAATGAAGCAGATGAGGCAAAACTGAATCATATTAAATCGCTGTGTGAAGGCAATTCACGCGATAATTATTCGGCATATCTGGTTAAAGTACGTGACATTCTGTAAATTCTGATATTACTAATAAAAGAGAATCTCTCAGTCAAAGTTAACTATGGATGAAACACTGTTTTTAGGCAGGGCTCCCGACAACCACCTGGTGATAAAAAATGAAAAGGTGAGCAGCAGGCATTGCTCTATCAAAAAAATGTCTGATACAGAATACCTTGTTTCAGACCTCGGAAGCAGCAATGGCACATTTGTGAATGGCAGAAGAATTATGCAGTCTGCTGTGGTTGAATCAGATGAATTTCGACTTGCTTCCTATCCGGTTGACATTAAAATAGTTTTGTCCCTGTTCGTCTCCGGCAACATCAAAAAAGGAATTCTTTATGAAGATTTCAGAAAACAGGAATTGATTTATGAAGCGTTTAAAAAACTTCAGGCTGTTTATGAACAATATCACAAAGAAAAACGCCGGATCATGAAAAACAACAACCTGAAGAGCACCGGGCTTAAGGCAGGATTGGCAATGATACCGGTAGTAGGAAGTGCACTCGGAATTTTATCTACGGCTGTTACCGGCAATGTTCAGGACGAGTTAATGGATCACGAAGAGAATTTTAAAAAGAATTACATCTGCCCCGGTTGTTTCAGATTTCTTGGGGCCGAGCCCTTCGAAAATATGGATCGAAGAGGCTACTGTATGGTTTGTAAAACGAAATGGAAACGATAAATTAATGAGAGTAATAAAAACCATAACCCATGGGCAAAAATAAAAATGTTGGCAGCGAAAAATCAGAACGAATTATTGCTGAACCCTTTGAAGTGATAAAAGACCCGAAAACAGGGAAGACCATCAGTAGAAAAAACTCGATGATCCTGGCAGGCGGAGCTGCAATTGCTGGTGCCGTTATCAATGACCAGATGCAAAATCTGGATATTACGGAAATATTCCCTGATGACACCCCGGAAAACACTGTTGATGCAATATCATCGGATTCCGGGAATGAAGTCCTTGATGAAATATCAACCCTGACACCGCTGGAAAATTCCCGGCAGGAGCAGACTTCACATACCTGGAATCCAAATACTGCCCCGATGGCCACCAGCGAACGCATCAACGATGATATGTCCTTTTCAGAGGCTTTTGCCTCAGCCAGAGAGGAACTTGGAGCCGGTGGAGTATTTTTATACCAGGGAGCGTATTATAATACATTTTATACCGAAGAGCTCGATGGCAACAATCAACCGGTTGTTGATTACCACACTACAGATCCTCACGAATTGCCTGCAATTGAATACCAGGGAGACCCCGGGACAGATCTGGCTAATGATGATGCATCAGGACAGGAGACCTATGGCTCTGATGATGTGAATTCTGAAAATACAGGAGAGGCCGAACCAGAAATGCTGGCTGCCGACTTTAACACTGATGGCGCTATAGATGCAGTCTTTGTTGATATAAACCAGGATGGTAGTGCCGATGCCATGTATGCCGATCAGAATTTGGACGGCCAGTTAGCCGAGGATGAGATGATCGTAATACATGACCCTGCCGATCTGGTAAGTTCCGATGTTGTTTCAGATGGGACAACCATGTCGGTTGATCTGAATGCCGACGGAACAGATGAAGTGCTGGTAGCTGATGTTAACTATGACCAGGTGGTTGATGTTATGGGCGTTGATGAAAACAACAATCAGCAGATAGAGGAATCGGAAGTTATCATCCTGAATCAGGATGCCATGAATACTGAAATTGTTGCACCGGATGAAATTGAATATTCCGGCGAGGTTTCCGATGATATTCCTGAAGACGTTCCCGATGACGTGCTGGAATCTATGGAAGATGACCTGGTGAACCTTGAAGACAATTTTGATGAAATTAACGACTGGTCTTAATACCGTTCAATATGCAGATTAAATGCACAAAATGTCAGAAAGTAATTGAAATCGCTGCCGGCAAATTACCGAAAGATAAAGAAAAAGCGATGGTAAAATGCCCGGCCTGCCAACAGGTTCTCGTATTCAACATCCCTGCTTCGCTCAGGCAGGTTGTTGAAAATTCCGAAAAAACCATTGTTGATTTCGGGAATAAGAAAAACCTCAGGCCAAGGCTGGTTCAGCTTTCCAACAGCACTGAATATCTGCTCAAAACAGGTAAAAATATCATCGGCCGTGATGCGGGCATCAGTATTCCCGGCGATCGCTATATCAGTCATAAACATTGCATGATTGAAGTAATGGAACAATTCGGGGAAATACAGTGCATCATCACCGACGACGGAAGCATCAGCGAAAAAGGTGAACCCAGCACCAACGGCACTTTTTACAATGATCAGCGCCTTACCCGCTATGACAAGTTATTTCTGAACAATGAGGATAAAATTAGGATCGGACATACAGATTTTATTTTTAAAACCGAATAATACCCGGATACAACAATGATTGGAGAAAAAATACAACATTACAGGATTACCCGGCTTATCGGTGAAGGTGGCATGGCCTCTGTTTATGAAGCAGTGCATGAGAAACTGCAATCGAAGGTTGCCATCAAAATATTGAATCCTATACTTACAGCAAACAAAAATATCCGCGAGCGGTTCGAAAATGAAGCCCGATTTATGGCAGGCCTCAACCATATGAACATAACCCGGGTAATTGATTACGAAGAACGTCCCGATCTGCTGGCCATCGTCATGGAATTTCTGGAGGGGGAAGATCTGAATGTGAAGATTAAAAGAGATGGCCCGATGTCACTGGACGAAGTGGTTCCTATTTTCATGCAGGTCCTCGATGCATTCGAATACGCGCATAAAAAATCAATTGTCCACCGCGATGTCAAGCCTTCAAATATTTTTATTGAACCATCGAAGGCTGTAAAGATCCTTGATTTCGGCATTGCCAAGCTGTTGGGCGCTACCGACGACATGACGGCAACCGGAACGCAGATCGGCACACCTGTTTACATGAGTCCCGAACAGGTGAATACCGATAAAAACATCGACCAGCGAAGTGATATTTATTCGCTGGGTGTTACGTTGTTTTATATGCTGAACGGCAAACCACCCTACGACACGACAACCACCTCCAGTTTTCAGATCTTCACCAGGATCGTTTATGAACCTCTTCCTGAACTGACCAATTACCCTGAAATTAATCAGGTTTTGAAGATCGCCACGCACAAGGATCCAGCTCAGCGATACCAGACGTGCAGTGCTTTCAAACAGGCTTTGACTGAAGCGACCCAGACCCGTAAAACGAATGATGAACCGCCTAAAGCAACATTCGCTGACGATGATAAAACCCTGATTGACATTCCTGAACCTGTAAGGAAAGAGCCCAAACCAGCAGATACTAAGGAAAAACCAGTCAATTTACCACCCTTAAAAAAAGAACCGGTACCAATTCCTGTTTCAAAAGAAGAACCTGCAACCGGAACGGGAACACCCGGAATTGTAAAAACAGTTTGGGGAAAATATAAAACATGGATTTACTCAGGTCTGATCCTGATTGTATTCATGTTAAGCATTGCAATGAAGGTATTTCCCGGCTGGTACTCCTTTGTCTTTAATACAGAGAGCCGTAGGCTGGCCCGGCAGGCAGAAGTAAATCACCTGCTGGATTGGGTAAAAACAGAATACAAAAAAACTCCGGATGCCCGGAATTACGATTCATGCGTTTTCTATCTGCAAAAAGCGGTTGATCTGGATGAAGAAAACCAGGATGTGCTTTTTTACCTGAGCGATGCCCTATACCACACCATGACACAGGATGGAATAGATCTCACACGACTCACTTACAGCGGAATTGCGCAAGCCAGCGATGTCATTGAAAAAGTTTTAAAAATCAATCCGGAATACAAAAACGATTCCCTGATTATTGACCCATACTCCAGGCTTACAGTTTTCTGGGGTGAACTGGCGCTGCATTATATGGCCAATGGCAAAAGCGACTCGGCTTTGATCGCATATAAAGAGGGCAGGAAACGAGGCGGATTTAATGATGTGATGCTCGAATTTGCCCGCAATACCATGAATTCTTGCGACCTGAATTCCATTTTGTTACTGAGCTTCGATATTACAGCTCATCCCGTTCTCTATCTGCAACAATTTGAGAATCTGAGAACTGACATTAAACCTTTGATGACAGGTTTTCTCCCTACCGACTGGTATTTCAGTTATATAACAAAAACATTGGGCGTACCCCTATCCATCGGAACGATCCAATATTCAGGCATGAGCGAAATTACATGGCAAGCCCAGGAAGTGAGTATTGAGAATGTCAATACAGCCCAAAAATTCACATGGGCGGTTTATCCCAACAAAGAAGATAAACTGACCAAAACAGCACAATTGTTACTTGACATTTTCAAAACAAACAAATTTTCAAAGCCTTTTTGTTTCAGCATCGCTTTTGACTACAGCAATTTTCTAAGCTTAAACAACTTTCTTTATCCCGAAGGGTGGGTGTATAAAGTTAAACCGGAGGTTTTCAGTGGCCGGAGTATTGCTCATAAGAATGTACTGGAGAACATGAGTTATGAAGCCATTAATAAACAAAGTATTCCTTCGTTCGAAATCAGGGCTATGCTTGATTTTGTAAGAAGTGATTACCTTCGTCTGATCAATGAGTTATACGACAGGGGTGATCAGGTAAATGCCAAAGAACTGCTGAATTTTCTTGCAGTGAATATTTCGCATTTAAATTATCCATTTTATTATAAGGAAGTAGATGCGCAATATCAGGCAACCTTAAACAAGGTACTTTATACAGAAGAACAGCGTATTGAGAATGAAAAAAAGAATATCAGGGAATACCTTACTGAAAATAACCTGACCGGAACCCCCACTGCCAGTGGTTTGTATTACATTGAAAAGGTTGCCGGCCAGGGAGCCATGGCGTCTGCCGGTAAAAAAGTAAAGGTACATTATACCTTTTCATTGCTGGATGGCACCAGGGTTGACTCTTCCGATGACCAGGGGAAACCTCTGGAATTCATTCTGGGAGTCGATAGAATGATACCGGGCTTTGAAGAGGGGATCTCCATGATGAAGCAAGGGAGTAAAGCGTTGATAATTATTCCTTACAATCTGGGTTATGGCAATTCTGACCGTGGAAAAATGCCGGCATACAGCACTATTGCAGCTGAAATTGAATTACTTGAAGTCAATTAGATGGTCGGGTACATGCGAAATACACAAAGCCTTTAATCCTGCAATCAAATAATATTTTACGGATTTAGCTCAGAATAGACTATGCTGAAAGAATTAAAATTCATGCTGGCTGAAATGCGCAAGCTTCAGGCATTGGAGGATGCTTTACCGGTAGTATCAGATAATCCGCAGATCAATTTTTTCGAATTAGCCCAGCTGGCTGAAGAAAATAAATATGGTATTAAAATAGTAGGCAATGCCGGTTTATTTACCATCATCACAAAACCTGATTACATATGGCTTCTCTTTTGGGCTGTCCTTATTTTTTATATGCCGGTAAGTTCCCTTATTACCCAAAGCCTTGATAGCATCCAGTTGATAACTATGTTTGTATTGATGGCCGTAATGTTTTTTTTCTATCGGTTTGCACCTACAACATTTAACATTACCGTTGACAGCCACCAAAAACTGATCGTATTAAAAAGCAACAACCTGATCGGCAGATTTGTAAAACCGGAAATCATTGTGGATTTCAGGGAGTTCAAAGACTTTACAGGTAAGAGTATTTACACAGACCAGAAGGGCCTGGCATCTGAATATTACAAAGTAATCATACATTATAATGATCAGAAGCAGACCCTGATTTACCTGCCTGAAAGAAAAGACAGCATTGCAAATCAAAAGTTATTTGTAAGCAACCTAAGGAGTATTATCCGGAATAATGCCTGAGAATGGTTTGCTACAAGCATGAATGAAAGATCGGTAAAAATTTATTCAATAAACAGCAGTCCTTGGTTTACATCCGGACATACAGGTTACCTTAACCCTGCCAATATTATATATCTTCCAGTTGCAATACTCCGTTACTATTTTTTAAATTACTGATTTTCAAGACATTAAATAACAAAATGTGTAATTTTTAACATAATGATAATCAACACTTTGCTGCCTGCCCCGCCACTTTTGCGGGGTCCTTGCGTCCCCGCCTGCGTCGGGCAGGCTTGCGTGATTCTTAAAATTACCGGACTATTGAGTTGTAAACTGTGAATTATAGAAATCTTTCCACAAATTCTATAACAATACCCTCCTTTTATAATTATAATTTTGGACTTATACAGTTCTCAATGAACCGATATTAATGTCAGGAAGTTATGAAGCAACCTAAAGAGAATAAATCAATCAAAAAAGAGTTCACACTTCCAAAATCTGCGAGTGGTATAAAAGGTCTGGATGAAATTACTTTTGGAGGTCTTCCCCTGAACCGGTCAACGCTCATTATGGGCAATGCAGGCTGTGGAAAAACCATTATGGCAATGGAATTCCTGATCAATGGAATTGCTCTTTTCAATGAATCGGCTGTGTTTATGACGTTTGAA
>JADJEQ010000007.1 GCA_016709025.1 Bacteroidales bacterium | reverse complement strand
ATAATAAGCGAATGCCGGTTGTACTCGACAGTTATTACAGCATTGCAGGGCATGAGGAGAAATATGTATCAGATTTAGAACTGAATACCCAGATAAAACTTTTTGACCAGTTTTCTGACAGTCTGAGAATAGATTATGCGATTTTACCATCGGAAAAAGCGGCTGACTAAAGACGGCAGAATGGTGAAATTTACAGAAAAGCCGACCTTAAAGCAGTTAAGAGAGGCTCCCGGACGAGATGCCTGCGAATCGTATAAGGCCTGTTTACCGACAGGAATTATGGAATGGCTTACAGATTGACAGCATTTCAAAGAAACAGAAGTGCATTTTATACAATAGGAATAGGCCATCTTCCGGGTAAAGAAGGACTCATCGAAATCCTCAGAGGCAAAGAAGGGTTCACTGTTACGAACCCAAGGTAAAAAGGGCCTTTACCGGGCTGGTGAAATTTCCGTTCAGAATATTGAAATACTGGGTTGCTTATTCTGATCCAAAATCCGGTTTCAGTTGGATATGCTTGACCAGTCGTTTATACTTAAATTTTCCCATGGGTATAATGCATGGGATTTGTTTTGACATCGGAACAAACAGGTTTTTACATGGCATTTGCCCGCCAGCTTCAGTATACGCACATTACAGATATGGACAGCCTGGCGGTTATGTTTTCTCAAACGGCCTGGAAAGTTAATCCGGCAAAGATCAGGGTTAAATCCGTTGAGCAAAATGGTATTGGCTTCAGACAGGCTGACCTGATAAAAATGAATCGATTAATGTTTCCTTCCGGATTGCCCGTGAAAATGACAATATTTATATCAATTTTTGGACTGAATAGTGATGAAAATGAAAAGGAGGACATAAATCGATTCATTGATTCATTCAGATTCATTGATAAAGTTGCTGAAAACTGGTCAGTTTTCCATTCTGAAAAAGGCGCTTATGAAGTTGAATTCCCTGGCTATCCGAAAGAAAATGTGATGACAGATGCAAGTGATGGGGAAAACGGTCTATTGTAGGCGTTATATCCGGTATTGACATTTCTACCGGCGCGAATTTGCAGTACAGTATATCGACAATAAATTAAATTAATATCCCGATGATACCCTGGTGATTTGTTGATAAAAGCAACATGTACACATTGGAAAATTCCAACCTGATTTCTGAAAAAAAGAAACCATGTTCGGTTTTCTTGCCCTGCGATTTTCCTTTGACATGAATAACGGACAAACATTGCAGGTATTATCTGTTGTGCGTGGCACAAGAATCTACATCTGATTTCGGGAAAAGCTACTAAAGATAAGGGATGAAACGCAATCCGGTTTCTTCTTCAATTCATTTAAGCTTAAAGGTACGACTGTTCAATGGAAACCGGTGAACAATGAAGAAGGCCATTTTTCTGCGCTGGCTCCGATTCATTTTCACGGACTGAAGATGAATACTTCAACGACGTATGTTTCATCGGAAAACTACAACTCTTTGGATCTATTACGGGTGATAAAGTGATGATATCCAGAAAAGTATATTCACCTTTTACCAAAGCAACCTGGACAGTGCTTTTTGAGAAAATACTGTCTTGATGCGTCAGATGCTTCTAGGCGATTCAATTATTTCGCAAACAAAATTGTCAGGAACACCACTCTCTGGCAGTTTGTGACTATGTCAAATTCAAATCACCTGCTAACCAGATCAAAACTGATTCTGAAGGGTTGAAGCATGTGCAAGCTCATAACAAGGACACCCCGGGATATACCAGGATATCGGTCCGGTTCAGCGATGTCTTGACTCATTCAGTATAAGTGACACCACCACCCCGGGGAAACTCACTGAAAATAAACAATTGCATTGCTTGCCGGCCTCACTTCATCCGATTCACTGGTAAAAAGCAGGCTTACAAAGCACTTTCGTTTTCCAGTTTCTCAAAGGATGAAATTCCTTTGGTGTGGCAGAAGTTACACGGGAACTTTACTGACGACACCCTCCCTATAGAAGCACAAGGGCTCTTTTGATTAGCTCCGTCAGGCAATGATTTGGATAGCAGCTACTTTGCAAAGAGTTGTACAGACTGACTTTGAATTCCATCTGCCCCACCCACTCATCGAAACCTTCGACATTGGCTGTGCTGGCAACTACTATGATTCTGCATACCAACCATTTGTGAAACAACAACTGGTACTCGATTCCTCCAATACCATCTACAAATACAAAGTTTTGAATTTGCTTCAAGATTTCAAGCTAGGAATAGCCAGGCTTTTCCCTGAAATCCTTGAATTACTGCAGGATACACTGAACCGGGATGATGTCATTCACTTAACAGCTACCTTGCTCGATAAAGGCATGCTAATTCTCCCGCAGGGTTAGAATCCTATAAGTTAAAATTACACTGCTTTTGAAACAACTGTCATCGAATCCCGGACAATTGTATGAAGGCGATTATTATACCCCAGCTGTTTTACATTTCTCTTTTACAACGATCCTCAGATCAATTCATTACTTATAAAAACAGGAATTCCACGAACAGATACATCGAATTCAATGTTCTCAAACATCGGTCAGAAATAATCTGGAATTCAGGAAAGGATATGCAGAGAATCGCGGCTGATCCTGGTTGCGCAGAGAGTTCCACGATTTTCTCCTTGAATCAGGCAAAATTGAACTGATGCCCGCAGAATTCAACAATCAGGTTTCCATTGCCGGCGATCTTTATCAATATCTTGAATATGATGATATTCAGCCTGAGACGATTACACTCAAAGCCGAAAAGATCTTTGTTTATGAAGGGGCACTTCAGCGTCTACTTGTTCAGTGTAACTGATGAATGGGAAGAAGGAAAACGGATGTTTCCCTTTTATATTGCCGGACCCTATCCAAATGATAATTCAATCCCGCCATATGTTGAGTCTGTTACGGAACATACGGGGCGATGGACCGGAACTGCCTGCCGAAAAGCATTTTCAGGCATTTGAGAAGATGATAGCTGATCCCGGGCAGGATTGAGGACTGATTATAAATCTAATTGCATTTTTGAATAGCCCCGTCCTTTAGGGTGGGTTGTATTAAAAGCTAAAAAAGTCATTAATAATTCAACCATCTAAAAAATAAAGATTATGAAAAGTATGTATTTCCCGATTCTGATGATTTCCACTTCTGGTTTCATCCTTCAGTTGTAAAAAGACGAAAAACAGGATTCCGATACCCCTGTCGTGTCGTGCCTCATCGACGGGGTTTTATGGAACGCTTCCGAGATCAGTGTTATGCAGGACGAGTCGGACAACCTGGTGGATATCAGTTGCCAGGATGTCAGCTATGACCAGAATTTTAAACTCTCTTTTATCTGCACAGGAACCGGTACGGTTAACTTTATGAAGAACAATTATGATAACTTTGGCCTTCCTGTGGTTATATCTTCCCTGGGCGTTTTCTCTTCAAACTACAGCAGCAATCCCACCGGACAAGTTGTTATCACTGAATATGACAAAGCCAAAAAAACCATTTCAGGCAAGTTCCACTTTGATGCCCACGATAACCAGGGAAATAAGAAATCTTTACGGAAGGTAAGTTTACAAATCTGTACGTTTGGATTCTTAACCCTTGTTCCAGACCGTCTAACAAGCCGGGCACGCGCGGGCCTGCTGCCAGACGCAGCAGGTAGAAGATAAAACGCGCAAACATTGCACCGATTTGGCAGCCAGGCACGCACCGCCTGTAACCTGCGGCAGCACGCAGAAGCGCCGCCGCAATGCAAGAAGGCAGGCAAGGACGCGCCAAACCGCCGGAAGAGTTTGGAATATTGGAATGATGGAAGAATGTCAATTTGGAAATTGGAATTGAAAACCGCCAGCCGGAACTGGTTAGAAATTTGGATTGCATTTT
The DNA here is from genome assembly GCA_016709025.1 of Bacteroidales bacterium. Lineage (GTDB taxonomy): Bacteria > Bacteroidota > Bacteroidia > Bacteroidales > Lentimicrobiaceae > Lentimicrobium. Next base: position 33,048 of record JADJEQ010000007.1, on the reverse strand, counting down.
CTTTGCGATTAAAGTTACGCTACCCCATTCCGTCAATAAATACTCAATCAAAACAACCTCCTTAGAAAAGAACCCCTGTTTCTCTGCTGCATGATCATCATGGTTATTGGTGCAAATGGCCAGATTACCAAATCGTATAAATATTTTAAAGATGTTAATTGCTATGAAGAAGTGCCTCAGAGCAAGGCCAGATACAAAAAAATAATATCCGTGAGTGACGATGGGATAAAAACATCGGAGATCTTCAATATCAAGTCAGGTAAGCCGGTTGATATCAGATCAACCACGAATGATCATCCATCCGGCATCTGGAAAACCTATGATAAAGACGGAGAAGTGATTTATGAAAGAAATTTCGACAAACTGGTTTACCCGATGTCAAAGTAAGGATGGCTGTACTTTGAATACCCCCAGGACTCGAAAAGCAACCTGACACTGGATTTTACCCCGGCCCACTTTGAACACAGGAGGATCATATCATGTATTTGAGAGAAAACGTACGTTATCCCCATGAATCAATAGAAAACAACTCACAGGGAAGGGTGATGGTTCATATCAAAATAACAGCTGAAGGCAATGTACAGGTTATTTCAATTTCCAACGGTGTTGATATCTTTCTTGACTGTGAATCATGGCGTGTAATTGAAATCATGCCCAAATGGACTCCCGTTACGAAAGATGGTGTACCGGTCGATTCATACTTTTATCCCCATCCGGTTTCACCCCGGCAAACTGATAACCCCAATAAACAGAATTTGAGCCCATAACAAGGTTTATGAAAGTTATTAAACCGGGGCAGTTTCATACACGAGAATTTCAGTTATCTTTAGTTCATTGTTCAACCGTTCAGGTTGTGGTCAATGCTTTTTCGCTCAGACTGACAGTCATCCTGAGCGTAGTCGAAGGATACCTTATCATTTAATTTTCCGATACAAACCTTAACTAAACGACATTGGATACCATTCCTTGAATAAAACCAATCTGGTATGCAACCTTATAACATTCTTGTATCTTTATATATCTGTAATAACAATCTGTTAATCCGAAGCGGCATGAAAACTATTATGAAACTATTCATAACGGTAGTCATTACTACAATGATACTCAGCGTAACCATGAAAATGAAACCAATCAGCCTTCCGGTGTAAACGGGCAGTTGGTCGGCTAATCCGATTGTAAAAACAATAAATCCGGGTCGGGTACTACAGAAGTTTCAGACAGTCTGTCTTGTGTCGAATACACCTTTGAAGCAACAAACAACAAACTGTTATTAAAGCACATCAATGCTGGTTTCAATTGCTGTCCGGGCAATCTTTCATGCAATGTTACAATCAGCAACGATACCATTATTATTCAGGAATCTGAACAACATGCCCCTTTGCAATTGTGATTGCCTGTATGATCTTGACATTGAAGTAACTGGCATTGAATCCCGGCAATATCAGATTCAGTTTATTGAACCTTATATCGGTGAACAGGAGCCTTTGAATTTCAGTATTGAACTGCAAAACGCTGCCACCGGATCCTATTGTGTTAACAGAACCACCACCCGTGGGGTTTTAAATCCGATTACAATATTAAGAGACTGTTTAAAATTTTTAATTTGATTTTCAATAGGGTTTAGTAAAATTTAAACAGTCTCAAAATCAAAAGAATTGATAAGCACAAAAGATTCTATTTCCCTATTTGAAATTGATAACCAATTACATATCAATGTCGTTTAGTTAAGGATTAGGATGCAGAAAGGTCTAAACGCAAAGTGCAGAGGACACGCAAACCTGCCTGCCCTCCTGAGGCGGGTAAACTCGGCAGACAGGAGCCGCAAAGCAACAAGCATTCACATTTCTTTGCGGTTCTCTGCGATCAACTTTGCGGTTCTCTGCGGTTAATTTTTTATTCATTCCTTTAACTATACGACATTGAATTACATATTAACAGCCTGATTTTTAAGGCTTTTATTAGAATTTGAACCCTGAGTCTATTATATAATAACGCCTACTTTGGTGCTTTTGTGCTTTGGTGTCCATCTTCCTTTTTGACTTTACGCAGCAGGCTCAACTCCTGCCCTCTCCTTCCCTATTTTATCCACACCCGCCTGGCCTCATTCCTTCCGGAAAAAGGTTGGAAAGTACATCAATTCCGCCTTTGCGGGCAGGAGTGAATAACTGCCTGTGTATCGCGGAAGCAATCGTATTTCGAAGGTGTAACTACCGGTTGACAGGCGGTTGCAAAAGATCGAAGTATGATCCCTGAACTGCTCACGGTATTCTTCGCCCGGATACCATCCGGCCTTGTCATCATAGGAACAGCCCGCCGGGATGGGCACTTCAATCATCACATATTCAGCCGGTTGATCAACCCTGATGGTAACTTTCAAAACAGTTGCTTCACCTGCTTTCCAGGATATTTACATTCTCCATCCTGCCAAAGAGGTGCTGACTTCGAAAACACTGTCAACAGCCTTGGGATTTGATTCAAAATACCGGGTGTATGCGGTGAAATAAACCGGCATTTTGCCTTGATTTTCAACCCTGAGTAAGCTGGTATCAGAAGTAGTTGCTGTGTATGGAAATTCTTTTACCGTAACATTCAACGGACCACTCAGCTGCAGCGATGGCTTTCGCCGTTCAGCAGGTATTCCGGCCCAGGAAGGCAGCAGGGTTTCAAGAATTTTAGAGGTTTCATAGGTGTTTCTCCAGCCTGTATTTGTCCTTGCTTCAAGCAGATAGCCCACAATATGGGGCAGGTACTGTTTTCCTGCACTGTCACGCTCCAGAATGCGGTAGGCACAAAGCGACGAAGTAATGGGGTTGTCATAAACCATCCTGTCGTTGGTCTCATTGCCCCAGAAATAATTCCCGAAAAGGGTTTTGCTGTGTTTCCCCATCAGTTCAGCCAGTGAATAGGGCAATTCACAGAGTTGTTTCAGTTCAGTGATTTGAAGTTGCTGGAAGGCTGTAAGATCAGGCGACTGTTCAAGCTGGCTGATAAACTGCTCAAACAGAATGTTTGCATCAATCATTTTCAGGGTATACAGTTTCCTGATCAGGTCATCGTTCGACGCAACCGACATGCCCAGTGTTAAGTTGTCGATCATATTGCGCTCGTTCAGCGCAACGGCATAGCCGGCCGATCTCGCTTTCAGAAGCGATTCAATTACATGCTGGCTGATCCAGGGCGAAGTCCTGCTTTTTTCCCACCAACCCCAGCCACTTTCGTCATTCTGATTCTTTTCCAGCTTGAAATTATCTTACGGATCTCCTGTCGCCTTTGAAATCTTCTTCAAGATACACGCAAATCTGCTTTTCAAGCAACAGTCCTTTCAGTTTTGAAGCCAGTTGTTCATTGCAGAGGTATGGATAGTACCTGAGATTCCTGAGGTCACCTTTAACCACATCCAGCAAATCGGCTGTGGCGCTGATGTGAAGTTCTCCGGTTTCAGAGGCTCCCGGCAGGGTGAAGGTGGTATCTTTTGCCAAAACCATAAAAACTCCTTTGGCTTCTTCAATACCAAATGGGTTAACAGGTATTTCACGGACTTCACCGTCAAAGTAACCATCATCCCCGGTAAGGGTATATTTCACTTTTAAGGTATCTGCATTCTCAGTTGTGACCAACAGCGAATCGAGCAACAATTCAGCACACTTAACATAGCGGGCAGGGCTGGATTTACCGTTTACAGCGAAAAGGGTAGTTACCGGAATGGAATCACCGGTATAATTAATCACCTTTCCCAGGGCACTGACTGTATCACCTGCAACCAGGAAGCGGGGCATGAATAACTGGGCCAGCAAAGGTTTATACGACAATACCATATTTTCAGCTATGCCGGAATGGCGGTGTCCATCCATACCAAGTACATATGTATCCCAGCGGGTGATGTCGTCGGGATACTTAACCGTGAAAGAGGCCTTTCCATTTGCATCGGTGGTCAGGTTTGGCTTCCAGTAAGCACAGTCGGTGAAATTGGTTCTCAGCGATGAATAGAACTCCGGCATCTGAAGTTCAGGCAGTGAACTCCCTGGTTGAGGAACCTCTGTTACAGGATTGAATCCTCTTGTACTAATCCGGTTACCATCCATGGAGAAAACACCCCCAACTGTTGTTGCTACTGTAGCACTACGATTAGCCATTTTTTCCACTTCTTCATAACCATATCCCATTGATGTACGATCCTTTGAAATCAGGGGAACTCCATATGCAGTTACCACGACACCCTCTATGTCCATAATGCTTGATTTCAGTTTTACCACGATTGGTTCTCCTGGCCTCACCTGGACCGTTTGGGGTTCATAGCCAACAAATGAAAGAGCGATGGTATTAAATCCTTCCGGGACAATCAGCGAAAAGTTACCGTCAAAATCAGAAGTGGTTCCGGAATTAGCGCCCGGTACCATAATGCTTACAAAAGGAACCGGTGTATTGTCATCCTGATCCACGACCTTGCCGGAAACTTTAAAGCCCGGGCCATAGTAAGGTTTTGCTTTCAATCAGGCTTTTGAAGTACTCTCCCTTAGCGTTGTTCAAAACGTCTGATGAATTTCGGATACTTTTGGTGATGGCTTCTGAAATGGCCTTGCTTTTTCGTCTTTTTGAAAACACCCGGATTATTGATTTTCAGGTAATTAATACCACTGCTTTTACTTCAACCGTATCTGAAAGCAGGTAGGAATCGTCTTCAAACAGCAGCATCACATAGTATAAACCGGGTAAAAGGAATTGAAAATCACTTACATTCCCGCATTCCTGAACTGCGTATTTATCAGCGTTACATCTGAATAGCAAGGCATTCAGCGGCTCACCTTTCCGCTTTGATGATTTCACGGTCGGTTTCTATCTTCAGGGCAGCCCCTCCCCTGATTCTGTATTTCTCTTTTAAAGAATAATTCCTGCGCAATTGATGGATGAGTGCTTTTCATCGGCTTCCATTGTATTCCGGGTATAAACATAATCCCCGATGGCGGAAGTAACTTTATTTGAATTAAATACAAGCTCATCCGGCGTTTTACTCCGCATTTTAATCACTCCGGTGAGAAACTCATATTGAAAAAGCGGTTCCAGGTTGAAGGCATGTTCAAGGTATCGGGAATTTCAAATTTAGCCATTCCCGGTGTTACCGGTCCGGCAAGAAATGAGCCACCGATTCTGGATGGAAGGGGAATTGGCCTTTGATCCTGAATCAGATAGGCATTGTAACCCGGTTTGGTGATGCCTCTGTATGCGAAGACATAATTTGAAAGCTGGTTTTTCTCAAAGGATGTGAAATCCCTTTTTCTGGGTTTAAATGAAATGTCAGGTGGTAACGGATCATCGCTCAACGAAAAAACAGTTTTACAACCCGGTTTGATTTTCACACTTTCAACAGAAATTTCCTTATCGGCCAGCACAAACGAAAATGGTGCCTGCCCTCGCTTACGGCAAATGAGTATGGCCGCAACTGATTAACCCAGTTGAAATACCTTGGAATTTCATCAATGTAGAGCACTTTAACCGGTTGAATCACCCCGTTGCGGATGATAAACGGCGCAACCTGGGTAATGCCGTCGGCAGATGGCGTAGAACTGACGAATACACTGTCGGACGGGTACAAAAAACGGTAGTATGTGAGGGTATCCAGGCCGAAAAGACGATTGAAATAAGGGTAATCAAGTGTCTCAGAGAAGGTATTGTCCATTGAATCGTCATCGTAAACAGAGGCTTTTCTGAAACTGTTGTATTCCTTCGGAGCTTTGTACTTCTCCTGAAAAACAGGTATTTCAGTCAGTGTTGATCCAAACTTACGGGTGATGCCGTAACAGGTAAGATCCACACCGGGCACCGGGTTTCCATTATAATCCGTCACAAAAATATCAACATTGCTTTCCTTGCCGGGATAAACCAGCGAAGGTTGATCTACCCTGATGTTCAACCGGTTTTTTTGCACACGGATTGTCCTGAAAAGCACCTCCGGTTTTCCTCCCCAGAGATACTGCACGGACAGGGTATAATCATTTTTACCATGACTGATGAATGCTGTATCAAGGTTTTTGGTATAGCCCAAATCCATCAGTCTGGTGCCGGCATAGAGGTACCAGGTAAATGCCAGTTTACGTGAATTCTGCGTCCGGATAAATATCGAATCGTTGTTTTTCCATGCCCGGATATCAAGCAAAGCCGGATGATCCTTCAGAATCAGGCTTTCATACTCCATACCTTCAGCTTCTGCATAATATTCTGCACATAACTGATTCAGCGGCAAGGCATAAGGGAGCATCACCTTCTTTTCCTCCAATTCGTTTTCTTCGATGTCATACGCCGTTATTTCTGCCTGAACTTCTTTTCGGAGCCCTTTGTAAAAACAGGAGAACCTGACACTATCCCCGTCCATTTCCACCTTCAGATTTAATGGATCATATCTGAATTCTACCAGGGTATCCTTTTGGGTTTTTTCATTGTCGGCAGAATAAAAGACCGCAGATATTTTATATTTCAGTGATGCCGCAGGAAAAATGGTTTCGGGGATTTCGATTTCAGCATGGCCACCTTTTAATTCTAATTGCGTTTTCCAAAGGATATCCGGCACAAAAACCCGGTTTGCGTGAAATTTACTCACGTTTACAGTTGAGATTTCAAGTTCGGCCCGGCTGTCGGGAACCATCATCCCGTTATCGTCGGCTGCACTTACTGTAATAACCTGGGCAACACTCCTGTAATGTGCCGTAAGTGACCGATAACTTGTATTGAACGCGTTTCAACTCATAATCACTGTATCTGAATTCACCTGAAACCAGATGAACCTCTTTTTTGCCGGTTTCACACAATTGAATTTCATAATCTGTATCGAGTATAATTTTAATGGAATCGGATAGCGGTAATTGATAGATGAAAGAACCCGGTTTAACCGGTGATAAATTTCCCAGAAATATGCGCTTGCTTTTATCTCTTGCCCATCGTTTCTGCAGAAATGCCTTAACTTCATAATCCACCGGTTTCCCGTTCTTCGAATCAACCACAAACGACTTGAATTTCAGTGTATCACCGGGCCGATACATCGGTTTGCTGGAAAACGAGGTATCCGGTGTACGGCCGGTATTCATGTGACCGGGTAAGTTTATTTTCCTGAGATCTGAAGATATCGGTAAACTTTACTCCCAGATGTACGAAATAACTCCAGGATGGATTGTATCCGGAATAAGTAACCAGACTTCTGACAGCATAATATGGCAGTGTCACCAGATTGGCCACCGGCCTGAAAATATATTTCAGGGGGTCCGGTAACATACAGCCAGATATCCCCGCTTCAGTCCGCTTACACTGGTCTCTTTTATAATGTTGTGAAATGTGGTGACACCTCCCCTGCTGACGGCAAGCAGACCATCCCTGTCGGTCGTTTCAAGCCGGTAAGCATTGATCCGTGGATCGAAAGGAATGCGCTTATGCCTGATTTTTAGCTCCGCATCGCTTAAAACAGCCCCTGTAGAATCGAACAATTGAATGCACAAATCCCTTTTGTTGTTCAGGATTTCAAACCGATAATCGGTAATGGCAAAGTATTCATATTTCAGAGAAATGCCTTCAACCTTCATGGCCAGGTAATTACCGGGCTGCAGTTTCAAATTATAAATATACCTTCCCTTACCGGTTGAATCGGTGAGCGAATGCAAAAAGGATTTATTCACCTTTTCAATTGACCGGGTGAATTATGCGGGCTTCCTTGTCCGTTATCCGGTATATGTATGTTTGAACACTTCCTGAGGGCTCTTCAACAGATTGCTGTTCATGCCTGCCGGCGGGATGGTTTGAGCATATATTGCATTAAAGTGGAAACTGCATGCAACAACAAGAAACATAGTCAGTAAGCGCATATCCTAAATTTAATAATACTAATATTTACAGAGTTATAACAGTATTCCTGAGCTTCTTAAATTCAGGCTAAGTTAGAATAAAATAAATGCGGAAATATTAGTTATAAAAAATTTCAGTGTGCGTTTATTGTTGGTTGTAACCCGGGTTTCATGAAAAGCAATTTTTAAAGACGCTCTAAACCAAAATACCCCACACTACGGTCATCCTGAGGGTTAACTCAAAAAAAATTGAGCATAATGCGAAGATGACAGGGGTTGCGTCATTTATCAATCGTAAGCCGTTTGCACGCGTCAGAAGATAAGACGCGCACAAACAGCGTTTTGCTAAATCTCACATAATGTGGGCGTTATTTAAATCCATCATTGGTAGTCCCGCATATGCGGGAAAGGATAGAAAGTACGTTGCGCTTCGACTCCGCCTGCCTGTATGCATAAACTAAAGCATACTCTGGCATTTGTAACAAGCAGAAAGGCAGCGTGACATTCATTTAAAAATCATGTAAATCAGTTACTTACAGAAAAAAGGCAATGGTAGCGTAGCAAAGTATTCTACCAATAACAGGGCTAATTTGCCATGCCCGAATCATTACAAACCGGAAACAGAATTAATACTCATTCTTAAACCACCGCTCAATAAAGTCTTCCGCATTTTTATGCATTATTTTCCCTACGAAATCCGGAACATTGGTAATGTTATAGGTTGTTAAAGAAATTTTCTCCAGTGTTGAAATTAATTTTATTGCAAATTCACCCATTCTGGCTGCGTTTGTGGCTTCCGGCAGTGTCGCAACCAGTCCGGCGAAGTCGGTTCCGATCGCAATATGGTTCTTTGCATCAATACCTATCTTTTTGCCTATCTGAAGTATGTGCAATACCTGGTTGGCAAAAAACAGGACACCTTTGGTTCCGGGGGCCATTACTTCACCGCTATCCAGGATATCGCCATCATCATCTTCATCTTCAAGGTCCGCCGCATCGTTGGAGACCATCATGGTAGATCCTGCTTTACTCTTAAACAGGTACTTTTCGCTGCTGCTCATGTATTCCTTCGGTTTCTTTTGAACTCCCCGATGATCCGTAGATCAAATGAAATCCCGATAAGGCCCTTTGAGTTCAGAATTTCAACGATATCTTCATCAAAAAGGTTGATGGTCGATGGATTGAAAAAAGTTCCGTCTATTTTCCCCGGAACCTGCTCATGAACAAGTTTGTAGTATTTACGGAAAAGTGGCTGTATCAGTTTCCTGATGTATGAATGATCGTCTTTAGAAATGCCGGTTACACCAACATGTGAAGCCATGACCGGAATCATGCCATAACCCTTTGATGCCCTGTATTCGTAAAAATCCAACCGGCTTCGCAGACTCATATGCTTAACATCGATCAAAACTTTCCGTCCTTTAAAGTCGGTATAACATGAATCTATCAGCTTTCTCCCGTAATCGGAAAGCCCTGCCCCACGAGGCACGAAATAAAACTTACCTGCCCCTTTTATCCCATAGGCATGATTTGCGAAATTCATCTGCTGCATATGAGCCATCGTGAAAAAACAAAGGACAGGCAGCCCGGAAATGCTTCAGGTTCGCAAGCATTTTGTTTATATCCTCTTTTTCGTTCCTGCCATATGAGATGGTGTGTCCGCCTTCAATGGTAAAAACTGCATGAACGGTATGCTCATCCAGGGGTTTGTAATCGCTCCACTGTTCGAGCACTTTTAAACTTTTTGTAACACCATCCACAGTCTGGGTAGTGCTTGAAAGAATATGCTTCAACTCGTCATTGGCATACTGAAAAGATGTCCATTGGCCTGTTTTGACATCCCTGAGCCTTTTTATTGCAGAATTTACCATCGATCAGTCTGGCCAGAACCTGAAGTATGTCGGCATCCGCGAGCTTGGTTTCCAAAGGATAAATGACTGCGACAGCGAGGCTGCATTTTCCACGGGCCAACTGGCTGAGACTGCTTTGTGAGTCGAAAGTTCCCTTACTTAACTTGTCGATTGGGTCTGAAACATTCAGATCGGTCCAGCAGGTTGGCTTTTTTACTGAATCTTTGCCAAGCATGGTTTTCAAACTTATGTGCACATGTAGATCGACGTATCGCATGATGAATCAATTTTTTAGTTTAAAACTATAAATGCGACCAGGAATTTCAACTTTAGAATGACGAGTGAGTCTGTTAGGAAGTTGTTAATTATTTCTCCCGTGATAGTTCTGCATAAATAAAAGTACTACAGCCTGAATACATTTTGCAAGCATAAACCAAACATTAACAACAAATTAACTTTTCAGGCTGGTTAGAATAACACCACTTATTGAATGATTATCGTGATCGATAATTAGTAAAAAAAATACGCAGCCCCGGGAGGCTGCGTATTTAATTATTTATTAATCAATCTTTTAATAATTATTCCACCATCATCTTCCCACTCACAACCACAGATCCTGAGTTACTTACAAAACGGTAGAACCAGATGCCGGGATGAAGTCCTTTTGTTGTGATTGCAGTTTGAATGGTATTTATATTCTCATATCTGGCTGCTTCGAAACCGGTTGATGAGTATATGGAAAGAGACCCATCCTCAATCTTTGTATCGGAATTAACAGTAAACACTGCTGTGGTGTGGAATGGGTTCGGCCATATCTCTGAATCCGGATTGTTCCTGATTCCGGTTAAGGTTGTTCCCACATTCGGACTGTTATACTCACCGGGGTACCATGGGGTTCTCCGCTTGTTTTCCAGCTTTCGCCCAGGGCATTGTCAAGGCCGGGATTGATGAGTTCGAGGGTGGGTCCGTTGCCATCGGGTTCAAGAGGCCATGGTAAATTGTCGTCGTAGTGAACCGTATCGATCAGGGCGCCGGTTTCGTCGTATAGCCGAGTAATTCACCACTTCCGCTCAGTCCGTAGCCCATAGGCCCTGTATAGTTCACAACATCCGGAAAAAAGATTATGAAAAGCAAACATGTCGTTGGCCACCACGATCAATCCGAAAGGTTCGATAACAGTACCTTCAGCGAAAGTAAAAATATGCAGGTCGTCTTCATCCTTGAAAACCCAGTTTAAAACATCCAGGTCGTAGCCATGGGGGTTGTAAAATTCAACCCAGTCACCGGGATCAAATCCAGGCGCTGAGTTATAGTTGATTTCATGAATCACCAGAGAATCAGCAAAAACCCTCGGAACATATACAGCCAGATGGTATCGTTGGATGAAAGTCTGAAGGAAATGTCTTTGATCGAATCAGAGCCCGGTAAAATGGAATGTCTTACTTCCCAATGGTCGAATTTATAGTACTGGTCCGACTCAACGGCCGAAAGTTTTGTATCAATCCCCCGTAATAGGTTCCGCTCCATGGAAAATCTTTCAGATCAAGTGAATTCAGCTTAACCATTCCCTTGCCGGGAGGAGAAACATCTACCTGGAGGTTATAGGGCCCGGTCAGGTTATAGCATTCCATAATGGCTTCTTTCACAAAATTATAACGGCGGGTCATAAAATCTCTGATTCTCTGTACATTACCTGTCCATTGATCGACATTGCCACCCCACCGCAGAACATGACGGTTCATCTCGGGTTCAATTACACCAGCCAGGCTATCGAAGAGTGGCAACAGGTAATTCAGGTTCAGCGTTGTATTCAGCAGGTCGGCATACCGTGTTACATAATATTGTTCAAAGTCCGGATTAGTCCTAAGCTTATTCAGCAACTGGATATGTCCTTCAGGATCGGAGCCCCCGGAAAGAGCCTCATGAAAACAGGGTGTAACATAGGGTGTTTGTGCGGGGATTCCTGTATAATTGTAATAATGCCCAAAGGTTGCGTCCTCATCCCAGAGGATATAGCCCCATCGCCTGTGACCACCTTCAGGGTTCAGGCCTCGCCACCAGCCAACATTCCAGTTGAGCCAGTCGGAACAGACCACAAATGAATTGATCAGCATATAGTCGGTGATGCTGGCAGGGTCAAGCCGCTCTTCAACATAAGCCCAGGTTGCTGAATCGGCCATGTTGTGGCCCATTACGTATGAGTAAAACATATTCCAGTCGTTAAAAGCCGTCTGGCCTCCGTATTCAGCCCAGGTGCCGCCCCAGAGCATCAGGTAATGAAGGTTAAATTTATCCTGATCATAGTAATATTTTGTAAAATCATGATCGTTCACTTTTCACGGATAGCGTAAACACCCCAATATTGTCCGTTGGCAAACACCACACACCGCGAAGATTTGCGTTCATCGAGGTTCATGCCCGATTTTACCGAGATCGTCTGAATAAAATCATCGCGGATATGCGCGCTGGAATCAATTCCGGGATAGTTGTCATCGCCTGAAGCCCTGAGTATAATTTTCTGGAACTCATCCCTGTCGGTGTATTTAAAGAGAGTTTCAAGCAAGCCGTAATTGTAACCGCATTCATCGCGCATTTTGTAATCCAGGCTGCGTTGGTCGTGTACCCACGAATCCTGTCCGTGCTTGTCGAATTCCCCATAGCCTTTGGTGGTTCTCACCTTGTCGGTGTTGAAATACTCAATTGTCCCCATGGATAAGTATCATAACTCCCGTTTAATAAGGTAATCAGATCGTTCGCGGCAATTGAAACTACCGGAACGGTAAAATCTTCGTTGATAAAATATGTGTTGTATTCAATCAGGCTGGGAAGAATGGTCTCATCATTGCTAAAGACTTTGGCCTTCAGAATTTTAGTTACCAGCACGCTGATGGGCATGGTATAAACCGGTGATTCAGGACCGGTTCGTTGCCGTTTGTTGTATAACGGATAACACTGTTGGGTTCATTAGTGGAAAACTCAACAATAACGGCTTCGTCATAAAAGCCTCCCTCAATGCTCATTGAAGGTTGTTCAGCATATCTGGTGTATACTGTACTCAAATTGTTTGAAGTGCCCGGACTTGGATTTGTAAACACGCCCCAAACAGCATCTCCATTGAGGATACGGCCATTGAATGCGCCTTCTGAGTAACAGAAACTTCCAATGAGTCAAGTATATTCCCGTAAGGATCGGCAAATACAATTTTTTCTGGTTCCGGCCTGGTTTGGGTTAACTTAAAATTTGTGTGAAACGATCCGAAATTCGATTCATCCTGCCTGAAGCCCAGAAAAGCTTAAATCCATTCGCGGGAATGGTTGTTCCGGCAGGTATTTGCCAGGTCATGGGGGCATCCGGCTTGTCGCTCAGGAAATAACCACCGATATTGATGGCACTTGCACCGGGATTGTATAGCTCAATCCAGTCTTCAAATGAATCATAATTATCAGGGAATGATTCAAAATTTGAGCAGGAGTATTCGTTGATGACAACCTGCGAAGTAGCTGTTATGCCACAAAGTGACAATAAGGCCACAAAAAGTATCCTGAAACCCGGAGTAATTGTTTTTTTCATAATTTTCCTGTTAAATTAAAATGGTACCTCCCTGAAATCAAAATTAGCATATAAAACAATTGATCATTATCCCAACGCAAATATTAATCCTCTCATCACCCGAAGACCCGGTATTTAAAAACTGCGCTTATAGTAGCTAAGAATTTTTTCGATCTGAATCCTTACTAACGGTGAAGTGAAATATATTGCTCACATGAAGGTTAAACAGGGCGGAAATCCTTATCATCAAATCATTGTCAACTTTAAAAATCCTTTCATCCACCTTGTTTACAGGTAAAACTTTTCTTGAGGTTCCAGAAATGAACAGCGCATCAAATGTGGAAAGATGGTTTGTATGGACCGGTTTCTCAGCTTAACCGGATCCCGTTCTCATGGCATAAACCAATCAGGTGTTTCCGTAACACCCGGAAGAACCGCTTCGACCGGAGGGTAATTACTTCATCCTCACGGATAAAGAACACATTGGAACGGCTGCCTTCAGTAATAAACCCTCAGAGTCAACGAGCAGGACTTCATACACCTCATCGTTTTGTTTTATCTGATCGGTTGCAGCCCTGAGCGAAACATCCATCACCTTGGCATTGGGGTTGTTGCGCTCGGCAAACAACAATTTCACGGACACACCTTGTTCAAATTGCTCAGGGGTTGGATACTGATGAGGCGTGAAATAGATGAGAGAAAAAACCGCTCCAGATGATCTTCAATAAATAACGGTATCCCGTCGATCACCCTGAAAACTTCATAAACATAATGAAGTTCCGGCGAAAAATATTCTGTAAAATGTTCTGCGGGCAGAAGTTCCCGGTTGGCAATGAAAAAGTCGCGGGTATATTCAGTCATTTAGTAACTGTCTAAATTTTTAATTAAACTTTTTTTGTGGGTTTCAACTTGTTCAGCTGTCAGGCTGAGCGGAGTCGAAGCCCACTCAATTCCACTAATATTGCTCTTTTTTGAGTTAAACAAGTGCATTTCGACTTCGCTCAATGTGACAGTAATACAAGTTATTTAGACCTTAAAGTGTTTCTATAAATTTTAGACAGACATTTAAAGTTGGTGCATAAACAATGGACAAATCAAATGGAACCCATATTTACTTTCTGCGGCTTCCTCCGAAAATAGATCCAAGAAGCCCTCTTACCAGCTGACGCCCGATTTCATTGCCAATGGTGCGGGTAACGGTTTTACCGGCGATCTTTGTGAATTCACCAAAGATATCACCGGCACTTCCTTTACGTAGTTCGCGTTCGGCTTTTTCTTTGGCTGCTTCAGCCCTGGCCAGGGCAGCTTCTTCTTTGGCTTTCAGAAGCTTATCTTTTGCTTCAGCCTCGGCAGTGTCCTGTTCTGTCTTTATCCGGTTGGCCGCTGTCATCCGCGTATTTAATATTTCAAAAGCTGATTCCCGGTCGAGTAATTTCTCATAGACACCAAAAACCAATGATCCATTTATCAGATTTGTTCTTTCGTAGGGTGTAACCGGTCCAATCTGTCCTGCCCTTCTCATCAAGAAATGAAATCAGTGCCTCGCCAACCCCGAGTTCGGTTATGACTTTCTCCACATCTACCTTCGGGTTTACCCTGAAAGTAGTTGCGGCAGCCTTTACCGCTTTCTGGTCGCGCGGTGTAAATGCCCTTAACGCATGTTGAACCCTGTTACCCAGCTGACCCAGCACCGAATCCGGGATATCGAGTGGATTCTGGGTTACAAAATAAACCCCCACTCCTTTCGACCTGATCAGCCTGACCACCTGTTCAATTTTATCCAGCAGAATTTTGGGTGCTTCGTTAAACAAAAGGTGGGCTTCATCGAAAAAGAACACGAGTTTTGGCTTCTCAAGGTCTCCGGCTTCGGGCAGTTCCTCAAAAAGCTCTGACAGCAACCAAAGCAAAAATGTAGAATAAATCCGTGGTGATTGCATCAGCTTATCAGCCGCCAGGATATTGAGTATCCCCATGCCCTGCTGATCGGTTTGCAACAGATCATTGATATCAAAGGCCGGTTCGCCGAAAAAGTGTTCAGCCCCCTGTTGTTCGAGAACAAGCAGGTTTCTTTGAATGGATCCGATACTGGCCGCAGAAATATTTCCATAGGATAGGGTAAACTTATCGCGGTTGTTGCCGACATATTCAAGCAGGGATGTGAGATCCTTCAGGTCAAGCAACAACAGTTCGTTGTCATCGGCAATTTTGAAAGCCAGGTTTAGTACCCCTTCCTGGGTATCGTTCAGGTTAAGCAACCTCGACAACAGCAAAGGGCCCATTTCGGTGATGGTGGTACGCATGGGGTGGCCCTGCTCACCAAATACATCCCAGAAACATACCGGAGAACCATGATTTTCGCATAGCCATCCAGGCCAAGCTTCTGAATCCGGTCGAGGATCTTCTGACCAGGTACTCCGGTTTTACTCACCCCGGAAAGATCTCCTTTGATATCTGTCATAAAAACCGGCACACCCTGAAGACTAAACGATTCAGCAAGTACCTGAAGTGTAACAGTCTTACCCGTTCCGGTAGCCCCGGCTATCAATCCGTGACGGTTAGCCATACGGGGAGTAATGTGCAACTCAATGTCTGATTTTGCGATATAGGTTTCTGCGCCTTTGTAAGCCATGTTCCGGTTAATATTAGTTTAAGCAAAATAAAAAATCCTTAACCAACTCTTAGGGTATATTTCAAAACCTTCCGACAAATATGCTGAATTGCCTATTTTTACAAAATAATTCGATTGGAATGAGTAAGCCTGATAGAAGCCTTCGGTTAAAAGAAGAATTTACGAAATCGTTTTTGAGGCCGACACCCCTGCGGGTAAGTTGTTTGATGTGGTATTGATATGGTCGATCATATTAAGCGTAATACTGGTTATTGTTGAAAGCGTTCACGAATACTCCATTGAATTTCAGCCGTTTTTTACAGCAGGAGAATGGCTTTTTACTGTATTGTTTTTGCTCGAATATATTTGCAGGATTTATGTGGTTCGAAAAAAAAACTGCCTATATCTTCAGCTTTTTGAATTATCGACCTGTTGTCGGTGCTGCCAACCATGGTCAGCCTGCTTATACCCGGTGCCCAGTATTTAATGGTTATCAGAATTCTGAGGCTTTTAAGGGTTTTCAGGGTATTTAAACTGGCCGGATATATTGCTGAGGCCGAAGTTTTTACGAAAAGCCCTGATCGCCAGCAGTCGGAAAATCCTCGTTTTTTGTCAACCATCGCAGTTCTTGTGGTCGTTATCGGCGCCATAATGTATGTTATTGAAGGTCCTGCGCATGGATTCAGGGATATTCCAACCAGTATTTACTGGGCCGTTGTTACACTCACAACGGTTGGATATGGTGACATTTCGCCCCAAACCGGTGTCGGAATGTTCTTTGCCAGTATTGTTATGGTGATGGGATATGCCATTATTGCTGTTCCAACCGGGATCATGACTGTTGAACTTTCAAACCTTGACCGGAAAAAGTAAACCAACAACCCAGGTTTGTCACAATTGTATGCGAGAGGGACATGATTATGATGCCGTTTTCTGCAAATATTGTGGCGGAAGGATTAATCAGGATTAATCAGTAAATATCTGGTATTTTATCAGGAGCAATTCTTTCCTGAAAGTGACAAGCATTCTTAACAAGGCATTTCAAATTTCTTTAATTGAAAAAAAATAAATCTGAGGCATTCTCATTCAATTTTCATATTTTTAACCATCATTTACCGCAATTCTGAATAAAAGACAAATATTTCTTTTCGGGATAAACTAACTTTACAAAATGAAACAAAAAACACCAGGTATAGTAAGAACAGATCCATGGCTTGAGCCTGTAGCCGGAGAAGTTTCAGCCAGGATCCAGCGATACAGGGACAAATTAACGGTCATCGAAAACCATAGCGGCTCGTTAATCAAATTTGCCGATGCCTACAAATTTCTTGGAATTGTTTACGATGCAAAATTGAAAGGCTGGTATTACCGGGAATGGGCACCTTCAGCCCGTGGATTGTATCTGTCAGGTGATTTCAACGACTGGAATCCCCGCTCCCACCCCCTTCACATTGTCGGGAGTGGTATCTGGGAAATATTTATCGATGAAGAGAAATATGGCAAAACATTTACCCATGGAAGTAAAATAAAAGTGTGGGTTGAAGGAGACAATGGATTCCTGCCCCCGGATTCCGGCATTTATTAACCGTGTTGTGCAGGATGAAGATACAAAAAACTTCTCGGGACAACTGTGGTTCAGCCAGTTCGACTGGAAAGGTGACGACTTTAAACCCAATACTGCTGAAAAACTGTTCATTTATGAATGCCATGTTGGAATGGCCCAGGAAAAGGAAGGGCTGGGAACATACAATGAGTTTGCCGACAACATTTTACCCTGGGTTAAAGAATGTGGCTACAATGCCATTCAGATGATGGCCATTCAGGAGCATCCCTATTATGGATCGTTTGGCTATCATGTAGCAAACTTCTTTGCACCTTCTTCCCGCTTTGGAACGCCCGAAGATTTGAAAGCACTTATCCTGAAAGCGCACAAAATGGGAATTGCAGTGATCATGGACATCGTTCATTCGCATACAGTGAAGAATCTGAATGAAGGTCTGAATATGTTTGATGGCAGCGATCATCAGTATTTCCACGCGGGTGAAAGAGGTTTACACCCCCAATGGGATTCAATGCTTTTTGATTACGGTAAAATTGAAGTACTTCAGTTTTTACTCTCAAATGTCAAATACTGGCTTAAGGAGTTTCATTTTGATGGATTCCGGTTCGACGGAGTCGGATCTATGATGTATTTCCATCATGGCAATGCAGTGATCGATTCTCCATGGAAATATTTTACCGATGGTGTTGAATGGGATGCCATTACATACCTCCAATTGGCCAATAAACTGGCCCATACAATAAAGAAGGATGCAATAACCATAGCTGAAGACGTTACCGGAATGCCCGGACTGGCTGCACCCATTGCCGATGGCGGAATCGGGTTCGATTACCGGCTCGGTATGGGTATTCCCGATTTCTGGATCAAGTTGCTTAAAGAATACAAGGATGAAGACTGGAACATACATGAGCTCTGGAATGTAATGAACAACCGGCTGCCAGGCGTTAAGACGGTTGCTTATGCCGAATCACACGACCAGGCCCTGGTAGGTGATAAGACGCTTGCTTTTGGCTGATGGACCAGGATATGTACTGGCACATGCACGTGGATGATCCGGGTATTGTTGTTGACCGCGGAATTGCCCTTCATAAGTTGATCCGGTTGTTCACCATATCACTCGGCGGCAACGCTTACCTTACTTTTATGGGAAATGAATTCGGACATCCCGAATGGATTGATTTTCCGCGTGAAGGCAATAACTGGAGCTATCATTTTGCACGCAGGCAATGGTCGCTTCCTGCAGATCCCGGACTTAAATACAAATTCCTGGCTGCATTTGATAAGGCGATGATTGACCTGATCAAAAATCAAAGGGTTCTTGACAGCGAATTTGCCACACAATTAAATATGGATGAGGCCAATAAAACCATCGTCTTTTCACGCGGGCAGTTGGTATTTATCTTTAATTTCCACCCATTCAACAGTATTCCGGGATATATCTTTACTGTTCCTGAACAAGGTGAGTATAAAATTGTTCTTAACAGCGATAACAAAGAGTTTGGCGGTCATGGAAGGGTTGATGAAACAATTTCATATCCGGCGGTTTTTAACAGTCAGTTGAAAATCTGGCAACTCAGCTTATATGTCACAAACAGGACTGCAATCGTACTTAAAAGGTAAAATGACCTCAAATAAGTTGAAATCGGGGCCTTAAAATGTGAAACATGTGGTTCTTTAAATATTTTTAACATACTGTTTACCGGATTTTTAAATTACTTCCGTATTATTGTAAACTTTTTTAAAACCATTTCGAATTAATTATATGGAACGCAAACGTCTGGTAGTTAGCTATAGCAATGTAACACCTGAAGTGCTTGAGGCAATCAGAAAAAAATACCCGCTTGGTTACAACAATCATGTGATTAAAGTAAAAACCAAGGGAGATGATTTCTTTTTGCTATCACGGTCGACACTGAAGATGCCAGTTATCTGGTAAAAGTACCCGTAAAAATAGATACCAAAGGGAGCATAAACGATGATGATAATCTTGACGATATCAACGACGAAAAAGAATCGGATGAAGGGTTTCCAGAAAATGATCCTGCAGCCGATCCTGAAGATTAAAACATGGCAGCTTTTATGGCTGCCTTTTTTTATAGGTCTTTGAGAGAATAAGAGACTGTTTAAATTTTACTAAAGTCTATGAATAGGCGTCCTATTGGCAGGTTACGAATAAAATAGCACAGACAATGGCAAAATCCTGAAAAATTTGTAAATTTTATCACTATTGTCCGTTTAAAAATATAAAAGAACTTGCCAACCCGCCCGCGGCGGCTGCCAGCCGGCAGGCTGGGACACAAAACACTAAGCCTTGGATACACTAAATGAGCAAAATAAATTTGTGCAACTTTGAGCCCTGGTTTTCTCTTTATTGTTGCACCTGCCTATTGAAAATCGAATTATAAATTTTAAACAGTCTCTAAACCATTTCATTTTTATCAACAAATTGATTATAAATTAATTGATAGATTATGGATATTACTGATCACACCCCTGATTCCGGAAGAGAACGCCTGACCCTGAACAATGAAGCAATTCAATCGCTGAGAGAAACCAGAAAATGGACGACTTTCTTTGGTATACTGGGTATTTTAATGGTTGTCATTCTTTTAATAACCAGCCTCATTCTTGCCTTTGTGCTTCCTTTAATAAATGAAACAGCCGAAACTCCCGTAAATCCGGTATTTTTCAGTGCTATTTACCTGTTGCTGGGCGGTATTTACATCTTACCAATTATTTACCTGATGCGCTTCGGAAGCCTGATCAGGAAAGCTTTTATGGAGTCAAGCGATCAACTGGTTGGACTTGCACTAAAGAACCTGGCGCTGCATTTCAGGACAGTAGGAATAATTACCATTGTCATGATAGGTTTATATATCCTGTTTATCATCGCGATGGTAATTTTTGGTATGGGGATGTTTACCGGCGATGTTTTCAAAGTATAAGTCCTGATTCTGATGCGAAACTACCTCCGTCCGGCGAGTTTCTTCATGATCTTCAACCCTATATTTCTAAATCCAGGTGTCGCCTCTTCCAGTTGAATTTCAATAATATCATACAGTTCCCTTCTGATCTCAGGAATATTGTCAGATATCCTGTGCAGGATAACCATACTGTACGTTTTAACAGCTACACTCTCAGAAGGTGATTGAAGCCAGTTGAAACAGGCATCGGCCAGCACGCCCAGGTTTTCATCGGGCAGTGGTGACCGCGACAACATCCTGAGGGCATGTCTTTTCAGACCATCGCTCTTAAAATAAGTTACCCGTGCCGATAACTCTTCTATTTTATCCTGGATAAAGTCCGGATTTATTTCGGCACAATAATCGGCCGCCCAGGCAGCCCGGCGACTCAAAGGGTCCGTATTGAGTAAAACTATTTTCCAGAGATCTTCAAAAACCTCCGGTTTCGCTTTTACGATGTTAATAATCAAATCTGTATTGGCGCGTGATTGCTCTCTTAGCAACAGTTCTTCCAAAAGCATAACAAATAGAGGCTAAAGAAGTGCAAACTTAACAGAACTTTCGAAATTGACCGGATCAATTTATAAATTAGTCACTCAATAATGATAATTATAAGCCCGAAAGAAATAACCTTCAATAATGAGCTTAATGGTTAGAATTAAGATCAAGCCTGCCAGGCTGAAATTCAGGTTGAATCTCAACCTCAACCTTAACCTCAACCTTAATTACATATGAGAGAATTTTGTTTTCTGATAAGGCTTATGATCAATGTACCATAAAAACAAGAAGGGAAACCAACCTTGCGGAGTAGTTTCCCTTCGTTTATCCGTTCGCCGTAGCTGGCGGTAAACCTCAGGTTATTGTTTCGGTGCCTTGTTTGTGCTCCCCCTAAGAATCGCTATATCTTATTTAAATTTCACGAAAAGATAATTATTCATTGCAAAAATAAGCTCATTGCGTTTTCACCCGGAGTCAGATACTTTTCTTGATTCCAAAGCCGGGTCAATCAAAATTTCAGTTTTTGAGGCACCTGAGGGTGAGACCACCTGGTTTGGAATTGCCATGTCCAATCCAGCTACCGTCACTATAAAAGCCGAGGATCCAGCTAAAGTTTGAATTGTACTGTGTACTGCTCCAGTAATTGCCATTCGCACCGCGGTAGTATAACACCCCATCATCGTTTCCCAGGATGCCGGCATTATGCAGTTTTAACATCGATGCAAATGTTTCATTGCAGTTGTTCCAGTTACCGGAAATACTGGCATTATACCACTCTGTTCTGGATGGAATACGCCAGCCACTACCCAGCATCAGGTTACAGGGATCGTTTGCACTGATCCAGTCACTGTTCTCACTGATGGAAAAATTCCATGTTGTATTTGGGGTGCGGATCATACCGTCGTGTTTATATCCCTGTTTTCTGTTAAACTGCCAGTACCACCCGGCAGATTCTTCAGTATCGTCAGTGGCTGAAAGAGCTTGCCTGTCAGCTCCGAGATTCTGGGTGATCCAACATTTGGTTTGTCCTGAAAAGACCTGTTGCAATAACATTATAGGTTACAGTTTTGGTAACGGGTGCTACGCTTCCTTCAGAATGAGTTAACATAAAACCATTGCATATAATATCATCCAGTGTTGTAAAACTCATCTCATCCCCGTATGCTGTTCCTTCACTATTGGTAGCATAAGCTCTTAAAAAATAAGTTGTTGAAAAATCAAGCCCGGTCGGATAACTTTCAAAAGTTCCGGTACCAAATCCGTCACTTGTATGGTCATCGGCAATTGTAGGATAAGGAGTAGTACTCCAGCAAACACCCCTTGATGTAACATTGGCTGTGCCACTGTTAATTATATCACCACCGCTTATCGCGCTGTTTCCGGTGATCCACCTTACCGGTAAAGTATTCATGGTGGGTATGGTAGTATAAGTAGAAAAATCATGTTCCTCACCATATGCTGTTCCGGCACTGTTTGTTGCATAAGCTCTTACATAGTAATGAGTTGAAGGAACTAAACCTGTTATCGCGCTTGTAAATGGGCCGATACCGGTACCATCATTGGTATGACTGCCGGCAATGGCAGGATTGGGAAAAGTACTCCAACATACACCTCTTGCTGTTACTGCTATACCGCCATCATTGGTAACAATGCTGCCACATTCTGCGGTATAAGCATAAACATTACATTTGGCCATCTGTATCCGCCCGGCAAACTGGTAAAACCAGTTGAGTTGCTGGCACCGGTATTTGGAGAATTCAGTGTGTTGTGCCCGCTTCTTTTAATGCTCCTCCTGCAATCTCTTCTCCTCCGGCAAGGCTAATCAGGTCTGCCCATTCACCAATTGTCGGAATATGCCAACCATCCGGGCAAATTCCTGAATTCCCCGGATCGCCGAATCCGGATTGCATCAACTCTGTCCATTGATACAATCCGCCGTATATCTCACAGTTTGAAGGATTATCCTGATAACAATACTTTTCATTTATACCATTAAACGTCGCATTAAAGGAACCATTAATTCTTACACCGGTATTCAGATTTTCTTTCATCCAGCATTGATCACCAATTAAAACGGTATTGTAAATATTGCCATCAACATCCGTGACAGGGGTAGTTCCACAAATGAAAGCATCAGAAGTTGTTGTAAAAGTCAACTCATTTCCATAAGCAGTTCCATTTATATTGGTGGCGTAAGCCCCTAACATAATAGGTTGTTGCAAGATGAAGTGCGGTAATGTTGCTTTCAAAAGTGCCTGTACCTGGACCATTATTTGTATGGTTATCTGATAATGTCGGATTTGGGGAAGTGCTCCAGCATACCCCACGCGATGTTACCTCACATTTCCATCATAAGGAATATCGCCACCGCTTTTGCAGTAAATCCGGTAATATCCGTTACTACACCTGTCGTCAGAACAGGCATTAATACAACAGGGTAATTTGCTGCAACATATCCGCTGGCATTATTATCCACAAGGGTCATATCTTCGGTGTCAACCATTCCATCACCATTAACATCCGTTGATATATAACCAGAAGCGTAGTTGAAGGCATCATTATCAAGAGGTGACATATCACCGGTATCCACAAAACCGTCCTGATCCACGTCACCTCCGAAAAGGCAATATTTACTCCCGATCAGTTTCAGATTATCTCCAAACGCTTTATCAATTTCATTCGTAAAATCGTATGAAATTTCCGTCCCTTCTATTGAAACAGGATTTGCTGACCAGGTTTCAATACTATTCCGGTGTCTGACCACAATGTATTTCTCTCCGCTCATATTGCCCGGAATTTCAATTTGGCAAAAGCCGTTCCTGTCAACCAATACAGAATCTATCTCGTATACAATGGTATAAGGGAAGGTATTTTGAGTAAAGCCAATCCATATTTCATCTGCAGAACCGGCAGGGAAGTCTCTTCCACTGGCCTGGTTCATGATATTGGTTGAAGTATTGAAAAGACCTTCCAGATAAAGTGAGAGATTTATTGTTTTAGGTAGTTCAGGCCCCACCGAACCATTGAAATAATAGTCTTCGTGTGGTTCATTAATGATTTCGGCGCCATATAACGAACAATTACTGCAAAACAGATATTCCCCATCGGTAAAGTGCAGTTGCGAAACTCCCCTGAATAATTGAAAACAATATCAAAAAAGATTTTCACCCTCCTCGACCATAACTCCGAATTCTGAATAAATTTCTATAAATAACCTGCTCATGGATGGGTCGATACTGGTAATATTGAAAAAAACGTACAAAGTTGCATCAAAGCAGCAATTATGCGGGCTTGGACAATTATAGCAGACATAATAATCAGGTATTCCCCCGTTTAAATTGATATTTTTAATGCTGTCAAGTGATAATACAGCAGGATCGAAATCAATATAATATCTGGCAACACTGATATTGTTAAAATTCGTAACCATAAATGGCACATGAACCTTTGATCCCGCAACTCCGGTTACATTGCCCAGGCCGGCTATTGGTGCACAGTGCTGGTAATATAGGTTTTCAATATTTACGTTAATTGTGTCCGGAATAGCACCCGTACTTGTTTGCATGATTGTTCCGTGACACCACATTGGAACAACATTACAGGCTGGTTTAACATAAATAATGGTATCAATGCTTCCATTGAAAGGAGATAGATTGATAAGATCAGTGAATCCCTCAGTCGGTGACAAAGAAACTTTAAGCTGGCAATCCAATGGCAGGCTTGTCGTTGAAAAAGCAGTAATTATCAGATTATCCGTAAGATTCATTGCACTTACATTATATTGCCTGGTTGGTGTATTCTCTTCAAAATAAGATTCTTCTATATTACCGCCTGCTGAATTTGAAATTATAGGTTGGGTAAATGCCGGATTCTCAAGAACATTGGCATTTATACCCGGTATAACTGTCAGGAAAGTATTGGTAATCCCACCCTGGTAGATTGCAACTTTAGTTGCATAGGAAGGATCGATTGCCGAACTTGAAGTAAACGAAAAGTCAGGTGTCGAACCACTTGCAAAAGACAGGGAATTGGTGATTCTGAGTCTTGTGATCCTCGTTCGGGGAAACTGAAGAAACAATATACCCGTTTCCTGCCCCGGGTAACCTATGCCTTCTGTGCTATCAGACCGGAAGTTACTACATTTATATATACGGGCTCTATGTCAGGGGGCAGCTCCGAAATACCAGGTACTCTGGAAGTTTCGGCAAATTCAACTCCGTTCAGAATATCGCTGTTGAAATTAATCCCCATTTGGATATATGATAGTTCAAAGGTTGGGTTGGATCGGTATCCAAAAGGTAAATGTCAAACTCGAGCACATTGGTGGCTGTTTGAACTATGTTTTGTATTGTGAGAACAAAATCCTCTTCTGAAGCTTTGGCCGGCACTTGAGCGCTTAACAGAATGGATACACAAATAAAGAAATTTAAAAACGGACTTCTTCTGAATTTGGATTTTTTTTTCATAACATGAAAGTTTAACACGTTGGTTTAAAAGCACTCTTATGAATGAAATGAAAAATAAAATCGTAGTATATTTTTAAAAGGAAGCAATCATTAACTTTTCGATAAAGAAAGGAAATTAACAGGGAAGGGAATCTTTAGTATAGCGATGAAGATAAACAGGTGTTAAATATACGAAAAAAACCAGATGTGTTTTATCAAAAAGTTGAAATATATTTTGCTAAAAAAGGAAAGTAATTAAAAACAAGAAGGAAACTAACCTTGCGGAGTAGTTTCCCTTCGTTTATCCGTTGCCGTAGCTGGCGGTAAACCTCAGGTTATTGTTTTGGTGCCTTGTTTGTGCTCCCCCCGTGAGGATCGCCGTGACTTACCATATTGCAGGTCTTCTCTACTTGCGTAGTGATCTTCTGAACAGGACCCGGTAATTGTACTTTCCGTCTTGGGTTAACATTCCTTGCGGTTTGCTGTCCTTTTGTCTGCGAAAGCCATTTGGCTATTTCAACATATCCTTGCGGATGATTGATTTTGCCTCCCGGTGTTTCTCACCATATCGTTGGCCTGATGAAACAAATGTACAACAATGAGAACCCTGTGTCAAGTGTTTTGCAGTGTTTAATACCAACACTTTTTGAACGAAAGTTATCAACAATTGTTGACAACTTCTGCAACGCCTGATATCATTCAATCCTTGTCAAAAACAGCATCTGATTGGCCGGTAAAGCCGTGTTCAAAACAGGTTTACCTTTTTTAAATCCTTCAACCTGGTATTGCAAACCGCCGTTCAAATGATGGGTCACAACCCCGGCACAAAATTCTGCAATGATTTCGTTTCCGAAAATATCCCTGACAACTATTTCAGACATTTCCTCCGATCAGTGCAGGGCTGTATCCTGACAAATTCAAAAAGAAACTTTGTTCCTTTTTTATATACCGGATGTTCAGGTTCCAGAAATACCCTACCGGTACAATTAATCTTATCTACCATGCAATGAACTGTGGTTCCGGGTTTCAAACCATAATGCATGTAATACTTATACATGATCATATGACGGATTCCGAAAGGATCTTCCATCACCATATAATCTTCTTGGTCTGACAGGGTAATCAGTTTCTCAAAACTAAAGGCATAAACCTCCCCTTCTGTCAGCTTTTTACCTTCGTTATACCAACCTGGTGCTGTCATGGATTAATTCGTAGTGCTAAGTCTGGATGCCCTGATAATTCCCTTTATTGTCAGCAGTTTCTGTATCAGAAGATCCAGATGCTTCTTATCCCTGATACTTACCTTGATGATCCCGTCAAACCTGCCCCTTTGCTGTCGAGCGAAATATTCCTGACATCCATTTTAAGGTCATTTCGAAATCAGGTTAGTGATTGAACTTAAAATTCCAAGCTGGTCGAAGCCGCTCACTTTGATGGGAGCAATAAAGTAAGTGCCTTCCGCTGGTTTCGACCATTGCGCATCCATCGCCCGGTAAGGGTATCGATCGCGCATCCACGCTGCGTTCGGACCGTTCAACCGGTGTATTTTAATGCCATCTCCTACGGTTACAAATCCAAAAATCTGATCTCCCATCACAGGATTACAACAGCGTGCCGGTTTGTAGCCTTCAATGGCGGAGGTTTCATTTACGATGATGACATTTTCAGATGTTTTGTTTGGTGCAGAACCTTCAGGCGCTATGATTGGTCTTGGTTTTAATTCTGGTTTTTCATCGGTTTCTTTGCCAATACCCAGGATTATATTTTTAATAGAAGAAGGCTCAATTTTTTCTTCCGCCAACTGCTGAAAGAGATCGAGCGGACCGGCAAGTTTAAAATGGGCTATCAGTTTGTTGATGGCTTCATCCTGGTTTACAAATTTAAGCTGACCGAGTTTTCTCTTAAAGATTTCCTTGCCCGTTTCTGCCAGTTTGTATTCCGCTTCTTTGAGGTACCTCCTTATTTTGATTTTTGCCCTGTTTGTTGCTACCCACCCAAGCCAATCGATGTTTGGTGTCTGGTTTCGGGAAGTTAAAATCTCAACTACATCTCCGCTCTTCAGTACTTGTTTAATAGGTACTATCTTTCTATTCACTTTGCCGCCACTGCATTTAGCACCGATATTGGTGTGCACCTCAAAGGCAAAATCCAGCACAGTGGAACCGGCTTTCAATTTTTTAAGGTCACCTTCAGAGTAAAAGCATAGATCGTATTCTCTGAAACTCCGGATTTGGAGCCGGTTGAGATGGCATCTTCCACCTCTCCGGGATGTTCGAGTATCCGCCTGATGGAATTCAGCCATTCGTCTGTTTCAACAGCCCCGGCCTGACCTTTGTAACGCCAATGGGAAGCATTTCCCATTTCAGCCTCCTCGTCCATCCGGGTTGTCCTGATCTGCACTTCAATCCATCGTTTTGATGGTCCCAATACCGTTACATGTAAAGATTCATAACCATTCGGTCGCGGTCTTGAAATCCAGTCGCGCATTCTTTTGGGCTCCGGAGCATAAAGATTTGTCACCCCGGAATATGCCTTCCAGCAATCGGCAATTTCATTTTCCGGTTTGCTGTTGATGATAATTCGAATGGCAAACAGGTCGAATACCTCCTCAAACGTAACCTGCTGCTTCCTGATTTTATTGTAAACCGATGAAACGGATTTTATACGGTTTTTGATAGTATAATCCAGACCAAGTCTGGTAAGCTCAGCTTTCACCGGTTCGAGAAACCCACTTATAAAGTCCTTATTGTCAACCAGCGATTGCTGAATCTTTGCAGAAAGAAGGCCATATGAATCAGGATCGGTATAATGAAGCGAAAGCTCATCAAGTTCTGAATTGATCTTATAAAGACCCAGGCGGTGAGCCAACGGTGCATATAAATTTGAGGTTTCGAGCGCAATTGCTGCCTGATTGTCAGGCGAAAGCAATGAAATGGTGCGCATTCTGTGAAGACGGTCAGCAAGTTTTATCAGTACCGCCCTTACATCGCCTGAAATGGACAACAAAAGGCTGATAAAATTCTCAGCATTATCGGGCAATCTTTCAATTGGCAAACTGCCAATCTGGTTCAGACTCTGAACGATGGTCCCGACATCTGTCAACTTATTATTGGTGCCGATGAACTCTTTTTTGATTGTTTCCAAATCAACATCGTGTAATAATGCCGCCAGCACTGAAGTCATTCCCAGGCGCATTTCAGGAAGCTACAATAGAAGCAACATCCACAGCATGCAAAAAGTAGGGCTCAGAATCTGATTTAAGCCGGTTTGAAAGTGAGTTTAATAAAACCCTGAATGCGTCTTTCAAGCTGTTATTATTCTCTCCGGCCATGAAAAGGCTGACAAACAGCAACCAATTGCCGGTATTTAGCCTTTACCTGTTGCATTTCGTTGATATTTTCCCTCTTCTCCATATCTATCGTCAATTCATTTACAAAGTACTGCTTAGCAGTTAACAGATGTGTTAACAAGATGCAAAAAAAAACGCCCTGGATTTTCCCCAGGGCGTTGTATCGGAATCTTTCAAAAAATTATTTTTGAATTGGATTGTCCAGATTTTTCGGTCCTGATTTTGTTTTAGAAGGCTCTGCTATTGACTCCTCATTTTGGTATCAGCCTGGATATTCTGGAATTTATAATAATCCATCAATCGAGGTTTCCGCTTCTGAATGACTCGGCAATTGCTCTTGAATTTCAGCTTCAGCTTCAATAACTTTTGCGCGTGCTTCCTGGGCCTTGGCTTTCATTTCCTGTTCGTTCGCAACAGCCATGGCACGGCGTTCCTCGGCTTTGGCCTGGGCAATATTTTTATCTGCAAATGCCTGGTCCATCTGAAGCTGGGCTCCAATGTTTTTCCCAACATCTATATCAGCGATATCAATTGAAAGGATTTCAAAAGCAGTACCACTGTCAAGACCTTTGGAAAGAACCATTTTACTGATTAAATCAGGTTTTTCAAGTACGCTTTTATGTGAATCAGAAGAACCAATCGATGATACAACTCCTTCGCCTACACGGCAAGAATTGTTTCTTCTCCGGCTCCACCGACGAGTTGACGGATATTGGCCCTGACCGTTACCCTGGCTTTTGCAATCAGCTGAATACCATCCTTTGCAACTGCCGCAATCGGTGGTGTATTGATTACTTTCGATTTACCGACATCTGAACGGCTTCAAAAACATCGCGACCGGCAAGGTCGATGGCAGTGGCTGCTTTAAAGTTCAGGGGAATGTTGGCCTTGTCGGCAGAAATCAGTGCATTCGACAACCAGCTTAACCCTTCCACCTGCAGGTAATGGGCTTCCAGTTCATCGCGGGTGATCGACAGCCCGGCTTTGGTAGCATTGATCATTGCCGTAACAATCACTGAAGGTGGTACTTTTCTCCAGCGCATAAATACCAGCTGAATCAGCGAAACCCTAACGCCTGAAAGCAGGGCTGAGAACCAAAGCCCGACAGGGATAAAATAAAAGATGATCCAGAGACCAAATAACGATGCAATTCCAATAGCTACAATTACCAAAAGCCTTGTTCCATTTTTCTATGATTTAAGTTTTACAAATATTTTATTATCAACGATCTGCGTAACAACAACTTCCATTTCCTGATCAATGAAATCGCCATTGGTGTGAACTTCAAAAACTCATTGTTAAAAACAGCTTTACCGGCAGGTGTAATCCTGGAAACAGCCTTTCCGACATCGCCTTCATGGATTTTTCAGTATCAATTTCATTTACTTTGCCGCTTATTTCGGTTTTAGCATCAGCTTGTTCCATGTGTTGGTTTAAAGCCAGCACCATCAGCCAGAATTGTCAGAAAAACTGTACCGGTCATGATAAAATGGCCGATAGGGCTTCCAAAAACATGATATCCCTCCCATACAGCAAACACAATCAATGCAAAACCTGCTATTCCGACTACAGTTGTGCCGGGAATTACAAGTACCTCCAAGCAGAACAAACAATAGTCCTGCAATAATTAAAATAATTATAAGTGTCAGTGACATAATATGAATTGACAGGAAATGTGATCACTTACAAAATAGTAAGTTAATCATCCGCTTTTACCTTGAAACAAAATATTTTGGCCCTGGAATATACTCACGAATAGCTTTTATTCTGTTTTCGCTTCCCGGATGTGTACTTAGTAATTCCGGAGGTGCGACACCGGGAATTGCAGCCATTTCTTCCCAGAATGACAATGTCCGTTCAGGATTATAACCGGCCATTGCCATAAAAACCATTCCCAGCTTATCCGCTTCGTATTCATGGGTCCGGGAATAGGCAAGAGTACCAAGCGTAGAACCGACCCCCATAGGCAAGATTGAACAAGTCCCTGGTTTGTGAGGCTGCTCCTGCATCGCTATTTCAAGTGAAACACCTCAGAAGCACAACTGCAAGTTGCTGACTCATTCTTTCACCACCATGATTGGCAACAGCATGTGCAATCTCATGTCCCATAACCACTGCAAGTCCTGCTTCATCTTTTGTATAGCGGGGAATTCCGGTGTATACAACAACTTTTCCACCAGGCGGGCACCAGGCATTGACTTCTGATTTTCAACCAGGTTGAACTCCCATTTAAAGGAAGCCGCTCTTTCCGCCATTTTATTGTCGTTTAAGAACTTCTCAGCCTCAGAAATAAGTGCTCCTACCTTTCTTAACCCGTTCAACTCCGGATTAGGTTCCGGAAGTGGTGGGTTTGTTTAAGAAATCCTGATAGTTGTGGGCTAAGCGATGAGATCATGCTATCCGGTACCACATTGAACTGCTTCCTGCCGGTTATCGGAACCACAGAGCATGAATAATAAGATCAGAAATCCGGATCTTAATCCTCTTACGAGATGTGATATATTAATCCTTCTATTCAATAGAAACTGTTAATTTCTGTTTATCATTTCGTTATAAACGGGCTTAGGTTCATTTAATGTACCGGTTTTACGCCGCATTTCCTTTATAATGAACAATAAGGGTGATTTGTTCTGCCTGCAATGGCTCAATTCCACAAACGTCAATTAATGTTTCAATTACAAAATCAGGTATTGATATCATCGTTGTAAGTATCAATTCACTGAGGTTGGTGAGCTGATCTTTTGATTCAGTAATATTTATTGTTTTTCCTTAACCATTCTGTTTAATGACTGTTTATCTAAAACTTTTTCGTTGTTGAAAAGCAGTAATAAATTCCCGGACAAGTACGATAATACATCAAAAACGTTGATGAATACCGGAATCAGGCGATAAAACCAAACCTGGCAGTGTTTCGAAAGGTTTGAGGTTATAAAATACAAATAAAACAGAAATATTCGCTTTCAGAAACGATATTTTTATCTTCAACGTCTGAATTACAACAATACCCTGAAATATAATGTCAATACAATATTTTTGAACATCAAATCAGTAAGTTAACCGAAACCATGGCAACAGGACTTCCCGGACCTGTCACATACCGGAATGGGCCCGGCTCCTGAAACAGGCTTATAAATAACAGCAAAGGCCCGGAGTTGCCCGTAAGAGCAGTGTCCTGATCATATTGTTTCCGGATGAACAAGGCGAGATTAATACCGCATTTATCAAGCGTGTTGAATACGATGGAGTTCACGGCGGGCGGTCACATTCCCGGGCGGTCAGTTTGAAAAACCGACATTGACCTTACAGCCACGCTGGTGAAGCTGAAGAAGGTCGGCGTGAAGGCAGCTTGTTACAGTAATTGGAAAACTCAGCGACCTGTTTGTACCTCCCAGTAACTTTTTATATCAGCCCGGTACTGGCAAAATGCCTTTTCAGACCGGAATTTATACCTGATGGAAAGAAGTTGCAGAAGTATTTACAGTTCCGATGAAACATTTCCTGAATCCTCAATTTACGGAGAATATGATATACATACAGAATGGGGAAGTAATCAGAAATCCGGGATACTATTTAATCAATATCTTATCTGAGGTGCAACGGCCATGATCCTGAATGAACTGCTTCCAGTTGTGAGGATGCAGGAATAATTAGAAACGATTGAAATGCAACTATACTGGAATCGGATTCAGCAGGTTGTTACTGCCAGGTATAAAAAGAAACTGAGCTTAATTTGCTACACAAAGACATAAAAGAAAGCGATACAATGAAAATCCAACCCACAAACACCTTCTGATAATGATACATTTGTTATTATTCAATAATGGAAAGTAAACAGCAACAAAAATTTTCAGTGACCGAAACCCATTATAGGGTGACACAATACTGCCATTGATTGATTTTCATTTTCAGAATTTTTTAACGATGCACCTTTGTTTTCCAAATTATTAACAAAAAAAAGTAATGATATGAAAACAAGATTAGTTTTATACTATTCGCCTTTTGTTAGGCTTAAAACGTTGTTTATCCCAACCCGGTAATGGTTGCGTGAAACCACCAGGTATAGAAGAGCGGTTAAAAATGGTGGATAAGGAAATCTGCCAGCTCTCGAAACTCAACAAAACGCAAAAAGAAAAGTGTCGGCGGCGTTCAATGATTTTTTTGTTGAGCTGGACAAACTCGCCACACCACCTGCAAGGCCTGAAAAAATAAAGGTTGATGCTCTCGCAAAAAACAGGGATGAAAAATGAAACAGGCAATTCCTGCGGCTTACCAAAAAGGTACCTTGAACTCGGGTGGCGCCGGCCCGAAAGGTCCAGAACCAGGCAGGCCATACAAGAGAGGCAGAAAGCGAAAAATATCAGAATCGGACGTCTTCAGCTAAATATAATGTAAGCTGAAGACG
>JADJEQ010000006.1 GCA_016709025.1 Bacteroidales bacterium | reverse complement strand
AAGTTAAAATAAGGATTGGCTGTGTCCTTAAGAGGCGTATTTACATGAATCAACAGGTGACCATAATCAATGGATAAAAATCTGTAAATACCAGAATGTGTGAATGATAGATTCTATTGAAATTTCTTCACTTCTTATTTAACAGGAATGATTCTATGGTCTTTTTATGAATTTCAGGCCATTTGCTTCGGATTGAATGACCGCTTACTGAATCATTACCGGGTGAGAATTGATAAAAAGCTGCTGGTTATCACCCACATAACACCATTGAATACCATCCCTTTTCCGCACATGATCAATGCAGAAACAATACACCTTTATAATTTAGCACCAATATCAGTGGTCTCTATAAAGCTTTGAACTGCCTTAAACACTGAATATTAGCCGGATTCGTTTTCAATCTTTATGAAATTACCATATCATCCGGGTCAAGCAGGGTTAATTTGCCAGCATTATGGTCAACAGGAAAGGAATAAATTTATTAGAAGAATAGAAGAATTCCGCGATAAGGCTGAACAAAAAATAAGTGTTACAGACTGATTAAATTTCTAATTCCATCTTGAAGTGGCCCTTCCTATAAGGAAGGTATGGGAAGGGGAAAATCCTGAAATTTTTTAAGCAAAATAAATATTTCAGGATTATCCCTTTATTGTGAATCTTTTTAGAAACCCGCCCTGATTTGCAGGTCTATTCATAGAGTTATCAAAATTATAAACAGTCTCTGACGAGGTTTCAAACAATATATACGCACTTGTTTCCACTAATAGCGCATTGAATTTTCATCCATTTTTGTTACCACTTGATTTTCAAAGTTGTAGAGTTTTACCTGGGTTTGAGATAAAATATCAGCGCTTTGTGGGGTGATGACTACAAAATTCATCGTGGTTTTTCCAGGATTGTGATCAATCCATGTTCCTGAATTTACATAAATACATTTCTGATTGTCTGTATTATACGACGCAACAATTTTGGGTTCATGCGTATGACCAAATACAACAATTCTTTTATCCGAAGCTGGGTTCATAAAGTATTGCAAAATTGCCTGATAGTCGGTCTCGGTATTTGAATCTACAGAATCGATTGAGCGCGAGGTAATAGTATGTATTGCTACATTATTAAGAGTTTGTCTTGCTTCCCAATTTTCTTGAATCCCATTGAAAATATTAACATCTATAAATCCGTCAGGAGATGATTGATATGGAATAAGATCGTTTACGGAATACAACCCTGAGAAACCATTAACATTTGTTACAATGATGTCTTCATCAAACTTATTCGTTATCGGGTATAAATTCGCTGTTGTATACCACAACTGCCAATACCGGAACAATAAATCCTGGGACTCCCCGCCTGAAATATTTGGAGATACAACCGGTGTGATATCTCCCGGTGAAGGTATTCCCTGTTTAACACAGAGAGCAGCAATTCTTGTGTAAAAATAACCGGGAGGCATAATGGTTCCCGGAGCAATATCCTGATTTGAAAGTGGGTCGGGTGCACAGAAGAAATTGTAGCGGTGACCATGCTCAACGGCCATTTTAGTAAAGTCAACCGGGGAATACGTTCCCAGTCCCTGAACGGCATCCCGTGCCTGGTTTATACCCGGAAGGATGCTTTCAATATTTGCTGCTGTAATTGTTAAGTCATGATTTCCGGGAACATAGGTAACCAGAATATTCCCTTCATGAATGATGCTGTTTATTGCATCAATTACACCTTTATTGGACGTCGCAATACGCTGGACAAAATCAGCCTGATCTTTTCCCTGATAAGTATCGGTTGTAGCGGGCACGAACCATTCATCAATGAGGTCTCCGGCGATAACAAGTTCTTTAACATTTTGTGCTGCCTTTATCTGTTTAAGCAATTTTTCAAGAGACGGAAGGTTTTCATTGCATTCGGCATAATCAAGGTCAGCACCGAGATGCACATCGCTGATAACAACGATCATATTTCGCTCATTTCCGCCATTGTTAAATGGGTCTGTTTCTGTATCTGTTGGATCTGACTTATCGCACGATACAAATACGCCTATGAATGTCATCGCAAAAAATACACTTAACAATCTCATAAAAGTTTTCATGGTATCTTGTTTTTTATTTTTCCTACTCGTAAAGCTTTTCGGAAACTGCTCTGATCGTATTTAAATTCTGGTTATCATTTGTTTTGAATTAAAATTGCCCAATTTATCAACTTAAAGATTATTCTTATCCGCGAACGCAACTTCTTAATATGTTGACCCGATAAAACAAAATAATTTACGGATGAAACCCAATAATTGAAAAAGGCTGCTCCGGATATAATTCCGAAAAGCAGCCTTTTCTGTTTTAAAACCTATTGTTGTCAAACATTCTCACTCTGAAACAATGCAGGTACTGTTCTCAGTATAAGTTTCATATCTCCCCAGAAAGAATAATTCTTGGCATAGATATTATCCAGCATTTTGCGCTCTTCGATTGAAACGCTCTTTTTTCCCCTGAGTTCAACCTGCCAAAGGCCGGTAATTCCTGCCGGGCCAAGGAACCGTTCACCCCATTCGTCTGAAGTAAGCAATTCTGCTTCATATAAAGGCAAAGGTCTGTTACCAACAATCGACATATCGCCTTTCAGTACGTTGATCAATTGGGGTAATTCATCAATACTGGTATTTCTTATGAAAGCACCGACTTTTGTAACCCGGGGATCATCTTTAATTTTAATGAATGACTGGCTGATTTTTGCCTGTCTCATTCGCATATTGTGTTTTTCACATATTTCCTTTCCTTCAATAACGAGAAGGGTAGAGCAGGGGTGTCCCATACTTTTACAGTCGGGACATTCATCATCAACTTTCTGAGCTTCATACTGGTTGAGGTGCGACATCGATTTCAGCATTTTATCAGCATTCAGCTTCATCGATCTTAATTTATAGAAATCAAATATTTTATATCCGGTCCCAACTCTTTTTGAAATATAGTAAACCTTCCCTTTAAAGCCCGATTCGGCCCAGATTGCGAACATGACGATAAATAGAAAAGGAGCCAGAAATATGAGGGCTGTGCCTGCTACAAGGATGTCAAATATTCTTTTAATCAATGGAACCTCATAGTCGTGAAGAGGTTCAGTAACGATTCTGGCAGAACTTAACAACTCTTTATGATCCTTCAGAAACCTCATTCGGGTTTCAATGTGTTCCGGATTTAATGGGGTAGTATACAAGTCGTCAACCATGCTTGCAATGGCACCAATCTTTATTTTTTCATCTTCATGCCTTGAGACCAGGATAAATGGTACCAACGTTGCAAGATTGTGCTGCTTGAGGTACTGGTGAAAATCAATTCCGTTGGTACCGGGAAGATAGGTTTCACAGAGAATGCCATCGATCTGGTTTTCATTATTTAACCAGTTAATAAACAAGATACTGTTCCCAAAATCGGAAATCTCAAATGAAGGGTATTCCTTGAGCATTCCAATGGTATCGTTATCTACTCCGATGTAGGCAATTTTGAGTTTTTCGGAAATTTGTTCTTCCATGGCTGCAATTTATTAATTCACTATTCAGAAAGAATTAAATCAACCAGAACTTCAAGTTCCTCCGGATTGAATGGTTTGGTAATGAAGTTTCTTACCCTTAGCTTATAGAAGTTTATTCTTGTTTTACTATCTTCTTCACCGGATAGCATCAACAACGGAATCTTGTTAAACAGACCGCTTGAACGGATTTGCTTGACAAAATCGTAACCATTCATTTCAGGCATTAGAATATCACAGATGATAAGATCAGGAATATTACCGCTCTGAATATATGACATGGCTTCAATCCCATTGGCTTTGGTAGTAACTTCATATTTTTTACCCAGAAAATTTTCCAGAAGCTTTCTGATTACGGCTTCATCATCAATTGCCAGAATTATCTTTTTCATCTCTTTAAGTTATGCATTAGTTTTTTTACAGGTATTTTAGTTTCGACAATTACCTACCGGACATTAATACATCACTCTGAATCTTAAAGAAAAATATCCGGCTTTAAGGTTAATACAAAAATGGGGGGAAAGTAATCCGTCAATGACTTTAAATACCAGGAAATTTTTTTAATCTTTTTTGGGTTGAGCTTCGTATAAAAGCAAAATACAATCACCTGAAATAGATGTGGTCTAATAAGTATGATCCGCTATAACCAGCAGAAGGCTGAATCAACAGATAAAATGTCTGTAATTTTCATATAACCTGCACTATAGATATGCTTAAAATTAACGTTCACTATTCTTTTGTGAGGAATTTTTCTATGTTTCGTTGGTATAATTCAGGTTGTTCACTTCCGATTGAATGACCGGCATCCGGAATAATTACCAGTTTAGAATTGATAAAAAGCTGAAGGTATTCACTTACATACCCCCACTTGATGCCATCACACTGCCCGCGCATAATCAGAGCAGGAACAGGACATCCTTGCAATTTTGAACGGATATCAGCAGATATTTCAAAACTTTGTACAGTCTTAACCATTGAATAATAGCCGGATCCGCTTTCAATCATATGGATTACCGCCGGATCATTCGGGTTGCACAGGGTTGATTTGCCCATTTCATGGTTCAATAAGGTTGAAAAAGCATCCATTTCACGGTCGGTGGCCAGTTTCCAATTAAATGCTTTAGCCATGGCTTCCACAAATTTAGCCCTTAGGTTATATATTTTCTTCCTGCCTTGCCGGTTGGTGAAGACGGGTTGTTTTAATGAGAGACTATCCGGAGGTTGAATGGTTTCCAGTTTGGTATTCCATGGTAAAATTGGCCCAGGACCTGTAAAAATAACCTTTTCAACTCTATCAGGATGTTCTGCAATAAATGCAGTTGCCAGCATGGCACCCCACGATTGTCCGATCAGGATAACTTTTTCGGCACCGGTTATTTTTATGATCTCTTCCAGAACGCGCCTGTGGCGTTCAACCGTGTATTCTTGAATATGCTCCAATCTGCACGAAGAACCACACCCAACCTGGTCATAAAGGTAAACATCATATCCAATGTTTGCCAGAGATGAAAGCAGCTCAATGTTCCGGTCATAGATAGGACCTCCCGGTCCGCCCTGGAGAAAAATGACAGGAAATGGTTTTTTATCACCTTTAGCAGGAATCAGAAAATAACCAATTTCAGATCCTGTTGGCAACTGCAAGAATCTGGTACCAGGTCTGGCTTTGAAAACCGGAGTATCATAAGTTCTTGGTATTAGAACCAACATAAGCAGAAAAGCAAAGAAGAGGAGTAAAAAGTATAGGATAATTCTTTTCTGCTTTTTGATCATCAGAACAGATATTAATTTATTAAATGAGATCCTGACTAAAGATGAGTAATAAAAAAAGTAAGAGAGCGATCAAATTTCTAATTCCATTTTGAATTGGCCCATCATTTAGCGCGGGTATATTTAACAATGTCTAAACGGTCGCTGATTCTATTTTGACTTTTCTTTCAACATTTCCTGCAGCGCAAACATTTCATCCCTTAGTCGGGCAGCTTCAATAAAATCTAGCTCTTTTGCTGCTTTTTCCATCGATTTTTTCGTCTGGCCTATGGCCTTTTCCAGTTGACTTAAATTCATGTATTTCACTACCGGATCAGCGGCAAGACTAACCTGATCATTTTCAATGTATGCTTTTCCCGGACGATTGGAAGAATCTGCAACTGCTGTCTGTCCGATTATTGATGACATGGATCTTACGATTTGCCGGGGAGTAATGTTGTTTTCAACGTTATAGGCAATCTGTTTAATTCTTCGGCGGGCTGTTTCTTCCATTGCTTTACGCATCGATTCGGTAATCTTATCGGCGTAAAGTATGACTTTACTATTGATGTTTCTGGCCGCGCGGCCTGCTGTCTGCGTTAGCGAGCGCTCCGAACGTAGGAAACCCTCTTTATCGGCATCAAGAATGGCCACCAGTGAAACTTCCGGTAAATCAAGACCCTCGCGAAGCAGGTTTACTCCAACAAGAACATCAAAAACGCCCAATCTGAGGTCACGGAGAATTTCAACCCGTTCAATGGTGTCAACATCAGAATGGATGTACCTGCAGTTAATATCAAGCCTGGTAAGGTATTTTGTCAATTCCTCGGCCATACGCTTGGTAAGGGTTGTAACCAGTGTGCGGCCTCCGGCTTTAATGGTCCTGTCAATCTCATCCAGCAGGTCATCAACCTGGGTTAAGCCCGGCCGGACTTCAACAGGAGGGTCAATCAGCCCGGTGGGCCTGATAAGCTGTTCAATAACAACTCCTTCCGATTTCTGAAGCTCATAATCGGCAGGTGTGGCACTTACATAAATTGTTTGCCCGGTCAGGCTTTCAAACTCATCAAACTTTAACGGCCGGTTGTCCATGGCCGAAGGAAGCCTGAAACCATAATCAACCAGGTTGGTTTTCCGCGACCGGTCTCCACCATACATAGCCCTGATCTGCGATACGGTAACATGGCTTTCGTCGATCACCATAATGAAATCATCGGGAAAATAGTCGAGCAGGCAGAATGGCCTTGTCCCGGTGGCTCTTCCATCAAAATACCTTGAATAATTTTCGATGCCTGAACAATAGCCCAGTTCACGCATCATTTCCATATCGTAGGTTACCCTGTCTTCAAGCCTCCTGGCTTCGAGCGGCTTCCCGATTTCATTAAAATAATCAACCTGCTTAATCAGGTCTGACTGAATCTCCTGAATGGAATCCTTCATCTTTTCCCTGGAGGTAACAAAGATATTGGCAGGATAGATGTTAATCTGATCAAGCTTCTCTATCGTTAATCCATCGGCAGGATTAAAAGATTCAATAGACTCAATATTATCGTCCCAGAAAATTATACGGACAGCATAATCGGCATAGGCAGGAAAAATATCAACCGTATCGCCCTTAACCCTGAAATTTCCCCTGGTAAAATCAGCTTCCGTGCGACTATACAACCCTTCAACAAAAGTCCATAAGAGTTTATTTCTGGGAATTACATCGCTGGTTTTTAACCGGATAACATTGTTTACAAAGTCATCCGGGTTTCCTATTCCATAAATACAGGAAACAGAGGAAACCACAATTACATCGCGTCTTCCCGAAAGCAACGACGAAGTGGCACTAAGCCTTAGTTTCTCAATCTCTTCGTTAATCGAGAGATCTTTTTCAATATAGGTGTTCGTGGAAGGAATAAAAGCTTCCGGCTGATAATAATCGTAATAGGAGACGAAATATTCTACTGCGTTGTCCGGAAAAAACTGTTTGAATTCCCCGTAAAGTTGTGCAGCCAGGGTCTTGTTATGGCTAAGTATAAGAGTTGGTCTGTTAACCTCTGCAATAACATTGGCTATGGTGAAGGTTTTACCGGAACCGGTAACCCCCAGCAACACCTGCGAAGGATCTCCGCGCCTGAGTCCTTCGACCAATTGCTTGATTGCCTGGGGTTGATCACCTGTTGGTTCAAATTCAGAAGTCAGCCTGAAATTCATCTGATGAGTTTTTTCATGGTAAAAATAGCTTAAATCAGGTTAGGTCAGTCACCGTGATGGCTTAAAACTAAAACCTGCAACAACAGGATAATGATCAGATAAATAGATTTTCCTTCTGGAATAGCTTCCGGATGTTAATTTATGGTCTATCAAAACCTGATCAATCCTGATAGGGTAGAGGCTCTCGGCATAAGTCCTGTGAAATCCAAACCCTTTGAAAATTGCGGCATCTTTAAGCCCGTTTTTTATCATTCTGTATGAGTAAGATGCCGGGGTATCATTGAAATCACCGGCAACGATTACAGGGTAAGGGCTTTGTCTGATGCTCGCGGCAACTGAATATGCCTGGTATGCCCTGCCGGAAAATGCATGTTTGAGTTTTCTGTACATTCCCTTTAAATTGGACAGAAAGTCTTTAAAAACCCCCAGATTTCTATGCGGGCGTAATAGTTTCTTCTCACCAATAAGTTTAACTGATTCAAGATGAATATTGTAAACCCTGACCATTCCTTCAGGGAACTGAATATCTGCAAACATTCCAAATACCTCTTTTTCTGGCGTATATATCAATCCATTCTGCATTACAGGAAATTGGCTGCCTATCATCAGACTATAGATTGTCCCATTAATATCTGGAACATCGTCAGAATATACTTTATAATTGATATTAAGCTTTTTAAGAGGCAACTCCTGATAATGGCCGTTTTTTTTTGACTTTACCGCATATTCCTGCATACAAACTATGGATGGTTTAATCTCATCGATAAATTCAAAAACCAGGTTTTGCCTTGAATATCTGGATTTCCCATAATGAGATCCTGAAAAATTATGCACATTATAGGTCACAATTCTATACTCCCCTGACTTGCTTTCGTTGCTTTTTAAAGGCAGGGAGAAATGGTTAAACATCATGGGTGAAGCTACCAAAACAAAAAACAGCATGCTATAAAACCACAGTTTTCGTTTGATCATGAGTACGGTAAGCCCCAGACTTAAGATCCAGACAACCGGAAATGCCAGGCCGAAAAAGGCAACAGGCCA
Organism: Bacteroidales bacterium; assembly: GCA_016709025.1. GTDB lineage: Bacteria > Bacteroidota > Bacteroidia > Bacteroidales > Lentimicrobiaceae > Lentimicrobium. The sequence goes on along the minus strand of JADJEQ010000006.1, from coordinate 278,834 downwards.
GAAATCGTAGGGGTTTATATAAGGCGAACTTAAACCAAGGAGTAAAGAGATTATAAGCAATATTGCTGAACCTTTCAGAAATAGACCCCAGAATGATCTGAACCAACTTTTCATTCCGGAATTTCTTTTTCGCGAAGATTCAATACTGCGGAAACCGGATAGTGGTCGGAGTATGGTTCGCGGGTTCGTTGAAACCCGGTGGAGCTAAATTCCTGTCCATGCAAAATATAATCAATCCTGAAAGATGGAAAGATGCCTGCATAGGTCTGACCAAATCCGCTGCCTGATTCTTTAAAAGAGTCGTCAAGGCTTTGTGCAATCTGATGGTATGAATAGGAAGAAGGCGTATCATTGAAATCACCGCATACAATCACAGGATAAGGTGAATTTTGAATCCGTTCGGCTACCTCTCTGGACTGGGAAGCCCTGGAAATGAAGGCTTTTCTGAACTTAAAGAATATTTTGCGCGAATTTTTTGTAAATAGCGCCTTGTCCTCTGCCTGATTTGCAATATCTGATACATAAAGGTAATCTTCATTGCTGAGCTGGATAGATTCCAGATGAATGTTAAAAACCCGCATTGTATCACCCCTGCAGACAATGTCATTTATAAGACAGAAATTTACTGTATTCCCTTTAAAATTAATAGTTTGAGAAGAAACAACAGGCCATCTGCTAAAAGTTGCGATACCATACGGCTTAACTTGCCCTTTTAATTTAACATACTCTATGTGTCTGTATCTGAGTCCGGTATATTTAAAAACAGAATCTTCCATTTTCACTTTACCCTTTCGGCCAGCATGGTACTCCTGCAGGCACAGGATATCCGGACTCAATTTCTTTGTCAATGCAAGAAGGTCTTCTGCATTCTGGCTGGTTTTATCCGACTCCCATTGATACCGGTCAAATATTCTGACATTGTATGATACTACTTTTATGCTGCTTTCCTTAATGTATGCAGCATCGTTTCCTCTAAACTGAAAGAAACCTGAAATCCTGCTCCAACTCAATAACAATGCAGCCAAAGAAAATAAAACATACTTATTCCTGCTTAAAAGCCAGACTGTTAAAAAAACAATATTTACCAAAACCATATATGGAAATGCCAGACCTGCAAATGCAAAAATCCAGTACTTGTCTGGTGGAATATAGGCAGCAAGGTAACCAAGCACAAGGAAAATTAATACCACCAGATTGGCAGCAAGGAACATCCCGGAAAGGAGAGAGCTTTTTCTCTTTTTCTTGTTTTCCCTTGTTGACATATACTTTATCTACGATTTATTCTGACTGCTCGAAAATAGCAATTCCTTTTCTTCTTTCGTAAGGCTATCATATCCCGACCTTGAAATTTTCTCGAGAATTGAATCAATTTTTTGCTGTCTGAGGACCTTTTGCCGGTTAAACTCTTCGTCTGTAACCGGTTTCCCTCCTTTGTGAACTTTGAAATGCTGTCTTTTCCTGCGTTTATTTATTGAGAAATCCATACGGTAAAACACATTCAGAAGTTTTGCAGGGTCAAAGCCAGGAATCATCTTTATATAAGCGAAGCCCCAGAGAGCTCCTCCAAGGTGTGCCAGGTGACCGCCGGCATTACCTGAACTCAGCATCAATAAGTCCGTAATTACAGTGAATAGTGCAATATACTTAATTTTGATCTGACCAAGAAACAGCAGATTCACGCTATAATCGGGAACATAAAAAGCAATAGCAACAACTACAGCAAGAACTGAAGCCGAAGCACCCAGGGCTAAAGCCGATTCACGCACCAAACTGAATACCGGAAAAAAATTAAACGCTGCAATATAAAAAATAGCTCCTGCCAGCCCACCGAAAAGATAGGTAGCCAATAACTGTTTTTGCGATAGATATTGAATAAAGATAATTCCGAACCACCACAACCAAAGCATATTGAAAAGAATATGCATGAAATCCGTATGCAGAAACATATAGGTCAATAGTGTCCAGGGCTTCTCTAAAAGAACATTGGTATTGGCAGGTACGGCAAATGAGCTCATTATCCATTCAGTAACATTGTCTTTGTATGTGCCTGTAGTAGCTGATTCCGGACTGGCAAAAAGGAATGCAAAGTTCCGTATCAGAACAGATGAAATCCAGATAGCAATGTTGATTAAAATCAATACCGGCAATTCTTCCCGGCGACTGAAAAAGACCCGTATCCTTTCAAATGGTGAAACCTGCTGAAACATAGTTGTTTGTTTTATTCATGTAATCCGCGGCTTTCAAATTTCATTCAGGCAAACGTTCTTAATGCCTTTTTTCTGCTGCAAATGCGCTTTTCAACAAAACCATTCACCACGTTCTTTTCACTTATTCACTGATTAGTAGATCCGCCTCAATTCTTTAACCTCTCTTTGAAACCTAACAGTTTGCCTTCGCAGTTTGACAATGGTTCATGAAACTCACCAACGTCACTACTTCTGACCTGAGAAACTTTCTTTTTTCATTTCTCACTACTCACAACTCACTAATTAATTCTTGACTCTTTTTGACTGACTCTTCATTTTTCTTCACTCTCTTGTCCCGAGCTCCTTCACTTTTCACTTTTCTCTCTTTTCACTCTTCACTCTATTATTGCCAGTCATTATAACGGTGCAACTTCCTGTTCCAGTATCTGATCAGGAAAAATCCGAAAATCATTCCCCCCAGATGGGCAAAGTGAGCAACATTATCACCGGACTTATTTGCAAATCCCAAATAGACCTCAGCAGCCCCGTAAAGAATTACAAACCATTTTGCTTTTATAGGAAAGAAAAAATAAAGATAGATCAGTGAATTCGGGAACATCATACCAAAAGCCAGCAGAATACCGAAAACGGCACCGGAAGCGCCTACCGTTGGAATATCCATCTGAAGATTGATAAGGTCGTTCAGATAACTGGATGCCTGGTTTACATATACCGGATTTCCCGGATTTGATTGCCAGGTGGTAATAAAGTCAAAAAGCTGACTTTTAAATTCGGGATAATGCTGATCGATAAAAGTAGAAAAAGCCGCAGGGTCCGGAGCATTCATAAAGGCAGAAGCATCAGCCTGAATACCGGAAATGGTAATCCATAAAACCAGCATATGCACAACAGCTGCGCCTATTCCTGTAACCATGTAATAAATTAGGAATCTTTTAGCACCCCAGGTATTTTCAAGAATATATCCGAACATCCATAGGGCAAACATATTAAAGAACACATGTGTGAAACCTCCATGGAGAAACATGTAGGTAACTAACTGGGCAGGATTGAATTTTGATGACCCGAAATAGTGCATGCCCAGATAATCTGTCAGATTCAGATGAAATACCTGTTCAACCATTAATTGAGCAAGAAAAACCAAACCATTGATTATCAGTAGATTTTTAACAACAGGTGGCAACATGCTAAAGCCCCTGGGAGAATATTGCTGTAAATTCATCAGTTAATTTTTCATTTTAAAAATCGGTTTTCAATTTCTTCTGCACTGATCAAAGTTGTGACGTTTTTACCTGATGGGCTCAAATTAGGTACACTACATGAAAACAGATCATCCACAAGTGATTGCATCTCATCTGTCATTAAAGCTTTTCCCGGCTTTATTGCCAGATTCCGGGCCATGGATCTTGCGAGATTGCTTTTCCTGTCAAGTTTTAAGCCAAGCTGGTTGTTTTTATAATTTTCCAGCACATTTTCAAGCAATTCCTGTATGTTTTCATTGGGAAGATCAGCAGGGGTGCCATTTACAATAAAAGTATTTTTCCCAAACGGTTCAATAATAAAACCCAGCAGCGAAATTTCCCCGATCAGTTCATTTACAAGTTCAGTATCGGATGCTGACAAACTAACAGTTTGAGGGAAAAGTTGTTGCTGAGCCATTCCTTTTTTCTGTTCAATTCTTTCCAGGTAACGCTCAAAAAGGACTCGCTCATGAGCAGCCTGTTGATCGATAAGCATTAACCCCGACTTGACTTTCGTTACAATATAACGGTTCTGAAACTGCATAAATCCACGGTCAGCCTGTCTGTCAGCGCCGAAATCAGAGTCAATGGTCAGGGATTGCCTGCTAAGTAATTGCTCATTTTCCTCCTGCTTAATTTCTTCATACAGCTTTTCCCATTGATTGACCCCACTACTCTTCCTGTATTCACCCTGTGAAAGCCGGAGTTCAGGTTGCGGATTTTTAACGAAGGGATTAAACTCAGGATTAATATGTATTCCGGGCTCAACAATGGGTCTATCTTTCGGGAAATTGAAACTAAACATCGGTTCAGTTTCAAAATCCAGGGTAGAGGAGAGGCTGAATTTCCCGATAGAAGCCCTGACCGCTGATCTCAGGATGGCATAAATACTCTGATGGTCCTGAAAATTAACTTCTGTTTTTGTTGGGTGAATGTTAATGTCAATATGGGCCGGATCTACCTCAAGGTAAATGAAATATGACGGAAAATAGCCTTCCGGGATCAGGTCTTTAAATGCTTCTTCAACTGCATGGTTTAAGTATGGATGCCTTATATAGCGGTTGTTGGCAAAAAAGTACTGTTCACCCTTTGTTTTTCTTGCATTTTCAGGCTTTCCGATAAAACCTGATACTTTAACAACTTCGGTTTCCTGGTTTACCGGTATCAGCTTTTCATAATTCCCGGAACCCATGACATTGGCAATGCGCTGCTTAAGCCCCGAGTGAGGCAATTGGAAAAGTGGTTTCCCATTGTTAATGAATGAAAATGAAATAGAAGGATTAACCAGTGAAACCCGCTGAAATTCATCAATGATATGACGCAGTTCGGCAGGGTCTGATTTCAGAAAATTGCGTCTCGCAGGAACATTAAAAAACAGGTTTTTAATCATCAGTGATGTACCGGTAGGGCAGGCACAAGGCTGTTGACTTTTAACAGAAGAACCTTCGATGAGAAGATGGGTTCCTAATTCATCTTCATGCCTGCGGGTTTTCAACTCTACCTGGGCAATTGCAGCAATCGAAGCCAGGGCTTCTCCTCTGAATCCAAGCGTACGAATCCGGAAAAGGTCATCTGCAGTCTTTATTTTTGAGGTAGCATGCCTTTCGAAACTCATGCGTGCATCTGTTGGCGACATACCACAGCCATTGTCGATTATCTGGATAAGTGTCTTGCCCGAATCCTTAACGATCAGCTCAATGCTATCTCCACCTGCATCAATGGCATTTTCCAGTAATTCCTTAACCGCCGAAGCCGGGCGCTGAATTACTTCTCCCGCGGCAATCTGGTTGGCAACTGAATCGGGCAAAAGCCTGATGATATCTGACATAATTATTTATCAACCAATAGATTAGCGGAAGAAGATGAAATAAATCAGCAGGATTGACCCTATCAGATAAACATAGAGAGTCATCTTTGAAAGCTTGAAATTCTTTTTTTCCTTAACCCGCCATGTTTCGCGGATTTTTGACCTAAATCGGTTGATATCCGATTGCTCAGGTTCCGAGTACTTCTTCAGCCTTTCTTCCATTTCCTCCTTTTGCTGGTCATAGTAAAGAGGCTTATAGTTGAATTGCTTTGGCTTACTTGTCTTAAAAGCAACTATTTTCATGACTTTTTAAATTAAACATTGATCAGGAAAGGATGTGCACCAGTTATACGAAGTACAAATCGGTTGGTGGCAGGATTACTTTCCGGTTTTACAAAAATACCACTTTTTTCAATAATTTTGTCTCTCTTATCATCAGATCAACCATGAACAATATTAACTGATTATGAAACAAACCAATAAAGATAAACTGGAAAAACTGATGGTAGTCGGTGATCGCTTGCTCATTAAACCCCTCTCACTAACCAGGAAGACCAAAGGCGGTTTATTCCTTCCCCCCGGATATAATGAAAAAGAAGAGATTCAGTCAGGCTATGTGCTCAAAGCCGGACCTGGTTATCCTATTCCGGTCAGTAGCGAAGAGGAAGAATCCTGGAAAGGCGGATCTCATGAGAATATCAGGTACATACCACTTCAGGTAAGAGAAGGGGATCTGGCTATTTTTCTTCAGAAAGGAGCAATAGAAATTGTTTACAATGAAGAAAAGTATTTCATTGTTCCACAAAATTCAATACTTCTTCTCGAAAGAGATGATGAAGTAATGTGAACCCAAATGCTGAAATATTTTCATTAGAATCCGCTTGCTTTTAAACCTTTAAATTAACAAACCCTTGAAAGCCAGACTTTCAAGGGTTTGTTAGATAGTGAAAATCGATCAGATCAGGCTTTCACCAACGAAGGGTAGCGGATTCCAACCAGGAAAAAACCACCAAAAAGTATAGTATTATAAAACAAGTCACCCAACAGGCCATTGTTAAAGAAGGGAATACCTGCCGCATAGGCCATCATTAAACCCGAAAAGTCCATCGGATAAGGCATCATACCACTTACCCAGGATCCAAAATTGGTGATCAGGAAAAAGGTGACAGAGGAAAATACGGAAGCCATGGCAATGTTTCCAAACTTAACCCGGTTATGCAACCAGAAACCTACCAGCACTGTAATTCCAAATGCGGCATATACAGCTACCATGGTTGAATGAAAACCAAGTACCAGATCACTCAGCAACAGGGCTGAAAGTGGAATCAGCAATGCAAGAGACTTACGGCTTATGTATGTTCCGCTGAATAGTGCAATGGCAGCAACCGGCGTGAAATTAGGCCAGTGAGGGATCAATCTCATAAATGCTGCAGTAAGAATTGCAACAAAAATCAACACCATTCGCGGTGTAATTAGTTTAGAATTCATAAATAACCGTTGTTAAGTTTCAAGTCCCAAAATTATAAAAGGTTTTTAATTAATTGCCTATTTAAACAGGCAATTTTAAATTGCCTTAATAATCCTGTTCTCATTAGTTGAACAGTTGATATTTATATTTGTTTCACAGTTGGAATATTTCCTCTAAATCACTCATTACAAGTTAAATTGGAAAACTAAGCGTGAATAACTGTTGAAAAGTTTTTGAAAATACCTGAAAAAAAGCATGTAAAGCAAAAAATGCTAAAAAAAATAATGTTTAAGTTTGCTGAAAAATAAGCCTGATGTTACGTAGATTGCTGTTTTTACTTTTACTTCTTATGGGTTTTTCATCTTGCCACAACGAAAGGATTTCAGTTGATCTGATAGTTCAGAATGCAGTTATTTACACATCTGACAGTGCTTTCAGCATTCATGCTGCCATGGCAATCGCCGAAGGCAAAATTCTTGAAGTGGGCGATAATGAACTGATTAACGGTAAGTATTCAGCCGACTCAACACTTGATGCTTCCGGCAAAGCCATTTATCCCGGCTTTATTGATGCCCATTGCCATTTTTACGGTCTGTCCCTTTTAAGCCGGTATTCGGACCTTTCTTCAGCAACTTCATATGAACAGGTATTGAAGATCCTCCTTAAACAGCAGAATGAAAAACCACGTGAATGGATAACCGGAAGGGGATGGGATCAGAATAAATGGGTTGGTCAGCAGTTTCCTGACAATAAGAAATTAAGTGAATTATTCCCTGAAATTCCCGTTGTATTGATCCGGGTTGATGGGCATGCCGTTTTGGTGAACGAGGCTGCAATTGCCCTCTCAGGAATTACAACCGATAGCATTGTCAACAAAAAGGAGGCTGTTTTGGACAATGGCATTTTTACCGGGATTTTCCTTGAATCAATGGCTGACCGTTTCCGTAACCTGATTCCGGAACCGAAAGGGCAGGAGCTTTTTGAACTGGTAGATTCGGCTGCAAATCAGTGCTATTCAGTAGGCCTGACCATGGTTGCCGATGCAGGATTGGATGCTGGTGTAATCGATTTTCTCGACAGTCTTCAATCTGAAGATCAGCTTCAAATGGCCATTTATACCATGCTGAACCCCAACGAAGAAAACTTTAAACAGTTTATGAGAAAGGGTATTGTTGTGAAGCCTAAGTTAATAGTCAGGTCATTGAAATTATACGCCGATGGGGCATTGGGATCGCGCGGAGCTTGTCTGTTAAATCCGTACAGTGATTCACCGGATAATTTTGGGATACTCACAATAACACCTGAAGATCTTGGAAGATATTGTTTGATGGCTTATGATAACGGATACCAGGTAAATACGCATGCCATCGGAGATTCTGCAGTCCGCACAGTATTGAAAGTATACAGTGACTACCTGCTTCCGGGCAATGATCTGCGGTGGCGGGTCGAGCATGCACAGGTTGTTCATCCCGACGATTTTAAACTCTTTGCTGAATTTGCTATTATCCCATCAGTACAGGCCACCCACGCTACATCCGATATGGGATGGGCTAAGCAAAGGCTCGGCGATTATCGGATCAGGAATGCCTATGCCTATAAGACCCTGATGCAGCAAAATGGTTGGATACCCAATGGAACTGACTTCCCGATCGAAAATATAAGTCCCCTGCTCACTTTCTATGCTTCAGTTGCTCGAAAGGATCCTAAAGGAAATCCTGTAAAAGGTTTTCAGAAGGAAAATGCACTGATCTGTCAGGAAGCACTGAGATCAATTACCAAATGGGCAGCAAAATCCTGTTTTGAAGAAAACCGAAGGGGAAGCATCGAACCTGGTATGAATGCTGATTTTGTGATGATAGACCGGGACATCATGCAGGTTCCCGAAAAAGAAATTCCCAGGGCTAAGGTTTTATTGACAGTAATTGACGGGAAAGCCGTTTATACAGGTAAATAGTCTGTTTCTGCATATCTGCACTTCTGAAATCATACTAATCATAAAGACTGTTTAAATTTTTGATTCCATTTTCAATAGGCCCGTCCTTTAGGGAGGGTAAAATAATAAAACAGAATACCCGGGCAAAATCCTGAAAAATTTATTATTAATTTACAAATTTTTCAGGATTTTGCCATTGTCTGTGATATTATATTTTAAACCCGCCCTAAAGGACGGGTCTATTCATAGAGTATAACAAAATTGAAACAATCTCTTAAAGTTTACTGTGAAATTTTCAATCTTGATTGGTCACTGATGCCAGGTTTCATGATTTCTGCATTGAACAAACCCTTTCATGATGGTGTTTATCAGTTGAACCAAATCTAAAAATGAAATTAACTGCCCTCGTTTTACTGTTCCATCTTTTTGCCTCTACTCTTTGGTCCCAAAATGTTCTGGTTACTGACTTTAAGGGTCTGGAACCTATGCTAAACCGGCAAAACGACACTACCTACGTGGTGAACTTCTGGGCCACATGGTGCATTCCATGCGTTAAGGAAATTCCTTATTTTCAACAAATTCATGATGAATTCACCGGTAAAAAGGTTAAAGTCATTCTTGTCAGCCTTGATTTCCTAAAGCATCTCGATTCCAGGCTAAAACCATTCATTGAGAAATACAATCTCACACCTGACGTTATCCTTCTGAATGATCCGGATGCAAATTCATGGATCAACAAAGTGTCTCCTGAATGGTCAGGGGCATTACCCGCAACAATCATTTACAACCGCAGTTTTCGTGCATTTTACGAAAAGAGTTTTACGTTCGGAGAATTACAAACCATTGTTAACCAAAATCTAAAAGAATAATGAAAAATATCATTTCTGCCATTTTACTGATCCTTGTTTCAGTTTTCCAACTCTCTGCCCAGGGAGTAAAAGTAGGTGACAAAGCCCCGGAATTTAATCTAAAAAATGTTGATGGGAAATCTGTTTCCTTTGCCGATTTCCCTGATTCTAAAGGCTTTATTGTAATATTTACCTGTAATCATTGTCCCTTCTCCATTGCTTATGAAGACCGGATTATTGCAATCGATAAAAAGTACAAGGACAAAGGCTACCCGGTAATAGCCATTAATCCCAATGATCCTGCTATAGTTCCGTCCGATGGATATAAAGAAATGCAACAAAGGCATGCTGAAAAGGGGTTTACTTTTCCCTACTTGTTTGACGAAGGCCAGAAGATTTTTCCAAAATATGGTGCTACCCGGACACCTCACGTATTTTTGCTGAACAAAACCGGCAAAGATTTCAAGGTAGTATACATCGGTGCAATTGATGACAATTCACAGGATGCAGATGCTGTGAAGGAAAAATACCTTGAGAATGCTGTAGAAGCTTTGCTGGTTGGGAAAGCACCCATGCCGGATTTTACCAAAGCCATTGGTTGCACCATAAAAACGGCAACAAAATAGCAAAGATAATTATTATACAAGAGTCGTGTCGCGACTCTTTTTTTTTGCCCTTATCAGCAGAATCCCTTAATTTGCATAAAACTTCACAAATGGAACTATTTGGTCTGCCCGACCTCGAAAAAGAAATTGAGTTTGCTACCTCCAAAAGCAGCGGGAAAGGAGGGCAGCACGTGAATACGACTGAAACCCGGGTAGAGATCAGGTTTAGTATTCCCCTATCAACTTTATTGACTGAATATCAAAAAGATACTTTGCTGGTAAAGTTGGAATCAAGATTGAGTAGTGATGGCAGGCTCAGAATGTATTCACAAAAGGAACGGAGCCAGGCTGCCAACAAGGAGGATGTTCTTCAGCGCTTTTATACACTGATTTACAAAGCATTAAAGCCAGTAAGGAAGCGAATTGCAACCAGACCGGGCAAGGCAGTCAGAGAATCAAGACTCCGCATGAAAAAAGCGCTTTCTCAAAAGAAATTTATGCGAAAATCTCCCGGGGAAGAATAGAATTTATTATCCACATGATGCTGCTTTTCAATAGTTAAGATTGTTTACCTGAATTCTTTATCCAGGTTTTCTGCAATTATTCCTTCGATTCAACTATACCACTGAAATTAGGTTCCCAAATAGCATTCAGAATTTTCCATCCCTGTTCTGTCCTTACCATGTGAAGATAATCAATGTATTCCTTGCTGATGCAGGTTACACTGGCGATGTTCATGCCCAGTTCCAGGATTCGGATATCGCTTTCAGGCTTTTCGTTTTCTTTAAGCTTCCCTTTTTGAAATGTTGTCCACTTAACCATTTCATCGTAGGATGCATCAAGCATTTCGGTCCCTTTACCTGATCTGGCAGGAACAATTCCATGTTTGGTTAACCTGCCATGAAGGCTCCCGGCCATCCGCGATGAATCTCCGGTTTCCCAGCCTTCGATGTAATTTAGTACAGATTTCAGAATGGCTTCTGTATCCTCAGATTTATTCTGAGCAAATAAAATGGGGTGAACTAAACCCGTTACAAATAAAATAATCAGCAGTTTTTTCATATTAATGGTTTTTAAGTGCACAATCAGGTTGGGGGAATTGCTTCAGTTCTACTTTTCTATATAATACTTGATTTTCATTAAGGCTTATCTGATCAGGAAGCTCAAAGCCTGTGCCATACTTTATATGATATTGATAACCAAGATTATAAAACCATATTACATAATATTTTGAAAATACATAATCAGAACCTGTACGTTAACGGACAGTAACATAAGCAATTCAGGATGACGGTTACCTTACCATGTGTCAAATAATTGGATGTGACCGGCAGGAGGGGGGGGTAGTGTAAAGTAAAAAGTAAAAAGTAAAAAGTAAAAAGTAAAAAGTGAAAAAAGTAAGTCAAGTAAAATGTAAAAAGTCCTTTCTGCTTGTCTAAGTCAGGACTGGCCGGGTTACAGATTCTTTAAAAAGAGGTAAGTCTGACAGATGGGAAGAAATCCGATTGAATGTTGCAACTATGATTTCATTCGAAGCGACACTTTAAGACTTGATAAATCACATGCGGATAAAATGTGGCATTTCTTCCGGTATTACCATCGAAAGCTCAACCAGGCCGGCATATTCTCCATCAATAAACCAGGGGCACTGATAAATCAGTTTTTTTAAACCATTTTTTTCAATGGTATAAATATTTGTTGATTTATTCTGGATAATACCGGCCATAATTTCCTGTGAGGCAGGCTGATGGCAATCGTTCAATTTCTTTCCGATAAGGTCGTAACCACCGTATTTGGCAAATACCTCGGCTGAACGGTTATTCATTTCTACAATCCTGCCTTCCTTGTCGGAAACGGTAATCGCAACAGAAAGTTCTTTGGCCCAGTTGTTTTCCATTTTATCAGGTTTTTCTAAGCGGGGAGGGGCAAAATTATCTTAAAATTTTGAAATTTCTGAAAAATTCGTATCTTTGCACCATCAAAATGGCCCCGTGGCTCAACTGAATAGAGTATCTGACTACGGATCAGAAGGTTACAGGTTTGAATCCTGTCGGGGTCACAAAAGGGATGTTTTTCATCCCTTTTTTTATTCGCCATGGGTTATACTGTATACGTTATTCAAAGCGAAGTTGATAAACGTCTCTATAAAGGGATGACTGAGCATATTGATATTCGCTTGCACGAGCATAATTCAGGTAGAAACTTTTCAACCAGTCCTTTTCGTCCATGGAAGCTGGTTTACACAAAAGAATTTAACGATTCAATTGAAGCCAGAAATTGGGAAAAGTATTTAAAATCCGGCAAGGGAAGGGAAATGCTCAAAAAGTTGTTAATGGTTTTATAGAGTATCTGGCTACGGATCAGAAGCCTGCCTGCCGCAGGCAGGGTTACAGGTTTGAATCCCTGCCCGAGGCAGGCGGGCTGTCGGGGTCACAAAAGGGATGTTTTTCATCCCTTTTTTTATTTCCATTCAGCAATAATCAAGAAAAGTTTGTTGTACCTGTCCCGATTTTTAAATGGATTTGAATTCCTGTCAAAGGCAGGCGGGCTTTCGCGGTCACAAAAATTATATTATTCTAGTTGCTCAATTTATGTATTTTCAAAATTTACTTGAAAGAAATATGATTTTACAAAATCAATATTTATCATAGAATCCTGAATAAAATCGGTTGAAATTTTCCAACTTTATATTTTTTTATCCGCCAGCGATTTTTTTTTATTATTCAATGTTTTTTCACGCTGATATCTGTCTGACATTTCACTGTATGGAGAGTCGCTCAGCCATTAACTAATTAAATAAATTCCCGGACATGCAAATGTTTCATAATTTATATTATGTCAAATAGCATTTTTCTGACCCTCACCTACATACGAAAAAAAAGCAACCTAAATGTTCCGGTTGCTTATTTCACCTTCAAATGGAATTGGAATTAATTTAAATAAAAAAGGCTGCCCTATTCAGACAGCCTTTAAAATTTTATTGAAACAGATTTTACAAGCCGGCAAGTTTTGCCTCAACTTCTTTACGTTTGTCCAACATATTGAGTCTGGTGTAAATTTCTTTCAGTGAAAGTAATGTACCCTTGTCTGAAGGATCAAGTCTGGAAGCTGTTTCAAGGAAAGGAATAGATTTCTTGAGTACATCATCAGCCTGTAACTTTAAAGCATCGTATTCAGCAGTTGCGGAAAGCGGCAACTTATTGGCCTTATCTATCAATGTAGCAGCCTGATTCACATACAGTGCACCAAGGTTATAGTTGGCTTCAAAATAATCAGGTTTAATTTCAATTGCTTTGAGATAACTCTTTTCTGCCTCTTCCAGATTATTCATTGAAAAGTAGTTAACCCCTACTGCATAATGAATGGTTGGGTTCATCGGATCCGTCTTAACAGCTTCTTTCAGATTAGCCATTGCTTTATCATTTTGTTTTGCTGCCAGATAAATATTTGTTTCAGCGATCAATAAAGTAAAGTTATCAGGATATTTCTTACGGCCTTCCTGAATGGTAGCCACTGCCTGTAAAGTATCCTTCTCCTCAAGATAAACATCAGATAATGAATTATATACAAGAGGTTGAGGGTAGTTCATTTCAATAACTTTTCCATAATACTGTTTTGCTTTGGCATAATTATTAGCTTTATCGGCCGATAAACCAGCATTAAATATTGCAAGGGTATCAACATTGCCATAAGTGGCATTCACATCCACCGCTCTTTCAAATGATACCAATGCTTTCGAAAAAGCAGCAACTGCAGTTGTTGAATCTGCTTTGGCTTTAACCAAATTTGCATTGGCTTTGGCCAAATCTGCGTTGGTATTCAGGGAATCCCCATCTTTAAAATGGTTAACTCCTTGATTATAAAGCTGCTCACTGATAACAAAGATGTTTTGAATTGCTTCAGTGTAGTACTCTTTCTTTGTATCCAGTTCAAGCAACTTCTTATACGACTCATAAGCTTTGCTTAAAGCATCCGGATCAAGGCTTTTGTAGGCCGGGTTATCGCTCATGTGGATTTGAAGATAAATATTGCCACGATAGAACCAGGTTTTAGGATCACTCATGGTTGTAGGATCTGAAATGGTTGGCTCAATGTTCGTCATGGCTTTGTCGAGCTGTCCTTTACGCAGAAAATTATATGCATCTAAGCGCAATGGTTTCTGACCAAAAACAGCGGAAACGGTCAAAAAAGTCACAAAAATCAGGGTTAATTTTTTCATTTTGAAGTGTTTGATTTGTTAAATACCCTTGGTTTAACGGTGCAAATATATAAGGTTTAATCTTCACTAACAATATCCCTGCCATTGTCAACGTCATCATCAACATCATCGTCTTCATCAACATCGTCTTCAACTTCCTTATCCGGGTTTTCCACTTCTGAATCAGGGTCTACTTCTACAGGAAAAGTGTCAAATTCGCTATCGACAGGTGGTACAGGATGTTCTGATGGTTCATCTTCACCGGAAGTTTCATCTGCCTCTACTTTAGTTACAGCAGCAATTGAATCGTTGTCGCGTAAATTAATTAACCGTACACCCTGTGTTGCTCTTCCCATCACCCTTAAATCAGCAACGGCCATCCGGATAATAAGTCCGGAACGGTTGATAATCATCAGGTCATCGTTGTCGGTAACAGAATCGATGGAGATCAGCTGTCCGGTTTTATCAGTTACATTGATGGTCTTCACACCTTTTCCACCCCGGTTTGTTATGCGGTAATCATCAAGGTTTGAACGTTTTCCATATCCATTTTCTGAGACTACCAGGATGTCGAAATTATTGTTGTCCATACAGATCATCCCGACAACTTCATCCTTAGCACTTGCAAGAGTGATACCACGTACACCGGATGCATTGCGCCCCATCGGCCTTACCGTTTTTTCGTTGAAACGGATAGCCCTGCCCGATTTCAATGCCATGACGACTTCGCTGGTACCGTTGGTAAGTCTTGCTTCCAGTAACTGATCGTCATCGCGGATGGTAATGGCGTTGATGCCATTTACCCTTGGCCTGGAGTATGCTTCAAGAGATGTTTTCTTGATAACACCCTTCCTGGTGCAAAGAATAATGAAATTATTGTTGATGTATTCTTCATCTTTAATACTTTTCAGATTGATAAATGCCCTGACTTTATCGTCAGGTTCAATATTGATCATATTCTGAATTGCCCTGCCTTTTGAAGTTTTTGTTCCTTCTGAAATCTCAAAAACCCTCATCCAGAACACTTTACCTTTTTCTGTAAAGAAAAGCATGTAATTATGCATGGAGGCAACAAAAAGGTATTCAAGGAAATCTTCATCCCTGATATCCGATCCTTTTGCCCCTCGCCCTCCCCTGTTCTGACGGCGGTATTCCGAAAGCATGGTACGTTTGATATAACCCATGTGCGAAATGGTAATCACAACGTTTTCGTCGGCAATGGTATCTTCTATTTTAAAATCACTGGCTGAATAAACAATTTCAGTGCGGGCCTCATCTCCGTAATTTTCTTTTACGGTAAGCAGCTCATTTTTTATAATTTCCATGCGTAAAGTTTCATCAGAAAGAATATTCTGATAATGCGCAATCATCTTCAGCAATTCATTGTATTCTTCTCTGATTTTATCTCGTTCAAGTCCGGTAAGTCTTTGCAGACGCATATCGAGGATAGCCCTGGCCTGAATTTCGGTCAGGCTGAAGGTTTCAATAAGACCATTTCTGGCTTCTTCCGGCGTTCTGGCAGCCCTGATCAGCGCTATTACTTCATCCAGATGGTCTAATGCAATAAGCAAGCCTTCAAGAATATGAGCCCTTTTCTGAGCTTCATTCAGATCATACCGGGTTCTTCTGACCACAACTTCATGCCGGTGCTCTACAAAATAGTGAATCAACTGCTTTAAATTCAAAAGCATAGGCCGCCCCTTCACGAGGCAGATATTGTTCACACTAAATGAAGTCTGCAGTTGTGTAAGCTGATAAAGTTTATTTAATACCACATTGGTGATGGCATCCCGCTTCAGTTCATACACAATTCTCATTCCTGTGCGGTCAGATTCATCGCGGATGTCAGAAATGCCTTCAATTTTTTTATCATTGATAAGATCAGCTGTCTTTTTAATCATTTCAGCCTTATTAACCTGATATGGAATGGCTGATACTATAATGCTTTCGCGACCATGGCTGTCAATATCTATTTTACTTTCGGCGCGCATAACAATCCTGCCCCGCCCGGTTTCATAGGCATCCTTAACTCCTTCGTAACCATATATAAATCCACCTGTTGGGAAATCAGGTGCTTTGATAAACTTCATTAATTCCGGTATGGTAATATCATTGTTATCAATGTAAGCAATGATACCATCAACTACCTCCCGCAGGTTATGCGGAGGCATATTGGTAGCCATACCTACGGCAATACCCGATGCTCCGTTGATCAGCAGATTAGGCAAATTGGCAGGCAAGACAGTTGGTTCCTGCAATGAGTCATCAAAATTCAACTGAAAATCAACGGTATCCTTGTTGATGTCAGCAAGCATTTCTTCTGCAATCTTCTGCAGTCTGGCTTCCGTGTAACGCATGGCAGCAGGACTGTCACCGTCAATTGAACCAAAGTTACCCTGACCGTCGACCAAAGGATACCTGAGTGACCATTCCTGGGCCATCCTGACCATGGCATCATATACAGAGGTGTCACCATGAGGATGGTACTTTCCAAGCACCTCCCCTACTATTCTTGCACTTTTTTTATAAGGTCTGTTGGAATAAACGCCCAAATCAAGCATTCCGAACAAAACACGGCGGTGAACCGGTTTTAATCCGTCTCGGACATCGGGTAAAGCCCTCGACACTATTACCGACATAGAATAGTCGATATAGGCCGCTTTCATTTGATTTTCAATGTTAACTTTTACAATTTTTTCGCCATTCTCTTGATTTTCCATCACTTATCCCGGTCAAATTTAAGATTCAAAGTATTCTTTAAAGGGATACGAAAGTACGGATTTTTTGCTTACAAAACGCTTGAATCCCAAAGCATAATTCTCTAATTTACTAACAACACATTGTTAAGAAATGGAAAACGGCATTGTATTTGATTTCGTGTTTTTGAACAACTTTACTGCACCAATTCAACTGATTGTTGCTTTTAACAAGAAATTAGGTGTAACTTTGAATAAGCCTATCAGAACATAAGATAAAGGCTATTTGTTAATTCATCTTCAGATTGTATTTGTTAAGGTAAAATATTACTAATCCAACTAAAATAAATTCTCACAAAAATGGAAGCAAAGTTTTCTCAACGCGTAAAAGATGTACTCACCTACAGCCGTGAAGAGTCGCTGAGACTTGGCAATGACTATATAGGTGTAGAACATTTGCTTTTAGGAATCATACGTGAGGGTGAAGGAATGGCCATTCAGATTCTGAATCTTTTAAATGTTGATACGAACGAAGTTCGAAAATCCATAGAGTCAGCCATAGGAACCTCGGTAAAACGTGACAAATCGGCAGAAAACCTGCCATTGGTCAAACAAGCCGAAAGGGCATTGAAACTTACCTACCTTGAAGCAAAAATGTTTAACAGTGAACTTATTGGTACCGAGCATCTCTTATTGGCTATTCTTAAGGATGAAGATAACCTGGTTACCAGCTCTCTCGGCAAATACGGCGTTGATTATGATGCTGTTCGTGATGAACTGAAATCGATCATCAGCAATGAGGAACATTCTACCTATGAATCTCCCCAAAGCGAACTCCCCGGCAGTTCATCTGAAGATGAAGGAGATGAAGGAAGGGGTTTCAGCGGAGGCACCAAGAAAGCTACCGATTCAAAATCAAGGACTCCTGTGCTTGATAATTTTGGTCGTGATTTAACAAAAGCAGCTGAAGAAGGCAGGCTCGATCCCATTGTAGGTCGTGAAAAGGAGCTTGAACGGATAGCCCAGATTCTTAGCCGGCGTAAGAAAAACAACCCCATTCTTATCGGTGAACCCGGTGTTGGTAAATCGGCTATAGCCGAAGGACTTGCCCTCAGGATTATCGCCCGCAAAGTATCGAGGGTGCTTTTCAACAAACGTATCTTTACCTTAGACCTGGCTTCACTTGTTGCCGGCACCAAATACCGTGGCCAGTTTGAGGAAAGAATGAAGGCTGTATTGAACGAACTGGAGAAAAACAGGGATATCATTCTGTTTATAGACGAAATACATACAATTGTCGGAGCTGGTAATGCATCAGGCTCGCTTGATGCCAGTAACATGTTTAAACCTGCTCTTGCACGTGGGGAAATTCAGTGCATCGGGGCAACAACCCTTGATGAATATCGTCAGTACATCGAAAAAGACGGTGCACTTGAGCGAAGGTTCCAGAAAATTCTGGTTGACCCGACCACAGTTGAAGAAACAATTGAAATTCTGAATAACATCAAGGAAAAATATGAAGACCATCACCTGGTTAAATATGCTCCTGAAGCCATTAAGGCATGCGTTACACTTACCAATCGTTACCTTACCGACAGGTATCTTCCCGATAAAGCCATTGATGCGCTTGATGAGGCTGGTGCCCGTGTCCATATTACCAATATGCAGGTACCGGTTGAAATTCTGGAACTTGAAACCCGGATAGAAGAGGTTAAAAAGCAAAAAAATAAAGCTATCCACAGCCAGAAGTTTGAAGAAGCTGCAAAATACCGTGACTCAGAGCGTAAACTGATGATTGAACTGGAATCTGCCAAGCGCCGCTGGGATGAAGACTCTAAAATTCACCGTGTTGAAGTCTCCGAAGAAAATGTTGCGGAAGTTGTTGCCATGATGACAGGCGTTCCGGTTCAGCGTATTGCCCAGAATGAGAGCGACAAGCTGATTAGTATGGAAGATGACCTTGCCGGTAGCATTATAGGTCAGAACGAGGCTATTAAAAAAGTGGTTAAAGCCATCCGCAGAAACCGTGCAGGTCTGAAAGATCCGAATAAACCGATAGGTACCTTTATTTTCCTTGGACCAACAGGTGTCGGTAAGACCCACCTCGCCAAGGTTCTTGCAAAATACCTGTTCGATTCTGAAGATACGCTGGTACGAATTGATATGAGCGAATATATGGAAAAATTTGCTGTATCAAGGTTAGTAGGTGCTCCTCCGGGCTATGTCGGATATGAGGAAGGAGGCCAGTTAACCGAAAAGGTCCGCCGCAAACCTTATTCAATCGTTCTGCTCGATGAAATTGAAAAAGCACATCCTGATATTTTCCATATCCTGCTTCAGGTGCTGGATGATGGAATTCTTACTGACAGTCTTGGCAGAAAAGTTGACTTTAAGAACACCATTGTTATCATGACCTCAAATATCGGATCACGCCAGTTGAAGGATTTTGGACAGGGCGTCGGCTTTTCGACCAATGCTAAACTTTCCGGAAGTTCAACCTTTGCCCAGGGTGTTATTGAAAATGCCTTAAAAAGATCGTTTGCGCCGGAATTTCTGAATCGTATTGACGATGTAATAATTTTTGATTCCCTTGATCGTGATGATATTCACAAGATCATTGATATTGAACTGAAAAACCTGTTCAAACGAATCGAAGAGATGGGCTACCATATGGAAGTAACCACAAAAGCCAAGGACTTTATCGTTGAAAAAGGATGGGATTCCCAGTTTGGAGCAAGGCCACTAAAACGGGCAATCCAGAAATATATAGAGGATGCACTCGCGGAAGAAATCATCAAATCCAAACTTCATGAGGGCGATTTGATTTTGATCGACCATGAAGAAGAAAACGCCGAACTTAAAATCATAATTACAGCCCCGGAAAAAGAAGCTGAGATAAAAGCTGAAGGCTAATCTGATCATGAGAATCGTAATAGAAAAGTGGAAAGGGTTTTAATACTCTTTCCTCTTTTTTTTGCCTTAAACATATGGGCAATCTTACAAAACCAGTATTCATCCTGAGTTGAATGATTTGCGTTTTGCAAATAGTTGGTTAACTATTCTATCCTGATTTAGATTGGGATTTATTGCAAATTTACTAAGCCTTGATGGTTTCTTTGTGAAGTGTTTACTGCTTGCTTCCTGGTTTATTAGATTTCCTTTCCTTTATATTTGAATTAATATTTGCAAAAACAGCATATTTTAATTACATTTGAAATGACATTTATTTCAGGCTATGGGGGCACAGCATGTAATTAAAATTTTATTTGTTGAAGACAACGAATTCGATCTTCATCTGGCTGAGCGGGAACTTCATACTGCGGGTTTGATCTATACCAGCATTTGGGTTGATAAAAAAGCTGATTTTGAAAGAGAGGTTCTGGCTTACGCCCCTGACATAATTATTTCTGATTATTTCCTTCCTGATTTCAATGGATTGGATGTGCTGGAAATAGTAATCGAAAATTACCCAGATGTACCTGTTATCATCACTACAGGTTCTATTAATGAAGAAACTGCAGTCAAGTGCATGAAAGCCGGAGCCTCAGACTATGTATTAAAGGATCAACTGAAACGCCTCCCTTATTCTGTGATGGAGGTTATAAATAAATCAGCCATCCGGAAAGAAAAAGCTGAAGCAGAAAATGCTCTAAAACAGAGTGAAGCACGCTTCAGTTCACTCCTCAATAATATATCCAACATTGCAGTTCAGGGTTATACATCTGATGGAAAGGTGAAGTATTGGAATAAGGCTTCTGAACTGTTATATGGATATAAAACAGAAGAAGCACTTGGCAGAACCCTGTTTGACCTGATTATCCCTGAAGAACAGACAAACATCGTAAGCAAAACAATCCGGGAAATGGATGAAACCGGCATTGCACACCAGGCAGAAGAATTGCGATTGAGGAGAAAAGATGGCAGCCTCGTACATGTATTTTCAAGTCATTCCATTAACAAACTACCGGGGGGTGAAAAGGAATTTTACTGCATCGACATCGACCTGACTGAACGCATATCCGTTGAAAAAGCACTGATTGATTCAGAAAATAAGTACCGGAAGCTTGTCGAAAATTCACCGGTTGGAATATACCAATCTTCTCTTGACGGACATTTGTTATTTGGAAATGAAGCACTCGTAAAACTACTGAATTACAATTCGCAGCAAGAATTGCTATCTGCCGGTCCCGGAAAAATATTCTCAACTCCCGACCATGAATCAGAACTACTCGAAATCATTTCAATTCACAAAATTATCAGCGATTTTGAAACTGTACTTGTTACAAAATTCGGTCAAAAGAAAGATGTGATCATTGGTGCATCTCTTGAGAATAACAGGATTACCGGGATGGTGCTGGATATTTCCGAACGAAAGGCTACGGAAAATGAGCTGCTGAAAGCAAAAGAAAAGGCAGAGGAAAGCGACAGGCTCAAATCCTCTTTCCTCTCAAATTTAAGTCATGAAGTCAGGACACCAATGAACGGCATTGTTGGTTTTGCAGAACTCCTGCTCGACCGGAGCCTCGATGAGGAATCGAAGCAGGAATACGTTGAAACGATTATGGTGAATTCAAACAGCCTGTTAAAAATTATTTCTGATATAATAGAAATCTCGAAAATTAAAACAGAGTTGCTAAGTATTAATTATCGCGAATTTTCTCTCAATGAGATGATCCGTGAACTTAAAATTCACTTTCATGATTTGGCTGTTAAAAAAAGGCTTGAATTCAGTTTCCCGGAATTTAATTCAAATGAAAAAATACTCATAATCTCCGATGAGCCGAAAATAAAACTGATTCTTACCCATTTGCTGGATAATGCGTTTAAGTTTACTGAATCTGGAAGTGTTCAGGGTAAATGCATGAAAAATGACTCTTTTCTTGAGTTTTCTATAGCAGATACCGGGATTGGAATACCTCAGGAATATGTAGAATTGATTTTTGAACCATTCAGACAGATAGAAGATTCCTTCAACCGTAAATTTGGCGGAAACGGGCTGGGTTTGGCAATTGCAAAAGCCTACGTTGAATTATTGGGTGGTAAAATAAAGCTGCAGCCCAATACCCCTGCCGGATCGGTTTTTACATTCAGTCTTCCTGTGAAGCTTAAAACCAGTGACATAACGCGATGTCTTGAAATACCGGATTATTCAGAATGTACCTTTCTTATTGCTGAAGATGAACCTACTAACTACGTTTATCTCAAAAAGTTGCTGATGCCAAGCGGGGCCAGATTATTGCATGCACAAACCGGCAGGCAGGCCCTTGAAATTATTGATTGTAATCCTAAAATCAACCTTGTTTTTATGGATATTAAAATGCCTGATATTGACGGATTGGAAGCGACCAGGCTGATAAAACAAAAATACCCGGGAATTCCGGTTATTGCTACCACTGCATATGCAATGAATGGTGACAGGGAATTATGCATTGAGTCAGGCTGTGACGGATATATTCCAAAACCCATCAGAAGTGCAGAATTAATCCGTTCCATAAAAAAATTGATTGTCTGATAATTTTGAAATTATACAATCTTTTGTTCAAACCGATTATATTCAAGAGTATTTTAAAAACATGCAGGAATGTTTCAGATGCCTTCAATATGCTTTAAAGATTTGATTTTCTGTACTATCGTTCTATGGCAATTTCTTTCCAACCGGCTTTTTATATCCGGAAGTCAATGATTATTTCTGAATAATTGACACTCAGCCATCACCAAAATAAATTATTTCAGTAATATGTTCATAATCTGATATTTAAAATTTTTGTGCCATACTTCAGGGATAAGACAATTTAAGAGAAAGCAATGTTTCCGTTTAATTAGTAAACAAAATCACAGAATAACCAGTTTATTTTGAAACAACTTCATATCAAATTATGAAAACAACATTAACTTCCTTCCTGATTGTACTTCTGTTTGTAGTTTCCGGTGCAACAGGTCTTGCTCAAAATGAACCAGGCAAAACTACACCTGAACCGGAGAAAATGACCGTGTATTATATGGCGTTTCTGAAGAGGGGGCCCGACAGAAGCCATGACTCACTGACTGCTGCAAAAATTCAGGAAGGCCATATGGCGCATATCATGCAAATGGCAAAAGATAAAAAACTGGTTTTAGCAGGGCCATTTATGGATAATGGAGATTTAAGGGGTATCTTTGTATTTAATGTTGCCAGTATTGAAGAAGCCGTTGATTTAACTAACCAGGATCCGGCTGTTAAATCAGGAAGGCTGGTAATGGAGATTCACCCGTGGTACGGCCCAGTCAAATTGAAGGAAATTGAATGGTAACACTTACTTAACAGCATAATAAAGTCTGAACATTATGAAAAACACATTACCAAAGCATTACGAAAAAAACAAGGTCTCTTATCCTGCCTATTTCGAAGCCCTCGAAAAACTTGGAGAAACAATCAGGGAAACAAGTCCGTTACCTGAAAATACCATGTGCCTGATTAATCTTGCTGCAGCGGCAGCAATTCAGTCGGAAGGATCGGTTCACAGCCACACAAGACGCGCAATTGAAGCGGGATGCTCTCCTGAAGAAATCAGACATTCGATCTTGTTACTCACCAGTACGATCGGATTTCCAAGGACAATGGCTGCCATGAGCTGGGTTAACGATCTTTTGCCTGAAAAGAAAGAGAAAAAGGGTAAAATCAAAAAAGAAAAGGTAAAGGAAAAGAAGAAATAGATTCCTTTCTCTTTCTAAAATTGAAAACGTCTGAAAATCAGGGCAGGATTGCTTCCGATAGTTTTTTCAGATCCAGTCCTTCAAAATTCCCCGAGCTCATCATCAACAGATTTGTTTCAGACCAGATGTAAGATTTTAAGAAATCAGACAGTTTTTCACTTTCATTAAATACCACTATATCATTTCTTCCAAATGCTTTACCTACATCTTCTGTTGAAAAAAAAGGAAGGCGCTTTAATTCCAGTGCATGCCGGCTGTAAAATATTACTGCAATGTCTGCATTGTCCATTGTATTTCTATATTCTTCCAGAAAACTGACATTCAGACTGCTGTAGGTGTGAAGTTCCATACAAGCGATGAGTTTCCGTTCAGGGAACTGTTCCTTAACTGCATCTAGTGTTGCTTTGAGTTTTGATGGACTGTGAGCAAAATCTTTGAAAACTGAACAGGAATTTTTAGCTGCAACCAATTCGAGCCGTTTGGATGCGCCTGTAAATGTGGTGATAGCATCATAGAATTCATTCCTGCTTACTCCCATTGCTTCACACACTAACCGTGCACCTTCAAGGTTAAGCATGTTGTGGTGACCAAAAATTTTCAGCGGGATATTTTTATCTTCAACCTTTATGAATGTAATTCCTTCACGTATAAAATATTCAGGACTCCGGTAAGGAAATTTAGCTACCGAAGGTTTTGCAAAGGCTGATACACTGGCAACATTTTCATCTTCTGCGCAGTAAATCAGGCTACCATTATCGGGAACCATTCCGGCAAAAACGCGGAATTGTTCAATATAGTTATCAAACGTAGGGAAAACATTGACATGATCCCATGCGATGCCACTGATCAGTGCAATGTGGGGCTGATATAAATGAAATTTAGGGCGGCGGTCAAGTGCTGAAGTAAGGTATTCGTCACCTTCAAAAACCATAAACCGGGCTTCATCGGATAATTTTACCATTACATCGAACCCTTCAAGTTGAGCGCCCACCATGTAATCCGCATCGATTCCGGCCCGTTTAAGCACGTGCAGTATCATTGCTGTAATGGTGGTTTTACCATGACTTCCACCAACAACAACCCGGATTTTATCTTTGGATTGTTCAAACAGGTATTCCGGATAGGAATAAATTCTGAGGCCCAGGTTTTTTGCCTCTATTAATTCAGGATTATCGGCTTTGGCATGCATTCCAAGGATAATGGCATCCAGACCAGCATTAATTTTACCAGGATCCCACCCAATTTTCTCAGGTAACAAACCCAGTTTTTGGAGCCTGGATCGTGCAGGGTCAAAAATTTCATCATCCGATCCGGTTACCTCATAGCCTTTATAATGCAGGGCAATAGCCAGATTGTGCATGGCACTTCCTCCAATGGCAATAAAATGTACTTTCATTCGAAAATATTTACAAAGACAAAAATACGGAAATTAAGGTTCCGTGGACTTATGCAATGGCATAGGCTAATGACTGATTCTAATTGATAAATATAGTATTTTTGCACAAAATAGCTTAAATCTATGAAAATTACCCCCATAGAAGCGGACTTTTGGAAAATGGATGGGGGCGTCGCTTTTGGTGTTGTCCCCAAATCTTTATGGACCAGGGTTTATCCTGAAGATGTAGACAACCTGATCAGGATAACCACCCGTTGTCTCCTGATTCAGGATGGAGATCGCAATATATTGATTGATACAGGAATGGGTGATAAGCGCGGAGAAAAATATTACAGCTACAAATACCGCTCCGGTGAATCAGGCCTCACCAAACCATTGGAAAAAGCCGGCCTCTCCCCTGCCTCCATCACGGACATACTTTTCACCCATTTACACGATGATCATGTTGGAGGCGCAACAAGGAATGGTGCTTCAGGTGAAATTGAAGAAATTTTCCCGAATGCAAAATACTGGTGCTCTGAGGCGCAATGGGAATGGTCGAAAAATTCGAATAAGCGGGAATCCGCAGCTTTTTTTACAGATAATCTGCAACCCCTGGAAAAATCGGGAAGATTAAATCTTATCACAAATGAAGGTAACTGGTTGCCGGGTATTGAACTGAGAATTTTTAACGGTCATACCCGTGGTCAGATAATTCCATTGATATCAGCATGCGGCACGCGTTTCGTGTTTGCAGCTGACTTTATACCGGCGATGGCCTATATTCCGGTTCCATGGGTACCTTCGGTAGATATTGAACCTTTATTGACCCTGGCTGAAAAGGAATCCTTCTTAAATGAAGCAATTCAGAATAATTATGTCTTGATATTTGAACATGATTATTTACATGAGGCTTGTCATTTGGCAAATAGTGAAAAAGGAATTGTTGCCGGTGAAGAAGTAAAAATTAACCAAATTTGTAATTGAAATAACTATGACAGTTAAAGAAAACGCACTAAATATTAATACGTTGCTGACTGGTAAATCACCGGAAGAAGTATTGAACTGGTTTCTGAAAGAATTTGAAGGTAAGACGGCATTTTCAACGAGTCTGGGTGCTGAGGACCAGGTAATTGCTCAAATGATTGCAGCAATTGACAAATCGGCCAATATATTTACACTTGATACCGGCCGTTTGTTCCCTGAAACCTACGACCTGATTGACCTGACATCGAAAAAATATGATCTCACTATTCGTATCATGTTTCCTGATGCAGAAGAGACAGAGAAAATGGTCAATTCAAAAGGGATTAATCTTTTCTATGAGCGTATCGAAAATCGCAAGCTTTGTTGTCATATCAGGAAGATTGCTCCCCTGAAGAGAGCTTTTACCGGATTGGATGCCTGGATATGCGGACTAAGACGAGAACAATCTGTTACCCGGAAAGATTTGCAAATGGTAGAATGGGATGAGGCCAACGGCTTGATTAAGGTTAACCCTTTAATCAACTGGACAGAAAGCCAGGTTTGGGAATATATCAAATCCAATCACATTCCCTACAATAAGCTACATGATCAGGGATTCCCCAGTATCGGGTGTCAGCCATGCACCCGTGCTATTTTACCTGGTGAAGATGTGAGAGCCGGGCGCTGGTGGTGGGAAAATCCCGAATCCAGGGAATGTGGTCTGCATAAAAAATAATATTTTTAAAGAAAAATAGCCCGATAATACAGTTGCAATATCAGGGACAAAAATCCGAAAAGGAGCCTTATTAGAGTATTTCCTGCTTTCATAGTGTACTTTAAACACTTACAAATCATTGTTAATTAACAATTTAATAACATTCCGGGTCATTGAACCAATCAATATTTTCCTTTATTTTGCACCGCCGGACAAAAAAGGGCCAATATAGTCATTTTGTGTGGTTAAATTATTGTTAAACAAATACTTATATTAATGAGCGTTAAGAAACAATTTTCGAAAAGCAAACCGGTTTGTAAAGTAACATTCAAACTTTCAAAAAGCCAGGTGCTAAATGCAGGAAAAGTAAACATTGTTGGTGATTTTAATAATTGGAATGAATCATCTGATGAATTAAAACCATTGAAAGACGGTTCTTTCAGTCACTCCATTGATCTTGACTCGGGACGTGAATACCAGTTTCGCTACTTATTAGACGGAACAAACTGGATGAATGATGAAAATGCCGACAGGTACGTTGCAAGCGGACTGGGTAATTCAGACAATGCCGTTATTACACTATAGTTATTTTATTGACCGGAAAAGCCAACACCCAAGGGTTGTTGGCTTTTTTCAGGTAGTTATCTGAAGCATAGGTCCGGTTATTCAAACCGGATTGCCTTTACAGGGGAGATATATCTGATGACCAGGGAAGGCAGCAACATCATTAGGGTGCAAACCATAATGGTTGTAAAGTTTATCAGGACAATCGCTGGTAAGTCGATAAACACAGGAACAGAAGAAACAAAATAGGAATCGGCTGGTAATGGTATAAATCCATAGGTTTTTTGTAGAAAAATAAGCATCAGCGCAGCAGCGTTGCCCCAAAGCAGTCCGAAAAACGTAATATTGACTGAAGTATAAATGAAAATTCTCCGGATGACTGCATTGCTGGCACCCAAAGCCTTCAGCAATCCAATATCACGGGTATGTTCCAGGATCAGAATGAGCAAAGTAGAGATCATTGTAATTCCGGATACCAAAGCCATCAGGATAAGAATAATAATAACATTCAGGTCTTGTATTTCAATCCAGTCAAATATTTGCGGATATAGCTGCTTGATGGTCTGTGTATTGAGCTTGTATCCAATGATTTGATATACTTTATCGGCCATTGTATTCAGTTGGGCGAAATCGAGGATATTAACTTCAATGCCTGAAACAAGGTTGTCATCCCACCCGTTTAGATTTCGGATATGCTCTATGTCGCCGAAGACATACATTTCATCGAATTCTGCCAATCCGGTATTATATATACCGCTTATTCTGAACTTTCTCCCTCTGGCGACATTATCAATAATAAAATACATACGCAGGTCATCACCTGGTTTGAAGCCAAGCAAAACGGAGAGTTTCTCTGATATAAGTATTTCATTTCCTGCCGAATTCCCCTGATTTGCAGGAATTTTTCCAATTACCAATCTATCTCTCAGGAAGTTCCAGTCATAGTTATCCGAAACTCCCTTAAGTACTACCCCATCAATCTGGCTGTTTGTCTTTACTATACCAGCTTTCAGTCCGAATTCCTGTATATTTAGCACACCGGGAATTTGCTTTAACTGATCAATCCTGGCGTCCCGTTTATCAATGGGAGTTGGTTCGTAGGAGTTGTTGGAATCGAATCCGGAGATCTGAATGTGGCCTCCGAATCCGGATACCTTGTCGCGGACCTGGGTCTGAAACCCCTGAAGTATGGCCACTGAAATGAGCATAACAGCAAGCCCGAGTGCAATGCCGGTAATTGAAACCCTCACAATAGGCCTGGAAAAAGAGCTTCCTTCTTTAGAACGGATTCTGCGGCTTATGAAATATTCAAAGTTCAAGTTCGTTTACTTTGCTGCAAAGTTAAGTGTTTAGGTTTAACTTTGCGGTAGAAGAATCCTTTAAACGTATTCCATAAAATGCGATACTCCAGAATAGTATTCCTGTTTATTTCACTTGTTGTTGTTTCCTGTAACCAATCCAAACGTCTTCAAAAGTCGCAGCCCTCCCCTGCCGTTCCGGAAAGTAAAAATATAACATCTGAAACCTCGCCCAGCCATTTAATGAGGCCGGCAGCCGAACGCACCAGGCAATATTTTAATAAAATTGAGGGGAAACGGATAGGTATTGTTGCCAATCAAACTTCATTAATCGGTAATGTTCATCTTGTTGACAGTTTACTATCAGCCGGAATACAAGTGGTTAAAGTTTTTTCGCCTGAGCATGGATTCCGGGGGCAGGCTGAGGCCGGAGAAACAGTGGGCAATAACACCGATGCAAAAACCGGCCTGCCGCTGATTTCACTTTACGGAGATCACCGTAAACCCACGCCGGAAGATCTGACAGGTATTGATCTCATGATGTTTGACCTGCAAGATGTAGGAACCAGGTTTTATACCTACATTTCAACCCTTACGCTGGTGATGGAGGCTTGTGCAGAGAACAAAATATCATTATTGGTATTAGACAGACCCAACCCCAATGGTTATTACATTGACGGGCCAATGCTGGAAAAAGGGTACAATTCATTTGTTGGAATGCACGCTATTCCTATTGTACATGGGATGACAATGGCTGAATATGCCCGTATGGTAAATGGCGAGTTATGGCTTAAAGACAGCCTGTTGTGCAATCTGGACTGGGTGGAAGTTTCCGGCTATAATCACAAAAAATATTACAATCTTCCGGTCAGGCCTTCGCCTAACCTTCCGGATATGGAATCGGTTTACCTTTATCCTTCACTTTGTTTATTTGAAGGTACTGTGGTAAGTGTAGGGCGTGGAACCGATAAACCGTTTAGTATCATCGGATACCCCGGATATACAGGTGGTAACTACCATTTTACCCCGGAGCCCCGCGAAGGAGCCAGTCTCAATCCGGCTTATAAAGGAATAGAATGTACAGGTTATGATCTCAGGGATGAGGTTCCTGATATATTGTTAAACCCGGGTATCAGACTGAAATGGTTAATATTGATGTATAATTCCTATCCGGTTAAGTCGGAATTTTTCACTCCTTTCTTCAATAAGTTAGCTGGGTCGGGAAAATTGCGTCAACAATTGGAGGCTGGCTTAAGCGAGGATGAGATTAAAGCCTCCTGGCAGGAAGACCTGATAAAATTTCAAAAAATAAGGCATAAATATCTTCTTTACCATGATTTCTAAAAACAAAAAGGGCCTTAAGCCCTTTTTGTTTTTAGATTGAGGATTTTTTACAGTTTACCGGGATACACTTTAAGCGCTTCTTCAAGGCACTTAACGGCATTTTTAAGGTCTTCCTTTTTAAGCACATAGGCTATCCTGACTTCATTCCTGCCTAATCCGGGGGTCGCATAGAAGCCTGTAGCCGGAGCAAGCATTACTGTTTGTTTATCATACTCAAAATCTTCAAGTAGCCACTGACAGAATACATCAGCATCATCAATGGGCAGGCTGATAACGGAATAGAAAGCTCCTTTTGGCAATGGTGCATATACTCCCGGAATCTTATTCAGTTCTTCAATAACGAGATTCCGGCGTGATATATACTCGTCGTAAACCTCTTTGAAATAGGAAGCAGGTGTTTCAAGCGAAGCCTCACCGATTACCTGTCCGAGTGATGGTGGGCTGAGGCGGGCCTGGGCAAATTTAAGGGCTGTGGCAATCAGTTTTTTATTTTTTGAAATCAGGGCACCAATCCTGACACCACATTCACTGTATCTTTTAGAAACTGAATCCATTAAAACAGCATGTTCCTCAAGACCTTCTAGGTTCATAACAGAGAAATGACTGTTGCCGTCATAACAGAATTCACGATAGACTTCGTCGGCAAACAGGTAGAGGTCGTGTTTGATAACCAAATCACGCAATTGCAAAAGTTCTTCTTTACTGTAAAGGTAGCCGGTCGGGTTATTGGGATTGCAAACCATGATGGCTTTGGTCCTGGGTGTGATGGATTTTTCAAATTCACTGATCGGAGGAAGAGCAAAACCATCGCTGATTTTTGAGGTGATTGGCACCACTTTTACACCGGCTGCCAGCGCAAATGCATTGTAGTTGGTGTAAAACGGCTCCGGAATGATCACTTCATCGCCTGGGTTCATACACACTTTAAAAGCAAATGAAATAGCTTCTGAGCCTCCGGTAGTGATAATGATCTCTTCATGATTGATATCAATCCCGATTCCCTGATAATAAACGGCAAGTTTTCTTCTGTAACTTTCATTGCCCGCCGAGTGGCTGTATTCGATCACTTTCTGGTCAAACTCCCTGATGGCTTTCAGTGCAACATCGGGGGTTTGAATATCAGGTTGCCCTATATTAAGATGAAATACTTTGATACCCCTCTTTTTAGCAGCTTCGGCATAGGGTACTAATTTTCGGATAGGTGATGCGGGCATCTGACAACCGCGTTCTGAAATCTTTGGCATGGTTTATTTTTTTTGCAGTAGTTGTGTAAAAACCGGAGCAAAGGTATAAGCAATTTCATGAGTTCCAAAAAAATGTAATTCCATTTTTTACCTAATCCGGATTAAATGATTTGAAAAGAAAAATCTCTTAAGAGATATGGAATTTACAAGCAATTCACCATAAAGCAATATCATGGTTTGGTTAATTGCAAAAATCTCTCAGGTCGGTATTTTCCTAAGTAATCCGGGGTTTCATTTATACAAATAGCCCGGCATTATAAAAAAAAAGCCGGGATAACCCGGCTAATCTGATCACTTAAAAAAATGTTATTTTGAAACCGGTACCGATCCGCTGCTGACATTCTTCTCAGGCACAGTGTTGTCCTGTGGCTTCTGTATGATATTACCGGCAATTTTTAAAACAACCGGAGAATTTTTTGCATTAGACATTACAGTAATGGTTTTGTTGATTGGTCCCACTCTGTTTGTATCATACTTAACTTTAATTGATTCCTTTTTGCCGGGAAGGATTGGTTCGCGTGGCCAACTCGGCACAGTGCAACCACATGAAGACTTAACACTTGAAAGAATCAGCGGTTCTTTGCCATTGTTGGTAAAAACAAATTCGCAATTGCCATCTCCCTGAACATAGAGCGTGCCGTAGTCATGAACCAATTTGTCGAAAGTGATTTCGGGTGCATTGGGATTTGGAGCAGGAGTTTCGGTCTTAACGTCCTGAGCAAGAACTGAACCTATTCCAAGAATTACTGCAATTAGTAATGAAACTGATTTTTTCATTTCAATTTTGGTTTTATTATTTTCAAAAAGCGTTAGTTATC
The DNA here is from genome assembly GCA_016709025.1 of Bacteroidales bacterium. GTDB lineage: Bacteria > Bacteroidota > Bacteroidia > Bacteroidales > Lentimicrobiaceae > Lentimicrobium. Next base: position 246,817 of record JADJEQ010000006.1, on the reverse strand, counting down.
CTTAGTGACAGCACAAAATTAAATAAAAATTTTACCATCTCTAATATTTTGGGGTATTTTTTATCTTCCCAACTATTGTACCAAATAAATACATTTTCCACTTTTTTACTTTTTTCCTCGTGTAGTGTTGAAAGAAATGGGTGAAAAAAAGCCGATATTTGCATTGCAGAATAAAAATCACAAAGGAAATTGAATTGCATTGCTTATTTAAATCACACAAAAATTATGAGAAGAACAACTTATTTTCTATTGTTAACAATTGCTCCGGTACTATTGTTTTTCGGTTGTAAACCTAAATCACATTTAAATGAATCATCCAACGGCAATAAAGTAACAGGGCCAAAGGTTGTTATTTATAAGACCAAAGAGAATTATTACCTTCATGTACCCGTGAATCTGTCGGCAGACAAAAAGTCTATTGTATCATACCCCGCACCATCTGATGTTTTTATCAATGGTGAACCCACCTTACCCGTGAAGCTGGAAGACGGTTATTTACTTGACCAGCGCGGTATCGGAGAGGGTTGTGCATTTTTAAAATGGACTTATTATGAATACAACCGGCTCAATCACACACCGGATTCAAATGAATTGATGAAAATGATTCTTGAGAGTGATCCGTTGACAGAAATGTATCTCTGCGGAAGGAAAAGTGATTTCAAAGACATTGAATCTGAACTTAATCAGATTATCAGGGAAGGTAATCTGAAAAATTTTAAACGGGTAAAATAAAAAGATATCAACAGGTAAATACATATATATAATTGATATTGTGAAGCTTATTTAAAGTAATGTATTAAAACAGGATTAAAATTTCAATCCTCATTTTAACACAGTACTTCTTTAATTTTTTTATGAATTACATTTGCATCCTGATAAACTCACTTTGGCCCGGATCGTGATGTAACCGGTATCCAATTGATTCCCTGACGCAATATGTCACTTTTTTATTTTGGTCGCTAACATTTTGGCAAATAGCTTGTTAATTAGCTTTAATTTGTTTAATCAAAAACCAGACTTTGAGCACTCCTTCAAAATCAGTTACAGAACTCGACGGAAAAACTTTATACTACAGTTTTCTGGCAGGAGCACAAAAAATTTTCGAGAACCAGGTGTTAATCAACAAAATCAATGTTTTTCCGGTCGCTGATGCAGATACCGGGACCAACCTTGCTTCGACCATGCGGTCGATTGTTGAAAGCCCTATTCCGACTTCAGATCTCAAATTAACTGCTGCAGCGCTTGCCGATGCAGCACTTACGGGTGCAAGAGGTAATTCAGGCATCATTTTCGCACAGTTTATTTATGGTTTCAGCAATGAAATTCAAAAATATGAAACTGTGAGTGTTGACACCTTTGCTGAAATTATCAAGAAGGCAGTTACTTACGCTTATGAAGCCATAGCCAACCCGGTTGAAGGAACCATGATCACTGTGATCAGGGAATGGGCAGAGTTTATTTATATTCTAAAGGATACAATTCAGGATTTTATTGAATTGCTTGCGCAGGCCTATCAGAAGGCACTTGAATCGCTTCAGGCCACTACCGGTCAGCTTGCCGTGCTTGCCAAATCAAATGTGGTGGATGCCGGTGCCAAAGGCTTTGTGGTTTTTCTGCAGGGCATGGTTGAATTTGTTAAGGCCGGTGAACTGCGAAAGTTGCTTTCAGGTCGTGAAACGGTTGTCATTGCCGATTCTGAAATAGTTTCACATGATGAAATAACGTTCAGATATTGTACCGAAGCCATGTTGATGCTGGACGAGAAGAAGAAAACTGATTTAACCCAGGTTCGCAAAGGCATTGCCCATATGGGCGATTCGATGGTGGTTGCCGGATCGGCAAAGAAAATGCGTGTCCATATCCACACCGATCATCCTGCAAAAGCAATGAAGGTTTTATCGAAGTATGGCAACATCACTTATCAGAAAGTGGACGATATGGTGATGCAGCATGAAATCGTTACAAATGCCAAATATCCGATTGCTTTGTTAACAGATTCTACCTGCGATATTCCGCAGGAACTGATAGAAAAATATCAGTTGCATGTTGTACCATTAAGCGTTCATTTCGGAGAAACATATTTCCTCGACAGGCTTACCATTCTCCCTGCCCAGTTTTATTCGATGATTGATAAGGCTACGAGCTATCCTTCGACTGCCCAGCCTGCATACAAAGACTTTTTTAACCGGTATTCCTATTTAGCCAGTCATTATGATTCTGTTATCGGAATTCATATCAGTGCTGCCCTGAGCGGAACCTGGAGTAATAGTTCCAAAGCATCACATGCTGTTGCTGAACACAGTGGCAAAAAAATCAATGTACTTAATTCAAAGCGTTTATCCAGCGGACTGGGACTGGTGGTGCTTCGCGCAGCCAAAGCAATAGAAAACGGGGCAACACATGAGGATGTAGTAAATAATCTTGATACCTGGTCAAAGAATACCAAAATGCTCGTCTCTTCCAAAACCATTAAGTATATGGTAAAAAGCGGAAGGGTTAGTTATACCAAGGGTCTGATTGGCTCATTGCTTAACCTGAAACCAATTGTTACAGTGAATGATGAAGGCCGGACTGAGGCTTTCGGGAAACCATTCACTGAAAAGGGAAGCATGGAGCTGATTCTTTCAAAAGTAAAAAGCATGTCTGCTGATCGTAAGATATGGGGATATTCCATATCGCATGCGCGGAACATCAGCACAGCCAACTGGTTTGCAGAAAAAATGAAGGAAATCAGCGGCCTTGATCCCGAATTTGTGAACGATGCTTCTCCGGTACTTGGTGTAAATGTTGGACCCGGTGTAGTTGCTTTGTCTATCATGTTTGAAGATTAGTTCTTCAATAAAAATTCTGAACCGGAATTGCAATTGCTTTTCCGGTTTTTTTTTGGACTCTGAACGAAATTCTTTCGTGCAATTTGATTAAATCCAGTACCTATGTTTGGATATATTTCCGAAGCCGCCCTTGTTATCCTGGCTTTTATGACGGTTGTCTTTATCATTGCCCTCGTGGTGAAAGACAATTCGATTGTGGATATTTTCCGGGGGCCGGGGCTTATTGTCCTCACTGCATACAGTTTGTGGCAAACTGATTCAACTGACTTTAAAAAGCTACTGGTCAGCGCTTTGGTTGTGATCTGGGGATTGCGGCTCACCATTCATATTTACTTACGTAACCGCGGTCGGGGTGAGGATTTTCGTTATGCCAACCGGCGCCATACATGGAAATTTTTCATTCTTCGCAGCTTCCTTCAGATATTTATGCTACAGGGCTTTTTTATGCTGGTGATGGCCTGGCCGGTGTTACATATTAATAATGGTGCCTCTGTAGATTCCGGAATGCTTGATATAGCCGGATTTCTGATCTTCATAACAGGTTTTCTTTTTGAAACCATCGGCGACCATCAAATGGTTGCTTTTAAGAAAGATCCTTCAAATTCCGGTCAACTCATCACCACAGGACTGTGGAAATATACACGCCATCCCAACTATTTTGGTGAAGCTTTGCTCTGGTGGGGTGTCTGGCTCATGGCCGTGCCTGTCGTGGATGGAATTTATACCATCATCAGTCCCATAGCTATCACAATCTTGCTACGCTACGTTTCAGGTGTCCCTGTGCTGGAAAAGAAGTATGAGGGCCGGGCAGACTGGGAAGAATATAAAAAAGAGACACCGGTTTTCACACCATTTTTCATGTAATCAATTTTATTTTTTAAAGGCTGAAAATCTGACATTTCATGGGTTTCATCAAACTGATGTGCGGGAGTGTACTTTTTTATTAAAGAATTCTCAGAAACTTTTCCTTTTCATACCTTCGCAGCCTGAAAACCGCCGGGAATTACCTGCAATTAATTTCATAAATCATTCATTATCATGATAAATCAGCAATTAATCCATCCGAAAAGCATTGTTGTAATCGGAGGTTCAAACGATGTTACCAAACCCGGGGGAAAAGTCCTGAAGAACCTGTTGGATCATGGATTCAGCGGAAATCTCTTTGTGACCAATCCGAAAGAAACCGAAATCCAGGGAATTAAGTGCTACCAGAACCCGAATGATCTGCCGGAATGTGACCTTGCCATTCTGGCCATTGCAGCAAAGTATTGCCCGGAAACAGTGGAGTTGCTTGCTAAAAACAAAAACACCCGGGCTTTTATCATTCTCTCAGCCGGGTTTCATGAAGAAAGCGAAGCCGGCGCCCTGCTTGAACAGCAGATCGTTGATACCATAAACAGTGTGAATGGCTGCCTGATCGGGCCAAACTGTATAGGTGTTATGAATACACACCACACTTCTGTGTTTACAACCCCGATACCCCGGCTTGATCCCAGAGGAGTTGATTTCATTTCCGGTTCAGGTGCTACTGCCGTTTTCATTATGGAGTCAGGTATCCCAAACGGTCTTTCATTTTCAAGCGTCTATTCGGTTGGCAACAGCGCACAGATGGGTGTGGAAGAGGTACTACAATACCTGGATGAAAATTATGATCCTGTAACAAGTTCAAAGGTCAAGCTTCTCTACATTGAAAGCGTGAATAAACCGGATTTACTATTAAAGCATGCATCTTCTCTGATCAGCAAGGGATGCCACATAGCTGCCATCAAATCGGGCAGTTCGTCGGCAGGCAGCCGGGCTGCATCGTCGCATACAGGAGCACTGGCAAGCAGTGATACTGCCGTGGACGCACTCTTCAGAAAGGCAGGAATTGTCCGATGCTACGGTCGTGAAGAACTGGCTACAGTTGCAGCCATTTTCATGCACAAAAAACTGACCGGCAAAAATATCGCTATCATCACACATGCCGGCGGGCCGGCTGTTATGCTGACCGATGCCCTGTCGAACAACGGTCTGGAAATACCTCACATTGAAAGCCCTGAATTATTGGCCAAACTCCTCCCCGGCTCTTCGGTTGCAAATCCCATCGATTTCCTAGCCACCGGGTCAGCAGCCAACCTGGGAGATATCATCGATTTTTGTGATTCGAAATTTGACAACATCGATGCCATGGCGGTGATCTTCGGCAGTCCCGGACTGTTTGAGGTTTATGATGTTTATAAACTGCTTGATGAAAAAATGAATACCTGCCGGAAACCTATATTTCCGATCCTTCCTTCGGTGATCAATGTGAAAAAGGAAATTGAATATTTCCTTGGGCTGGGCAGAATCAATTTCCCCGATGAGGTGGTTTTCGGCAACGCTCTGGCAAAAGTATACAACACACCCCCTCCTGCTGCAATCGCCACACTTCCGGCTATTGACCTGAGCAAAATACGAACGGTAATTGAATCATCCGGAAACGGCTATCTCTCGCCGGAAAAGGTCCAGCAATTGCTTGACGCAGCCGGAATTCCAAGGGCTGGTGAAGCAGTAGTAACCAATGCGCCTGATGCAGTCCATTCAGCTAAAAACATGGGTTTTCCTGTGGTAATGAAAGTAGTTGGCCCCGTACATAAATCAGATGTAGGTGGTGTGGTGTTGAATGTTTTGGACGATAATGCTGTTTTTCAGGAATTTAACCGGATGATTCAGATTAAGGATACCACCGCTGTTCTGATACAGCCCATGCTATCAGGCACCCAGATTTTTGCCGGAGCCAAATATGAACCCAAGTTCGGCCATATGATCCTATGTGGATTGGGAGGCATTTTTATTGAAGTGCTGAAGGATGTTCAGACTGCTTTATCACCGGTATCAATTGTGGAAGCCGGCGAAATGATCAGGAATCTCAAATCATATAAGATCATTCAGGGTGTTCGCGGACAGGAAGGCGTGAATGAAGCGGCTTTTGCGGATGCGATAGTCCGTTTATCGGCGCTGTGTGAAGCAGCGCCTGAAATTGTGGAAATGGATATCAATCCTTTGCTGGGCAATGCAGGTGGTGTTGTGGCTGTGGATGCGAGGATCAGGATAGAGAAGTCTAAAGCTTAAAGTCTAAAGTTCTAAAGTCTAAAGCTCAAAGCTCAAAGTCTAAAGCTCAAAGTTCTGAAGTTGAGCTGAATTCTGCAATTATAAGTCAGAAGTCGGAGGTTGGAAGTCGGAGGTCGGAAGTCGGAGGTCGGAAGTCAGAGGTCAGAGGTCAGAGGTCAGAGGTCAGAAGTAAGATGTAAGATGTAAGATTTTTTAATCCAGAACCCGATCCCGATCAGTGGACCTCTATTCAATTTTCAATTACTCCAACTCAATTGCTATCGGGACCATTATTCCAGTATTCCATCATTCCAAGGGAATAAGCTCAAAGTATAAAGTTCAAAGTCTAAAATAAGATTGGATTTTAATATTTAGCCTGGGAAATTACGTTCCACTCGGGTCAAGCTCAAAGTCTAAAGTCTAAAGTTTACCCGCCACAACGAAGTGAAGGCGGGCTTAAAGTAAGATTGGTTCTTAATATTCAGCCTGAGAAATTACGCTCGACCCTTATCAAGCTCAAAGTTAAAAGTCTAAAGTGAAATTGGATTATACTATTTAGCTACAAGCGAGCAGAGACGCGATCATCGCGTCTTTACTCCAAACAGATTTACCCCAGACCGTTTTTTTTATTAAGTCAACTTTCCAATACTCCATCTTTCCATCATTCCATCTTTCCAATATTCCAACATTCCTATTTTCCGGTCAATTGCTTCCCGGTAAACCAAATGACACTAAAATTGTTAATTATCAAAACCAAAGATTTATGGCAACAAACAATGTGGTGGGATGGTTTGAAATCCCGGTAATTGAAATGGAACGTGCGATGAAGTTTTATGAAACAGTTCTGGATATAAAACTTGAACGGAATCAGCTTGATGGTTTTGATATGGCCTGGTTTCCATGGGATGAGAAGGGATTGGGTTGCTCCGGTAGCCTGGTATGTAATCCCGGATTTTACAAGCCTTCTTCAGATGGAACACTGGTATATTTCACGCCCCGGTCAGGTGACCTTGAGATAGAACTCTCACGTGTTGAAGCAGCAGGTGGTAAAGTATTGATGCCCAAAAAACTGATCGCTGAAGAAATTGGTTTCATGGGATTGTTTCTCGATACAGAAGGAAACAGAGTGGCTATCCATTCAAGGAAATGAAATAATTGTATATTTCCCGGCAAATAAAAGGATTTATTATCACAGGTATGAAACCGGTGATGATTCTTCTGTTGCTGGCATCGTGCAATCCATTGTCCGGATTGGATAAAAATCCGGAAGTAGCCAAATGGGAGAGGAATGTCAGCACTCTTGAATCGCATCCGGCATCTGAGAGCAGCAAAACCATACTTTTTACCGGAAGTTCAAGTATAAATCTCTGGGAAACAGTAGCCACCGATATGCTTCCTTATCAGGCCATTGCCCGGGGTTACGGCGGTGCAAAACTAACAGATTTCGTTTTTTACATACACAGAATTGTTAGTCCTCACGAATGTGCTGCCATCGTTATCTTCATTGCCAATGACATAACCGGTGACAGCACCGACAGGACTCCGGAAGAAGTTCTCAGTCTTTTTAAGCAGACAATCAGACAAATCAGGAAAAGCCATCCCAAAACCCCGGTATTCTGGATTGAAGTCACCCCTACCCCGGCACGTTGGACTTATTGGGGCCGAATCAGTGAAGCCAGCCGGCTGATCAATGAATATTGCAATAAAACGCGCAATCTTTACTTTATATCTACAAGTCAAATGTTTATCGGAATTGACGGGAAACCGGTGGTTGAATTATTTAAAAACGACAACCTACATCTGAATGCAACAGGTTATAAACTTTGGAGTGATTGCATTAAATCGGAGTTAGACAAGCAGTTGCCACAATTGAGATCACTAGAGTAGGTCTGAGAATATAATTATCCCCGATTTTCAATCCAAATTTTAAAAGGAAAAATGTCTTGCCTGGAAATCCACACAAGACATTTTAAGTCGAGTTTTACTGTGTTTGAGAATAATTGAAGAATTAATGCGATTGTGGGGTTGCAGGCATTTTAAACTTATCACCGGTTTGTTCAATTACGTCCTCTTTCCATCCATCCGTATAACCAGGAAAAGAAGGCGATTGCGGGTAACCCCATGGATTGCGGAGAAATTCCCCGTCCTTCTCCTTTTTCACATTCCCGTCCAGAAATTTTACCAGCAGAAATTCACCGAGTTTACGCCAGCGATCAATCGTATTTTTTGCATTGGTAGCACAGGTCATGGTGAGGTATTCCCTGGCTGCAACGGTATCGGTTTTCCACATCTCAATTGTTTTGCGGTCAATTTCCGGTATTTCTGATGTGATTCTGTTTTCAAGTTCCGATTGAACTTTTATCAGATCAGGCATCACCCGGTCGAAAAAGAGGTATTTGAAATGTGCTACACGATTGAAAACCCAGAAAGCTGCCGTTTCAGAATAGGTGAGCATATCGCCGTTTCCCTCGGCAACGCAATTGGGTACTTTGAGAATACCACAATAGAACGGCATATATACGGTGGAACCTGCATCATCGGCTCCGAACCAAAAAATACCCCCGATGTGATCGGGAAGCCAGCTTCGTAATTGTGCGATAAATGAAAAACCTGTCTGCTGGGTTACGGTTACCCTTTCGTTGAAATACTCCTGATCCTTGTATTTCCAGGTTAGAGGCCTCCAACGGTAAGGCAGGCTGAATGAGCCGGCACCTGCATCTTTCGACATATCAAGATCGGTTCCCTGCATATAATCCCTTTTAAACTGCATAAGGTCGAGTGGGGTTAATTTGCGGTCAGGTTTAATAAAAAGCGGCATTCTTTCCTTGTCGATGGCACCGGATGCATAATCATAATACTTCTGCATGTCGCTGTTTACATGGTTAAAAACTGACCACACACGCAATTCACAGAAACGTGCCGCATCGAAACTTAATGGTGCGTATACATCGCTGAAACTGAATTCGCTGTCGGTTTTGGTGAAGTATCCTTTGCTTCTGGCAAACGAAATAACATCTTTTGCATATATGACTTCTATCCCTGGTGTATTTATCAGTTTGAAGTTCTTACTACTGATGGAAGTCTTCCCGTTATCGAGCGGAAAACCTGAAATCCTTGCATGGTTGGCATGGGCAGAGATATAACCGTCGGGGATACGGATGGCAACCCATACGGCTCCTTTATCGGCATTGCTCATTTTTCCGGACTTTTTCTCAGCAACCATCCGGTTCCCTTTGCCGATGATCTCCATGATCCATACTTCATTGGGATCTCCGATTGAAAAGGATTCCCCACTGCTTGCATAGCCATATTTTTCAACGATTTCAGCAATCACCTGAATTGCTTCTCTAGCTGTTCTCGAACGTTGAAGTGCCAGAAACATCAGGCTGCCATAATCTGCAACGGCGCTGGTATCCATCAGTTCTTCGCGGCCTCCGAAGGTCGTTTCTCCTATGGCTACCTGATGTTCGTTCATAAAGCCGACCACCTGATAAGTATGGGGAACCTGGGGAATCTGACCGAGTGGTTCTGCAGTACCCCTGTCGTAAAGGGTAACCATTGAACCGGCTGGCCAGTCGGCTGCCGGTCGCCAGTATAATTCGCCATACCTGATGTGTGAGTCGGCCGCATAACTTATCATCGTACTACCATCGGCAGAAGCACCTTTAGTTACAAGGTAATTGGTGCAGGCTTCTGTAAAAGCAGGTATCGCCATAAGCAAAAGCGCAATGATTGAAGCATTTTTTAGTCTGATCATATTTAAAGTAATTAATGAATTAATCATTTTATTAATTTGATATTCATTTATTTAAAAAACATTATCAAGCGTATTTTTTATGCTCATTATCAAGCAATGGCATAATTTCAGCAGGTGCATAGCATGAAATATGGGTCAGATCACCTTCGGAGTGGGTAAACTGGGTAACAGTGAGCTTAACGATTTTCCTGCCTGCAGCATCCTCAAAAACCAGGAGTTCAGCTTCATCACCTCTTAAGTTTGCCATCTGATGAAATCGTATAAAACGGAAGCCCATCGATTCAATAAACTCATTGGAAACATTGTAAAACTCATGTTCAAGTTGGCCGGTTTCCGAATCAAAAATCTTCTGTTGTTCCTCAGTAAGTGTTTTCACAGATTGGAATTTTATCATTAAAGAGATCGCTAAAATAGTATAAGGTTTTGAATTAACCATTGATTAAAGAAATTCATCCTGATTACCTGAAATGCTTTAACATTGCAAATCAAACCGGGGAATGTCAAAATTCTGGTATATTATTAATATTTAAGATGTTAAAAAAATGATTGTAAGTGAAAATGCAGACCTTGAAAGGCTCGTTATACATAAAACAGGAAATAAGAGCCGGGAAGAAGGCATAAAGTTTTCAAAAGCTCCGGTCCATTTCAGTGAGGCAATCAAAGACCTGCTGATCAGATATTTTCTCTCCCCTTTCGGAAAAAATGAATATTTTAATCTACACCATGAAGCCGACCTTCACCTGAACGAGGTTTATCATTTTGCCTGTGCTATCTTTGATGATCCGGGAAGCTTTTACCTGAATTCAGTTAACCTTGCCAATCATCTTTATGAAAATTCAGTACATCCCAAAGTAAAGTCCGGGGAATTCTATGTTGCCTGGCTGAAGAATCTGATTGTAGATGGCGAAGAAGTTGACGCCATCGGGCTTTTCAAATCAGAGTCGAGGGAAACTTTTCTGAAGGTCTATCCAACCTCTGATAATTTTTCCATAGAGCACGAAGATGGAATCAACATTCATAAACTGGATAAAGGCTGCCTGATTTTCAATACCGAACGGGAAAACGGATTTGTCGTGGCGACGGTTGACAACCTCAGCAAAAGCAATGAGGCAGCCTATTGGATGGATAATTTTTTGAAGGTAAAGCAGCGCAATGATGAGTATTTCCAAACAAATCAGGCACTTACCCTGTGTAAGCAGTTTGTTACGGAGAAACTTCCGGAAACTTTCGAGATAGATCGCCCTGGACAGGCCGAATTGTTGAATAAATCGATGAAATTTTTCAAAGAAAATGACTCCTTTGTCATGGAGGAATTTGTAAGCGAAGTGTTTGCAGAACCTGAAATCATCGAGACTTTCAACGAGTACAAACGCGATTTTGAGATCGAACGCGAAGTAAAAATCAACGATGATTTTGATATCTCAGGACAAGCAGTACAACGCATGTCGAAAGTGTATAAGAGCATTATCAAACTTGATAAGAACTTCCATATTTATGTGCACGGTGACCGCGATAACATTGAGAAAGGATTTGATGAGGAGCGCGGGATGAAGTTTTACAGGTTGTTTTATAAGGAAGAAAGTTAGATTGAAGTCGGAAGTCAGAGGTCAGAGGTCAGAAGTCTGAGGTCAGAAGTGAGAAGTAAGAAGTAAGATCTAGTACTATGGAGAGAGAGACGGAGAGACGAAGATATTGAGGGACGAAGAGACTGAAGGACAAAGAGACGAAGAGACGAAGGGACGAAGAGACGAAGAGACGAAGAGACGAAGAGACGAAGAGACGAAGAGACGAAGAGACGAAGAGACGAAGAGACAAAGAGACGAAGAGACTGAGGGACGAAGAGACCAAGAGACCAAGAGACAAAGTGACTTAGAGACGAAGAAACATAGCTTAAATTAAAGCTCAAGGTGAGTGTATTAAAAATAATTACATTCAGTATATTATGAAAATAACAAATTTCATTGCAGGAATAGTTTTCCTGATAAGTGGATTGGCTGAAGCACAGGATGCCCGGGATTATTGCAGGTATGTGAACCCATTTATCGGGACCGGCTCGGTGGATAGTCTTAGTTTGTCGGGCAGTAATTTTCCGGGAGCTGTGGTTCCTTTCGGTCTGGTTCAACTTAGTCCCGATACCGAAGAATCACCCGAAGATCCATGCAGCGGATACGATTATGCAGATTCTGTTATCTATGGTTTCAGTCATACCCATTTGAGTGGTACCGGAGTGGCCGACCTTTTCGACTTTCTTTTTATGCCTTACTCCGGCGAAATACAGTGGAAAGCAGGTTCGGGCAGCAGCAAGACCAACGGTTATGCATCAGTTTTCTCACATGCGGATGAGATTGCCCGGCCCGGGTACTATTCGGTGATGCTGGCCGATGACCGGATCAGGGCTGAAATGACGGCCACAGCTCATTGCGGCATGCATAAATACACCTTCAACAACAACGAAGCAGTCAATCTTCTCATCGACCTGAATCATTCATTGGATAAAAAGCGGCCTTACTGGTCGTGCAGAATACTGGATGCACAGATCAGGGTTGTCGACAATCAAACAATTGAAGGCTACAGGCATATTACCGGTTGGGCGAATACCCGGCTGGTCTATTTCAGGGCTGAGTTTTCGCGGCCGTTTGCTTCACAAACCATTAAAGCAGGACACAGAGAGTTCACAAACACCGGTATAGCCAATCATACCAATCTGAAAATGAATTTATTATTCCCTGAAGGCAACAATGAACCACTGATCATCAGGGTTGGGATTTCATCGGTGAACTATGAAGGAGCGCGGGAGAATCTGAAAGCTGAAATTGGTGATTTTAATTTCTTGAGGGTGGCACAGGAAGCTGACAAAGCCTGGAACAAAGAATTATCGGTAATCGATATCAGTGGAACGGAGAAACAAAAGACAATTTTCTATACCGCTCTTTACCATTCATTTATACACCCATCTGACATTGCCGATGTCAATGGCAATTACATCAACATCAACGGTGAATTGAGCAAGGCGCCGGATGGAAAACATTACAGCACATTTTCATTGTGGGATACTTACCGGGCAGCCCATCCGCTGTATACCATCACCCAACCGGAAAGAACGGCAGGATTTATCAATTCAATGCTCAGACAGTATCAGGATTACGGGTATCTGCCCGTTTGGCAGTTATGGGGGAAAGAAACCAACTGTATGATCGGCAATCACGCCATACCTGTAATTGTGGATGCCTGCCTTAAAGGCATACCCGGAGTTGACTATGAGGCGGCTTATGCAGCCGTTAAAGGTTCATCGCTCACACCACATGAAAACGCACCCTTTTATCTGCTTGATAAATACAAATACTTTCCGGAGGTCCTTCAGTCACAGTCGGTTTCTATAGCACTCGAAATTGCTTACAACGATTATTGTGTGGCTCAGATGGCTGAAAAACTGGGAAAAACCGATGATGCAGCCTATTTTATGAATCGTGCCGGTTATTACAAGAATCTGTTCGATCCTGCGATTGGTTTTTTCAGGGGCCGCGACAGCAAAGGCAACTGGATGGAGCCATTTTCTCCTGTTAAATACGGAGGAAACGGGGGTTATCCTTTCACAGAAGGAAATGCATGGCAATATTTATGGTATGTACCCCAGGATGTATATGGCTTTGCTGACCTGATCGGAGGAGCTGACAAATTCAGGGATAAGCTTAATCAGTTTTTTACTCTTGAGGCCCGCCCTGACGATGTAAACGGCAACGCGTCAGGTTTTATAGGGCAATATGCCCATGGCAATGAGCCGAGTCATCACATCGCTTATCTCTACAATTTCACCAGCGAGCCCTGGAAGGCACAATTGTATTGCAACCACATACTTAACGAATTATACAACGACTCCCCTTCCGGTTATTCGGGCAATGAAGATTGCGGCCAGATGTCGGCCTGGTATGTTTTCAGCGCTATGGGCTTTTATCCGGTAAATCCTGCCAATGGTGTTTACAGTTTCGGATCGCCGCAACTTGAAGAAGCAAGCATTGTGTTACCTGAAGGAAAAAAGTTTAAAATCGTCACACACAATGCAGGCGGCAATCGATGTTATATTCGAAAAGTCAACCTGAACGGAGATACTTACCGGAAGAATTACATTACCCACCAGGATATTCTGAATGGGGGGGTGCTGGAATTCTTTATGGGTGATGAGCCGGATAAAAAATCAGCTTCGAATGAAAAACCTCCGGTCAGATAAATTGGTGTCAGATTGTAATGGATTTCACCACTGACAAAACATTTTTCTTTTCTGCCAACCTGATTACAGAAATCACATTCCGGACCCATCGGCTGTTCGGGTAAATAAGGCAAAGTCCAAGTGCAGAAATCTTCCGGTCGCGCGGTGTCAGCATGGACTGATAGCCGGAAGCATGGAATTCGCCTGCGCTTCTCCATGCGCCATCACGGGCTTCAGTCATGCTGAAATTTACCAGGAAGGTATCGGAATTGCCTGCAAATTTGTCGAGAAGGCCAAGCAATGGAGACACTTTACCAATGCGAAGTTGTACTTTACCGGTCATTTCGGCGAGCAGTCGGTTGATGGTGTTAAAGTCACTATGCAGCACCGCCAGATCCTTTCCTTTCATTGTTTCTGCAGCAGCGATGCCCAGGTCGAGGTTGATGTGGGCATTCATCCCCAGGAGCAGGTGCTGAAGGATCAACATGGGTTTCTGCCCTGATTCAAATACGATCCGCCAGGAGCCTGTAAATGGTTTATTGTTTTTCCAGGCTCTGTATGCTTCGATGTAGCGGTTTGCAAAAACAACATCCAGTAGCTCCATCCTTTCCGAATCGTTAAATTCTCTGCCGGCAATTCCTTTTTTTACCCTGATGGTAACCAACCTGTACAGCGCAGGAAAATAAGCCAAAGGGCTGTTTTTCTGACTCTCGGTATCAATTATTTCCTGAAGTACGGATATTACTTCATCAATGGTGGTTGCCGGTTTTATCATAGGGGTTGGTTTGATGAGTCAAACGATGCATGTGGAATGAATATTTGAATGACGAATGACGAGTGACGAATGACGAATGAAGAATGACGAATGACGAATGAAGAATGAAGAATGAATTAGAAAGAATGAAGAAGCAAATGAAACTTTTATCCCCTCTTGCCTCCTAATCTCATTCCATCCCTTAACCTTAACCTTAACCTTAACCTTAACCTTAACCTTAACCTTAACCTTAACCTAAGCCTTTGCCTTCTTCACTCATTCTACCTTCATGACCCGTGCTACTCAATATCCATTAGAATTTGAAAATTAGAAATTAGAAATTAATTTCCCCTCCAACCTTCTATCTTTGCGGTTATTTTTCCAAAACGTCTTTTATGAAACGTTCCGATCTTCTCTTTGTTTGCTGTCTGATCCTTTTCTTTCTTCCGTTCTTTATTTCGGCTGATGTATTCAATACCTACAATAGCTTTAACAAGGAGCATGGGATGATCATGAGTTTTGTGAAGTTTGCCATACTTGCCACCCTTGGTGAAGTCATTGGTTTGAGAATCAAAACCGGTAAATACAATGCTCCGGGTTTCGGGATTTTGCCACGGGCTGCAGTTTGGGGATTTCTCGGGCTCACCATCAAGCTGGCCTTTGTGATTTTCAGTTCAGGAACGGTCTCTTTTCTGACATATATGGGCATGGAGAATGCCGGTGAGGCTATTAAGGGAGGTTTCACAATGGATAAATTGTTTGTAGCCTTCTGCATCAGTGTCTTTATGAATTCAATTTATGCCCCTTTGATGATGACGTTGCACAAGATAACCGATACCCATATTACCAATACCGGCGGAACATTGAAGGGTTTGTTTACACCAATCGATTTCAGGGGAATCATCGGAAACTTAAACTGGGATGTTCAATGGAACTTCGTGTTTAAAAAGACCATTCCATTTTTCTGGTATCCGGCACATACCATAACATTTTTACTTCCACCTGATTACCAGGTACTTTTTGCTGCAATTCTGGGCATAGCTTTGGGATTGATTCTGGCGATTGCAGTAAATAAGGGAAAATAGATATATTGCTAACGTGTTGTGCGGTTACAAATATAACATCTTGACTGCGTGGATGAAGTCAAAGTCTGTTTCGACTCCGCTCAACATGACATTGACTTCAAAAAAACTCACTATCAGTGCATTAAAAATTTAACCGCACAACACGTATTGCCATTTAAATTTGAGTCTAATCAGAAAACTAATTTTTTGACACCAAATCACTAAAACCCAAACATCATGATTTGGTGTCCTGGTGACTTGGTGTCTAAGTTTCTTTATTGTCTTTTCGGAGCAGGCTCAATTTTAAAAATTCAAAATTTTGCAGATTTATTCTACAAGGCTGGGGGTTGAGAAGTCCTGACTTGCCAACCTTTTTCCAGGTTTTTTTGCACAAAAAACTATCCCGGCTTTTTTTTCAGAATCCCTTGCCATGTTGACACAATTCAATAACTTGCCACCCTGTTCCATTTCTGGAATCAGGCTTACACTAAGTGATTTTATTTTTGTAAATCATTTATTTTGAGTTTGATATAAATTTAATCATTTCACAACAGGAATTCTTCGAGCACCTGATTTTTATGGCTGTCTGACAAACCAACCAACCACACGACAAAATATGAAAGAAGTATTTAAAAACGAAACGCCCATCAACTATGATTCTGTGAAGCGTCTGATCGGGGAAATGAACCTTCCCTGTGTGGGCAAAGCAAGTATTCGGGAAATCAAGCGGTTGATAGATAATATCGAACGTGAGACCGGGATGAAATACATCCGTATGGAAATGGGAATTCCAGGTCTTAAGCCATCATCCATTGGTACAGAAGCTGAAATTGAAGCGCTCAGGAATGGCGTTGCTGCTGTCTATCCCGACATAGATGGCACACCCGGGCTAAAGAATGAGATTTCGCGATTCGTAAAGAATTTTATGAACATTGAGGTATCGCCCGAAGCCTGTATTCCTACCGTTGGTTCTATGCAGGGCAGTTTTGCTGCATTTCTTACCCTGGCCCGGATGGATGAAGAACGGGACACTACCTTGTTTATAGATCCCGGGTTTCCTGTTCATAAGCAACAACATAAAGTACTGGGGCAGAAATTTGAGAGCTTTGATGTTTATAACTACCGCGGTGAAAAATTAAGGGAGAAACTGGAGTCCTATTTTGTAAAAGGCAACATCCATTCGGTTTTATATTCCAATCCAAACAATCCTTCCTGGATTTGTTTCACTGAAGAAGAGCTTGAGATTATCGGCGAGTTGTCAAATAAATACAATGTGATAATCTGCGAAGACCTGGCTTATTTCGGAATGGATTTCCGCAAGGATTATTCACAACCCGGACAACCACCTTACCAGCCAACAGTTGCCAATTATACAAGCAATTACATCCTGTTTATTTCAAGCTCGAAGGTTTTCAGTTATGCCGGACAACGCATCGGCATGATGGTTATTTCGAACGAATTGTTTCACAGACAGGCACCCGGCCTCAAGCGGTATTACAACAGTGATATTTTCGGAAAAGCGATGATCTTCGGGACTGTATATGCATTGAGTTCAGGAACTGCTCATTCAGCGCAGTATGCGCTTGCAGCCATGCTTAAAGCAGCCAATGAAGGCCGGTTCAATTTTGTGGAAGATGTTAAACTCTATGGTGAGAAGGCCCACATTATGAAGAAACTTTTTACCGAAAACGGCTTCAACATTGTTTACGATACCGATGTTGACAAACCGATTGCCGATGGTTTTTATTTCACCATCGCCTACCCGGGATTTACCGGTGAAGAGTTGATCGAGGAGCTGTTCTATTATGGCATCAGCGCCATTTCACTGGCGATTACCGGCAGCGAAAGGCTTGAAGGATTGAGGGCCTGTGTTTCGCTGGTGAAACCGTCTCAGTTTCCTGACCTGGAGGAACGTCTTAAAAAATTCCATTTACACCATACTGTTTAAGGCCGCAAAGGATGCCGGTTTCATACCCGGATTCCAGGGCGCCGGAATTTCAGTTTAAAATGGTTATAAATAATGGTCAATTGAATAAAATGCAAACGATTGCGGACAAGGGAATGATAAAAATATCCTAATTTCGCAGCATCAAAAACACTGAAAAATCTAACAAAAATATTATGGCAAAAGTCGTAGGTGATATTGTGATTGACATCGAAAAATGCAAAGGATGCGGAGTTTGCATACCTGCCTGCCCAAATGATGTTATCGCCTTATCGAAAAATGTAAACGGCAAAGGATACAACTATGCCGAAACCATAAACGAAGAGTGCATTGGATGCGCCAATTGTGCCATCGTTTGTCCTGATGGTGTGATCACTGTGTACAGGAAAAAAGTGGAATAAGAATTTAAATTACTGAAAGTTTATGAAAGAACTCAGATTAATGAAAGGCAATGAAGCCTTTGCTGAAGCTGCCATCAGGGCTGGTGCCGATGGATACTTCGGTTACCCGATCACACCTCAGTCGGAAGTTATGGAATACCTGATGGCTGAAAAGCCTCACGAACGCACCGGTATGATTGTACTTCAGGCTGAAAGCGAAGTTGCGGCCATCAATATGGTTTATGGCGGAGCGGCATGCGGAAAGCGTGTTCTTACCTCGTCATCAAGCCCCGGAATCAGTTTGAAACAGGAAGGCATATCTTACATAGCCGGGGCTGAGCTTCCATGCGTTATTCTCAATGTTGTTCGTGGAGGTCCGGGACTCGGAACCATACAGCCATCCCAGTCAGATTATTTTCAGTCGACCAAGGGTGGAGGACATGGCGATTACAAATTGCTGGTACTCGCACCTGCATCTGTTCAGGAAATGGCTGATTTTGCGAAACTTGGTTTTGAACTGGCTTTCAAATACCGCAATCCGGTGCTTGTTCTTTCTGATGGTGCCATCGGGCAAATGATGGAGAAGGTT
The DNA here is from genome assembly GCA_016709025.1 of Bacteroidales bacterium. Taxonomy (GTDB): domain Bacteria; phylum Bacteroidota; class Bacteroidia; order Bacteroidales; family Lentimicrobiaceae; genus Lentimicrobium. Next base: position 228,221 of record JADJEQ010000006.1, on the reverse strand, counting down.
GAACTGGAAGACCAACAGCCCCGTTTTACCGAAGAAGAAATTATTAAAAATACCCCCTGGGCAACTACCGGCAAAACCAAAGACCGCGAACGCAACATCATTACTTCACTCGATCTGGATTCTGGTAAACAGGAATTGCATAACATCGCGCTTCAGGCCAAGTACCGGGAAATGGAAAAGAATGAAACCCGTTATGAAGCCATCAGTTGCGACGATGCTGAATACCTGATCGTTGCTTACGGAACCAGCGCCCGTCTGAGTCAGAAAGCCGTTGACCTGTTGAGGGCCGAAGGAATAAAAGTTGGTCTTCTGCGCCCGATAACCCTCTTCCCCTTCCCTTCTGCCATTATCGCAAAGCTGGCCGATCAGGTGAAAGGGATTTTAACGGTTGAAATGAGCGCCGGTCAGATGATTGAAGATGTGAGACTTGCAGTAGGATGCAGGGTTAAGGTCGAGCATTTTGGCAGGATGGGTGGAATCATCCCCTCGCCTACCGAGGTCGTTGAAGCAATGCACAAAAAAATAATCGGAGGATAATCATCATGGCCAATATCACCAAAGAAGAAATCCGGCAACCGGAAAATCTGATCTATAAGAAAACAGACCTCATGACCGACAAGGCGTTAAGCTATTGTCCGGGTTGTGGTCACGGCACTGCCCACCGCATTTTGATGGAAGTGCTGGATGAAATGGGAATCCAGGACAAAACAATCGGCATTGCACCGGTTGGTTGTTCAGTACTGGCTTATGAGTTTATGAACATCGACATGCAGCAGGCCGCTCATGGTCGCGCTCCGGCAGTTGCAACTGCTGTTAAACGACTTCACCCCGAAAAGTTTGTGTTCACCTACCAGGGTGATGGTGATCTTGCTGCGATTGGTACTGCAGAAACTATTCATGCATGCAACCGCGGGGAAAACATCGTAATTATCTTTATCAACAACGGGATCTACGGGATGACCGGTGGCCAGATGGCTCCCACAACCCTTCCAGGCATGAAATCCTCCACCTCGCCTTACGGACGGGATGTTGCAACGATGGGTAATCCACTGAAGATGACTGAGCTTGTTGCCCAGCTTCCAGGGACAATCTATGTTACACGTCAGGCGGTGCACACACCTGCAAATGTTCGACGGACAAAAAAGGCAATCCGTAAAGCTTTTGAAAATCAGAAACTTAACAAGGGACTTTCGTTTGTTGAAATCGTTTCCAACTGCAACTCAGGCTGGAAAATGGCGCCTGTGAAATCGAACGAATGGATGGTGGAGAATATGTTTCCATACTATCCGCTGGGCGATATCAAGGTTAATGAAGAGTGAAAATCAAGTACAAAGTAAAAAGTACAAAGTAAAAAGTTAGAATTCTTATCTGACGATACTTTTTCTGAATTCCAATTCGGAAATGCCGGAATAACAGCATACCGCGTAATGAAAATTTAAAAATACAAGCAATGACAGAAGAAATCATCATAGCAGGATTTGGCGGACAAGGGGTCCTTTCCATGGGTAAAATCCTGGCGTATTCAGGTGTAATGGAAAACAAGGAAGTCAGCTGGATGCCATCCTACGGACCCGAAATGCGCGGTGGAACAGCCAATGTGATTGTCATCATCAGCGATGAGCGCATCAGCTCCCCCATCGTTAACTTTTTCGATACCGCCATCATTCTTAACCAGCAATCGATGGATAAATTCGAGAAAACTGTGAAACCGGGAGGTTTGCTTATTTATGATCCCAACGGGATTACCCGCCATCCGGCGCGCAAAGACATCAATGTATACACGATTGAAGCCGCCGATGAGGCTTCCAAGGTCGGGTTGTCGAAGGTTTTCAATATGGTCGTACTTGGCGGCTATCTTAAACTGAAACCCATAGTTCAGCCGGAATATATTCATAAAGGTCTTGAGAAATCATTGCCAAAACGTCATCATGGTATGATCCCGGAAAATGAAAAAGCCATTGCCAAAGGCAAAGAGATAGTAAAAGCAGTGCATTTATTGAATTAGATTACGCTTACACACACACCAATCAACCAAAAACCTCCGGATTCTGTCCGGAGGTTTTCCATATCATATATCAGGATACATTCATTTATTGTAATAAGAAACCAATAACATGTTTAAAAAACCATTGCTTATTTTTTTATTATTCATCTTATCCACAAGTATTTATTCTCAGATAACCTATGAAAAAGGATACTATTTAAACAATGAAGGTCAAAGAACAGAAGGGTTGATCAAAAATATCGACTGGCAGAGCAATCCGTCCGATTTTCTTTTTATCGAAACTGAAACAGATCAGCCTGTTAAAATGACAATGGACTCAGTTGCAGAATTCGGAGTGATTGGTCTGTCAAGATACATCAGGAAAACCGTCAAAATTGACCGGTCAAGTGAACTTAACGATGAATTGAGCCTGGAAAGGGCACCTGTATTCAATGAAGAGCAGCTTTTCTTAAGGGTGCTGATTGAGGGTAAACACAGTTTGTATGAATACCTGGATGGTAATCTGAGGAGGTTTTTTATTGAATCTGACAAGTCAGCTATTGAGCAACTTATTTTTAAGAGTTATCTCACTGAGAAAAGAGTGGTTGCATCAAACAACGATTTCAGAAAACAACTCTGGTTACACCTCAGATGCGATGCCATAACAATGCCGGAGATTAAAAACACTGATTATGAAAGAAGAGCCCTGATCAGGCTTTTTGAAAAATTCAATGAGTGTGATAACGCCGGGTATGTGAGGTATAATAATAAATCAGGTTATGATTTTTTCAATCTGACGCTTAGGCCAGGGCTCAATATTACCACACTCTCCATAGGAAACTCAAACATCCTGAATAAAGAAATGAAGTTTGAAACCAGGCCCGGATTTCAGTTTGGCATTGAAACTGAGTTTATTTTGCCATTCAATAAAAATAAATGGGCAATTATTGCTGAACCGGGATTCCTATATTATGAGGGAGAGGGAAGCTCACAATCGGCAAATGCTGAATTAAATTACCACTCGTTTGAATTACCGGTCGGATTAAGGCACTATTTCTTTTTTGGAGAAAATTCAAGCGTCTTTATCAATGGGTCTGCAGTGTTCAATTATGCATTCAATTCTGAAATTAATTACAATTCATATCAGGGACTTGAAATAAACACCAATTTGAGTGCAGCCTTTGGTCTTGGTTATAAATTCAAAAACAGGTTCAGTATGGAATTCAGGGCCGGAATCATGCGGAATTTGCTGGTAAATTATTATTTCTGGTATACTGACTATAATTCCTACTCTTTTATATTCGGATATACATTTTTATAGTTTTGTTAAGGACACAACCAGCAAAGAATTCTCCGGGAGGGCTTAACTTTTTAACACAAAAACGTTCGATTCTGTATCTTTTACTCCTGCCTGAAATGAAAAAGACATTTATTATCGGATTGATTTTCTGCATGTCAATAGCAACTTATGCGCAAATTTTATACGAGAAAGGCTATTACATATCTAATAATGGTGAGAGAACCGAAGGGCTGATCAGGAATAAAAACTGGTCGGATTATCCATTGGACTTTCATTATAAATCAACGGCAGCAGGCCAATCGGTCTTGCTTGGTATTGACTCAGTAAGTGAATTCGGAGTTTATGATAAACTCAGGTTTGTAAGGAAAAAGGTAAAGATTGACCGTTCAAGTGATCTGTTCAAGGAATTGGGTCATAATCGCGAACCGGATTTTTTTGAGGAGCAGTTATTCCTGAGGATTCTGGTCGATGGAAAGCACCGCTTGTATGAATATCAGTTTAATAATGTGGAAAGGTACTTTATTGAATCTGACAATTACCCGATTGAACAGCTGGTTTACAAACAGTTCCTGGCCAAGGATATGGTAATTGGCACCAACAGGGATTTCCAGAAGCAATTGTGGAAATACCTGAGCTGTGAATCGGTTTCAATGCAGGAACTTGCCCAGTTGAACTATTTCAGAAAAGACCTGATAAGTGTTGTTACCAGATTCAATGAGTGCGATAAAGCAGATTATATTAATCTGGGAGAAAAGGCAAAATATGATTATTTCAAGCTGACGTTTAAAGCCGGATCCAATTTATCAGCATTTAAAGTAATAGGCCATTATACCTCTACATACACTATTGACTTTGATTATAAAGCGACCTTTCAGTTTGGAATGGAGGCGGAGTATATCCTGCCTTTCAATAAACACAAATGGGCTTTGACAGCAGAACCGGGTTATCTCTATTACGTTGCTGAAGGTCAGAATATGGTATTCAAAGCCAGCATTGACTATAAATCTATCGAATTGCCGGTTGGGGTGCGTTACCACATGTATTTGTCTGAGAAATCTGATGTATATGTCAATGCAGTTATCGCATTTAATTACCCACTTAAGCTGGATATTGATTACAATTTCCCGTTACAGGTAGAAATGAAATCAAGCAGTAACCTGGGTTTCGGGATAGGCTATAAATACAACAGGAGGTTTCTGGCTGAATTCAGGGCGATGATACCCAGACATATGCCAGGTGAATTAATATCATTCTGGTATTCAGAATATCGGAGTTTTTCGTTTCTGTTCGGTTATACTATTTTCTAAAAATAAGAGACTGTTTAAATTTTGTCAAAAGAATAAGCCCTTCCTTTAAGGCGGGTTTCAATAAAAATGTCACAGCCCAAAGAGCATAATCCGAAATTTATTTTGCATTCAGAATGTCCAGATCCTTCCCGCCCTTTTGTCCCGTTATTAATTTTAAATATCCGTATGGAAAAATGCAGGTGGAAATTCCGGCCGCCGATTAAAAGGGAGTGAAATTTTACAACAAGTACTGAAATTGAACTGGAGATTGATGCGCCCCCCCCCCCCCCCCCCCCCCCCCACACCCCCCCCCCCCCCCGCCACCCCCCCCCCCCACCCTTCCCCGTGCAACAATCGAATTTTAAATTACAACAATTTCAGCACAGGGTTTTAGGTAGCACTTCCCTCCCCTTTATCCGGCTTTGTCAAACAATACTGACAATAGAATCGCTCCCGGTAGCCGATATTCAGCGATTGTTCCAAGGCTCACAACACTACTTGAACAGCGCCAAACAAGATCCGGCAAATCATGCCGCAAGCGGACACCTGAAGAGCTATTACGTCGTGGTAGGATTCGATGTTTCCGTTTCGTTTCACTGCATGTTTTTTAAACTCCTGCCGAGCTTTTCTGACCCCAACCGAAACAAGCGATTCATTTAATGGCAGATAAATGAAGCCTGCTAAACCAACCGCCCCCCCCCAAGCAGTTCCGCGCACAGCAGATTCAGTCACTTTACAAACAGAAACAGCCGGATATTCCGCTCACGGAACTGGCTTACTGTTGCGGATACTTTGATCAATCGCACATGATGCCACAGCTCCGGAAAACACCGACCAGATTTGGGGAATGGGCCTTTTCGAACATAAGGTTAAGCAGCAATAGTCCGTAATTGCAAGAATCACGCGGACGCAAAACAAAGTGATAATTACGAGTAGAACGCCAATAAGTTTAAAAGAGATAATCAGGTTGATGGTAAACTTTCCCTTGACACACTTTTGCGTGAAGTTTTTTTTGTCAAAAATCACTGGAAGTAGTTGATCTTTTCAGGCTAATTCAGAGGTATTCCATACCAGCTTACCTTCCGCTCATAAAACATAGATTTTCGGCCGGATTTGCCTTTGCTGAAATAAACTTTCAGCCAGTCCTGTTGTTCAGCTACCTGGTTTAAAGCATCATCAATTGATTTAGTCAGTTGTCGTATCATGGTCGCTGTATTGGCATTGGGATTGGATATTTGTCCCAGCTTGATTTTAGCTTCTTTTAGTTTGTTGTCAGCAACATCTATCATATTTTGTATTTCCGGGTCGGGTTTCAATGGTGTAAATTGTTTGTTTCTGTAATTAATAAAGTCGTTGAAACCATTTATTCCATCATTGTAGTCAGCAACTGCTGAATTGTATATGTTTACCGTTTTATTTTGCCTGTCATTCTCTATTTCTAATTTCAGATGCTGAAGTCTGTCGAAAACCAGGGAGTTTTTTACGCCGTTTTTTTCTACCCGAACCGCAGAAGAAATCAGTTGGTCGACATGGCTTTGTTTTTCATATACCTGAATTGAGTCTTTGAAGTCAAAAAACGGCCTGTCTGCATTTTGTTTCGTCTTTCCTTCCAGAAACTCCTGATTTGTAACCGGATAATTCAGAAACTGCCACAAATAGTCAAAAGGGATGTGAGATTTGATAAGTGATGACGGACTTACCAGATAATAGTCGTTGTTAATTTTGGTGTAGAATTTTCCGTTATTCATGTAACCGGAGCCCCAGGTTGGGTCGAAGAGGAACCAGGAAGTATCGATAAGCGCCGCGCTCCATGCATGGGGCAGATAGTCGCTAAATCCGTTTTGTTTTGTATATCCTTCAATTACAAACGATTTCAACCCTGATTTTAAGCAAATATCTGTAAATAATGAAGCATAGTTTTCACAAATTCCCTTTCTGGTCTTTAATGGCTTCGATATCTTGTCTTCCTTTTTTTCGTAGAAGTTTATCGCAAACATGTTGTCGATGTCGTATTGAATGTTTGAAGCGACCCAGATAAAAATTGCCCTTGATTTGTCTTTGTCCGTGGTAAAGTTGGAAGTAATGTAGCTTGCTATCAGTTCGGTAGTCTTCGATAATGAATCGGGCAGTAGCAGGGCTTTTTTGTCGATGGCCGCAAATTCATTTACGATCGATTTTTGAGCGAAAATCGTCTGCGTTGTAAGGGAAAGTAGAAATAAAAATTTTATCAGTTTCATTTTGTGGATAGGTTGCGAGTTTGTATGTAAATGTCTTAATTTTTTGGACGTCCGGATTTCTGCTTTCTCTGAAGAAGTAATACTTTCGTTAAAATCGTTCGTTTCAGTTAAAACGAGACAATATGAGAAAAAATGCTGTAGTTGCAGCTTAAACTTTATTTTTTCCCTTCAAATCTTGCCTCACGATCGTACCATAAAGTAACTCCATTTTGTTCCATATAGTCTGTAAAGGGAATATCCTGAACCACACCTGATGAGTCAGTACAGCTGCAAAACGGAAAGTCATATGTTTGACCATCGTCTGTTACAAGTTTTATTATAAGATCGCATCCCATCAATTCGCAATACGAAAACTTTTGTCCACATTCTCCTCTGAAGAATTCCCATTCTTCGCATTCAGAACCATCGGGAAAAATACATACTCCATATTCGTTTCCAGCGTCATCCTTTCTGATTTCGCAATCATATCCCATGTACCTGCAATACCAGGCAGCCGGATTTGGCATGTTGAACGTTAATCCAAGCAGATAGAACGTTGAAATAAAAATTGTTGTCCTCATGCTATCAATATTAAGAGTTCGTAGTAAGATTGTTCTTAACTCAAAAAGTACTTACCTGCTATTATATAAGGATGATGCTATGTTACCCGGTAATCAGAGGTCGTATTCAACGGATTCTGGTTCAGCATCCTGCACAGCATAGCAAACAGTTCCGGTTTGTTTTGATTCAGTATTTCAGGCACTTCAAAGAAATACTCCACGCAAACCGAGAAAAATTCCTCCTTGTTGACAAAGGCGTAATCGCGCAGGATGGAAGGCACACCACGGGAGGCCAAAAGCTGCTCATCTTCGGCCAGCTTATCCATCTCATCGCTCAGGCGTTGCAGTGTTTCATCAACGCTTCCATAATCCATCAGTTCAAGCCGCAAGGCATGGGCCATTTCATGCAGGCCAAGGTTGTATCTGTCGTTCGAAACCAGGTAACCCTCCTGAAAATCGGCCCACGATAATGTGATAAAACCTAAACCGGAAGTAAGACCCAGCAGGTTTCTGTTAAAGAAACGGGAATAAAATGACTCCGGATAAAGGATGATTTTTTTAAACCTCTCGAAATGAAAGAGTTTAAGTCCGAAAGTGAGCTGAATTTTAGCGAACAACACACAGTTTTTCATTTCATCTGTAACTTCAAGGCCCTCATAACCTGTAAATTGCACCTTATTCTGCACATAGCTAAGTCGTGCCAGAAATTTATTCCTCCCTTTTGGGGATAGACTCTTGTAGTACCGGTACTTTTCGTTCAGGACAACATCGGTCATTGTCTGGAGCATGCGTAGCTTCCTCCCGATACGATACCGGTCGTTGTAATCTCCGGTTATCAGAAACTTCAGAAGCCCATAGGATTGAATTCCGATGATGATAAAGAATACCAGGAAAAATATAATTATTTGCTGCATAATGTAACAAGGGGTTTAGTCAGTTGCATATTTCGCAGGAATAATACCAGATAAAATGAGCAATGGTATTCCTGGCATATATTTATTAATCCGGGGCTTAGAAATTGCTCTCATATTTTCCAGGGATTTTATGAATTATACTTATATGGTTCAACCTTATTCCGGTTATTATTTCATTCTGTATTTTTACTACTGAATCCAAAACAAAACTCGTACAAATAAAATTCAAATCAAAATCCGGTCATCAGAATAAACGGGGAAATCACCAAGGCTCCCGGATTAGATTCTTTAACTTTGCCGGATGAACACATCAGATTTAAAGTCCCTGCTCGAAGAAAAGACCGCACTTTACAACCGCCCTGAATTCATAACCTTTGATCCGGTAAGCGTTCCCCATCTGTTCAGCAACCGGAATGACATTGAAATATCAGGATTTCTGGCAGCCACCATTGCATGGGGTCAACGGACTACCATCGTTAAAAATGGGTTAAGATTAATGGAGATCATGGATAATGCTCCCTATGATTTCGTGATGAACGCAGGGGTAACGGATCTGAAACGGGTTTCAGGCTTCGTTCACCGCACATTGAATGGCGATGATTGCCTCTTTTTCATTGAATCATTGCGGAATATCTACCTGAACCACGGTGGAATGGAAACCGTTTTCCAGTTTGGTATACAACAGGGTGATTCTGATGTTTACGGCGCCATCTGCAATTTTCGGCAGGTTTTCCTGGAAAGCCCGCATCTGGACCGTTCTGCCAAGCACCTGGCAAATCCTGCTTCCGGAAGTACTGCAAAGCGAATCAATATGTTCCTTCGGTGGATGGTCCGCAAGGATAAAAATGGCGTTGATTTCGGCTTATGGAACAGCATCTCCCCTGCCCTGCTCTGTTGCCCGCTCGATGTGCATGTTGGCAATGTTGCCAGGAAACTTGGTCTACTGGAAAGAAAGCAGAATGACTGGAAGGCAGTGATTGAACTCACTAATCAACTTCGCCGGTTTGATCCGGAAGACCCTGTTAAGTATGATTTTGCTTTGTTTGGAATGGGCGTTTTTGAGAAGTGAAGATTAGCGGATTAGTCAATTAGCCAATTAGCAGATTTGCCGATTAGCGTATTAGCCAATTAGGTTTATTAGCAGGTGTAGTCTGATTAGAAGATGAGGGTTTGGAATAGTGGAATAGTGGAATATTAGGATTGATGGAGAAATCGGGAAATTCGATTTGTGGATTAGCCAATTAGCAGATTAGCCAATTAGGTTTATTAGAGGGTGTAGTCAGATTAGAAGAGTTGGAATAGTGGGATAGTGGGATTTCGGAAATTCGATTAGTGGATTAGCCAAATAGCAGATTAGCAGATTAGCCAATTAGGTTTATTAGAGGGTGTAGTCAGATTAGAAGACGAGAGTTTGGAATAGTGGGATAATGGGATTATCAGAGAAAACAGGAAATTCGATTAGTGGATTAGCCAATTAGCAGATTAGCAGATTAGCCAATTAGGTTTATTAGAGGGTGTAGTCAGATTAGAAGACGAGAGTTTGGAATAGTGGGATAATGGGATTATCAGAGAAAACAGGAAATTCGGTTAGTGGATTAGCCAATTAGCATATTAGCAGATTAGCCAATTAGGTTTATTAGCAGGTGTAGTCAGATTAGAAGACGAGAGTTTGGAATAGTGGAATAGTGGAATATTAGGATTATCGGAGAAATCTGGAAATTCGATTAACCAATTTGCCAATTAGAAGATTAGCTGATTCGCTTATTGGCAGGACGAGAAAAATTGGATGATGGGAGTTTAGAATTTTGGAAACCGGAGCGAAGCGAAGGTCACTTCAGGTAAATCCGAAATCCGAAATCCGAAAAATTATTGTTTGGATATTGGAAATTAGAACCCTATCATACTTTCAGGAAAATCTTTTGCCGGTAAAGGAAATAGAGGAACAGCCATTTCACGGTAACCACACTGAGCTGCATCACAACCGGCTCAAAATTGCCGAGATTGTCTTTAAACCCGTGAATAAAGATATTGGCGATGATCGCGAAATCGAAAATTCCCTGCGTTACATAGATGGTAATCGGGTTCAGTCCGATGACGATAAACGGGAAAGCCCACTTCTGGTATCCTTTCACATCGATGATCCAGAAGAAAAGCATCAGCAGCAAAAAGGAAATGCCACTGGTAAGCAGCATGTATGAGCCAGTCCACAGGTATTTATTTACCGGCAAAATCAGACTCCAAACCAGTGCGGCAAAAATAAACAGTCCTCCGGTGATGGTAAGATTTTTAATTTTCTCCTTGTCATCCAAAGAACTCAGCAGCCAGGTGCCGGCAAGGGCACCGAAAAGGACATTTACAATTGAAGGGAACATGGTCAGAATTCCTTCATTATCACCATAATTATAACAACAAAAGGAACCGGGGAGGAACATGCGGTCGATGTAACCGGCAATGTTGCCCTCAGGTGTCAGGTCGAAAGGTTGAGATCCCGGTGCCGGTACAAGCAACAAAATAAGCCAGTAACCTATGGTTATGGCTGCAGCCCAGATCATCTGGCCTTTCAGTCGGAAGTTCATCAGGATAAGGGAAGCGAAGAAATAACAGAATGCAAATCGTTGCAGTACACCGGTATATCGCTGCTGTGCAAAATTAAAATCAAACAGCCCGTTATAAATCAGCCCAAGAAGAAACAAGAGAAGCGTGCGCCTGATGATGTGTTTGTACAACTGAGATTTCGAATCCCCCTTTTCAATTCTGCGGGTGATGGACAATGGCATCACTACCCCCATGATAAACAGAAACAGCGGGAATATAAGGTCGTAAAAATGAAAACCAGTCCAGGCCGGATGGTCCAGCTGTTCAGAAAGCCGGTGAAAGAACGGCGTCCCGATAAGGGTAAACAGCGCGATAAACAGCGTTTCCCCGCTCGAAATCCAGAACATGTCGAAACCCCTCAGGGCATCGATGGATACCACCCTTTTCGAAATCCGTTTTTCATCCATAAAAAATATTATTTGAAGTATTTTTTGTACAGTTCATTGGCAACGTCAACCGGATTGCCTTCAGGTTGAACGGAATATCCTGTGGTCTCTCTTGTCCATGCCTCTTCAATAGCGTAATAATCCGGCAATGCAGTGTCAATGCCTTCAAGCCGGCGGTTCAGAACTTCAATATAAGCCAGCCACCTATTCCTGTACAATCCTTTGAGCATTCCCGACCATTCACGGTTCGCATATTCATGCAGTACTTTTGATACCCCCTCATCGCCCCAGACAGTGATCAGGGTGCGGGCATTCCATTCAAAAAGCGCGCTTTCCTGCCGGGAAGTTGCATTGTTTTTAGCCGATTCAATCCAAACGCCCAGGAGAAACTCTTTTCGGGTTGCCAGCAATTTATCCTGATCATCAATCAGTTGAATAAATTCTTCAGATTTTTCAGAAAACAATTCTTTATTTTTCTGGTTGAAAGCGAGCATTATTTCGTTGTAAACGCTGTACGCATAATTTGATATGACCTGACGGGTAAGGTCCACCACATCATATTGATAGGTATCTTTATTCCTGAATTCATTTTCTGCCGAAAGCAGTAATTTCAGTGCTTCCTGCAACTTCTCAGGCGCATAGTAAATATTGATAAATCCCCAGCGCCAGGCACTCTTAACGGCAGAATCGCCACGGGCACAAAAGATGGATTCAGAAGTGCCTTCCTGGGCTTTTGGACAGTTCAGGACGGTGGTACTTATAATTTGCCAGGCCTGTTCAGCTTTTTCATTTCTGCTTCCATAACGTGAATGGGCGAATGCAGGAATCCATGATTCAGGTTCAATCGCTTCGGCGGACCAGGCGGCATCAAAAGTAAGTTCAAAGTTCACCGGATTGGTCTTGTCGCCTTCCATCATCATTCCGATTCCGGTCAGCTTTTTGCCGTATTCAGACTTCAACGCTCTCGCCGGCTCAGTTGCCAGTTGGTCAATACGGCTGTACATTCCGATTTTCCCGCCAAAATTCAACAGAGAACACCATATCCATGGGACATCCCCGAAACCCTTTCGTCGCTCCCACTGCGGATTTCCTTCAGCATACAGGTCAAGTACCATGGTGTGTTGTTTATCAACCCCGGCCAGCAACAGGTCGGTCGGATTGTCCCACCATCCCTGCAGTGCCCATATTGCTTCAGGGTTTGCTTTCAGCATCGATTGCTGAATCAGGCTGGCTGATTTTGTGATGTCGATGTTTTCGGTATTGCCACCTTCGTGGAACGGGTCGCCGCCGTAAAAGGTAGTTTTCCCGTATAATTTTTCCAGTTCCTGGTAATACACACCGGCCATTTCAGCAAACAAAGGGTCGGAAGGATCCAGGAAAGCGGGTCGGCGGAAGCCTTCTTCATCGCCGGCCCATAAACCGCCATAATAAATTTTACTGGTGGGAAAAAGAGTCCTTAAGGTATCGGGAACCATACCATAAAATCCCTGAAAAACCGGCGTCATGCCCAACTGCCGCATCCGGCCAACGATTTTCTGTTGCAAACCGGCCTGTTGATCAATCCAGGCCTGCGATACCGGACCGCCCCAGCCTTCGAGGTTGCCCATCAGCCACCAGGCAGTGTAGGCTGGTCCCGGAATAAACCTGCTGATGGCGTCTTCCGGAACATTGAACTGCCTGAGTGTATTTTGCCAGACTGCTTCAGTACCGATAATGGCCAGCGGCATATTGATGCCATGGATTACCATCCAGTCGATTTCCTTTTCCCACTGCTCCCAGTTCCAGAACGCTTTGGCATAGTTGTACGTACAATAATTATAGAAATAGCGGTACTGATAGGGCGACTCTTTGCGGATTTTTTCGGGGATTACCGGCAGCGGATCGGGCAGTGAAAGGTTTTCACCAACATGGGATAGCTGGCAACGACAATATTGAGTCAGGTAATAGTTCAGGGCATATCCAATAGCTGGCTGAGAAGTGCCGCTCAGTTTAATTTTACCGTTTACAGACTCTATTTCGAAGAAATCCTTTTCGCTGGTTTTATTTATCAGATTACAGGTAAAATAAGCTGATTTTTCACCCAAAATTCGTTCTATGGTCCCTTCAACAGCAAGCTTTACAGGAATTTTTACGGCGTACGAGGGGAGAAAAAGATAAAATACCAGGCCTGAAAGAATCAGATATTTATAATACAATCCGTTCAATTTCATAATCGGGCCGGAATTTAGAATTTATACTTGAATTTCGAAAACTGATTCATCAGAATGCGCTTTTATCAGAGGCACCCATCTATGAAATACAGATGCAATTTCCGAAATATTTCCGGTTCAGTGACACAGAACAGGTGTATTTTTAGAGGTAAACGACGAAATTTAAAACAGGTATCCTCTATTTCTGTTTTTCACAATACCTTTGCCGGATGAAAACCGAAATCACCACCCAGTCAGACCTTGATATACTTAACAGCAACACCCCTGCCCTGCTGCTTTATTTTTACAACGACAGCTGCGCACCCTGCGTGGCGTTGCGCCCAAAAGTTGAAGCGATGATAACGGAGGAGTTTCCAAAAATGAGTCATTCCTATATCAATGCAGCGCAGTTCCCTGAACTGGCCGCATCAAACGGGGTCTTTGCCAGCCCGACCATCGTGGTCTTTTTTGAAGGCAAAGAGAACTTCAGGGTAAGCAAATATATTTCAATTGATGAACTGGCTGGCCGTATCGGGAGGTATTATGAAATGATATTTGGATAGAAAAGTTTCAGAGTTTCAGTGTTTCAGAATTTCAGAATTTCAGTGTTTCAGTGTTTCAGTGTTTCAGTGTTTCAGTGTTTCAGAGTTTCAGAATTTCAGAATTTCAAGTGTTTCAGAATTTCAGTGTTACAGGATTTCAGTGTTACAGGATTTCAGAATTTCAGTGTTTCAGAATTTCAGAGTTACAGTATTTCAGAATTACAGGGTTTCAGAAGGTTAGGATTTCAGAATTACAGAATACCGTGTTTCAGACTTTATCGGTAGCATTTTGAATTACTTCCAAACCTGGAAACGACTATTATCTTTCCTTCGAATATTAATGATGTTCATCTTTTAGCCTCTTTCTTTATTTTTTCTTTATATCTCCTGATTAATTCCTGATAACCTCTTTATAATTCCCGGGCCATCTTTGCAGTGTCATTGCAAAGAAAACCATGGAAACAACTTTCGTCATCCCTATTTCCATTCCGATTGATCGGTTAGCCTTACGGTTTATCGGTATAAACGGTTATTCCCGGAATTCTCATTCAGGGTTCGGTCTAGCTTTTTCCACATTTCTCTTTTGTTGACCACCCATCCATTTTAAAAGTTTGAGCCATGATCGCAAATATCCTGATAGCAGCAATTGTATTGGCCTGGTTTCTTTTTATCGGAAACCTTGCTATCCGGATTTTTGAGAAAGAATTTTCCGGACATGAAAAAAAATAGAGAACCGGATTATTTATTCCGAAACAGGTAGAACCGGAATCCTGATAAGATCCTGATAACAGAGGGTTCAATCCTGATGCATCCTTAACAAATGCGACAATAACATTGCCGCGAAATAAAACAACACAACAATGATCTCAACAATTCTTCTTTCGGCTTCCGGATCTGTAGAAGCCAATTCTCCGACAGGATACCTGGTTGGAATTATAATTTCCCTGATAATACTCGGGTATCTTATTTACTCTCTGGTGAAACCTGAAAAATTCTAAGCGCCAATTCCATTAAATACCGGATAAATCAATAAGAAGTATTTTTCTGATCCAGCCGGTTCAGAATGTGCTGATACACATCAAAAAAAGCAAATAATATGACAACCCTTGACTATATTCAACTAATAGTATTTTTCTCAGTGTTGACAGGGCTTACCCCTATCCTGGGTAATTTTATGTACAAAGTATTTACCGGGCAAAAGCATTTTATGTTGTCAGTTTACGGCTGGCTTGAAAAACTGACATACCGGGCATCGGGAATCGACCCCCGGAAAGAAACTGACTGGAAATCATACACCTTCAATTTACTCATATTTAACCTGTCAGGCCTGGTATTCCTGTTTCTGATTCAGGTGTTTCAGAGTTACCTGCCTTTAAATCCGGCCAATCTGCCCGATGTATCCTGGCATTCGGCATTCAATACGGCGGTAAGTTTTATAACCAACACCAACTGGCAGGGTTATGCCGGGGAAACAACATTGAGCTATTTTGTTCAGATGCTTGGCCTGACGGTGCAGAATTTTGTCAGTGCAGCAACAGGTTTGGCAGTGATATTGGCAATGATCAGGGGTCTATCCAACAAATCCTCAGAAAAGCTGGGTAATTTCTGGGTTGATCTTACCAGATCGACTCTGTATGTGTTGTTACCGCTTTCTATTTTGCTTTCGGTAACCCTTGTGGGTCAGGGTGTAGTTCAGAATTTCAAAACCTATGATACGGTTCAGACCCTTGAAGGAACTGAACAAATTCTACCGATGGGACCTGCAGCCTCTCAAATCGCGATTAAGCAACTCGGGACCAATGGAGGAGGTTTTTTCAATACCAACAGCTCTCATCCCTTTGAAAACCCGACACCATTCAGCAATTTTCTGGAGATGCTCGCAATTTTACTTATCCCGGCAGCTTTAACATTTACTTATGGGAAAATGGTTGGCTCCGTCAGGCAGGGCTGGACGATTTTTTCAGCCATGCTTATCCTTTTGCTTGCCGGACTTTCCATATCACTTTATGCGGAATATTCAGCAAATCCGGTATTCGGACACCTTGCCCTGATGGAAGGCAAAGAAACCCGTTTCGGGATCACCAACAGCATTCTCTGGGCTACTTCTACGTCAGCTGCGTCAAACGGATCGGTCAACGCGATGCACGACAGCCTGTCACCACTTTCGGGAATGGTAGCCATGATCAATATCATGTTGGGTGAAATTATTTTCGGCGGCGTCGGGGCCGGGATGTACGGGATGATCATTTTTGTGATCCTCACCGTGTTTATTGCCGGCTTAATGGTTGGTCGTACCCCTGAATACCTTGGCAAGAAAATCCAGGCTTTTGAGGTTCAAATGGCAATGCTTGCCATATTGCTGCCTAATTTTGTCATCCTCTTATTCTCCGCAATAGCTTCGGTCAGCAATCCCGGGCTTTCTAGTATAAACAATACAGGTCCGCATGGTTTTTCCGAAATTCTCTATGCTTATAGTTCAGCTGCAGGGAACAATGGAAGTGCCTTTGCAGGCCTGAATGCAAACACGGTATTTTATAACCTGACATTGGGGATAGGCATGCTCATAGGCCGGTTCGGTGTCATCATTCCCGTTCTGGCCATTGCCGGGAGTCTGGGCAAAAAAATGATAACCCCCACCTCGGCAGGCACTTTCAGAACAGATAACTGGCTGTTTATCGGGTTATTGATCTCTGTTATCCTGATTGTCGGCGGGCTCACCCATTTCCCGGCACTCTCTCTCGGACCAATCGTCGAGCATATACTCATGAACCAGAATATAACATTTTAATTTTCTACAAAATGAATCCCAAAAACAAAAACATACTTTTCAATAAAGATCTTTTGTTAACGGCTGCCAAAGACAGTTTTATAAAACTTAATCCGGGCTCGCTGATTAAGAATCCGGTAATTTTTATTGTAGCCATCGGATCGGTGCTCACGACTATTATTGTGTTCATCGGGTTATTCGATGGCAATTACTCATCTTTTAATCTTCAGATAGCGGTCTGGCTTTGGTTTACTGTGTTGTTTGCCAATTTTGCCGAAGCCATAGCAGAAGGAAGGGGCAAAGCTCAGGCTGAAAGCCTGCGCAAAAACCGGGTTCAGACCAAAGCCCGCAAATTAATTGGCAATAAGGATGTATTGATATCAGCAACCGATCTGAGAAAGGGAGACACTGTGGTGTGCGAAGCCGGGGACGTTATCCCGTCGGACGGAGAAGTCATTGAAGGGATTGCCAGCGTTGACGAATCGGCCATTACCGGTGAATCGGCCCCCGTTATCCGGGAAAGCGGTGGAGACCGTTCAGCCGTTACAGGTGGCACCAAAGTAATCAGCGACAGGATTGTAATCCGCATCACCACCGAACCCGGTGATACTTTTATTGATCGTATGATTGCGCTGGTTGAGGGTGCCAGTCGTCAGAAAACACCCAACGAAATTGCATTATCCATACTCCTTTCGGGTCTTTCAATCATCTTCCTGCTTGCTGTCGCTACTTTACCGGCTTTTTTTGACTACGGTCTGTCAGCTTCCGGTTTGCCGTCCAATCAAAACCTGACATTGCCGGTACTGATTGCTTTACTTGTATGCCTTATTCCCACTACCATTGGTGGATTATTGAGCGCCATCGGCATCAGCGGAATGGACAGGCTGATCAGGCGCAACGTAATCGCTACCAGTGGCCGGGCCATCGAAGCTGCGGGAGATGTTGATGTGCTTCTGCTCGACAAAACCGGCACCATCACCCTCGGAAACCGGATGGCGACAGATTTTATCCCTGCTGAAGGAGTTACTGTTGAAGAACTCGCCGATGCAGCGCAACTTTCCTCCTTATCGGACGAAACACCGGAAGGCAGATCTATTGTTGTGCTGGCGAAGGAAAAATTCAATATCCGGGGCCGGGAGGTACATCACATGAATGCAACTTTTATCCCATTTACCGCTCAAACGCGTATGAGCGGTGTTGATTTCAAAGCAGGTGACGGCTCTGTTCAGCGGATCCGCAAAGGCTCATCAGAAGCCATCAGATCATTCATACAGAATAGTAACGGTTATTATTCCAAACAGGTACAGGATATCGTTTCCGATCTGTCGAGACAGGGTGCAACTCCGCTGGTAGTGGCTGAAGACAGCAGGGTACTGGGGGTAATACATTTAAAGGACATCGTTAAAGGCGGGATAAAACAACGCTTTGCTGAATTGCGAAAAATGGGGATAAAAACTGTGATGATAACCGGCGACAATCCGCTGACTGCTGCTGCCATTGCCGCAGAAGCAGGGGTTGATGACTTTATGGCTGAAGCTACTCCCGAAGACAAGCTGAAGCGAATTCGCGAAGAACAGGCAAACGGACACCTTGTCGGCATGATCGGTGACGGAACCAACGATGCCCCTGCCCTGGCGCAGGCCGATATCGGAATAGCCATGAATTCAGGAACACAGGCAGCCCGTGAAGCAGGCAATATGGTCGATCTGGATAGTAATCCTACCAAACTGATTGAAGTGGTTGAAGTCGGCAAACAGTTACTGATGACCCGCGGATCGCTTACCACCTTCAGCATCGCCAACGATGTTGCCAAATATTTCGCCATCATCCCGGCCATCGCAGTAGCGCTGTATGCGGGCAAAGATGGCAACGGCCCTCTATCTATGCTCAATATTATGAACCTTGGTTCGCCACAAAGCGCCATCCTGAGTGCAGTGATATTTAATGCCCTCATCATTATCCTGCTGGTACCTCTGGCATTAAAAGGCGTCCGTTACCGACCCATTTCCGCCAGTCTGGCCCTTACCCGTAACCTCTTCATTTATGGTCTTGGCGGACTTATTGTCCCTTTTATCGGGATTAAGCTGATCGATATTCTTATAAATCTTTAAACACCGGAAATGGAAAATCTGATTGTTGATTTGAAAGAGAAACTAATCCTGCGCAAGGAATTGGAAATCAAAAAAATTCAGGCTTCCGACAAGGCAAAGGATGATAAGATTATTCTGATTGCTACCGGCAGAATCTTTGAAATTGATAACATGATCAGAGTGCTTGACAACTTGTTGAATTATTATAACCTTACAAAAAAAATTGTACAATGAAGACGTTAATAACATCCATTAGAATTTTGCTTTTCTTCACAATATTAACCGGAATCGTGTATCCTTTATTTGTGACAGGAATTGTTCAGTTCGCTTTTAAGGATAAAGCCAATGGAAGCCTGATCGTTAAAGGCAACAACGTAATTGGCAGCAAACTCATCGGTCAACAGTTCGACAGCACCATCTATTTCAGCTCACGTCCTTCGGCTGTCTCATACAATCCGTTGCCTTCAGGAGGTTCAAACCTGGGAATAACCAATCTCAAATTAAAAAGAACCGTAGAGGAAAGAAAATTAAGTTTCATCCGATTTAACCAAGTTGATGGTCTGACTGACATCCCGTCGGAAATGCTCTTTGCATCGGCCAGTGGGCTGGACCCTCATATTTCACCCAAAGCAGCGTTATTGCAGGTTGACAGGATTGCAGTTGCACGAAAATTCAGTTCTGTTCAAAGAAGCAGGTTGAATGAAACCATCGAAAACCTCACTGAAAAGCCACAGTTTTACATTTTTGGTGAAGAAAGGATCAATTTACTGATGCTCAACATCGAACTGGATAAACTTTCCGCTGCAGATCACATTTTTAAAATTGATGCGTTTTCAGGCAAAGTTTATACGAAGAGTAATTGCTACAAGCATTAAAACAGCATTAACTTTACATAACGCAATTAACAGGTAAACTTCCGGATCTCCATCAGGATTATATATTACATTTGAGTATGAGTAATTTTATGGTCACTGAATTGTTAATCTTTTGATTATTCATGGATAATACTGACAACCGTCCTGACCGGATCAATTGCTGGCTTCACTGAGAGAAGAAGAAAAAAGCAAGCGGGGCAAACTGAAGATATTCTTCGGTATGTGCGCAGGTGTGGGCAAAACATACACCATGCTTAAAACTGCCCGCAGCGAGAAAAACAAAGGCAGCGATATTCTGATCGGAGTTATTGAAACACACAAACGACTGGAAACTGAGGAATTGGTTGAAGGTTTTGAAATTATTCCCCGCAAAACCTATGAGTATAAGACAGGTCTGGTACAGGAAATGGATCTGGATGCCATTATTGCACGGAAACCCCATACTGTGCTTGTTGATGAACTGGCCCATACCAATGCACCCGGGAGCCGGCATACCAAAAGATACCAGGATATACTTGAGATTCTTGAAAACGGAATCAATGTATATACTACCCTGAATGTTCAGCACCTGGATAGCCGGTCTGAAACCGTTGCACAGATCACCGGTATTGTAGTTCGTGAAACTTTACCTGACGAAATCTTCGAGAATGCAGATGAAGTAGAACTTGTTGACCTGACTACAGCCGAACTACTGCAACGGTTGTCGGAAGGTAAGGTATATAGCCCTGAAAGATCACGCGAAGCCATTGAGAATTTTTTCAGGGAAGGAAATATTACCGCTTTGCGCGAGATGGCATTGCGCATAGTTGCCGACCGTGTAGATAAACAACTGCATGATTACATGCAGCAAAAGCGCATCCGGGGTCCATGGAAATCCGGTCTGCACCTGCTGGTGGCCATCGATTACAGTCCTAATTCAACCCGGCTGTTGCGCTGGGCTAAGAATCTTTCCTATTCAATGGGTGCTGTAATACAGGCTCTTTATGTTGAAACGCTGCACAAATTAACCCCCAGGGAACGTGAACAACTCGACAAGAACATCAAGCTTGCCAGGCAACTGGGCATCAAGTTCCGGATTATCACCAACATCGATGTTGTAAAAGCAATTGTTGAATTTGCACAAAAAGAAAATGTAACCCATATCATCGTCGGAAAACCGCGGGTGCGCAATCTTCCATCCATGCTGAGGCTCGGCAATTTTGTCAACAGGCTGATCCGCTACAGCGGAAATATTGATGTCTATATACTGGGGGCCGACAGCAAGGCGAAGGATAAATACCGCAAGAAAGTATCCATACCGGCTTTTACATCCAATATCAGGCAATACCTGATTGTTTCGCTGATAATTGCTTTATCAACGATTGGCTTTTATCTTATCAAGGATATAGCTGGTTACCAGGTCGTTTCATTCGGGTTGTTATTTCTGGTTTCGATTCTCGCGCTTTTCTATGGCACCGGCCCTATTTTACTTGCGGCAACCCTGAGCGCAATCATCTGGGACTTCTTCTTTATACCTCCCCAATTTACGCTGCATATCGAAGAACCTGAAGATATGCTGATGTTGGTTATGTTTTTCATCATTGCACTTTTAAATGGAATCCTTACTTCAAGAGTCCGCAGACAGGAAAAGAAAATCAGGGTCAGGGAAGAAAGAACCCACGCGCTGTATCAACTTACCAGGGATCTTTCAGCAGCTTCCGGTTTCATTGAAGTCTCAAAAATTGCTGATCGCTATATTAAAAAATACTTCAACCTGGAATGTGCCATTCTGTTAAAGAATGATGCAAATCAGCTGGATAACCTGGTGCATCAGGAAGCCAGGATAGAACTGAGTGAAAACGAACTAAGTATTGCAGCCTGGGTGTTCAGGCATTCATCCAAAGCAGGAAAACATACCGACACCTTACCATCAACCGGTTATACTTTTTATCCCCTTACGGGAAGCAGCGACAATATGGGTGTAATTGCCGTTGAACATAACCACCAGTTAACCCAGGGTGAAGAACAATTCTGGGAGGCGTTTATTTCACAGATTTCAGGTAAGTATGAGCGTGAATACCTTAGGAATGCATCAAAGAAGGCCTATATACTGAATGAGTCGGATAAACTTTACAAAACACTATTTAATTCCATTTCACATGAGCTGCGGATCCCGGTTTCCACCATTATGGGAGCATCTGACACCCTGTTAAGCCAGCATTATCCGGACGAAACAAAAACAAAACTTTATGGGGAAATCAATACTGCTTCAATCAGACTTAACCGTTTAATAGAAAACCTGTTGAATATGTCGCGGCTTGAATCCGGCCGCATCACTCCCCGACCCGATTGGTGCGATGTGCATGATCTGTCAAACAAAGTAAGCCATAACCTGAAACAGGAATTACAGCTTTTTAAACTGTCGGTAATTATCCCGGTGGAAATGCCTTTGGTTTACCTGGATTTCGGGCTGATTGAACAGGTGATACACAACCTGATACTCAATGCAACCCAGCATTCACCGGTTGGAAGCAGGATAAGACTGAAAATCTTTTACGATAACGATTTATTGGTGATACAGGTCATGGACAGGGGCCCGGGATTCCCGGAGTCAGAATTATTGTCTGTTTTCAATAAGTTTTACCGTGGAAAGGATGCCATCGCGGGTGGAACCGGTCTGGGCCTGTCGATTGTGAAAGGATTTGTTGAAGCACACCACGGAACAGTGATTGCCGAAAACCGTCAAAACGGAGGGGCATTGTTTACCATCAGAATTCCGGCTAAAACCGCTGCTTTGGATCAATTTACCAAACCCGATGAATAGATGACAAACGAAGGAAATATACTGATCATTGATGATGAAGTTCAGATAAGGCGGTTGCTCGAAATCACACTTTCGGCCAGCGGATACCTGATTTCAGAAGCTTCCACAGGCAAAGAAGGCCTCGTTCTGGCAGCGACCACCCATCCCGTTTTGATCATCCTCGACCTTGGACTTCCCGATGCCGACGGCCTCGATATCCTGAAGAAATTACGGGAATGGTATTTCAAACCAGTGATCATACTATCGGTGAGGAATTCAGAAGACGACATCATACATGCCCTCGACAACGGAGCCAACGACTACCTCACCAAGCCCTTCCGTACCGGAGAACTGCTCGCCAGGATCCGTCTGGCCATCAGGCAAAGCCTGGCTGGTGAAGATAAACCGGTGCTGATTTTCGGTTCTCTTTCAATAGATCTTTCAAATCATACAGCCCGGAAAAACAATGAGATACTAAAGCTTACCTCAACTGAATTCTCGCTATTGGCCCTGCTCGCAAGGAATGAAGGCAGGGTGATGACCCATACACAAATCCTGAAGGAAATATGGGGTTATGGTTATACCGAACAAACCCAATACCTCCGGGTTTTTGTCGCTCAATTAAGAAAAAAAATTGAGGATGATCCCTCCAGACCCAAATTATTGCTTACTGAATCTGGAATCGGTTACCGGTTTGCGGAACGGGACTGATCCTATTATGGCAGATTCTCCGGGTGTTCAATCGTGTAAATATGGTGTTCGATTCCGGACGGATTTTTATTATGTTATTATATATATACTGCTTATAATCATTGCTTTATAAGCATGGTTCAATTATTGAGAAGCCTGAACAACCAACAATCCAGCCATGAAAAAAATTCTGCTTTTTTCCCTGATCGGAGTCTGCTCTCTAAGTATGTCAATTCAGGCACAAAACCCTGAAATCTATCTTCCCCGTGAATACAAACGGGCTCTTAAAAATAAAACCCGGACTGAAACCGGTGCTCCGGGTGAAAAGTATTTTCAGAACCGGGCCGATTACCTGATCGGTGCTTCCTTCGACCCACAGACACGAATTCTCATAGGAACGGAGACCATCACTTACAGTAACAACAGCCCCGATACACTCAAAAACATGGTACTGAACATCGACCACGACATCTTCAGGGCCGGTACCAACAGGGTGTACGAGGTAGATGCGACTGACCTGACCAGTGGTGTTGAAATCATCGGTGTTAAAGTAAACGGGGAAGAGCTGATCCTCGCTCCGCCCCTCTGGAACCGCGACGGCACCCTGGTTTACTTCAGATTACCCAAACCACTTCCCCCTCAAAAAAGCCTTGACCTGGAGATCATCTGGAATCTTACTCATCCGCTGAAGACTCAAATGCGAACCGGAACCTACGATTCCTTATCCTTTTTTATTGCTTACTGGTTCCCGAGAATTGCTGTTTACGACGATGTCTTC
Source organism: Bacteroidales bacterium (assembly GCA_016709025.1). Classification (GTDB taxonomy): domain Bacteria; phylum Bacteroidota; class Bacteroidia; order Bacteroidales; family Lentimicrobiaceae; genus Lentimicrobium. Next base: position 204,267 of record JADJEQ010000006.1, on the reverse strand, counting down.
GGATGGGATTACACCCAGCACCTTGGCTCGGGGGAATTTTACAATGACTTTGGCAATTTTGATGTACACATGACAATACCGGGTGATTACCTGATGTGGGCGACCGGCGAACTGCAGAATGGAAAAGAATTGCTGACGGAGCAGACAACAGAGCGCCTGAAAGCGGCTGCCGGTAATAGGGAAACCACCGCCATAGCGACTTTTGACGACCTGAAACAGCATAAAGTCCTCATTCCGGGAAAACTCAAAAAATGGAACTTTAAAGCGGAGAATGTTACCGACTTTGCTTTCGGCATCAGCCCGGTTTACCAGTGGGATCAGGCTGCCGTTAAGCTGAAAGATGGCAGAACAGTTATGGTAGATGCCGCTTATCCTGAGAAAGCTGAGGACTTCAAAGAGGTGGCAGCCATCGGGGCTAAAACCATTGAAATGATGTCGGATGAAATAACCGGCGTTGCTTATCCTTTTCCTTGTATGACAGTTTTTTGCGGGCATGGCGGCATGGAGTTTCCGATGATTGTGAATGACGGACCCGGTGAAGAAAGAACATTTACCGTATTTGTAACTTCACATGAAATCTCGCACACCTGGTTTCCTTTCATTGCCGGGTTGAATGAAACCCGTTATGGGTGGATGGATGAAGGTTTGATTACATTTTTACCCAAGAAAATTGAAGAAACCTACTTTCCGGAAATAAATCCCCACCGCAATTATATGCGTTCCTATGCCCGGGCGGCAGGCCGTGAAGATGATCTCAACATGTCAATCCCTTCAAATTCAATAGCCAATACAGATGCATACAGGCAGAATGTTTATGGAAGGGCTGCTGCTGCCTTTTATCACCTGGGCGATGCCATGGGCGATGTCAATTTCAAGTCAGCCATCAAAACCTTTCTTGAAGAATGGGCATTCAAACATCCTTCTCCCTATGATTTTATGAATACCTGCAGCCGCATTGCCGGGGAAGACCTGAGTTGGTATTTCAATCCCTGGTTTTATGAAACCGGTTACCCGGACCTGTCGATTGATAAAGTTGAAACCGGCAATGAAAAAGTGTCGGTTACCATCGTCAACAAGGGGAATGTCCCGGTTCCTGTTTATTTAATATTCAAATACGATGATGGCACCGTCGTCGACTACAAAATGCCTTCCGTTACCTGGAAAGACGGCCCGGAAACAATTGTTGTTCTGGAAGACACCGGGAATCTGACCGGTATCGAACTTGGTGAAGAAAACATTCCCGATGCGTTTCCGAAGGATAATAGCTGGAAACCAGTGAAGAGTGAAAAGTGAAGAGTGAAAAGTGAAAAATGGGACTAAGAGATGAGTAATGAGTAGTGAGTAGTGGAGAGTGAGGGAGTGAGGGAGTGAGGGAGTGAGGGAGTGAGGGAGAAACCAGCATCCAGCATCCAGCATCCAGCATCCGGCATCCAGCGTCCAGCAACCAGAAACCAGCAATCCGAAATCCGAACCGGAGCGCGGCGGAGGATACCAAAGGCTAATCAACTAATCAGCTAATCAGAACCACAGTGAAGCAGAGGCCACTAAAATCAGATCCGAAATCCGAAATCCGCGATCTGAAATCTCTCCTTGTCCCCCACTCTCCCCTCCTTCACTCCGTTGCGGCGGGCAGGCTTGTCCCCTTGTCTTTTTCTTAAAATCCGCAATCCGCAATCCGAAATTAAACCCTTTCCCTCCGGTACGACCAGAACATAATCAAAATGGCAATCATCAGCGAGGCTGCACCTATGCTGAAGGTAAAGACAAAGCCAAACATCTCATAGAAAAGCACCCCGAGCAGCGGGGCAAAAACAGACCGTGTGGCTGTCAGAAAAAGATGAACAGACTGGTATTCGCCAGCTTCCTGAGGCTTGCAGAAATATGCTGATCCGATGTTCCAGAGCAACGACATGGTGGCGGCAAAAACACTGTGAAACAACACGAAGGGTATCATACTGTAAAACAATTTGAAATTTCCCAATTGAGTATGCTGAGGGAAATAGAAGGTCAAAACCAGGCTTAAAAGGTAAAACATTACGGAAGCAAAAGTGAAAGCAGCAAACTTACGGGGATCAATTTTCCCCAATATCCGGCCAAAAAAGGGAATCAAAAATAGCGCGATGATGTTATATGCATTCTTGTAGCCGGCCACACTGAAATAATTCAGGTTGAGCTGCTTTTCAAAGAAAATGGTCATAACAGTTACTGTGCTCATAAAAGCAAAACCATAGAACAGAAATCCCATTTCAAAGTGTCGGAAAGGCGTGTTGCTCTTCATAATCCGCCGCATGCCCATCGCCGATTCCTTTACAGAAGCCAGAAATCCTCCTTTGGGGACTTCCGTGGTTGTATCCGTATATCTGATTCCTGCCAGGAGGTTAACCGACACAACACCTGCAATCGCGACCAGCGCAAAAACCCAGGTATAGGCATAAGGATCATAATCGAGTAAAATACCATAAACAAAGGCGGTGATCAGCATCAGTATTTTGCCATACAGGGTTGCCAGGCTGTACAACCTGCCAAAGTTTTCGTGCCTGTAATTGCTTTTAAGAAACAGGTTGATGGTTGGAAAAATAACCGGGTTCCCAAGGTAATAAATCAGAAACAGGGCGAGAAAAATATAGTGGTAGACCGATGTCGCATTCATGGCTTCTGCCGATCTCGGAAAGAACAACAGCAACGCCAGTGGGGCTCTGGTGACAATCCCGGTCCACCGGATTAGTTTTTGCTTGTTCCTGACCCGTTTTAGCCATTCTGAGATAAATATCAATGATATAAATACCAGTACCGAGAATTGAAACAGGAAACTCAACTGGTAAGATGAGCCATGAAGACTGCGCAGAAAAACGAATTCATTCAGTGTCAGCACGCCGGCTACAAAATTATCAAACAGGGTATAACCCAGGTGAAGTTTAAAGGTTCGCTTTTCATCAGGCAGCAGTTCCTGATAATTTAAATTGCGAAATAATCCCCGGATAATCGGCTTCATGGATGCAAAGGTAATTTATCCTGCCAATTAGCCGGATAAGTCTCGTTGAACATAACAGGGTACATTTTGTTTAAAAGACAATCTAAATCATAAAACAAAATGAAAACACTCAGCCTGATATTAACCATGATTATTCTTACCACCGGAGCCGTAAGTGCGCAAAAGACACTGCACAGCTTTAAAACCAAAACAATCGACGGGAAGGAGTTTGACCTTGCCTCCCTCAAAGGCAAAAAAGTGCTGGTCGTAAATACAGCCTCCAAATGCGGATTGACCCCTCAATACAAGGAACTGGAAGCCCTTTATCAAAAATACAAAAACCGTAACTTTGTAATTATCGGTTTTCCGGCCAATAACTTCTTAAGCCAGGAACCTGGCACCAACGATGAAATCAAAGAATTCTGCGAAATCAACTATGGCGTTACTTTTCCGATGATGTCGAAGATATCTGTTAAAGGAAAAGATCAGGATCCAATCTACAACTGGCTTACCAATAAGTCGGAAAACGGGAAAGTGGATGCTGAAGTAAGCTGGAATTTTCAGAAATTCATGGTTGATGAAAACGGCAACCTGGTAGACTTTGCAAGTCCCAAGGAAAGTCCGCTTTCAGATAAGATTGTTAAATGGATTGAAAATTAATCCGGAAGAACACACGCAGAAAGCCATCAAATAAACTGATGGCTTTTTTTGTGTTTGTGGTTGTTTATGCCTATAATTGTATGCACTTTTATAAATATGTTTTTCACAGTTTCGGTGAATTGCACCAATTTCCAAATCTGGGTAACCTGAGTAAGGCATTTTTAGCATTCTATAAATCGCCTTTTCGGGATATTTATTTATCGCTGTTTAACCAATTCAATTTATGGATAACCTTTCAGGAAGCAGAACAGAAGAAAATCTGGCCAAAGCATGGCTGATTGAATCGGCCAATATCAGGCGCTATGAAATATTTGCCAAACAGGCCAAACGCGACGGATTTGAGCAGATGTCGGCCATCTTTCTTGAAGTGGTTGAACAAAAGCGCTCACACACCAAAACTCTTTATAAATATCTGGAGAACAGCAATATCTCCATCGGCGTTCCTTTTAGATCGGAAGGCAACGGAGAAACCCTGGCATGCCTGAAAGAAGCCGCAGGGCTTGAAATTAATGAATCGGAAGGGCTTTTCGAAGAGTTTGAAAGAATAGCATGGGAAGAGGGCTTCAAGGGAGTTGCTACAAAATTCAAGTTATTCAGGCGCATCAAACTATTCTACCACGAACGCTTTGCTTTACTTGCAACCAACATTGAAGAAGACAAGGTTTTTAAACGTGATCATAAGGTAAAATGGATCTGTCGTAAATGTGGTCTGATTTACGAAAGTGAACGGGCACTCAAAAACTGTCCCGGATGCGAGCACCCGCAGGCTTATTTTGAGATACTGGCGGAAAATTATTGAAATTTCAGGGTTTCAGTGTAACAGGGTTTCAGGATTACAGGATTTCAGAGTGTCAGGGTTTCAGGGTTTCAGGGTTCAAAAGTTCAAAGGTTCAAAAGTTCAAGGGTTACAGGGTTTCAGAGTTTCAGAGTTTCAGGGTTTCAGGGTTCGAAAGTTCAAAGGTTCAAGAGATCAAGGGTTTCAGGGTTACAGGGTTACAGGGTTCAAAAGTTCAAAAGTTCAAAAGTTCAAGGGTTACAGGATTTCAGGGTTTCAGGGTTTCAGAAGAGCTTCCAGCTCCCCCTCGCCAATGAAGTAAAAAGTCCGATTTCCTTCTCCTTGAGGAGAAGGTGCCCGAAGGGCGGATGAGGTGGAGAGGGGGGGTGGGGGTGAGGTTACAAAGTTTCAGAGTTTTGGATATTGGAAATTAGAAATTAGAAATTCCCCACCTACTTTCCTGATAACAAAAAAGCCTCTTCTCAGAGGCTTTCGTTTCTTTTGCTAACCTGAATTATAGCGTAGCGCTCAGGCTGATCTTCAGGCCAATCTCATCGTTGATGAATTTATCCTTGAGGTCGTTGAAAATGGTTTTCGAGCCGTATTGAACATTCCACTGGGTACGGTCAATTACAAAATCAGGAGTACTCGCAGTTAAAGTATTGCCTTCAAGTGTAACTTTAGCCGGGAAAGTCACACTTTTGGTGGCGTCTTTCATGGTCAGGTTACCGGTTATTTTATGGGTAGCCTCTGCATTTCCGCTGAGTGCTGCAACAGAAGTAATCACAAAAACAGCGGTCGGATATTTTTCTGCATCAAAAAAATCGGGTGATTTCAGGTGTCCGACCAATTTGCCATTGTCTTCAGCACTGGTAAGATCCAGGTCAACGATTGATTTCATGTCAATGGTAAATTTTCCACCAACAATATTGCCATCCGTTAGCATCAGGCTGCCTTCAGAAATGGCAATGGTACCATGGTGCTGTCCGGTAGGTTTTGCCCCGGTCCATTCTACTTTGGAAGCAGCAACATCAACATTCATGGTTACATCACCTTCGGTGGCAGTAACTTCCTGTGCATCACCGGTCTGTGCTTTTTCACCCTGAGGTCCGCCACAGGCAACTGCAAAAGTTGCTAAAAGAATAAATCCTGAGAGTTTTTGAAATCTTGTCATTTTTTAGTTATCGTTTTGGTTAATAATTATCAATAAATTGATTTAGTTTGAATTGCAGTTAATAACAAGTATCTGAATACTTTGTTCAATATTTTAAATGCATGTTTCCACAAGATTAGAATGTCAGGGTTATTTCCTGTTTAAAAACCATTCATCCCTGATCTCCCTGAAGAAATGCATCAGACATTCTTGAACTCATTGCCTTTAAAAATAAACTTACTACAACTTCAAACCGCTTTGTCAGAAAAAGCCCCAAATGTATGCTCCGAACCAAAACCTTCTTAACAATTATTAACTGGAACTCTCCACGAATGATCGTACATTTGCATATTAAGTTACTGAAATGCGACTGACAGGCCTTCTGATACTTCTTACTCTTCTGGTCTATCCTGCTTCAAAGCTTGCAGCACAATCCTACGTGATGATCAAAGGGACGGTGTGGGACCTCCAGGGTGAAGAGCTCGTCGGCGCCCATGCACTCAATGTTACCAAAAAATACGGGACCTTCACCGATGTAAAAGGGAATTTCTTTCTTGTGCTGGCTGAAAAAGATTCACTTAAAGTCAGTATGATCGGCTACAAGCCATATTACATGCGCGTTCCATCCGGGCTTTCCGCGCAATCCTATTCCCTGAATATAACACTGGTTGCTGACACGCTCATCCTCAATACAGCCACCATCAGACCTTACCCTGCAACCTACCGTGAATTCAGGCAGGAGTTCCTCACCCTTAATTTACCGGAGGATGCAATCCTGGAAAGAATACAGATGCCCACCGAACCTTACAGAAGCAAATACACGACTCCTGAAGGTTATCTTGCTCTGCCGGGACCGGTTTCACTGCTCTATAATGCCTTCAGCAAGGAAGCCAAGGAATTGAAGAAAATGCAAGCCATCAATACCAAAAATGAACTCCGTAAAAAATTGTTGTCAATTATTGCCAGGGAAGTGCTGGAACACCGGTTTGATATGAAAACCGATGACGATATAGATGATTTTATTATCTATTGCGGTCTGTCGAAGGAATACCTTGCCTCCACACCGCATTATATTATTGCCCGTCGCGTAAGTGCCTGTGGGTACAGCTGGAAGGACAGGGGGAAATAAGGTACAAAAAACATTTCATTGCTTATACTTTTGAACTGTCATCCTGGGCGGAGTCGAAGGATAGACAGTGCGTTGCGCTTCGACTCCGCTCAGCGTGACATGGTTTTTTTATACACTGTGTTTTATTTCCTTGCTTCAACTTTTAAACTGTCATCCTGAGCGGAGGCCCCCTTCCGTCGAAGGATAGACAGTGCATTGCGCTTCGACTCCGCTCAGCGTGACATGGTTTTTTTACACACTGTGTTTTATTTCCTTGCTTCAACTTTTAAACTGTCATCCTGAGCGGAGTCGAAGGATAGAGACTTCGTTCTTAACGGATGCTTAACATGACATATTGAATTTATTTGTAAATTTGTTAAAATCTGTTTCATTAAAATCATGCTCAAATATCTATATGTTTATATTGTGAATTGTTCCGATAACAGTTTCTATACCGGTGTAACGAACGATGTTGAGAGGAGGCTTAAAGAACATAATGAAGGTATCAATCCGGACTGCTATACATATTCCAGAAGGCCAGTTGAATTGGTTTACTATGAATATTTTTCTGATTATAACCAGGCAATATCATTTGAAAAGAAAATCAAGGGATGGTCAAGAGCCAAAAAGCAAGCATTGATTTTCGGCGATTGGGATTATCTAAAGATACTTTCAAGATGTAATAATTCAACCAATTCTAATAATTTTTCGAAATAAATTTGATATTTCTTTTGGCATATTCGCTGATTAGCCAGCGTGTTGCGCTTCGACTCCGCTCAGCGTGACAGGTTTTTTTTTACACTGCGTTTTATTTTCTTCCTGTCTACTTCCTCTTAAGCTGTCATCCTGAGCGGGTCGATAACATCCTTGACTCCGCTCAGCGTGACATGGTTTTTTTACACTGCGATTTATTTTCTTGCTTCCACTTTTGAGCTGTCATCCTGAGCGTTGAAGGATAGGTAGTGCGAAGCACTTCGACTCCGCCTGCCTGTATGCATAAATAAAAGCAAAACATAGCATATAATACAGGCAGACAGGCTCAGCGTGACAATGGTTTTGACTCTTGCCTTGATAAAATATGCATTACTCAGCATTATTTTTCCGCTTTCCCCCTTGCGGCTGAACCAATAATCATGATCTTTGTTATGAAATTAAGCCTTCTCCGCTCACCACTACAATCTTTTATTCCCATGGGTACCAAAACCATTAAATCTGCCACTGTTACCAACTCATCCGCCTGGGACAAACAGGAAATTCTGAACGATTACCGCATTGCTTTCGAAAGCAGGCAGGCCAGCCTCACAGGCCGCCGCGAAGTGCTTACCGGTAAAGGCAAATTCGGCATTTTCGGCGACGGTAAGGAAGTGCCCCAGCTGGCAATGGCAAAGGTTTTCAGGGAAGGCGACTGGCGTTCGGGTTACTACCGTGACCAGACTTTTATGATGGCCGCCGGTATGATGAGCCTCGAAGAGTTTTTTGCCCAGATTTATGGCGATACCGATCCGGAATTTAACCCCGGCACCGCCGGCAGGGTGATGAACAACCACTTTGCCACCCGCAGCCTGGATAACCATGGCAACTGGAAGAACCTGACCCTACAGAAAAACAGCTCAGCCGACATCTCCCCTACCGCCGGCCAGATGCCGCGCCTGTTGGGACTGGCGCTCGCTTCAAAGCTGTTCAGGCAAAATAAAGATCAAGCCTTTACCGAAGGCCTTTCGATGAAGGGCAATGAAGTAGCCTTCGGCACCATCGGTGATGCTTCCACCTCCGAAGGACATTTCTTCGAAACCATCAATGCCGCCGGTGTGCTGCAGGTGCCCATGGCCATGTCGGTGTGGGACGATGGCTGGGGTATTTCTGTCCCCAATAAATACCAGACCACCAAGCAAAATATTTCAGAAGTTCTTAAAGGCTTTGAAGCCGATGCTGAGAACCCGGGTTACCGGATATTCCGCGCTAAAGGCTGGGACTACCCTACCCTGGTGAATATTTACCGTGAAGGCGTGGACATCTGCCGTAAGGAGCAGGTACCGGTGCTGTTTCACATCAATGAACTGACCCAGCCCCAGGGTCACTCCACCAGCGGATCGCACGAGCGATACAAATCGAAAGAGAGGCTGGAATGGGAAAAGGAATACGACTGCATCGTACAGATGAAAAGCTGGATGCTGCGCGAAGGCATTGCCAGCCCGGAAGAACTGGAAGAAATTGAGAGTAAAGCCATTGAGCGCGTTAAAAAAGCCCGGAAAACAGCCTGGGACAATTACCTGCTTCCCATCAAAGCCAGGCGCGATGAGTTTCTGAAAATGGCGGATGTGACCACCTGCAACTGTGCCAAAACCCAGAAGATTGAAGCCATCAAGGAAGATCTCAGGCTGATTGCCGACCCCATCCGCAAGGACATCATCTCCTCGGCCCGCAAGATTCTGCGCCTGATCTGCGATTCATGCAGCAACCCGCACAACTCACTGAAAATCAATGTTACCGCCTGGCTCGAAAAGGAATCGGACGACAATGCCGACCGTTACAATTCACATCTCTACAGCCATTCAGCCCTTAGTGTTGAGAAAGTAATTCCCGTGGCCCCGGTTTTCGATGAGAAATCGGTGATGGTCCCCGGTAGGGAAATCCTGCGCGATAACTTCGAAGCCCTGATGGCGAAGTACCCTGAACTGGTTGTCTTTGGTGAGGATGTTGGCAAAATCGGCGGCGTTAACCAGACCTGGGAAGGCCTGCAGGAGAAATTCGGGGAGCACCGCATTTTTGATACCGGTATCCGCGAAGCTACCATCATCGGGCAGGGCATCGGCCTGGCCATGCGCGGCTTCCGGCCCATCGCCGAAATCCAGTATTTCGATTACCTGCTTTATGGTTTGCAGGTGATCAGCGACGACCTCGCCACGCTTCAGTATCGCACAAAAGGCGGACAAAAAGCACCCATGATCATCAGCACCCGCGGCCACCGGCTCGAAGGCATCTGGCATTCAGGATCGCCCCTGAGTATGGTGATCAACTCCGTAAGGGGTGTGCATGTGCTGGTGCCACGCGATATGACCCAGGCCTCCGGCTTCTACAACACCATAATGGCCTCCGACGAACCGGCCATCATCATTGAACCCTTGAATGGCTACCGCCTGCGTGAAAAACGGCCGTCCAACATCGGCGAATACCGCATTAAGCCCGGCATTCCTGAAGTGTTGCGCCCCGGCACCGATGTAACCCTGGTCACCTATGGTTCCTGTGTAAGAATAGCCGAAGATGCCGCCGACCAGCTGAAGGGTTTCGGCATCTCGTGCGAGCTGATCGATGTGCAGTCGCTGATTCCCTTCGATGTGAACCACGACATCGTTAAATCGCTCCGCAAGACCAATAAGATTGTGTTCTTTGACGAAGATGTGCCGGGAGGCGCCACCGCCTATATGATGCAGAAGGTGCTGGAAGAGCAGAACGGTTATCTTTACCTGGATGCCCCGCCCCGCACCATAACCGGAAAAGCCCACCGGGCCGCTTACAGCACCGATGGCGACTACTTCTCAAATCCCAACGCCGAGGATGTGTTTGATGCCGTGTACAATATTATGCACGATTATCAGCCGGAGAAGTTTCCAAAGATATTTTAGCTCAAGTAAAAAGTAAAAAGTCTAAAGTAAAAAGTGAGGAGCTGAGCGCAGTCGAAGCTTAGGAATCCGATTATTGAATGGAACTTTCATATAGATCATAGTCCGATTAATCAATCCGGTATTTGAACCATTGCTGAGTGCTTTATGTGGTTTCAGGTTATGGTATTCCATAAATTTCCTTTTTTTTTTATCTGGTGGTTGGATGGTGATTCTACTTTCAAATATAACATAATGGGTTGAAGCGAAGCTAAAAGAATTGGGGTGATGTAAGCTCAGGGATTATTATGAAAACTGATTGTAAAGTGCAGGCTTTCGAAGCGATTTCTGTCAAACGGAAAATAAAGCTGATTTGAAATACTGATAAAGGCAGACCCCCGACCTGCCCGCAATAGAATTAGCTGGTTTAGATGGTTCGGGTTTCTTGTTTTATAGTCTCGTTAACTCCCATTTCCATAGGAGTCCATCTTCCGGGTCAATTATTTCCTGAACTTTTTGAAATCCACATTTCTGTAAAACTTTCGTTGACGGATTTTCCTGACCAAGTGTGTGGGCATTAATTGATTTTACTCTTTTGTCATTAAAAGCATTTTCGATTAGTCCCCTTGTCATTTCGGTTGCAAGTCCACGATTGCGGTAGGTTGTTGCAATCTCATATCCAAGTTCAACTGAACCGTCTGTTGTCGGTTTTCCTTTATATCCACCACTTCCTATTAATTTATTGTCTTGTCTGTGGATTGGAAAGTATGTCCACCAATTATTTTCATCTTCACTCTCTAAAAGCCTGTCAAGCGAATACTGCAAGGCGCCAACACCAAACTCAGTCCAATTTTCCTGAATGGTCACGTTAAGTTTTTCTGCGAGAAATTCATTCCCCTGTATTGCAGATTTCAATATTTCCGAGTCGCAGGCAATGAGCTTTAAGTTCTTCGTTTCAATCGTCATTTTTATTCTCCTGTCCTTTTTGTTGTGTTGTCTTTTAGCCTGACAGCTTACGGGTTGCAGATTTGCGATGGGCGGGATTTTTGGCACAAATGTTTATCCGGAGCACAAAACTTTCGGCTACCACGAAACTGTCTGTGGAGCACGAAACCCCGCCTGTTTCAAATTTTTAGTTCGTCCAGGGTTCTTTGTCTTTGGCATTCACAAATTTTTGTCCGTCATAAATACTTATTCCTTGCCAGGTGCCAAACCAAAGTTGACCTTTGTTATCTTCAAGTATACTTTGAACCACATTTGTGGTTAATCCGTTTTCAGTTGTAAATTGGGTGAAATTTGCTCCATCGTAACGATACACGCCATAACCTTCAGCTGAAAACCAAATATTTCCCTGCCTGTCTTCACAAAAATTATAGGTTTCTATACCTTCAATAATTCCATCCTTAGTGAAGTTTGTATAAGTTTTACCATCAAATTTACTCACACCGCCATTAAAAGTCCCAATCCAGATATTTCCTTGTCTATCTTCCAATATATCCCAGGCATTATTGTCGGTAAGTCCATTTTTAGTTGTTAAATGAATGAATTCGCCATTCTTGTACCTGAAAATTCCATTTCCATCTGTTACAAGCCACATAGTTCCATTTTTGTCTTCCACAAATTTTTTAACCAATTTTTCTGATAGCATATGCATTGGATTTTCGACCACTGTATCTGGCAATAAAAAAGGGGTAAACTTTTTACCATCAAAATGGCTAACACCTCCAATCGAACCAACCCAGATTAGTCCACCTTTGTCTACAGTTAATCCCCAGATATCCTCATCTTGCAAACCGGCTTCAGTAGAGAATGTTGTAAACTTTTCTCCATCATATTTTAAAAGTCCCGAACAGGTGCCAAACCAAATATTGCCAACTTTATCTTCGATAATTGCTCTGACAGCAATAGGCTTTATGTTTTGATCAACGGTAATTTTTTCTAGTGTTTGGCCATCGTAACGTATAATTCCATTTCCATTTGTTCCAAACCAATAGTTCCCTTTTTTGTCTTGAACCATAGCTCTGACAAACTCCGATACCATTCCATTTAAGTTCGTGTGAATTTGTGGAAATGTCGTACTTTGATTTATCAGCAATGGCTGGTTGTTTATTGATTTTTCTAACCCATCGTTTCCGGATTTTTCTTTTACCTGTCCAATGCAGGAAAAGATTTGAAATGTCAGAATAATTAAGATTAAATTTCTTGCGATGAATATTTTCTTACTTTCAATGTTGGTCATATTATTGGGTATATAATTGCTGATATAACGTTTGGCAGCTAAAGAAGTTGGCGCTTTCGCCGCAAAAGTTGTTGCGAAGAGCCAAACTTAGAGCTACTGCAAATGTAATTTCGAAGCATAAAACCGCCAATTTCTTTTAGGTGCGGTTAGTGACTGCCATTCCAGGATTTCGTCTGTTTATTGATTCCATTGTTTGTTTCTTGCAAAGTAAAATTCCGTCAAGTTACCTTGTAAAAAGCCTTTTCCATATTTAAGCAAGTCCTCTTTTGATTGAATTAAGCTCGACTTTATGTCAGCACCAATCGGAAATGGAGTGTCATTTACATTGTCTGAATTCTCCTGAATTGCTTTTAATTGCCAAAGCCCAACGCAGTCAAGATCTGCATAGTGATAATAGTCTTCTTTAAATTCACCCAATACAATTCCATAAAAATTTGGTGCGTCATGCGGATGCGTGCTGCTGCCAAGGTCGATATAGCATTTGTTTCTTATCCAAATAATTGTCGTGCTATACTCTGTAATTTTCAGCTTTAAAAGTTTAAAATCAAATTGTCTCAGAACAGGGTTCAATATTTCGATTGCTTCATTTGCAAAATCAATTTGTCCTTCAGATGTCACTTCATAATTTATTGTCTTGTCTGAAATAAATTTGGAGTCATTGTCTGAAGTTAGAATTTTTTTGAAAATGTTCATATTTTGTTGTTGTTCTTTAGAGTTGCCACTAACACTTTAATAATTACACAAACTTAGCTCTTTTCTATTTTCTAATCAATATCCACTTTCCCTTCATTCTTTTCCCGGTATGCAGACGATTCGAATACCTATAAATAGACGACTTGATAGTTGGAGAATTGATGAATTGATAACCGGAGGGTAGCCGACCCGATAGCCGGAGGATTGATGACTCGATAGCCTAATGGTGAACGGTTCGATTGACTAATGGTGAATGGGTTGACAGCCGGTATAAAGAAGACTTGATAGCCTAACACTGACAGCGTTACTGTGGACACATGGTCAGGCCTGGAGCATGATGTTGGAGGTAATATTTATTCGGGGTGCAGGAGGCACGCGTCGGGAGACGCGCGCCAGCTGGAGTGCAGGAGGCACGCGTCGCGCCCCATGCCCGGGCCATACCCCGGATACAATATATCGGGACACATTTTCCAGCCGGGGCACTTCAATTGTTAGTTTAGTGAGATTGATTTTTTCAAAACCTCAAAAGAATCCTCTGGTCTGTATAAATTTTCTATCATGTCAAGAAACTCATCAATCTTAATTTTCGAAATTAGGATGGTTGTTTGAAATACTTCAAATGGATTATCCAGATCATCGTAGTCGAAGAAAATCAACCTTCCATGTTCAACATCATCAAAGAACCGGATTTTTTCGTAACTGACTGCCAGTGATTTAATTTCAATAACTTTTTCCGTTGTTTGAATGATTCCGTATGATCTTGAATAACTTAAAGATTTCGTATTCATTCTGAGAAATTCTGAACCCCAGAGGTTCCATGAAGTGTATCTCCCCAATCCAAAGACCAATACGAGGACAAATATCACCAATGGAATTATAAATGACCCCATTTCTTCTCCCGGAATACTTATAGCGGTAAGTAAGAACAATGACCAGCCCAGCAAATTCATAACAATAAGAATGATTTTCCCTGTTAATGCTGCACCAACATGCGAATCCATGTATATACAGATCCCATCAGAGTGTAAGTTTGTCCGGTTTTTCATCTGTTTATATTTGAGTCTGACCTTTAGCTATAAAAACAGAGCATGTCCGGCTTGCCAACAAACTGCAAAGTCCTCCGGAATCGCCGGCTTTACGGTATATAATATTAACCTTCAATGTTTTAATGCCTGTTCTGCAATTTTTCTTTTGAAAGAAATTGCATCAGTTACCGGTTTCCGTTTTGCTTAAAACCAGTTTCTGCTGCGACAGATTGTTTGAGTATTCGATCATGGAAAGCAGTTCGGGCCATTTTTCCAGGGGCTCATAATCGTGGTTGTAGATTTTGGTGGCTTCCACAATCAATTTTCCATCCTGATCAGTAACCCTGCACTCAAATCCACCGGTGCTGTTCTGAAACGTTCCGTTAAAAACCTCTGCATTGGTGGCCCGGTAGCCCTCCGGAATTTCAATTTCGATGTACCACTTCAAGGTGCGGGGGCATGGCATGTAGATATCCACACTGCGCTCCTTTTCCTTTTCGGTGAATTCGGCGAACTGCCCGAACAACTTCACCATATCCACCAGCAGCAGATCGCCTGTCTGACTCACTATTTCACCGGTACGGAAATTCATGCCTAGCCTGATGGCCGGATTTTCGTTTGAACGCCCCTGTGACTTGATATTCACTTTAAAATCTTCAGGTTCCGTGATGTTATTCACATCTTCCAGCCACAATTTTGCAAAATCGCGGCTACCCTTCATTTCTTCTTCTTTGCCCTTGGTAAATAAGCCAACAAGATAATTCTGGTGAGCGCTCTGTCTGCTATTGAGTTTCCCGATGGCATCTATGGCCTTTACTTCATCCATAAAGTATAGATGCTCCAGCCAGGCGATTCCCGAAAACTGTTCTTTCGTACCACCCGTGACAAAAATCTTTCTGTTTACCAAAACCTCATTCTCTTCGCCGGTAAATGTCAGGCGAAGTGAATCAATCTGCACGTTCAGAGCCGGATTACCGGCAGGCAAGTGGCCGGTCTCCACAACAGGATCAGGCTGATAAACCGGGTTTACTGTGGTTTTATAGATTTTTGTATCCTGCATTTCATATTCAGGTTCCTGAAATAAGGTATGAACACCCGGTGTATAAAAAAATAACGGACCATCCGGAGTATCTACCTTAATTCCCGGCGTAAATTCATCGTAAAGCAATGTATTGTCAATGGTTCCATATTGTTTGTCAACCCCGATAAAAACTTCGTGTTCAATCTTAAGTTTTCTCAACAAAAGCGATGTAGCCCTGATCACATCAAATTCATCGTAAAGCCTGTAATTTAAAAACCTGTAGCCATTGAGTTCAATATAATCAAAATAGAGAAAATGCCTGGTAAAATAGTACAGATCCCTTAACATAGTCTCAGGAGCAGCATTGTGCCGCTGTTTGGTGATAAACTTATATGCATTGGTCTGAAGTGTGGTCGGAGCGATTTTTGTCCCTGCAAGATAGGTTATGAGCTTCTGAAAGTCCTTCTCCTCTGTTTTAGTCTTGGGTTTTCCTATCTTTCCGATGAGGTGTTTAGATACTTCAGTGCCCATAAGAGTTGCGGCAACTACCTGAAATTTCAATACCGGCTGGGTAACTATTGGGGCATCCCAAAGAACCGTTTTCAACTTATCATCACTGGCGTATTTCAGTTCATAATACACTCTTTCATCCATTTCCTTCTCGATGGGTTCTTCGTATCCTTCAGGAAGTGCGAGATTTATATAACAGTTTTTTTCTGCCAGGAACGATACCCTGCCATCCAACAGCGGATAATAGGATTTGAAAACAACGATTTCCGGATCAAAAGCATAGTAATTGCCGAAATTGTAATTCGTAACATTTACCCTACTGAGATTAGCAATGTAAAAATCAACGATATCGCCCTGCTCAAGGTTTTCAATGGCTACTTTATTATAGGAACTCTTTGTTTCACGCGTTTCAGCTGCATCCTTGAAAATCCTCATTTTTACCGCTTCGTCCAGTTTCACCTCACGTTCACTACCATCGGGTTTGATCACTTTGATACCAATGTAGGTTCCATCTCTTCTATAACCGCTCAGCCCGAGTTTTGAGAATGACAGCTCAGAATATTCCTCAACAGCCGTCGCACCGAACAACAGCACCCGCATATGAAGATAATTGTCGTTGTTTACTTTGGGGCCCAGTTTCCGGCTGTATTCAAATATCTCATTCTTATACAGGATAACTGCCTGCTGGTCTTTGTACTTCTCCTTTACCGAATCAGCGGGCATCGGAAATTTTTCGCCCCACATTCTTTCCTTAATTCTTTCTTCGTCTGTCTGGGCAAATGATGTTGCCGCCAGGCCCAATAGTAAAATAGTAAAATAATTGATTATCAATCTCATAACTATGCTATTTAACGGTTAATACAATCATATCCTTGTAAAATCTGTTTATTTTACTTATAAAATCATTCCATGTTCCGAACTCATCCGGCCGCACAATTTCATCGGTGATCTCGATGCGTTTGTGATAACGAACAACGCCATCACCCGCTTCATAAGATCCTGAAAAGACATATCCGGGCCGTGCAATCTGAATGGGATCCGGCAGTTTCCTGACTTTCAGGTGACCGGGAATTTTTAAAACCACCATCTGTTCATTCAGCAAACGTCCTTCGAGTTCATAATTTACCCGGCGCTGCTTTTCGATTTTCTGACTCTTAAACTCATTTCTGAAATCGAGGCTGAGCAGGATATCGGTGC
Source organism: Bacteroidales bacterium (assembly GCA_016709025.1). Classification (GTDB taxonomy): domain Bacteria; phylum Bacteroidota; class Bacteroidia; order Bacteroidales; family Lentimicrobiaceae; genus Lentimicrobium. The sequence continues at coordinate 187,316 of JADJEQ010000006.1, read as the reverse complement.
CGGTCTGCACCAGGGCATTCGGCACCTCAAGGTTGTAGTTGACCCTGAAGGTATCGCTGAGCGTATCCTGCGAAGAGGTCAGCAGCGAATTTACCTTTACACTTTTACCACCAACCGATATAAGTGATTTCAGCATGTTCTCCTTTTCCTCACTTTCAACCTGGTCGAGCCAGTATTGTAGTGTAAGGCGTTGTGCACCCTTCAGACTCATATTTCCCGACAGCTGCAGCCTGTTTCCATTGATCAATACCGTATCGTTCACGGTTGTCAGGTTGCTCAGCGGAAGAGTTCCGGGTACCCGGAGTATTTCATATTTTCCATCGTTCTCAATTACACAACGTTTCCCCTGAATGTTCTCCTGAATTTCATTGATTACACCATATTTGAGGGTGGCATCCAGAAACAGAGGGCCGGTATTTCGCATCACAACGCAGATCATGTGGTTGCTTTCGGCAAGTGTTACCACTGAATCCGGAATGCAGGTACGGCCCGAATAAATCCATCCGAGTCGTGCATCGAACCCGAGGTGTCGCAGCATGGTAGCAGCCAGGTTCGACATGCCCTTGCAGTCACCATAACGCTTTTCGAAAACCGAAGCAGCATCTTCGGGCACAAAGGCGGCAGTTCCGTTTTCAAAGGCGATGTATCGGATCCTCTCCCCTATCCATTGCAGCACCGCCGCGATCCTTTCGTCGTCGGTACCGGCTTTCTTTACCAGTTCATCGGTGAAAGAGGCCAGTTCAGGTGTTATATCTTTCTTTTTAATCAGTGTAACATACCAGTTGTATAGATCATCGGGGCTTCGGAAGATATTGGTGGTGTCGGCTCCTGCTGAAACATAATATTCGGGAACAACCAGGATCTGCGGAAAAGAACACGAATATCCGGGCAGATTCTCTACTTCCTCCATTGGGGGTATATTGTGGGCGGTATATTCATATACCTTCAGTTTTTCTTTGCTGTCGTAACTCACAGTCTTTGTGATGTCGAAACCTTCGAAGTTCAGTTCGGTCAGTTTTAGACCGAGATAGTCAGGCACCCTGATGGTGACCTTCATCCGGGCAATCCTGTAATCGTCGGAAAGCGGGATATGCGAAAGATAACGAAGATCGGTGTACCGCTTGTCATAGGATAAGGTGTTGTGCTCGCCGGATTCTTCGAAAAACATCAGGAAACGGCAAACCTTAGCATCGTGGTAAAAAAGGCCATCGATCTCAAAATCGCCGCAGCGCATGTAGTCATATTTGACTTTCGATTCAAGGTTGTTCCTGAGCTTATGCCCGATTATCTCAGAATACTGATCATAAAAAACGGTGCGGATAACCTTAACATCACGTGCAAGTGACTGCAGAGTTGCGGTTCCCGTTTCAGTTGCCGCTACAACCCCGGTGCTACTGCTGCGCTGAAATGACAAGGTTGTTTCGATATCTGTTACCAGGGCTTTTTCGTCGGGAAATGTTTCCTGAACATACTTTATCAGACTGTCTGTATTCTGGCTTTTGGCAGTTGTTGAAGCAATACAGAGGAAGGATGCCAGCAGCAGGGAATGGTTAATCCTGAAATGTCGCATATCTGTTAATTGAATGAATGACTGTTTATAAGCATTTTAAAACTAAAAAAATCGTAAACTTCTGAAAGATCAATTAAGCAATAACCTGTTATTTCTCAACACTTTCAATATAATACACTGTTATATCCATCCGTAATCCTGAATTTGTCAAATGTAGAAGATTTTTCTTACCCCTGACCGATGCGAAAAAAAAAACAATGAAAAAATACAGCAGCGATTGCGTTAACTTTTCTACACCATGGCTGGGGTGAAAGGCTGGTTCAAAAGTGAATTTCACGCTGTTTCAGGGAGGCCGGGAGGTTCCGTACATCTGAAGTCCTTTATATTATTGCTTGTTATTGGTCAATTTTAAGGGCCATCCAACAACAAAATTTACTTTTTTCCCGTTGGATTCAGCCGGGATCCACTTCGGTGAAGAATTTATGATCAAAAGAATCCTGTCTGAAGTTTCATTTTTAAAAGGACTGCTCACAATTTCACTTTGTATTTCTCCGGTTTCAGTAATCGTAATTCTAAAATAAATTGTATAACTATTTTCAATTGATTTAACAAGATTCAATTCTACTATTTTATTGGCAATGTTATGAGTAAGAACTTTGAAGGAGTCGTATGGTAGAAATTCCGGACAATATGGCCTTTTACTTATAGTAATCATTGAGTCGTTCATAAAGGTATAATATTCACTACTTTCCTCCCTGTATGTACTTTTGTAATACAATTCAGCATTGTTATCAAAATCGTACTTTAAATATGGTTCCCAGGTGTGCATATCATTAAAATTCCATACACCAGTCTTTTTACCATTGTCGTATCTCCCTGTAATCCATACTTTACCTGATTGAAAATATGATGAGTACAAACCGACCCTGACCGAAGAATCCACTTTACTTACCCAATAAGATTCTTTCATCTTTGGTGGATAAATACCCTCGTAATAATTAATTATCCGGATACTGTCTTGTGCAAGAACAGTATTCATCATGAAAAGCAAAAATATTACAACAAGAGGTTTCATAAGTTTGAATTGCTCAAATGCTTTCATAATTGAGTGTTGGCGGGCAATTCCCTTAATATTTGCACAAGTGTGTCTCCCTGAAAGAAGTAGAGGTTTCCTGAATATTTTCCTCTCTTTTCATTTAACGGCTTATTGGTCAGATCATTCTCAAAATACCTGGTGTACTTATGATTAAGCCTTTCTTTATAATAATCATTGTCAATTACATACAGAACCCCCGAAATGGGTTGTTTTAATGTTGCGTCCAGATTGGTGTATCCATTCATTACCAAAAAGAGTTTATATCCGTTTTTAACAGCATAATCTTCATAAACCGACAGCGGCCTGCAAAATTCAGAAGAGCAACCATTGGAGAACAGATAAACAATAGACTTAGGGTGATTTTTTAATTCTTCCCTGAGTTGTTGTCCGTTTATTTTATAGATGGAATCATTGCTGACATCTTTAAAATTATGGAATTCCGCTATTTTCTGCTTCTGAGTCTCATTTAATTTATCATAATCATTTGTCCAGCCCTGAACGGTACAGGAGGAAGTAAATATGAGGGTAGCGAGCAACAGAAATATATTTTTCATCTGGTCATTGATTATTTTCGTGTCTCAAAATGATTTTTCCTTTGCCGTTTTGCCCGGAATAAGACTCCATAACTTTACCGGGGAGTAATCTCCTGAAACCAAACAAGGGAACCGGAGTCAGACATTGAATCCCCTGGTGGAACAGCCGCAAAGTTCTATTTGTTAACTGCACTGTGCTTGCGTGTTTATTTTGTTGTCTTAGCACCTATTGTTAACCCAAGTTTTTCAAATTCCAGGTCGTTTGGCTCCCACAATTCAATTTTATTGCCTTCAATGTCCATGATGTGGACAAATTTTCCGTATTCATATGTTTCAATTGTATCTGTAATAACCACACCACTTTTCTGAAGCTGACCGACAAGCTCTGTAATGTTTTCCACCCTGTAATTAATCATAAAGTCCTTTGTGGAAGGCTCGAAATACCTGGTTTTTTCATTAAACGGGCTCCACTGGGTAAATCCTTTTTTGGTGGAATCGGCTCCCTGTCTCCACTCAAAAACCGCCCCGTAATCATTCGTGTTCAAACCAAGGTTGGTTGCGTACCATTCCCGCATTTTTTTCGGGTCTTTACACTTGAAAAAAATGCCGCCAATGCCGGTGACTTTTCTAAGTGATTGCTCATTGTTACTGCCTTCCATTGTGATTGACTTAACCGAGAAGCCAAGAGCAAATGTCATTACAAATGCCAACATGATTAATATTTTATTTTTCATTGTCGTCCGGATTTTGGTTTAAAAATAATCTTTTTTCTCTTACAGAATAATGAACGGGGCTGACTGTACTGGTGTTGATTGACCAGTCAATGTGTGAATTTTAAAACTGACACCTATGGCTGGCTATAGCAATGTCAATTCATCAACTTTTTAGTTTCACTTCTTTACAAAATAATTCTGAATCAGAGAACCTATAAACGCAAAGAGAAATCCATTCAGCACCGATGCAATAACTACGATGCCCGGCGCGAGTTCATCTTCCGGTGAAATATGATCAAGGAAGATTATTTTAAACAGAAATAGGAAGCCGGTTACACCAAGGATAAAGCCGGCAATTAGCCCAGCTTTGGTTTTCATAATTTACAATTTTCGGAATGTAGTATCTATTTAAACAACAGGCAATTGATTCTGATTCGCAAAATTTCAGGCAGTCGTTTCTTTTGTCAGGGTAAAAATCTGCTTTCGCGATTTTTTTTTACTTTCCCGCATAACCCGGATAAGAAATACACAATTTGCCAGGATGTTGAGCGAAATTGAAACCTCCGGTCACGGTGCCGGATGCCTTCGACTATGCTCAGGCACCGGGTAATTTTTTACAAGGTTCTTGAATAGCCTGATTCGAAGTACCCGGTGGTCGAGCGGAGTCGAGACCACCGGTCATGTTGAGCGAAATCAAAACCTCCGATCCCGGTACCGGATGCCTTCGACTACGCTCAGGCACCGGGTAATTATTTTTGAGGTTTTGAAATACCATATCGGATTTCCAGGAGGTTGAGCGTAGCCGAAACCTCCGCTCCTGTTGAGCGAAGTCGGGACCCTACCGTTAAAAAATGGTATATTTCACAGAAATATTGATCATGGCATCGGTTCTCCTGTATTTAGTAGTGTAATGTGTACCTCCGGGTGACACGTTGTATTCCCTGTAAAAGTTTGTTATTCCTATATTGTGCTGGTAACCTGCACATAGACTCAGTTTTGTTGAAACCGGATATTCAATACCTATATTAGCTTCAAACCCTAATCGGGGATTGTTGATGTCCAGGTTTTCGGTATTTGAGATCAGTATCCCGGAATAAATACCCAGACCATAAATAAACCTGAATTTATTGCCCAGCGAAAAATCTATTCCAAGTGGGATATTCAGAAAACCTGAACTTCGTTCACCCGGCCCATCCCAGTGATCATAATATAAGCCCGTTTTAATACTGAATCTGTACTTTTCCGGGGTGTAGTAATAGCAAATTCCGGTAATATAATATCTATCCAGGGATTCAGTAAATCCATATGGATTTTCAAGGGGAAGTAAAAATGGCCTGAAATGATTTGTACTATTTGTACTGCCATAACCAAGCATAACACCTGCCTGGTGCATCTGAGCAATAGCACTTCCTGGTATAAGGATCAGGAACAGGAATACAACCAATGGCTTCAGCAATTTTTTCATAATCAGTCTTAAAAACAGGAATATATAATAGCTTCAATTCACAACCAAAGGTATTCTCCAATGTTCAATAAACTGATATCTGATTGATAATAAATTCATTATAATGCCATTCTCCGCTAAAAAGGTTTTCCGTACTATTTCCATTCAAATATAGATTATTCCAATAAAAAATAGCTAAAATATTCTGTTTATTATATTATGCCAGTGCGTACGCAAAATATAACCCGGGGATCTGTTTCCTTAAGGTTCAGCTCCGGACCACAAAAGTAAAGATTGCCTCCTGAAAACGCAATTCTTCATGTTTTGCACTAAACCGGCGCTGATGTCTTTTTCAGAGTTGCTCCAGGATGTTAAACCCGCTCTTTCATAGCAACTACCAGCATCTCAAAATCCTTTGTTGTAAGGAGGTCATTTCGCGAAAAGGCTCCCAGCTTTGCCGCGAAAATTTCAATTTTGATGTATCCGAGTGATTTCAAAAGCCAGGTAATTTCGCTGGGCATATAGTACCTTTCATTGCATTCAAGTTTCATCATATTTCCGGAATCATCCTCCAGTTCAGTTATGTTATGATCCCTGAATGTCATCAGGTCAAATGAGTTGTTGCGGTATGTGGCATTACCTTCGGCAGTTGATGAAGCACAGAACTCCTCCACTGAATTGTACAACGGAAATAGTCCGTTTAAGGTTGTGAAGATCAGCTGGCCTTTTTCCTTCAAAGACTTTGTAACATTCTTCAGAATCTCAAAATTCATCTCATCGGTTTCCATCAGCGGAAATCCGCCTTCACAAAGCATGATGACAACATCAAATTCACCGTCAAACGGCAGGTTTCGGGCATCATGTTTCAGAAAGTCAATGTTCAGGTTATTCATCCTAGCCTTTTCACGGGCAAATGCAAGCATGGATTCAGACAGATCGATGCCGGTAACTGAATAGCCGCGCCTGGTCAGTTCAATGGAATGTCGTCCGGTACCACAGCCGACATCGAGTATTTTCAATGATTTATTGAAATTAAGTTCATTTTCAATGAAATCACATTCACCCAACGTGCCCATGGTGAAGTTTTCCTGTTCATACTTCTGACCATAGTTTTCAAATAGCTTTTCGTACCACTGGTTGTTTTGCATAACCATCTCTTTTTAGGTAAACCAATTAAGTATATAAAAAATAGCAATTTCCAGGAATTCTGAATCTACATGCCCTCCGGGTAAAAATCCGACAGTTTATTATCCATCCCAAGTACATCCTGCTGCATGACTTGCCTGAACTTCTCAGGCTCTTCAAACAGCGGACTGTGGGCAGATTGCTCAAAGGTATAGAATCCCTTGAGAGGTGCTTTGAGCTTCAGAAAATAGGATTTTGCCTCCGTATAGGAACAGGTGTAATCGTACTTCCCTTCGATAAAATAAACCGGAATCTTAAGTTCAGGGACTTTTACGGACAGGTTGGTCGCCACCATTTGATTCCATAAAATGCTGATTCCACTGTGCGATTTTCCCACCCATAAATTCAGCTTTTCCTTCATGGTGTATTCACGGCATTTAAGGGAGGGGATAAAAATGCCTGTGATCACCGATTTCATATCCCGGGTGGTTCCAATGCCGAGCGAATGCATGGCGGGATCGCGCAAACGCTGATAAGCATCCGGAATGCCATCTTTCAGGCTAACAGGCGCTGCTTCAAGCTTTTTAACCATGCTCTTCTCCCCTTTCTCACGGAAGTGATTGAGCATATACTCATAAGCCAGCACCTCAGATTTCAGCTGATCCGACATCTGGGCCACCCCGATGTAAGCATGGTACAATTCCGGATATTGCGCAGCCGTATGAATGCCTATAAATGTCCCGCCTGAATGCCCCATCAGATAGATTTTCTCTTTATTGAACCTTTTGATCAGGTAGCTGGTCAGTTCCTTTGTATCTGAAATCATTTGTTCCAATGTCATCGCAGATGCCTGGATATCAGAGGCATATGACATTCCAGAACCCCGCTGTTCCCACCATACCATGGTAAAATGCTCCTCAAGACCTGTAGGGTACTTTTCTGTCAGGAAGTAATCAGGCATACCCCCGTGCAGGTAGAGCATCACCGGGTTGGCCGGATTCCGGCTCTTGATAAACATCCCCTGCCTGCTGCCGTTGATATTCAGATATACTTTCTCTGAAATACTTCCCTGAACCGGTTTCCCGTTTTGATCAGTGATGGGAATGACTTTCCCGGGGCTGTAAAAGAACAACATGCCAGCCAGGATAACAAACAATACAAGTAATAGAGTCAGTGCAATCGACAACATTCGCCCTCCTTTCCGGATGATGTTTACTTCTGATAATAGTTTCATGTTCTTCAATGGATCGATATAATTTATAACACGGTTGGAAATAGAGGATAAGAACCACGAATTGACACCCAATGTCGTTTAGTTAAGAAAAATTGTCTTCGACTCCGCTCAGACTGACAGTCATCCTGAGGTGTAATTTATTTCATAAAAAGCAATATTTAATGACTTTATAATCCAAAATGCCCCACACCAATGTCATCCTGAGCGGAGTCGAAGGATAGACAGTGCGATGCGCTTCGACTCCGCTCAGCGTGACATTCATTTAAATATCAAGGAATCATTCATGAAAATTCCTTTAACCAAACTAACAATGTATTAATCCGACAATCAACTACTTTCCCAAATACGTCAATGGTAGCGGAGACGAAGGATACTTTTTCATTTTATTTTAAGCTAAGAGACCTTAACTAAACGACCCAGATTGACACCCGTAAATTTAAAAACTATTCACCCATTTTCAAGGACTGTATGGCCTTTTACGATCAAATTTATGAATTGGGCCAATGAGTTCTTTACAAGGGAAATAGAATCAAAATCCTTTCTTTGGAAGATTGTCAATGTGCTCTTTCTCACGGTTGATCATGTTTCTGCTTTTCCCGGTATTAAACTGATAACCAATTTTAATCCACAAGGGTATCGACGACAGATTGACATTTCCTTCATATGAACTATAAAAACAGGAGCCAGTGATCTTTGAACCATGGAAAGTGAATGATTCTGAAAATGGAATGGCACTGACAATCCCCAACTGTAGCTTTTGTTTGAAGGTTTTTCCGATGGAAATAAAGTAGAGCATATCGGAAAAGGTTTTGCCCTGCAGTTCATTTACCGGGCTGTTGTATTGGAATGTCATTGAAACTGCAAGTTCATGTCCCAATGAAGCAATGGCCGACAGACCGGATTCAATACATTCAATTTCCCGGTTTCTGATGCCGTAATTTTCTGCAGTCTGATTGGCTTTCGTTCGGAGTCCGAATATCTTCACATACGGATTTAACGTAATAAAGTGTATTTTCATGGATCCCGAAAACTGAATACCGGCCTGAACTATTGTACCCAGGTTTTGTATCTCTTTACAAAGGTTTTGTCATCGTTGAGTAATATCAGATTGCTGATAACATCATTTGTACTGTTATAAAATACCCGGGATGCGAAATAACTGCCATCAAACTGAATGGAATGCTCAATATAAATACTGCTGGTCAGCTCGGGATTGAGCAATGGGTTGCCCATACTGATGGTAAAAGGGTCATCGTAAGCAATGTATGGATTCATCTGGTAAAGATTGGGACGTTTTATTGAACGGCTGGCTGACAGTTGAATGTTTTGCTGTGTGTTGATTTTATACCGGAAACTTAAGTCAGGTAGCAGCGACCGGAAAGGATTGTTAAAAGCATCTTTGAGTTCTGTGACAGATTCTTCTATACGAAGCCCAATCCCAAGGTCAAATTTCTCTTGTTTGTAACCGATGGTTGAGTACAAAGCAAAGATGTTGTCTGTATATTCAAATTCGCTGTTTCTGTCTTTAGAAACCTGGAGTTTTGCCTTCACCCCTGCACCAAAACCGAGCCTTTGCCCCAGAAGGGTTTTATAGTCGATCTTAATATTAACCGCATTTTGTTTTGGCTTAACTACATTGGTAGTGGTCGACACACTGTTTTCGGGTTCACCGTAAATAAAGTCTGATCTGTTTTCAGCCTTCAGGATATAATTGCTCAGGTCAGCGGTCAGTTCACTTCCTTTTTTATTAAAACTATGTTTGTAGTACAATGAATAAAAGGAACCGGTGTTCATGTCCGAATCTTCCTTGCTGGCTTCACTGCTATTGTTAACAACGCCGGAAATCTGATAAAAAGCCTTCCCATCCAGTTCGCGGGAGTACGGGTTGTAAAATGAGTAAAAGTTCAACTGGTCACGTTCACTTAAAAAATAGTCAACCCCAAAATGGAACTTGTGCGACCAGTCTTTCTGCCGCATATTCTGTTCTATACTGATTTCATTGGTTCCATTTTCATCCCGGAATTCACGTCTGGTATTTTCATGAAGATCCAGATAAGTTATTTCCCCATTATAAGAGGTGTACAGGTTCAGCTTTTTATGCGTATAATTCAGGCTATAGGACGGAAAAACATAGATTTCCGAATACAAAACAGGAACTTCAGCCAGCAGATGTCCGCTGAATCCGGAATCCTGGCCCTTCTTCAGGATTATATTGATGGCACCGGTTGCGTCTCCGTCATAATTAGCGGGCGGAGCACTCAATACTTCAATCTGGTCAATCTGAGCAGGACTCAGCTGGCTGAGGTAGCGTTTATCACGTTCTTTGCCATCCACAAAAATCAGGATATCGGAGCTTCCTTCGAGTGAGATATTTTGCCTGAGGTCAACCTGAACGCCGGGAATAAGCCTGAGCAGGTCGGTGCCGGAAGAGGAGACATCCAGCATTTTTTTTGTAACAAAGAAAATGGTTTTGTCCTGTTCCGATTTGGCTTTTATACGTTCACTTACAATCACCAGTTCATCCAGAACAAGGGTGGTATCCATCAGTTCGATCATCCCGGCATCGGCCGGTTCTCCGTTTCCAACCTCCATATTCAACGAAACGGGTTTATAACCGATGCTGCTTATGCATAGAATGTATTTACCTGCTGCAACTGAGCCGATTGTAAATACTCCATCGGGATCGCTGATTGATCCCCCGATAAATTCATGGTCTGTTGCACCTGATAATTTAACGGTTGCATAGGGTACCGGTAGACTGTTTGCTTTATCGATCAGTTGTCCGGTGATGGATTGCTTTTCCTGGGCGTAAATGTCGCAGGAATTTGTAATTGCAATAGCCAGAAGCATGAATTGAACGGCTGCAAATTTTTGACTGCATGATTTGAAGAAGTTTTTCATTGCCATAATTTTTAAAGTTGATGAGGCAAATAGAAGAACTAAATACTTGTTTTGCAAGTTGTTGGGAGTTATGGCTAGGATTTGTTACGAAATGCAAGAATGAACCGGAAGGTCAGCCGGTTTTGGGATGGATGGATAGTTTCAGGGATGAATGGATTAAAAAACCGCTTTATCACCTGGTCAAATTCGCTGGTTTTTGCCTTGAAACAGGAATTTCGACTTCCGTTCCGGACAGTTTTAAACGATAACCGAGGAGTTGCCTTTTGTGACTTTATCCTTTTAACATTTACAATAAAAGCCCGGTGAACGCGGAAAAGAAATGGTATTTCTGCCAGCTGTTGTTCTATATTGCTGATGGAGTTGCGGATAAGCCGCTTCTTAACCTGGCCGTCGAGATTCAGGTAGAAGGCGATGTAATTTCCTTCCGATTCCGCATAGATCAGTTGGCCGGGGTAAAAAACAAGTTCTTCCTTTTTTAGCTGTGATTCAATCCGTATAGGTTTTTCAGCAGTTTCCTGATCCGGGTGACTGTTTTCGGTATTGTAGCTTTTAATGATATCGTAAACAAGCAGATACCGGTAATTGATGATTGTAAAGAAGAAGAAGGGCAAAGCAAAGATGAGAAATGAAGATAAAAGCGAATCGAAAAAAGTAATGAGATTCCATCGCTGCCCGGGAGGTTCCATCAGAAATCCAGCAAAATAGACGGCAACTCCCATTACCACAAGCGATAGAACGACAGATAATACTTCTTTCAGAATGGTCCAGTCATCCGGATCTGAATAATACTTCAGGTTTTTCAACCCCTTAACCCATCCGAACAAAACGAGTGAAACAAAGATGCAGTATGCCGCAACCGTCATGCCATAGCTGAGATGGCGTGATTCATGTACCTGAAAGGGTTTGTAAACGATGACAAAGGTGATACTGAATGCAAGAAAAGCCAGTGAACCAATCAAAGGATTTCTGATGATGTAATTTTGAGGATATTTCTTGTTCAACCAATCAGTTAGTCCGGTATTCATATTGCATCCAGGTCAGAAGTTTTGGAACCTTAAAAATAATAAAATATTTACCAGATTGCACCTTCTGAATCCGGTTAAAAAATGGTTGATATCGCAAAAAGTTAGCTAATTCATTACCACCTTATAAATTGCAACACATTGAATCATTGGTTGATGGTTGATGATTCATTAAAACTAAATGACATTGCTGTTCTAATCCACAAATGTTCCTGATAATATTTTTGACGGCAAGTATTTCTTTATCAGACAATTTACCAAGGATCTTTATCAATCTTTGTCTATCAACTGTTCTTATCTGATCCAGAATAATCCACCCGGATTTCTCCTGAAACTTCACCTCAACCCTGGTTGGATATTTTCGCGACTGTGTAGTCATTGGAGCGAGGGTAATTGTATGCAGATACCTGTTCATCTCATCCGGAGAAATGACAACGCAGGGTCTTGTTTTCTTTATTTCGCTGCCAACAGTGGGATCCAGGTTTACAATAACGATTGAATACTGGGTTATTTCCATTCTTCAAAATTTTCATCTTCAAAAGCACCTTCAATCAACAACTGATCTTCGTTGTTTTCATGCATTTTTTTGAAAGCTTTTCCCAGCCTTTCTGGGGGTCGATTTGGCGGATAATGATATAACCCTTCTCAAGGACTAATTCAACAGTGTCCCCTGATATTATATTTTTCAAGAAGGGTCTTGCTCAATCTGATCCCTTTGAGTTTCCGATTTGTATTACCGATAATTCCATAATAAATAAATTGGTAAGTACAAAGTTATTACATTTTATTCAAAAGTGTAGCAAGCCTTAAATAATTATAAAATTTCAGCTACCTGGTTATTGATTTAAAAATAGATCACTTAAAATAAGAATTCTATTTTTCAACCCCCGATAACCACAACCTGATCACGGTTTTCAGATCTTCACCCCTCCTGCTGACCTCTTCCGGCGACACAAACTTTGCAACCTTCCGGCCATCGGTAAAATTACCTTCAAGCAATCCGGAAGGATCACTGATTCGCGCGCCGGTTGGGAAAACCAGCAGTATGTGTTCTTTTTTATGAAGATTAAAAACTATGATGTCCCTTTTATACTCTTTGGGATCAAAGGGTTTCATTTCGCCGGTATAATAATAGGCCGGGGAGTTCCATTTTATTTGTTCAGCTATTTCCGGATCAACTGAAAGGATGATTTTACGGAGGGTTTCGACCACCTCTTTCAAAGGGTGGTTTAGCTTGTTGAAGTAATCAGCAACAAGTTCTTCAGGGTTTAAACGGCTGGTTTTGGGCATATATCCGGGTTTTCAGAATGATAAACAAAAAACATTTGTTTGGGTTTGGCAGGATGTGGATGATTTCGGATTAGTAAGGATAAAATGCAACATCTTTTTCCTCTGTTCCCGATTACGGTCGACCTCTGGGGAAAAGATTACAACATTCTTTTCCTCTGGTCTCGATTACGGTCGACCTCTGGGGAATAGATTGCAACAATCTTTTCCTCTGGTCTCGACTCCGCTCGACCTCCGGGGGAAACCAATAATAGAAAAGTACAATTCTTATTGGAAAGCCTCGCTGATCCGGTGGTCCGGTGGTCGAGCGGAGTCGAGACCACCCCAAATAGAACTCCTGTGGCGGGCCTGTCTTACTTGCACGCCAGTCTGAGAGACAGGCGAAATCTGAACCTCTCTGAATTATTGTAAAATTACTAAGAGAATATCCACAGCTATTCTATTCAGTTTTCCCCTTAAAGATTGCATAAATTGCCATTGCGTGACCGTGACCCAATCCAAATTCGTCTTTAAGCCAATTGGTAATTTCAGTCGCTTTGACTGTTTTAAGCAGGCTTCCATTTTGCAGGAAACCTTTTTCCTCTGCTAGTTTTTTAAAATCATCAGGGCTCTTTCCTGTCTTAGTCCTGATATTGTCGATGTAAGCCTGAAATGACATGTGTTTGATTATTTGTGAATATACTTAAAAAGATCAAGGGTTCAATGGTTCAAACAAGAAGTTGGCAATTAGCAGTTGGCAGTTGGCAGTTGGCAATATGAAAGAAACCTCAAGTGAAAAAATAAATTCAAAATGGGTCAAAAGTCAAAAGTTGGCGTGGCAGTTGGCTTGAAAGAAACCTCAAAAATCAAAATTCAAAAAATACATCATCAGGGGTTCAAGGGTTCAAAAGTTCAAACAAGAAGTTGGCAGTAAGCAGTTGGCAGTTGGCAATATGAAAGAAACCTCAAGTGAAAAATTCAGGGGTTTCCCGCCGAAAAAGCGGGACTCCGCGGAGTTTACCCTGGGGAACGAAGGGCTACCCAAGGGTTCAAGAGTTCAAAGACAGAGTTCACCAAGCCTAAACCTCATCCTAAACCTCAACCTTAACCTTAACCTTAACCTTAACCTTAACCTTAACCTTAACCTTAACCTTAACCTTAGCCTTAACCTTAACCTTGATCCCCTTAAGCTTTCTTCTTCACTTTTTTCGCCTCCGAATTCTCCAAAACCCTGAATTTCACAATTTCACGCACCAGTTCCAGCGGCAGTGGCTGATTGTGCGGGAACTGAGCAGAACCTTTTGCACTTTTATATAAAGAAAGTTCCTTTTTAAATGCAGCAATACCTGAGGGGGCCGGATAGAGGCCAATGTGATTTTTAAAAGCTGCGAAATGCACCAGATTTCCATTCAGATAGAAAGTAGGCATCATATAACTGATTTTTTCCGTAGCATCCGGCGCGGCCCGCCTGATCACTTCCCGGATCTGATTCAAACGCTGCTGAATCTCCTCCGGGAAAGCAGCGATGTACTTGTCGATTTCGTTCATCTTTCTGAAGTGATTACTTTTTTTTGACTTAAGCTTAAACCTTCCCCGCATTCAGATTGCAATGGCAGGGTAAGTGCCTGACCCTGATGATTATCCGCTTTTGGCTCCAGGTTTCGATTCCTAAACCAGCATTACCATACTGAAAAGCCATCCCCGGGATCTATGCAATAATTCTCCTTAATCAACAAGATACCTTTACAAGAGTTCATCTGTAAGTTTCAATTTATGTGATATTCTTTCATTTGAGCAATCAAGGCAAAACAGCCCCTATAAAAGATGCTGCATTGTTGTCAACAATGGTCATATCACCGGTATCAACGATGCCATCCCCATTGACATCCGTAGGAAGATATCCTGATACAAAGTTTGATCCATCGTTATCAACCGGAGTCATATCGGCGGTATCAACTACGCCATCCTGGTTCACATCACCGCCGTAAATCACGTATTTGTCTGAAACCAGCGCCTGGTTGCCGCCAAAGGCCTGTGACGCAGAACTGCTGAAGTCGTAAGTAGTAGGATTATCAACCCCAAATGATATTGCTGTACTGCTCCAGGTTTCAATGCTGTTGCGGTGTTTTATCACGATATAATATGAACCCGTAATTCCAACCGGAAGGGTATTTACCGAAAGCGTTCCATCTGTATAAAGATCGACATTGTTAAAGGAATAATCGGTTGAATACGGCCACCATTCGCTGTGTAATTCAACGGTGAGCTGATCGGCAATGCCTTCGCTGAATTGCGGACCGGAGGAGCCTTGCGCCTGTATCATTTCGCCTGATCCTGTATATAAACCTTCAAGAAATAAGTTCAGGTTAAGTGTGGTGAATGCATTTGGTTGTACAACCAAAGTATAATCCTCCACTTCACCAAATACCACATGACATGGATCCGCCGTACTCCCCTCATAATCAAATGTTATGCGGATACGATAACTGCCATAAGGCAAAGATGCAGGTATTATGAAGCTTCCTGAGGCAGCGTTAAAAATATTCATCGGGATATTGGATGCAACATTTTCATCTGCATCGGTAAAGCTGCCATTGTTATTGTAATCGATGTAAACATTTACCTGGTTACCGGAAAAATCATTGTTGGATATGTTATAATTCACCGTCTGTCCAGGGTTATTAGTGGTAGCAATCATTGCAGAAAAATCCGCATAGCCTTCACAAGCAGTGCTGTTGACAATGTTACCAAGTTCAACATTGTATATGATTCCCTGTATACATAAATTATCAATTACCGGGATGCACCAGTCCGGCAACACCTCCAATGTATAATCTTCCACTTCGCCATACTGTGTATGGCATGCAGTAGGTGATGGATTTCCTTCCAACTCGGAAACAATCCTTACCCTGTACCTACCCCCCGGTTGGTTGGCAGGTATGGTAAAACTGCCGGTAGCAGGGGTTCCATAATTATTCACTGCATCAGAAACAACCTGTTCTTCATCATCTTCGAAATCCCCGTCATTATTATAATCTACATAAATGTTGATTGCCTGGTTGAGCTCGACGAAGCTATATTGGTCTACAGAATAACTAAGCTCTCCACCGGGAAGGACCTGGGCAGAAAGGGTTTCCGAATAATCTGAATAGCCGCCGTTACAACCTGAATTATCGTTGGATATTGTTCCAAGGGTCACATTGCCTATCATCATATTGCTACACGGAGAATCTATTATCGGGGTGCAGTATTGAATGGGGGCAATGGTTATAGCATAATCTTCCACCTCTCCAAAAGAGATATGGCACGGATTGTCAAAAGGCTGCAGAGCATTTTCACAAATGATACGTATTCTGTATGCTCCAAGCGGCTGAGAGGAAGGTATCGTGAATGTGCCGGCAGCCGTTTCTCCTGCTAAAACAGGCACATTGTTTTGCACTTTTTCACCTGAATCGTTAAAATCATCGTCATTGTTGAAATCAACATAAATGTTTATTAACTGTTCAACAGAATTGCCAGCGGTAACGGAATAATTAACCTGCCCTCCCGCATGGCTTTGGGTAGAGAAAACGTTGGAATAATTTGTGAAGCTGCCGCAGCCTGTATTGTTGTTGCTGATTGAGCCCAGGATGACACTTTCAATCCATGAATCCGAGCATGGGTAATCAACAATCGGGACACATGGCCCTGCGTGCGGCTGTATCTCAATTGTATAATCTTCCACTTCGCCATAAAAACTGAAACATGGGTCGCCCTGGATTTGATAAGAACTTACAATACGGACCCTGTAATTACCACCAGCTAACGAAGCAGGTACAACAAAAATTCCACTTGCATTATTAGTCAGAGAGAAAGAACTGCTCCCGGCAACATTTTCGCCCTGATCAGTAAAATCAGCGTCATTGTTATAATCTATAAAGATATCCAGGTATTGATCATTCCCGTTGGTGCCGCCTGCTGCAATGGTATAACTCACTGCATCGCCTGCTGAAACGGCAGCAGTAAATGAAGCCGAATAATCTGAATAGCCACTACCACAACCATTATTCAAATTGCTGATACTGCCAAGCAAAACACTGTTGATATTGCCAAAACAAGGAGATGCAAATTGGAAGCCTGGCATGCAGTACACAGTTTCATCCGTCTGCCCGTTGCAATTGTCATCAATATTGTTGCCAACGATTTCTATTGCATTTGGATGAATATCAGGATTGCTGTCGTCACAATCGCCGCTTTCAGTGGCAGCATTGCTTGTGTAGTCTGCACCGGGACTACTGCAGGATGAAACCGGGGTTCCGGTAGAATAACCATCTCCGTCTGCATCAAGATACCAGGCAAGTAGAAGTGTAGTATTTACAGTAATAGCATTGCTGGTTGCTATAGCCGGGCTTACACAAGGCGCATCGCTTGTCAGGGTGCAGGTAACTATGTCATTAATACCGAACGCGCTGAATTCAAGCACAGGTGAATTGTTGCCAATATTCTGATTGCCATTTAATTTCCATTGGTATATCGGACAAATGCCACCGTTAACCGGAGTAGCAGTAAATGTAAGTTGCTGGCCGGAGCAAACAGGAATGCTGCCTGCTGTAAGGGCAATACTTATGGATGGTGTTATCGGTGGGATAACTGATATAATTATACCGTTACTGATTGCGGTATCAGACGCAACGCAATGAGCATTGCTGATCAATATACAGGTAATGGTATCTCCGGTTAGTGGTGAAGCTTCTATATAACTTATGTACCTTTCTCCTGGAATAACTATCCCGTTTTTTTTCCATTGGTAGCGGGGCAGGGTACCACCATTAAAAACTTCCGCTGTAAATATAACTTCTGTACCTGCACACATATTACCCAACGGTGAGGCGGAAATACTTATTGACGGGGTTTCCGAACCCGGACAGGGAGTGTTGAGAATCCGTGCCATGTTATTTATCGGGATACTGTCATAACCACTAAAAGACCCGGCAATAACCAAATTTCCATCAGTTTGTATGAACATTGAGTTGACCTGACCAGAAGGGAAATTGTAAAAGCCCAGGCCGCATTGAAAGCTATGATCTGCAGTTCCATCTTCATTTAAGCGAAATAATCCGGTAAGTCCATCTGCCCAATTGCGAAGTGCATGCATAATTATCTTCCCGTCAGCCTGTATTAAAAATCTGTTTGCAAGCTGAAAACCATCTCCATCTGTAAAAGCAAAATCAGGGTTAAAAATTTCATCACCGGTTCCGTTCGTAGTTAACCTTTTGAGAATACTATTGAAATGATTTTGAGAGAATCCATTGATCACGATCCTGCCATCCTGTTGTATAGCTACCTGACCGATTCCCTGTGTAAAATCAAGCATTTCGATGTCGGCGTTAAAACTGTTATCTAAACCTCCATCCGTATTAAGCCGTACTATATTTTTAATTGCGATGTTATTGTAGCTGGCAAAATTACCGGTCAGAATAATTTTATTATCTGCTTGTACAGCAATACTTTGTATAAAATAACCGTTTGGGATAATGCCCGGATTAAAACTGTTATCAATACTGCCATCTGTATTAAGCCTGTAGCAAACGATGTCATTTGGAAAGCTTCCTCCAACGATAATCTTCCCGTCGCTTTGTAAAACAATTGAAGAAATATTAGATGCGTAGTAGCTGTTAGAACCAGGAATTGCTGAAGTAAAACTGTTATCGATGCCGCCATCTCCATTTAACCGGATAAGAGGCGATTGGCCAAAAAACCCTGACCCACCAAGAATTATTTTCTCATCGGGCTGAATTGCCAGTGTATTGATATAATGAATGCATGAATCCGGATCAAAACTAACATCCAAACTGCCATCTGTATTTATTCTTGCAACGTGTTTCAGCCTGGCTATTCCGTTATAAGTCGTAAAGCCGCCAGCAATAATTATTTTTCCATCGGCCTGTTGGGAAGATGCAGATACCATTGAATTCGGGCCACACCCGTTTGCCAGACTGCCATCGCTGTTTAAACAGGCAACGCCGTTTAAATCAGCGGAATTATTATAATGATAAACGGTAGCCAGCAATATTTTTCCATCGGGTAAAATGGCAATAGTTTCCGGATAACCGGCATTTACTCCTGTGCCGGTCTCAAAAGTGTTGTCAAAGCTTCCATCCGTATTGAGCCTTGTAACGTTTTTCTCTGGCAAGTAGGTAGAAAAATCAAAAAAGTGGCCACCCACGATTATTTTCCCATCACTCTGCAAACTGGTACATAAGATATCATATGGATCGAAAGGAGAGTTGATGCTGGTAAGGTTACCATAAAAGCTGAGATCCTGACTGCCATCCGTATTAAAACGGGCAATACCATAACCTGTTGGATTTACGCCATTTGAAAAAACCACCCGACCGGCCGCAATAATTTTACCATCAGTTTGTATTGATACTGATGCTATTGATCCGATGCCTTCAATGCCTAACTGAACAAATGTTGTGAAATTAAAACTACTATCTTCGCTTCCATTCACGTTCAATCGCTTTATCCCTTCACCTTCACTGTTTCCTGAAAGCTTAAAATTTCCGTTTACTATTATTTTATTATCAGTTTGTATCGAAACTCCCCTGATATAAACATTGGTATTTCCCAATGCCGCTGATACAGAATCTGTATCAAAACCGGTATCGCTGGTTCCGTCTGTATTTAGCCGGAGTATGTTGCCAGATGAATTTGATAAGTTATAACCTGCAACGATTATTTTGCCGTCATTCTGCAATCCAAGAGAAGTAACATCCGCTGTTGCTAAAAGGGAAGTGCCCGTATAAAAGCTGCTGTCAATACTGCCATTTGCATTGAGTCGTATCAGCCGGTTTGGGTTGCCGATCTCTCCGGTTGCTATTAGTATTCTGCCATCTTGTTGCAATGCAAGGGCAAGGCTGGAAATCTCCTGGTCGGGATAAATATGAAGGGGTATGAAGCTTTCATCCAGAGAACCATCTACATTAAACCGTACAAGTCTCCATCTGGAAAAGAGAATTGTTGATGCACCTGCCGCCAATATCTTTCCATCAGGCTGAACTATAAGTTTTTTAATTGAGCAGTCTGTCGCATCTAAATTAAACCCCTGATTAAAGCTATGATCCAACACCCCAGGCTGTGCTATGCTCTTTTGTGTTTGCAAAGCGAAGCAAACAACAAAAGCCATGACTGGAATCAGTATATTTTTTTCATTTTTCAAAAGTTATATAGTTAAAATCAATACTTGTCCTGATCCAATGGATGCAATTCGATATGGCATACCAATGGCCGTTCATACCGGTGAAAATAACCAGCAGAAGAAAAGTTTTTGTCTGAAATTGGTGCTGCCAGCAAAGAATGCTGATCATTGAGCTCAGGAGGCCGGGTCACTGGGTACAATCCATGGTGATAGCCCTGGTATTGAGAGAGTGGGAAATTTAATCGCTTGCCTTACTCCATGATACGTACATATTTTTCAATTGTAGCGCCATTTTTATCCATTTCTCCATTATCATCAACCGGATAGGTTTGTGTAATGGTATCATTCTTTAACTCTAATGTCATTTTGATTGTTTTGCCTTCCCATGGCTTATAGACAAGAATACTCACATTTTCCTCATACCGGTTTCCTTCCAGTTTGAATGTTCCATCACCGTATGCTTCAGTAACAGTAGTATCAGCTTTAATCCGGGCAACAAACATCCAATGGTTGCCCGCCCAGATCTTAGTCAGATCCATATCGATCTTCCCCGGAAAATCAGTAACGACTGAATTGCCGGTCACTGTCTGAGACTGAACGAGTTTCCACGCGCCATCAATACTCTGGCTTTTCTTTTCACTGCATGAAGAAAAGCTGAATGCAACCGCCAATAAGCAAAGAATTGTTGTTTTCATAAAATGAGTGTTTTTCTGGTAATGGATAAAATGATTGGTTGAATTAAAAAAATGGTTACAGAAAGAAAAAGGGCTTAATGAGGAGCATTCAAAATCAGAACCATTTGATTTTAAACAGTTTTTACAAATCAAGCTTCCTTCTTCCTTGATTATGCAGGTGCTTTCATTACTCCAAGTTGTTCCATCAATGCCATTGAGTCGGCGATAAGCCAGTGATGCACGATTTTCTGATTGTCAATCTGGTAGCTGATTACCAACGGAAATTCAACCATACGATGGGTGGGCGGGATGCCGTTAAATTCTCCTTCATGGCGTCCTTTCAATCGTCCGCGAACCATTACCCGGTTGCCCTCGGCCATCATCTCGTCGGTCAAAATTTCATAATTTGGAAACACCGATTCAAAAAAGAGAATATGCCCGATCAGCTCTTCATCTGTAATATATTCTTCCAGAAGCTCGCGTGTTACAAATGCTCCGGCCATGGCGTTAAAATAACGGATAATAAATTCCTTGTTTTGCTTATGCTGTTCCATTATATTATTAAATTTGATATGTCAACTGCAATTGAGCGTGAATTGTTTACTGCCTTAGTTATTCTTTTGTGCAGGTTTATTGGTAAGGCGGAGAAATAATTGCGTAATACTCTTCCGCTTTATAAAGATTAAAGCGGGTTGATTAATGCTTATGAAACCCGGAAATACAAGCTGCAAAAACGGCATTTATGTTTCCGTTTAAAACAATTCGGAACTTATCAATCAGGAACTTACACCGAGGCGTTTATTACACCAAGTTGTTCCATCAACGCCATTGAATCCGCAATCAGCCAGTGATGAATAATTTTCCCATTTTCAATATCATAGCTGATCACAAACGGGAATTCCACGTTTCGGTTTGTCGGCAGAATACCATTAAATTCACCGATGTGGCAACCTTTGAACCGTGCACGCACAACCACGCGGTTACCCTCGGCTGTTATTTCATCCACGAACATTTCGTATTTCGGAAATGCCTGGTCAAAAAAGACGATATGCCCTAACAATTCTTCATCCGTCATATACTGCTCCATGATTTCCCTGGTTTTGATTTTTCCGCTCAGGGCGCTGATGTAGCGGATGATAAATTCTTTATTATGTCGTTGCTGTTCCATGGATATTATTTTTAACAAAATTACTTGCAGGAATGTGTATATGTTAGTCCATTTGTTGCGTTCTTTTATTCATTTGTTGCAGAATTATTGCTCCTTCTAAAAACCGAGGGCAGTATTCCGTATTGCTTCTGAAAAATATTTGTAAAATGACTTAGCGTCTGAAACCCGGTTTTAAAAACCACCTCGCTAACGGTCATATCGGTGGTTTCCAGCAATTCCTTAGCCTTTTGTAGCCGTAAGGTTTTAATGTAATTGGCCGGAGCCTGTTGTATAAGTGATTTCAAACGGCGGAATAATTGCGTTCTGCTGAGCGACATCGCTTTACTCAAAGCATCGGTATCGAAATTCTCATTCTCCAGGTTGATTTTTATAAGGATATTTATTTTTTGCATAAAAGCTGCTTCATGCGGGCGGGTTTGTTCGAGTGTTGCCATCAGCTTTTCTGCCTGAGTAAAATGCGATTGAAGCCGTTTTTGAATTTCACGGTAAAATTGGGGAACGGTATAGTTTGATGTATTTAACCGGGCTACATCATTAGGAACTGATGTCCTCTGATTTAACGGAAGTGACAATCTGTAAAGCGTACCATTGGGTAAAGGATATCCTTTGAATGAATATTGTATTTGTGCACACACTTCGTTCACCAGAATCAGATTAATATTGTTATTTTCTATCTCTACTAGCAAATTACGTTTACAGGGGTCAAAAAGCAGGCGTAACGAGATCCGGCTCTTAGGGGGAAGCAAATTGATCACATTACAAATGAGTTGGACCATCGATTGGGACAACAAAAACGGCTGGTAAAGTATTGTCTGCTTTTTTATATCTGACGAAAATGATAGGGTAAGTGCGTTCGCGTGAGCATAGGGATGCAGGCTTTGCACAAGACCTTTTAAAAATGGCAAAATATCGGCGTCAGAAGAATAAATCATGCTGTTCGGCCTTTAAATAACTATGAATGAAAGTTGTAATTATTAGCAATAATTATTACAGTCCAGCCAATCGCTTATTTATTTTTCGTTTTCTATGGGGCAGAAATCTTTCTTCCACCAAGCCCATTTAGTCTGATATATTAGTATATGAAATTCAGATTAGTGAGTTTTTACATGCCAGCCTCATCTACAAACTAATAGAAAGTTGAAAACAAACAAAATTTGTTATGTATGTAACAATCTATATATATTAAATGTTTTATTTGACAAACTCAAACTTTTTTTTGAGATGAACTTACTTCCGACACAAAATAACCGGGTAAACATTGAAATTCAAAATAGCACTGAAATATATTTCAAAGACAATTAAACGAAGAGCTACCTTTATTTTATATTCTGAGCCGGGGAAACAGTATTACATTCAATCATGTCCGGTTAAAATTTAGAAAGACAAAAAAATGAATCTGAGATTACCTTCGGTGCGCTCCCTTTGGTCGGTTCCCCACTTTGTTCGGAATGAAAGATAGTTAGTGTTTCTGTAGAGGGGGTTGTTGGAGGCTCCGCCTCCAACAACCCCCTCTATTCAATCATAATACCTGAAAGGCAAGCAATACATGTAAGCTGACCTGAAATTAACTACTTGCAGTAAATCAGTTCTTATGCTTATCCGCATTGTGGCAACAGGTTTCGGCAGTGCAGGTTTCGGGTTTCTCAACCACCAGCGTTACACTGAAAATGCCCTCGTCCGATTCAAGGTCATTGTACTTTTCTATGGTAGCGGAATCCAGGTATTTCTCCAGGATTTCCTCCTCAAGTTTCACCTTATTCACTTCAACAATCCCTCCTTTGGTAAAGCCGGTCTTCTTGAAATAATTCATAAATGCATCGGCTTTTTCAGCTCCTGCAATGCAACCGATCAATTCTGAAGCTTCCTTTCTTAAACCATCGGGAATATCGTTCAGTATTACAAAATCAGAGACTACTACATAACCGTTGTGTTTAACTACCCGGTACATTTCATCGGCCACTTTCTGTTTATCAGATTGAAGATTAAAAACGCAGGTTGAATAGATGATATCAGCCCATTCGTCCTGCACAGGAGCTGCTGAGATGTCACCATGTCTGAATTCAATATTGTTCAAATCGAGGAAATCAGCGTTGGTGCGGGAAGTATTGATATTTTTTTCAGAAATATCGATTCCGATGACTTTACCGGTTGGCCCTACTGCTCTTGCTGCTGAAATGCTGTCTTTACCAAGGCCTGAACCAAATTCTACCACCCTGTCACCTTCCTGCAACAGCTGAAAACGGTCGGGGAGCGTGCATTCGGTGTCTGAATGAGAATGTGAATGGCTGCCTGAATGGCTGCCACATCCACCTGAGCCGCAGGCGCAGGCGCTTTCGCTGGTATTTTGCTGGGGTTGTATGGTTGCTGTTTCTACTTGCATGAGTTAAATATTTTAGATTTTTGAATGTTATAAGCCGGGGGGAACATCTTCCCACTACAACAACAAGGATTACAGGAAAAAAGTTTTCGGAAGGGGGAAATTTAATTTCCTAATATTTGAAAAAAGCCGCCGCAAAAATGCGACGGCTTGCAAGTAGTGGTTAAGGAATGGGCAAAGATAAGTAAAAAGTAAAAAGTTTAAAGTAAAGTTCAAAGTATAAAGTCCAAAGCTCAAAGTTTAAAGTATAAAGTTCTCAGTTTAAACAATTCGAAATTTCAAAAATCGCAAATCGCAAATCGTAAAACGTAAATTATCACTTCATTCTTCATTCTTCATTCGTCATTCGTCATTCCAAATTCGTCATTCTAAAACTTATACGCATTGTCTTCAATCAGTTTGTCGGCGATTCTTCTGCGGGCTTCCTTTACATTGACGCCTGCTACCTTTGTCAGTTTTTCGATGGCAGCATTCAGTTTTTCCGATTCCTCCGGCGATGCAAATGAATTAACGGCATCCATAGCCGATTTACGGACCATATCTGCTGCGTCGTAAACATATACATCCAGCATATCGCGGTAAATGCCTGCCTGACCCCTGATTCCTTCGAGCTTTTCTACCCGCAGCGCCAGTGACTCGGCGATGTAGGTTTCCATGATCATTTCTGAGATGTTGTTCATCACCTCCTGCTCTTTCACCAGTTTCTTGTCGAAATAGGTGGTGACACCATGAATGGCGATCAGGACCACTTTCTTAAAGTTCGCCATATACCTGCGTTTTTCGGTATAGTAGTCTTCATCTGTTGTTTTATCCGAACTGATCGAATCGATGCTGTTGTATAGTTCAGCTGCTGGTCCGAAAAGGTCGAATTCGCCCTTCTGGGCACGTTTGATGGCAGTATCGGCTATCAGCAGGCGGTTGATTTCGTTGGTTCCTTCAAAAATCCGGTTGATCCTGGAATCGCGGTAGCCACGTTCAACATCCATCTCGGCAGAATAACCCATACCCCCGTGAATCTGAACGGCTTCATCAATCACAAAATCGAGGGCTTCCGAACCGTAAACCTTCAGAATGGCAGCTTCCACTGCATAATGGGCGATGCCTTCGATGGTAGCGCGTCCTTTGTCAAGGCCGGCTTCCTTGTTCTTTTCGATCTGATCGTCAATGTCCTTACTTACGCGGTAAACAGCTGATTCTGCTGCAAATGTCTTGATAGCCTGCTGAGCCAGTTTGTGTTTGATGGCGCCAAAAGTAGAAATCAGTACGCAGAATTGTTTGCGTTCGTTGGCATACTTCACCGAATCATTGATGGCCTTTTTGGATGCGCCCAGCACATTGGCGCCTAACTTGATCCGGCCCATGTGCAATATACTCAGCGCTATCCTGAAGCCTTCACCCGGTGTTCCGATCAGGTTTTCAACCGGTACTTTTACATCGTTGTAAAAAATCTGTGCGGTAGAGGATCCCTTGATACCCATTTTCTTTTCGTCGGGGGCAACCACTACGCCGGGCATATCCTTTTCAACCAGAAAGGCGCTCAGAATCCTGTCGTTCCCGATTTTGGCGAAAACCGTCTGAACATCGGCAAATCCGGCATTGGTAATCCACATTTTCTGTCCGTTGAGGATGTAATGTGTGCCGTCTTCCGAAAGGCGGGCATTGGTTTTACCGGCATTGGCATCGCTGCCTGCACCCGGTTCGGTAAGGCAATACGCACCCAGGATTTCACCGGTAGCCAGTTTGGTAACATATTTCTCACGCTGGGCATCGTTGCCATAATAGGCAATCGGCAGGGTACCTATTCCGCAGTGCGCCATAAAAGCGACCGAAAATGAATATCCTGCACCAATGGTTTCAGCTGCAAGCATCTGGGTAACGAACGACTGGCCAAAACCGCCGTATTCCTCGGGCAGGGCAATGCCCATCAGGCCCAGTTCACCCGATTTCTTCAAAGTGGCTTTCATCAGCTGAATGTCCGGAGCATCAATCTTATCCATAATCGGATAAACTTCGGTATCCAGAAAATCCTGACAGGTCTGGGCAATCATCAACTGTTAATCATTGAATTCTTCGGGGATAAAAACATCTTTAGCAGCTACTGTATCTACCAGAAATTCACCGCTTTTCAGCACTTTTTTGTTTTCCATTTTAATTGATTCGTTGATTATTTCGGATTTGACAATATTTCTTTCCGGAAACATTTTCTTAGCCACCAGGACACTAAATCACCAAAAAAAGACACCAAATTTGTTCTCAAAAACAATAAGTCCTTGGATATAAAATACCAACAAATCGGGTTCGGGTTAATTATTTCTCAGTCGCTTTGTAAATCAAGAACATACATAACTAACTTAATCGGGTCAGTATTCACTCCGGTTAATGCATGCCCTGAAATTTTGTGGAAAATTACAAAAAGGCATCCTTATGATTTAGTTATATTGATAAGTTTTTAATATTATCGCATAAATCAGGTAAAATAAAAAAGGAACGCATCGTTATAATGCATTCCTTTTATTTGAATATCAGATGATTATATTGTTAATTATAATCCATCTAAATTTTAAAATCATTCACATCTTTTGGATGGCAATTGTTGATAAAGCTAACTGCAGAGATGTTCTCAGCCCTCCCCTTTCTGATAAAGATGTCTGCTGATTTAGCATAGACATCGTTTCGGTTGGCATCGTAAAGCAACAGGTAGCCTATCAGCACATTACCGGCCATTTCAACCAGGCGGCGTGCATGGAAGTCGAGGTATTCGTTGTCGTTGAATTCATTCACCTTCTCAACCGTCTTGGTGTATTGCTCTGTCATCTTCACGAGGGTTGATTTCAGGTATTCCAGTTCGGGTTTTACCGCAAACTGAGCTCTATCCTGCATAAAAGCAAGGTAAGCGCCATTGCCAACCCCTCGAATGGCTGCCACAACCTGCAGTTGTGAAGTTCCTTCGTAAATGGTTGTGATGCGGGCATCCCGGTAAATGCGTTCAATGGGAAAATCTTTCATATAACCGGTACCACCAAAGATCTGTATGGCATCGTAGGCGATCTGGTTACAGCCTTCACTCGAATAGAGTTTCAAAAGCGGGGTAAACATATCGGCCAGTTTCTGGTAAGACTTGGCTTCCTGGCGTTCTTCGCTTTCCAGCTTGCGCTCGTGTGATGCAAAATTGTAAGCCTTGTAAATATCTACATAGCGCGCGGTTTCGTAAAGCAGCGTGCGCATGGCGTCGATCTTGACCCTCATATTGGTCAGCATCTCATAGACTGCCGGATACTTGATGATGGCTTTCCCAAACTGCTCACGCTCCATCGCGTATTTATATGCTTCGCGGTAAGCGGCCTCGGCAATGCCGACCGATTGGGATCCTACGCCCAGGCGGGCAGAATTCATCAGCGACATTACATATTTGATCAATCCCATTTTGGTGTCACCGATCAGTTTGGCAGGGGCATTTTTGAAAACCAGTTCGCAGGTCGGTGATCCCTTGATCCCCAACTTATTCTCAATACGGCGTACATTGACGGCTTTATGGTTGCGGTCGTAAACGAAAAGTGACAAGCCGCGGGCATCGGTGGTGCCTTCTTCCGAACGTGCAAGCACCAGCGAGATATCAGCATCGCCATTGGTGATAAACCGTTTAACGCCATCCAGCAACCAGCAGTGTTTGTGGTTGTCGTAGGTAGCCTTTAATTGAACTGCCTGCAAATCAGAGCCGGCATCCGGTTCTGTAAGGTCCATGGCGGCTGTGGCTCCTTTATGAAACCTTGGCAGAAATTCAGCCTTGATCTCATCTGAAGCAAACTCGTGTATGGTTTCCGCACAGTCCTGGAGTCCCCATATATTAGCAAACCCAGCATCAGCCCGGGAAATGACCTCGCCAGTCATTATGTAAGGAATGACTGGAAGGTTCAATCCATCGTATTGCCTCGGAAGGGTAAAACCTACCAGTCCGGCTTTCACGAGGGCATCGTAGTTTTGGCGGGTCCCACGTGCATAAATCACTTCATTGTTGATAAGCTCAGGGCCTTCCTTGTCAACCGATTCTGCATTCGGCCCGATGATTTCACCGCTTATTTCTCCGATGATCTCCATTACCTTATCGTAATTATCGATGGCATCTTCAAAATCGAGGGGGGCAAAATCGTATTTTTCCTTTTCGGTATAACCCGACTCCTTCAGTTTCACAATCTTTTCCATCAAAGGATGGGTAAGATGAAATTTAAGATGGGGATTGTCGCTATAAAAGTTTTCCATTGCTTCTTTTGTTTTTACTTCGAATTCTTCTTGTAGAATTTGATCATTTTCGGAATCACGTCAGCCACATTGCCGATGATGGTATAATCAGCGATGTGGTTGATGGGCGCGCCGATATCGGTATTGATCGAAATAATCTGCGCAGATTGATCCATTCCTGCCCTGTGCTGCACGGCACCCGATATTCCGCAGGCAATGTAAAGCTTGGGTCTGACGGTAACCCCGGTTTGCCCGATCTGACGTTCATGTTCCACAAACCCTGCATCCACGGCGGCGCGCGAAGCACCTACCTGGGCACCGAGAATATCGGCCAGTTCAAAGAGAAGGTTGAAATTCTCCTTTGAACCAACGCCGTAACCTCCTGAAATAATTACCTGTGAGTTTTTGATGTCGATCTTGCTTTTCTCCATGTGGCGCTCGATGATGGTAACGGCAAAATCATCGTCCTTCAGGATCTTTTTGGCATCAATTTTCTTCAGTTTACCTTTAAACTTCTGTGAAAACAGCTCCTTCTTCATCACCCCTTCGCGCACCGTTGCCATTTGAGGCCGGGTTTCAGGATTGATGATGGTGGCGATGATGTTTCCGCCAAACGCCGGCCTGATCTGGTACAAAAGATTCTTGTATTCAGTCTGGGTTTTGTTTTCGAAATGATCACCGATCTCCAGGCTGGTGCAATCGGCGGTCAGTCCGCAGCGGAGTGCAGATGCCACACGCGGGGCAATGTCGCGGCCGATGCTGGTAGCGCCAAACAGGGCTATTTCGGGTTTTTCTTTTTCAAACACATCGAGAAGGATGGAGGTATGCGGCAAGGTTGTATAAGGAAATAACCGCTCGTCGTCCGCATAATGGATCACATCCACACCGTAAGGGTACAGCAGGGATTCAGGATTTGAAACCCTGTGACCGATGACGACCGCTTCCAGTTTTACATTCAGGTCGCCGGCCAGTTTTTTGCCTTTCGACAGCAACTCAAGGCTGACATCTGCGATCGATCTTTCCTCGGTAACTTCGCAATAAACAAATATGTTGTTCACGTGCAATTGGTATTAGTTCTATGATTAAAATTTCTTACAAATTCTGGTGATGTGTCTTTTGTAAATTGTCGCATCGAATGAAATAAAAGTTGATTAATTTAATGGGTTTCAACTTTTTACTTCAGACTTCAGACTTCAGACTGTAGACTTTTTACTTTAGACTTTAGACTTTTTACTTTAGACTTTTTACTTGAAATTACCCAATGATGTGGCTGCTCATCAGATCTTTCATCAGGGTTTCAATTTCCTTGTCGGAACTTCCCATGACTTTTGAATCTTTGTGTTGAAAAACAACGTTTTCGATTTTCTTGACCTTGGTCGGGGAACCTGAAAGACCCAGCATCTCGGTTTGTGCGTTCAGATCGTCGGCAGTCCACTCGTCAATAAGCAGGTAAGGCCGGTTGTTATATAATTCAGTGTAGTCTTTGGTTTCGTTCTGCAGTTCGGTAACTGTCCGGGCATGCTTGTATTTCATCAGCAGTTTGGCCACCCTTTGACGGCATACAGGTGCCGAGCCATGCACTGTAATGGCAGCCGGCAGTGTTGAGTTAACAACCTCCACCCCTCTTTCGAGCCGTCGTTTTACAATGATTTTTTTGGCATCAACCGAAATGATCTCTTCGGCATAGGTGATTTGCGGAATTCCGAGTTTTTCGGCGGTCTGCGGGCCTACCTGGGCAGTATCCCCGTCAATGGCCTGACGTCCGGAAATCACCAGGTGATAAGGCGCCAGTTTCCTGACCGCCAGCGACAAGGCATAGGAAGTGGCGAGGGTATCGGAACCGGCGAACTTGCGGTCGGTGATCAGGTAGCCCCTGTCGGCCCCGCGATACATAGCCTCACGGATTATTTCAGCTGCCCGGAACGGTCCCATGGTCAGTAGAATGACTTCTGCTTCGGGAATTTTATCCTTGATGCTGAGGGCCTGTTCGAGGGCATGTAAATCTTCGGGGTTGAAAATCGCGGGCAAAGCGGCCCTGTTTACGGTGCCATCGGCTTTCATGGCATCTTTACCAACATTCCGTGTGTCCGGAACCTGTTTGGCTAATACAATAATTCTGAATCTCATAGAGGGTTATCAGGGTTATGACTTTACCTTTTTCGGGATGAAGTCAAAAGATTCTTGGTTGAAATAAGGCTGCAAATTTAAACTTTTAGATGTTATCTCCAACACTAAAATTCGTAATGCAGCCATAATCAACACATTAAACATGCATATTATAACATATCTATCTATGTGCTAATTTGTTAAGAGCATGAGTGCGTGAAAATTTCCCCCTTCAGGAGAAATAACAATCAGGATAAATAATCATTGGTTTTCAATACCAGCAGATTTCTCCCTTCGGTTATAATGACAAATTCCTTTGGAACGACTGACAGGGGGGTTAAGCCTGAAGGCTAAAGGCCCACTTCTACAATCCACCTTTCTATTGTCTCCCACCTGTCTACCATATAATTATATGGATCAATTCCCGCCTCGTAAGGTTTTTCTTTGGTCCGGAAAGTAAAGGTATTTTCCTTGTCTGAAATTTTCATCCTCTTATATACCAATGCTTTGCCAAGGTTATTTTTGTTGGCAGGTTCAGCAAAGATCCCGAAATCGATGTAATCAGCAACCGGTATCTGAGTTTCCTTTCCAAGTGAATCAGCCCTGAATTTTTCGAACTGGGTCGAATTTCTCCGCTTTGCGATAATCCGCTTTTAGCATTCGGTTCGAGAATACAGTTATATTTTCGAACAAGTCACCGATCAGGTACTGAAGAGTGTCGGGCGTTACCTGCCGGAAAGCACGTACTGCCGACAGGGAGGTTGCATAGGGAGGTTGCTTATAGGCAAAAGTATCGATCAGGGTACGCAGGGCTTCATTCACCTTGTCCTCTCCTATCATCTCCTTCAGATAATACATGACAACACTTCCTTTCTGGTAATGGATATATCCCTGATTTTCAGTTTTCATCAGCGGTCGTTCGGCTTCCGGCTCCGAACTGCGGCCTCTTAAGTAGCCATCCATTTCATATTCGAGGAATTTCTTCATTTTATCTTTCCATCCTTCTCCATGACCATTAAGCAAATACTAAAACTTTCGCTCAGCATTTCACTGCCCTGCATACCGGCACCACAAACCTGGTGGGCCCAGTACTGGTGTGCCATTTCGTGCCCACAACATAAAACACCTGGTCGATATCATCCCGGGTTACATCACGCAATCAATTATGAATCCTATCCTCGCTGTAAGGCATAGTTCCGGAACGATTGTGCAAATCCTGCATATCGCGGAAATTCAATTATGCGACATTGCCTGTGGTAATAGGGGCCAAAGTTTGTGGTATAATATTCAAGCGATTTTTCCAGGCTTTTCAGCATATCCGGTACATTGTATGCATGCTCCTGAATATAATATACCTCAAGATCAATGTCATGCCATTTTTTACGGGCAACCTGATAACCAGCGAAATAAATGAGTAGAAATTAAGCGATTTCTTGTCGAGACGGTAATTGAAATATTTCTGGCCGCCAGCTTCCCACGATTTAATAAGGCTTCCCGGTGCAACAGCGATCTGGTCTGGTGAAGTGCTTATAACTGTATTGATCTCTACCCAGTCGGCTCGGCTTGTGGTATTTAACGCCGCCAGGTTGTTTTCATCCAGAACAGGCATGCGCTTTCGAACCGGAAGTTTCAGCTTAACACGTTTGTTCTTATCACCTATTTCCATCCGGTTATTATAACCAAATGAAGGCATATATCTGTATTGTTGAAGAAAGTGCCTTTCTGCGTCAGTTGTGTAAAACTTACCTCGTTTTCAAAACCTTTGGTGAGTTTCCTGATTTCTACCTTTATCAAAATGGAATCATTTGGCAATAGTTCTTTGTTAAGGCTATAAATTCTATACTGTAGTCTGTTGTCGAGCAGTTTAACTTTGCTTCCGTTGATGATGATGTTTGTGCTGTCAATTAAAGCCGGCATGGTGAAATGTAATTCATTTACAGGCTTCTCCGTTGTATTTCTTGCCCAGGCTTCCACCACAGCAGTCATGCTTCGGTCCTCAGGCTTCAGGTTGATGGTATAATTGATTTTGTAAAAACGTGGCTGGGCAATATCTTCGTATTTTTTATACGCTTTCTCATATTCCATCTGCTTATTTTCGCTCTCTTCAGGTGAATCATAGGTGTTCAGTATTTTTGTGTTGTAATACACGAAACTTCCGCAAGTAATAAAAATCACGAGCAGAGCTGAAACCGCCATTCTGTTCTTCCACATTGTGTTACGCGATGATTTCAACCGATGCACAAAGTTGTATTCCTTACCACGCAGATAAAAAGAAAATGTAATCAACGCGATAATCAAACCTGCTAAAACCCAGTACAGGTTAAACAAGGTCACCGACTTCACATAAGGCCCGAAACCATTCATATCGGAATATATTACCGATGGTGTACCGCCGAATTTGAGCATATTGCTGTTTATTTCAAACAAACTCCATACAAACTGGTTGGCAATCACAAATGCAATAAATGCAAAAGTAGGCTATGTAGCGGTTGTGATGTAATGAAAAACAGTGCAATTACGATCAGGTAAGCAAGACAGCATATCCAACACAAGTAGAGATTTGATGTAAACATCCACCTGATAACGATGGTAACCGAAAAGAGTTTGTGCAATCATACCGCCCAAAATAGCAAGGATAAGAACAAATGCTGTGGCGACAAGCATTGCAATTAGTTTTGAGGTGAACATCAGTCCTGTTTTCATTGGGGTTGCATCCTGAATTTCATCCATCCTGGCGTCGCGTTCCTTCCAGATTAAGACACCTGTATAAAACGTAATAATTCCGATAATAAACAGGTAATACGATCCGCGGATACTTCCGATCACATCGTAGGTTACAGGATACTGATCTACACCATATCGTCCGGTAAAGCTGCTGATACTGGCTGACAGGTTGAGTAGTCCGAATATGGTTATAATTATGAAAGTAGGATTTTTTACTATGGATTTCGTTTCGAAACTGATCAGAAACCACAACGTGTTGAGCGAAAATTTGCCGCTTTCGCGTGGATCGAAAGTTCTGTTTGTTAATTTAATGGGAAGTGTATCGGTCGTTTCAGCCTTTGCTTTTCTAACTTTTTCTTTCCGTGTATTAAATGAGAACCTGAAATATCCACCGGCAAGAACCAGTAAACTCAGTGTAAGCCATAGGATGCGGTTTAACAGAAAAGCGCCCGTTAAAGGAACTGCATGAAGGTTTTTTTCATCCACCGTCATGTACTTTGCGATGATACCCTGTGGGTTAAATCCAAACGGGTCGAGCAGGTTGAAAGCATTCTTTTTCGATATCGGCAGTAAAACCTGAGGAAACAACATAGAAAACCAGTTCAGCTGGCACCGGTAAACGAGATAATTTGTTACGCCAGCACATAAAGGTCACCCGCATTAGTATTTGGGCCAAGCGAGTAATCCCTGCTCCACCAGTGCCTCTCTAACGTTCAGTGCCCTGGCTCAGGGGGCGATAAGACAAGTGTACACGAGTAAAGGAAATTGGTGGTGCACACTATTTGCCAAAATAATAGTCTCGTTTTTTAACGCGGAAATGAATCGGTGGCGCTCCGTTCTAGGCGGTGGTCTCAGCAGGTACCACGACATTACTCTAGTAGGTTTGAATAACAAATGGGCGTTTTTTTACTTCCCCCGTCTGAATATTTCCAGTCGGCTTCAGGTTTGACAACCAGAAATATCCAAACATTGGCGAACTCAGCCATTTCCGTTATAAATATCCACATCGAAAACAGGTTAAATTAATCCGTTAAGTTTCGCAAAAAACACATCTTCAAGCGTTTCCTCAGCCTGCATGAATCCATTGTTCAGGCTGTTATCAGAAAAAACATGGATCAGCGGGTTGCCGCCAACAAGTTTGTTTGAAACTATTTTATATTCCGATTGGTATGCAGCAAGTTCAGCTTTCCCGACCCTTTTTTCCCAAACTTTTCCTCTGATTTGCCGCAGAGCATCATCCGGATTCCGCTGAAAAGAACTTTTCCATTGTCCATGATGGCCATATTGGTACAAAGCTCACGAACATCCTGAACAATGTGGGTGGAAAGGATAACAATGATATTTTCGCCAATTTCACTGAGGATGTTATAAAACCGGTTTCGTTCGCCGGGATCGAGGCCGGCGGTGGGTTCGTCAACTATCACCAGTTTCGGGTTGCCGATCAGCGATTGGGCAATGCCGAAACGCTGCCGCATTCCACCGCTGAAACTACTTACCGACTTTTTACGGAGTTCGTAGAGGTTGGTTTTATGGAGTAGCAACTCAACAATCTCTTTCCGCTCACTTTTATTGCTGAAACCTTTCAACAACGCCAGATGATCAAGCAGTTCAGAAGCCGAAGTGCGTGGATAGACCCCAAATTCCTGCGGAAGATAGCCAAGCACCTTTCGAACAGCATCCTTATCGTTCAGAACATCAATATCACCAAGCATTACTGTGCCACTATCGGCATCCTGCAAAGTTGCCAGAGTGCGCATAAGCGATGATTTACCGGCTCCGTTCGGGCCCAGAAGTCCGAACATACCCGTGCTGATGGTGAGAGAAACATTGTCGAGCGCAACCACTCCATTGCTGCCTGTTCCTGATTTTGGTGTTATTGTTTGGAAGTATCTGATACCACAGAACTATCTGACGTGCAATTGTAGTATAAGTTACACGAAACAGAGGGAAAAGACTGGCAAATCCGGTTGTGAAGTAAGGGTAGTGTATCTGGATTTTATGAATTTACAACAGCAGGTAGTTTTAGAAAACCAGCATTGAAATTGTGTTTCAGAGATCAGGCTTTCCTGGCGAGTTGGCAGAAAGAAAAAACATCGCCTCCAAAGCACGGAATCACCAGATCCCACTGGATTCATTGTCTTTTATTGCATCCGGCCTAAAGAACGGGCCTATTGAAAAATGAAAATTAATCTAAACAGGCTCTTAAATTAACTCTAATAATTAAACGATGTCATCAGACTGCCATCCTGGAGTGACCATTGGCATAGAGGTTTGATGGCTCAAAACCTGTATTTTTTTTAACGAATAAACTACAATTCCTTTGTGAATTAAGATTCTGCGGGGATAAATCCATCACCTGCACAATCAGTTCGGCAATATCGAGATTTCTGACTTCCTCTTTATTCTTGTATTTCAGGCCATCGGTGAGCATGGTCATGCAGAAGGGACAGGCTGTTGCCACGATTTTGGCATCACTCCTCAACACCTCCTCGGTTCTTTCGATAAACACCTCCTTCTTGCCTGATTCAGCTTCTTTGAACATCTGGGCGCCACCGGCACCACAGCAATAGGAGAAACTCTTGTTGCGCTCAAGCTCCACAAAATCGGTGGTGAGCTTTTTCAGGATGCTGCGTGGTTCGGCATAAACATCGTTGCCCCTGCCCAGGTAACATGGATCGTGGTAAGTGATCCGGGTATTGCCCAGCATGGTAGCATCCAGTTTAATACTGCCGTTTTCAATGTATTGATCGAGAAACTGAACGTAATTGATCACTTCATAATTTCCACCTAGATCAGGATACTCATTCTTAAGAATATTGAAGCAATGAGGGCAGATGGTGATGATTTTCTTAACATTGTAACCATTCATAATGGTTATATTCTGAAGGGCCTGCATTTGATACAGCATCTCGTTACCTGCCCTGCGCGCGGGATCGCCGGTGCATGATTCTTCTTTCCCCAGAACAGCGTAACTGATATTAAGATGTGTGAGTATCTTTGTGAATGCGCGGGTCACTTTCTTGTACCTGTCGTCGTAGGCGCCGGCACATCCAACCCAGAAAAGGAACTCAGGAGTTTCGCCCCGGGCGAATAGTTCGGCCATTACAGGTACTTCTATCTTTTTTGTTTCCATGGTCAATAGACTGATAATTTTAAGAATCACGCAAAGACGCAATGACGCAAAATATTGATATTTAACATTTTACAAATTCGAATTCGATTTTACAAATATTCTGATAACCAGTCAGATGCAAAAATTTAATGGAGTATTGAAGGTAAATCTCCATCGTAAGATTTAAGAAACTTTCATCTCCAGGTTTTCAGCCCATAAAAGGCGGTCCTCCGGCGAATATTGCCAGGGTGCTCCATTGTTTTCAATGTTGGCGAACATGGTTTTCAATCCTGAAGGCGCACTGCTTTCCTCCATCACCAGGTAGCGTCGCATATCGACAATCAGGGTCGGATGGTTGATGTTGACCGGGCATTCCTGCGCACAGGCATTACAGGTGGTACAAGCCCATAATTCCTCTTCGGATATATAATCGCGCAGCAGGGATTTGTTGTCGGTATACTCCATTCCTTTTCTGACAAGGCCCGGCCCTTTTTCCTTCATGCGGGCACGCAGGTCCATAAAGATCTTGCGGGGCGAAAGCATTTTGCCGGTGGTATTGGCCGGACAAACGGCAGAACACCTTCCACATTCGGTACAGGTGAGTGAATCGAAATAATTCTTCCAGGTTACATCTTCCACATCCTTTACCCCAAAACGACTGACCGGTGCATCGGCTGCCGGTGCTTCAAAGGCTGCATTCGGGTCAAGCATCAGCTTAACTTCACGGGTAATGTCGTCCATGTTGGTGAGTTTCCCCAGCGGTTCGAGCCGGGTAAGGAAGGTATTCGGCACCGACAGGAATACATGAAAATGCTTTGAGTATGGAAGAATGTTGGCGAAAATAAAAATAAGCAGGATGTGCGACCACCAGAAGAATTCGTGGGCGACATGCATTCCGCTTAACGAAAGTCCGCTGAAGATCGGTGCCAGCAGGTTGCCGACAGGGTAAACACCATAAACAGGCTCATTTCCTGCGGTCTGCAACTCAACGTAGGCTGCATTCATTCCCATCAGCGACAGCATCAGTAATAGAATCATCGAAAGGGCAATGTTGGCATCCTGGTGCGATTTCTTCTTCATTTCGATGCCTTCGAAGCGGCTGATGTGCAGAAACAGCCGCCTGATCATGAAAATAACAATTGAACCAGCAACCACCAGGGCAAACACATCCCCGGAAGCCATAATTACATTGTAAAAACCGCCCAGCACCTTCAGCGAACGCTCAAGCCCGGACAGGCCATCGATCACCATTTCGATGCTTCCGAAAATAATGACACAAAATCCCCAGAATACCAGTGCATGGAAAAATCCTATGACCGGATGCCGGAATATTTTGGTTTGCCCGATGGCGACATCCAGCATCACCATGAACCGTTTCGGCAAATCACGGATGGGAAAACCGGTTTTGGTAAAACGGAAGTAACTGATGAGCCTCAGCACCGTGAAGGTAAATACTCCCAGCGTTATTAAAAGTGCAAGTGAAAATGCGATCTGCTTTACCATGATCTGATGCATTTAATCGAAAAATGCCCTGTTCGTATTCTGTTAAGAAAATACTCATCAGGGCATTTAACAGGTTTTTATTCTGCGGTTATTTTGATTTGATTTCTTTCAGTTTTTCGACCAGTTTTGGCAGCACTTTCGAAGCATCACCCACAATGCCATACTGTGCAGCTTCAAAAATCGGTGCATCTTTATCGGTGTTGATGGCAACAATATACTTTGATGAACTGATGCCCGCAAGATGCTGGATTGCTCCGGAAATACCAATGGCAAAATAGAGGTTGGGGGCGATGATTTTCCCTGTCTGACCGGTATGCTCATCGTGAGGACGCCATCCTTCATCCGAAACGGGACGCGAACAGGCGGTGCCTGCACCAAGCAGCTCAGCCATTTCAACCAGTGGTCCCCAGTTGTCGGGTGAACGCATTCCCCTGCCGCCGGAAACCACAATATCGGCATCTGTAAGCAGTATCTTGCCAGCCAGTTTTTGAACATCATTTACTTTAATCTTCATCAATCCCTGATCGGGTTGAATATCCGATTTTTCGATGACGACCGGTTTCGGTGACTCAATTACTTCAAACGAGTTCTGGGCAAGGGTGATGATTCTGACGGGGGTTTTTATTTCAACATTGGCAAAAGCCTTGCCGGAATATACTTTCTTATTCACCACGAAGGGTGTGGTGGATACCGGAAGTTTACCGACACCGGAAGCAATACCTGCCTTTAGCCTGACCGAAAGCCTTGGTGCAAGTGCTTTTCCGGTGTTGTTGTTGGAAAGCACCACCACACTTGCGTTGACTTTTTGTGCTACTTCAGCTATCATGCCGGCATAAGCCTGATCGTCAAGTGCGTTCAACGCGCTATTTTCGATGCTGATAATTTTATCGGCTCCATAGGTTGCCAGTTTACCAAGTTCCCCGGCTTCAACATTGCCAATGGATACCACGATGGCCTGATCACCAAGCATATCGGCAACCTTTGATGCGTAAGAAACCAGTTCGAAAGAGAGCTTCTTGAATTTGCCATCCCAATTTTCGGGAAAAACTAATACTGCCATATATTGATTTGTTTTATTTCGTTAACACTGATATTTTTAGAAAACCCTGGCTTCGTTCTGAAGCAGATCGATGAGCTGACCGGCATTTTCAGCATCCACATACTTACATGCAGCCCGTGGTTTAGGCATTTCATAATTCACTACTTCTGTGAGATTATCGATGGCCTGTGGCTCATAAACCTTTATGGGTTTGGTGCGGGCCGACATAATTCCACGCATGGCAGCGATCCGGGGCTCTTTGGCAATTCCCTTCTGCACTATGGCCACAAATGGTACCGGCAGCGACAACCCTTCTTTACCTCCGTCTATTTCACGGGAAACGACGGGTTGTCCATTTTCAAACTTCAGGGAAGAAACGCAGGTAACAGAGGGAACCCTGAGGAATTCGGCCAGCATGCCGCCAACGGTTGAGCCGTTGTGATCGCTCGATTCGATCCCGCAAAGGATAATATCAAAGTTTTCATTTTTAAGCACTTCGGCCAGCTGTGCAGCAACACTATAAGCATCGCCTGACTCAGTATTTACCCTGATGGCATCGTCGGCACCAATTGCCAGTGCTTTGCGGATGGTTGGTTCCGATGTGGAGAGGCCTACATGGGCAACTGTAACGGACTGAATGCCATTCGCAGCATCATCCTTAAGTTCCAGGGCACGGGTTAGCGCCAATTCATCCCAGGGATTAATCACCCATTGAATGCCATTGACATCCAGCTTTTTAAGTTCATCAACAAACTTAACTTTTGTTGTAGTATCGGGCACGTTGCTGATACAAACCAGAATTTTCATACGTTGAATCGTTTTATGTCAATAAAAATGAATAGTAGTAACTAAAATAAGTCAGCCTGAAACAGAGCCACGGAATAAACGAAAAACCGCAATTACCATCGTGGTATAACGACTGTCTGTTATTTTTTCATAATCTGATTGCAAATATACCATTATTTGGGAATGCACATAATTCAGTGGAAAGGAAGCGCAAGAAACATTGGTAAAATATGATCCACCTGAAATATCTTGTGTGAAAAACGCTCAAATGATCATACCTTTGTTTAAAGTGAAACCACCCCTATGACCAAAAAAAGCAGGAAAGACAAGAATTTTATCAAGATGCCCCAGTACCCCGGGGGAAACGAAGCACTGCGCAAATTCATCGACAGGCAGTTGCGTTATCCTGAACAGGCACTTGAAAAAATGATTGAAGGCCAGGTACATGTTGTTTATACGGTGACCAATGAAGGTCATGTCGAGGACATCGGGATTGTCAGTGGAATTGGTTATGGCTGTGACGAAGAAGCCATCCGTTTGATTTCATTGCTAAAATATTCTCCGGCTGCCAATCATGGCATGAAGGTACGCAGCAGCATGCGCACACGCATCAATTTCAGGCTTCCGCAGGCACCTGCTCCTGTGCTCAACTATTCAGTAACTTCAGCTCCTGAAAAAGAAAAACCGGCCGAAAAGCCGGCCGGTGGTCAGGTGTACGGATACACCATTTCTTTCGGGGATCAACCCTGATCAGATTTCCTCTTCTATATGATTCAATGGATTTTCATGGCAGGCTTTGCATTCCAGGCTCTTGTTGTACTGAGTCATGGCCCGTGCACTCATACCCATGCTGCTGAAGCCTCCGTCGTGAAAAAGGTTCTGCATGGTAACCTTCCTGGTAAGATCAGAAAACAACGTAATGCAGTAATCGGCACATTCGTCGGCCGTAGCATTGCCGAGGGGCGACATCCGCTCGGTAAAGTCCATCAATCCTGAAAATCCCTTAACCCCCTGCCCTGCAGTGGTTGGGGTGGGCGACTGTGAGATGGTGTTGATGCGCACATGTTTTTCACGACCGTAAATGTATCCGAAACTACGGGCAATGGATTCCAGCACGGCCTTGGCATCGGCCATGTCGTTGTACTCAAAAAGAGTGCGTTGTGCAGCAATGTAGGAAACAGCCACAATTGAACCCCATTCACTGATGGCATCCATTTTCTTGGCAGTCTGAATCATCTTGTGAAAAGAAACTGCGGAAATATCCAGCGTTTTGGAAAAATATTCGTAGTTGATATCATCGTAGGGGAGTTTTTTCCTGACGTTTGGCGACATTCCGATGGAGTGGAGCACAAAGTCTATTTTACCACCAAATATTTCCAGAGATTTTGAAAAGAGATTTTCAAGATCTGCAACACTTGTAGCATCGGCAGGAATCATCTGAGAACCGGTTTTGGCAGCCAGTTCATCCATATCGCCCATTCTGATGGCAAGTGGTGTGTTGGTAAGCACTAAGGTTGCACCTTCATCGTGCGCCCGTTCTGCAATTTTCCAGGCGATGGAATTGCTGTTCAATGCCCCAAAAATAATTCCTTTTTTTCCTTTTAAAAGGTTGTACGCCATAAGCTCAGTTTTATTTGTTTATTGTTTATTGTTTAATGTTTTATCGGTTTTCTGCTGAATATATCAAACAATCCGAATCAACTATTGTTTTGTAGAATCTCTTTTGCAGTGCTTCGTGCTGCAGCAGAATCGGGGTCTCCGCTGATCATCAGCGCAAGTTCGGTAATCCTTTGTTCTCCGTTAAGTTGTTCAATGTCAGAATAGGTGCGTTTATCGTCGGTAAACTTAAACACCTTGAAATGCTGATTGCCTTTGCCGGCAATCTGCGGCAGATGCGTGATTGCGATAACCTGCATGTTCACGGCGATTTTCTTCAGAATATTGCCAACCCTTGTGGCCGTTTCCCCTGAAATGCCGGTATCAATTTCATCGAAAATTATCGTGGGTAGCAAGCTTGTTGATGAGATCAGCGATTTTACAGCCAGCATCAGCCTCGACAGCTCACCTCCGGAGGCAATCTTCGACAATTCGGCCGGTGGGATGCCTTTGTTGGCACTGAAGAGAAAAACAATACGGTCAGTTCCGTCACGCCCTGGCTCATTCAGGGGGTTGATACTGACTTTAAATACGGCATCATTCATTCCCAGTTGGGTAACCGTTTCTATCAACGATCGCTCAATGGTGACACAAACTGCCTTGCGGCGCTCACTCAGTCCGGAAGCCATTTCTGCCAGCCTGACACCTTTTTCTTCAACCTGCTTTTCAAGCGCTGCAATTTGCTGATCGAGTGAATCAATGGCGAATATCTTTTCTTCGATGCCATTTTTGACAAGGATCAATTCGTCAACTGTTTTCACCCGGTGTTTTTGTTCGAGATTATACAGCAGGCCAAGCCGCTCATTGATTTCACTGATCCTGTCGGGATTGAAGCTGATTTCCTCTGCCCGGCGTTCAACGATGGTGGCAATGTCGCGCAGTTCAATCAGGCAGGCCGATATGCGTTCTGCAAGATCCGATGACTCTTTCTGGTATTTTGATGCTGCCTGAAGGTTTGTAAATGCTTCATTTAACCTTCTGATCACATTGTCATCGCTTAGGCTCAGCAGTGCGGCAACCTGGAACAAACGGGTTTTAATTTCCTCTGCATGAGTGAGCAATTGAGATTCATCTTCAAGTTCTTCCTGTTCACCCGGCCTGATGGAAGCTTTCTCAAGTTCATCGAAAAGGAAGTTCAGGTAATCGAGTTCGGCCCTGGCTTTAAGGTTGGTTTCAATAAGACCGGCCAGTGTTTTTCTCAAACCGGCAAGTTCTTTAAAAACCTGCCTGTATTTAGCCAGCAATTCAGCATTTCCGGCAACCGAATCAACTACTGATAGCTGAAAAGAAGATTCCTGCAAAAGCAGCGTCTGGTGCTGTGAGTGCACATCAATCAGCCGGCTGGTAAGGTCTTTGAGCTGGTTAAGGTTAACCGGGGTATCGTTGATGAAAGCTCTTGACTTGCCTTGCGGCGTAATTTCCCGCCTGATGATACAGGTAGGATCAAAATCCAGATCGTTATCAACAAAGAAGGATTCAAGATCACAGGCAGAGATATCAAAAGAACCTTCGATGCTGCATTTGGAGGTTTTATCAGGCAAACTAAGGTTGTCAGCCCGTTGACCAAGCATCAGGGATATGGCTCCCAGAATAATCGATTTTCCTGCGCCCGTTTCGCCGGTAATCACTGAAAACT
This sequence comes from Bacteroidales bacterium, assembly GCA_016709025.1. Lineage (GTDB taxonomy): Bacteria > Bacteroidota > Bacteroidia > Bacteroidales > Lentimicrobiaceae > Lentimicrobium. Next base: position 144,275 of record JADJEQ010000006.1, on the reverse strand, counting down.
TTTGGCCGAATGTGATCTCGAGCCTGGTTATCAGTGCATAATTTACAATAGAAAGGTGCAGCAGCATAGACTGTGATCAGGAATTATGAAAAGCAAATTTACAAAATCAAATGCTATTTTTTGCCGCCAGGAGAAGTTACCCCACCCCCACCGGATCCCCCGGGTCCGGATGCATCAAGAATTTTCTGGTATCTTGAAGAATTGGAAGGGTCAATTTCCTTTAGTGTATTAACTGCTTTGGTTTTATCCATTGGAGAGGCCTGCGAATAGATGTTTACGATTTCATCGCGTTTTGCTTCCAGAAACAACTGAAGGATAAATAAGCCCGGCCGCTCGCGGTTTGCTTTTTTTAGCAATTCAAGGCTCTCGTTAACCGAAGCCCTTCCGGTTTCAACATCATCGGCCATCTGATCGAGGCCCAGCCTGTGGTATCGGTACATGGCTTCACGCACAGAAGAGTATGTAGGATTGGTATAATTTTCGATCAGCCAATATCGGTTTTTCTGACTTTCAAAGGCTTTCCAGCCCTTTTCCCTCGCATTCTGACCCATATTTACAATATTCTGAGCTTTCTCGAAAAAGATTGATCCCCCGTTCTTGGCAAAAGAATCCCCGTCGAGTCCCAGAAAAACATACAGGTAATAAGCTACTACCGAGGTAAGGTTTGAAGTAAATGTATTGTCGGAGTATTCAAGCGGCTGAAATTCAACATATTTAAACTCGATGTCCTTGTCTATGTAATTCAGAAGTGCCGTATTATAGGAAGATTTATAAACAGGGCGTCTCAAGGCAACATTCATCTTTCCGCTGAAATCCTCTCCCGACCTGTTGTCGATGGTAATCAGAATCGTACCTTCAATCCGTTCTTCAGGTTTATACTGGAAATTCGTCCATTTTCGGTTGTTCACGAAATCGTATAATTCCTGCTGCAGGGTTTCGAAAATTTTCTTTTCAGTGCCTTCAACCTTTGGTGAAGTAACCTGTACGGTGACATTAAATTCCTGTGCAGTAACAACTATCACAGAAATGCCCGCCAGAAATGTCAGAAACAGTTGCTTCATTGTGAGTTATTTTAGGTTACTTTTTTCTGTAAGAGAAACGATCATATTGACGATTTCTTCTGCAATCTCAGCTTTACTGAGCAATGGTGTATCCTTCATCTGACCGTCGGCAGCAATCATTTTTACTTTATTGGTGTCGGTTCCGAATCCGGCACCGGGATCATTCAGTGAATTTAAAACGATAAGATCCAGGTTTTTATTTTGTAATTTTTTCTGTGCATTGGCAGTTTCATTTTCGGTCTCCAAAGCGAAACCAGTCAGAAACTGGCCTTTTTGTTTTATTTTGCCAAGTTCTGCCAGAATATCCGTTGTCGGGATAAGATCAATTGAAAGATTGCTCCCTTTCTTTTTTATTTTCTGTCCGGCCGGCGATTCACTCGTATAATCAGCAACAGCGGCAGCCATAATTGCAATCGTACACCCTGGGAATGCCATGAAACATGCTTCAGCCATCTGGTGGGCAGTTTGAACCTGAATAGTACGGATTGCAGGATTTTGCACTTTAACTGCGACCGGCCCTGATACCAGAATCACTTCAGCTCCGCGAAATGCAAGAGCCTCAGCAATCGCATACCCCATTTTCCCTGAAGAATGGTTCCCTATAAATCTAACAGGATCAATAGGTTCATAAGTTGGACCGGCAGAAACCAGGACTTTTTGTCCTTTCAGGTCATTTTTTTTTTCGAAGAAGCTTCGGATAACTTCAACAATCGCTTCAGGTTCTTCCATTCTGCCCGCACCACACAGGCCACTGGCCAGTTCTCCTTCATTCGGTGCAATCAGATGATTTCCGTACGATATCAGGGTGTCGGTATTCTTTTGGGTAGTCGGATGATGGTACATGTCGAGATCCATTGCCGGGGCAAAGAATACAGGGCATTTGGCAGCAAGATAAGTGGTTGTGAGTAGATTATCAGCGATTCCGGCAGCCATTTTAGCAAGTGTATTCGCCGAAACAGGTGCAATCAGAAAAACATCGGCCCACCTTCCCCAGTCAACATGGCTGTTCCAACTACCGTCTACCTTGTTGTAGGGTTCAATCAGTATTGGCTGTTGTGAAAGGGTTGATAAGGTTAATGGGGTAACAAAATCAGTTGCGCACTGAGTCATAATAACTTTAACTTCAGCACCTTCCTTTTTGAAAAGCCTGACCAGAAAAGGAATCTTATAAGCAGCTATGCTGCCGGTGATTCCAATCAGAATCTTTTTCCCTTTCAACATAAGCTTACCTCAATAATCAATCTTCTTCCTGGTCTTTCAAAGGGTTGCGAAAGTAAACCTGGCCATTCAGAAATTCCTGAACAGCAATGAGTGTAGGTTTGGGAAGATGCTCATAATACTTGGCGATTTCAATCTGTTCCCTGTTTTCAAACACTTCTTCAAGATTATCGCTCGGAACGGCAAACTCGGAAATTTTGGAGTTTAATTCTTCCTTAATTTCAAGGCCAATCTGATTGGCACGTTTCGACATGATGGCTACAGACTCATAAATGTTGTCAGTAGGTTCCATCAAAAGATTAATGTTTCGGGTAACTGCGACTGTGTCGGTTTTGATCTTTTTAAAATCCATATGGTTTATTGTAATATTGTCAGGTTTTGTAATTCTTTTTGAGCGTTCTTCTGAATTTGCCGGGCTTCTTTGGTATACTGGGATTCAGGAAAATTGGCCAGAAGATTATCAACGGCCTCGGAACTTAACTGATACCGCTCGCCTTTCTTTGTTTCAACACTTAGCTCAGCATAATAAGTGTAGGCTTTTGCTATATGAAACATGGCAATTTCGCGATATTTGGTATCGGGATATTCTTTAATCAGATTCTGAAAATTGATGACTGCTGCTTTGTAATCTTTCATTGCAAAATACAATTTAGCAATATCAAGCGCCTTGGTCTCAAGCTTTAATCTGAGTTCATCAATCAGTTCATTCGCTTTGGCTACACGTTCACTCCTTGGATACTGATTGATGAAAAGCTGAAGGTCTTTGATGGCATCGTAGGTAACAGTCTGGTCGAGGCTTGATGGCGGTGATTCAAGATAGTTACAATAGGCCCGCATGTAAGCTGCCTCTTCTGCATTCTTGCTGTTGGGGAAATTTGTTGCAAACTGAGTGAAATAATAACTGGCAAGGATGTAATCTTTCTGCTCGTAATGCGCATTTGCATAATAATATGCCATCCGTTCCGCCTTCTCAGTACCCCTGAAAAAAGGCAATAACTGGTCGAAAAGCTGAATTGCCCGGTAATAATCTTTTTCTTCGTAATAGGTTATTGCCTTTTCGTATTTCGCCTCGTTGTCCGTGCTTTTCAACAGTTTCTGGTATTTACTGCACGAAGCAAGAACTACCAACAGAAGAATCAGTAGAGAAAAAATGCCTTTTCTAATCATGGTGCAAAAATAAACATATAAAGCATACGATGAACGCCTTATGCCTACAAATATTATGGTTATTGGGATTCTTAACAAAATTTAAGAAAGGAAGGTATTTTCAGCTTTTCAGCGCGGATTGAAAGGCTGACAAACAGCGTTTGCGGGCTTCGGTATGTTCTACTACCGGCTGTGGGTAGGCAGGGGTGCCATATTCAGGTATCCACTTTTTGATGTAAATTGCCTGAGGATCAAATTTCCTGGCCTGTTCTGCAGGATTAAAAATTCTGAAATACGGCGCTGCATCGCATCCGCTTCCGGCCGCCCATTGCCAGTTCCCGTTATTGGATGACAGCTCGAAATCAAGTAGTTTCTCTGCAAACCATGCTTCACCCCATCGCCAGTCGATCAACAGGTGTTTTACAAGGAAACCTGCAACAACCATTCTAACCCGGTTATGCATAAACCCCGTCTGGCTGAGTTCCCTCATACCTGCATCCACCATTGGATATCCTGTTCTTCCATCACACCATTTCTCAAACAGGGCTTCATCATTCAACCACTGTATTCTGTCGTATTCATTCCTGAAAGCACTCTTTTCTACATGGGGGAAATTTGCCAGTATCTGCATAAAAAACTCGCGCCAGATAAGTTCGTTTAACCATACAGCGCTTAATTTCATCCCGGCAATAATACAGTCTCTCACACTGATTGTCCCGAACCTCAGATGCAAGCCAAGCCTGCTGGTACTGTCGAGACCGGGGAAATTGCGTGTTTCAGCATAGTTTTTAATGAGGTCTTCCATGATGATGGAACCGGGTATTGAAAACCGGCCAACAGTGAAGCCAATTTCCTGAAGGGAAGGCATTTTGCTGTCAGTTGACGCAATAAAATTATTTAACCCCGATTCCGAATCAAATTGAACCACACCATCGGTATTCAACTTTTCGAGCCACTTTTTGCTGTATGGTGTAAAAACTACATAAGGCTTGCCATCTGGTTTCAGAATTTCATCAGCCTCAAACAACACCTGATCTTTGAATGTTTCAAAACCAATGCCTGACGATTTAAGTGCTTCAGCCACCTGTTTATCGCGGCCGATGGCGTAAGGCTCATAGTCACGATTGGTAAAAACAGTTTCAATATTCAGTTTTGAAGAGAGCTCCCGGAAAACTTCGACCGGCTTTCCGATGCGGACCTCAATGCGGCTTCCAATGGAAGAAAGCTGTTCATTCAGCCAACTGATCCTGTTGAAAATAAAAGTAACCCGGCTATCGTCGTTTGGCAGTTTGCTGAGTATTTCGGTATCAAAATAAACAATGGAAGCACTCTCCTGCCCGATTTAAGGGCTTCAAAGAGGCCTCTGTTATCGTTATACCTGAGGTCGCGCCGGAACCAGAATATATTGATGGGATCAGTCATTGTTTAAATTTCATAATCGTTCGTTAAACAGCCATTGCGTTCGTTTGTTCATATTCTTTTAGCACAAAACTGTTTCTCCGATTTTCTTCGTTTCAATTGATGAAACCATAAAAATCCATAGCTTTGCACCCAATTTACAGGATAAGAAACCTTAAAACTGAATTACTGTGGATATTTTTGAAAAAAGGGTGATGAACCTTGGGCCGCTGGGGATGTATGCCAAACGGGCCGATGGATACTTTATGTTCCCGAAACTGGAAGGTGAAATTGGAAGCCGTATGAAATTTCGCGGCAAAGAAGTATTGGTCTGGAGTCTGAACAACTATATCGGTCTTGCCAACCACCCTGAAGTAAGGGAGGCAGATGCACAAGCCACCAAAGACTGGGGTCTGGCATACCCGATGGGTGCCCGTATGATGTCGGGTCAAACCATTTATCACGAGCAACTTGAACGCGAACTTGCCGCTTTCGTTGGCAAGGAAGATGCTTTTCTCCTGAACTATGGATACCAGGGCATGGTTTCAATCATCGACGCATTGGTCGATCGTAAGGATGTAATTGTTTACGATTCTGAAGCGCATGCCTGCATCATCGACGGTGCGCGCCTGCATATGGGAAAACGCTTTGTTTACCCGCACAACAATATGGAAAACCTGAAGATCCAGTTGAAACGCGCCCGTAAAATGACCGAAGAAACCGGTGGTGGAATCCTGGTGATTACGGAAGGCGTTTACGGAATGACCGGCGACCAGGGAAATCTGAAGGAAATCGTGGAAATGAAAAAGGAATTTGATTTCAGGTTATTGGTCAACGATGCCCACGGTTTTAGAACCATGGGACCAACGGGAGCCGGAACACACGAAGCACAGGGAGTGGTCGACGGTGTTGATCTCTATTTTGGTACATTTGCCAAAGCAATGGCCGGAATTGGTGCTTTTGTAGCTTCACGTACCGACATTGTCGATTACCTGCGACACAACATGCGGTCGCAGACCTTCGCAAAATCATTGCCCATGCCGATGGTCATCGGATCACTTAAACGCCTCGACCTGATCAGAACGCATCCTGAACTCAGGGAAAACCTCTGGAAGATTGTCAACGCACTACAGTCAGGTCTGCGTGAAGCCGGCTTCAACCTGGGCCCTGCATCATCACCGGTAACGCCGGTCATTCTTGAAGGCGGAATTCCTGAAGCCACACAGATTACTGTTGATCTTCGCGAAAATTATGGAATCTTCTGCTCCATCGTCACCTATCCTGTAATTCCAAAAGGAATGATTTTGTTGCGGTTGATCCCCACATCAGAACATACACTGGAAGATGTAAAGTATACCATTGAAGCCTATAAGGATGTGCGTAAAAGACTAGAGGCAGGAGAGTATGCCGATGTGATGTACGATATTTCGAAATTGTAATATTCCTGTTACATGATTCAAGACAAAGGCTGCCCGAAAAGCAGCCTTTGTCTTTTTATGTGAATGGGCAGTTCATCTGAAAACAAATCTGATTGATGAATTATTTGATGGATATGCCTTACTATTAGTACCTTTTATAAATAATCACAGGATGACAAAAATAGCTTTTTATAATTAGCGGTTCTCAATACATTTGTCCGGTTGTGATAGCCATATATCCCAGGTTAAGAATCAATAAATTCTTGTATAAAGTCAATTCTTCTGAACCAATAAAAATAAACCATTACTATGAGAAAACTTATGTTTATCAGCTTTTTAGCGGCAATTTTATTCAGTACAACCGGTTGTAAAAAAGACAAAGACGAAAATGAAGCCACCGTTGTTTCAGTAAAATTTGATGGTAACACCTGGACAGCTAACCTTTCGACAGCGGTTTACAACTCAGCTTCCGGACTAACGGCCGTATCTGCATTTTATGGCTCATCACAACATTTACAAATCATATACAACGGAAACACAACAGGAACGTATAATTTAACGACAGATATTGCAAATGCCTATTGCGCTTTTACATTATTGAGTGGTGATATTTATTCATCGCTGGATGCCAATGCCAATGCACCAACAGGACAGATTGTAGTTACAAAATATGACCAGGAAAGAAGCTGATTTCCGGAACATTTCAGTTTAAAGGGATTAATTTTGATTACGAGACGAAGATCTTTACAGAAGGTATTTTTACAAATGTGAAGTTTGAGAATCAATAATCGGAATCCCGGAATATTTTCCGACCATATCATTGAAAGATTCATGTATTTTATATGTGGACTGATTTTCTTTTATACAACCGGGAATTTGATATTTATATTTAAAATCTGTTGTTGAAAGAGGTTACAACAAGTGAACAAACTGCAAACTGATCTAACTGAAGAGAACATTTTCCGTTTTAGAAATATCACCAAGTTGCTTGCTGGCATCCGGGCAGAAAATCACCAATGAAAAATATTTTAAAGTTTCCGATCTTTATAACGAAACAACCCTGAACAATGCATAATATAATCAGGCATTTTCTGCTCCGTCGTTACTTATCCGGTTATTCCGAAAGGAATGACCCTGCTGCGCCTGATCCCATCGGAAGAAAATATCCTGGAAGAGGTAAAGACACCATTGAAGCCAATAAGGAAGTACGAAAAAAACCTGAGGCCGGTATGTGTGCTGATGTGATGTATGATGTTTCCAAGTTGTAATTTTCCTGATTCATGATAAAAGACAAAGGCTGCCCAACAAGCAGCCTTTGTCTTTTTTTTGCTAATGGGCAGTTCACCGGAGAGTTATTCAGTTAGAAGGTTTTAATGATGAATATGCATATTATCTATACCTGTTATAAATAATCCATAGATGACAAATAATGCTTTTTATAATTATCGGTTCTCAATATATTTGTCAGGCAATGATCGCCTGATATACCAGGCTAAAGAATATAACATTCCTTTATAAGGTCAATCCTTCTGAATCAATACAGATAAAACGTTATTTTGAGAAAGATTGAATATGAATCTTTGCAAATTACCAATGTATGAGTTTCCACACAATATTCTCACATGAAGAAACCTGCCTTTATCCTTTTATTCACCCTGTTCGCGCTTACAATATCTGCTCAGTATACAAACACAAGACTATGGAAGGTGTCGGGAAACGGAATTTTAAAACCATCATATCTTTTCGGATCGATGCATGTTGACGATGAACGTATATTTAATTTCAGCGATTCGTTGTTTTACAAGCTAGCCGAATGTGAGGTTTTTGCCAATGAAGTTTCCAACGACTCGGTGATCAAATTTCTATACCAGTCCTTCGATACTAAGCTTCAGCAACAGACTGAAAAGGAGTACTTCGAAGCTGAAGAGGAAGCGCTTGAGGAAATAAGCCAGAGTACCGGGCTGGACAAAATCTCTCTTAAAAAGCTCAGTCCTGTAGTCCTGAGGCAGCTTATTCCCGGATTGTCGGGCAATAATAAGCGAATGCCGGTTGTACTCGACAGTTATTTGTACAACATTGCAAGGCATGAAGGAAAAATATGTATCGGAATTGAGAACCTGAATACCCAGATAAAACTTTTTGACCAGTTTTCTGACAGTCTGAGAATGAATTATACCGATTTTACCATCGGAAAAAAGCGGCTGACTAAAGACGGCAGAATGGTTGAAATTTACAGAAAAGCCGACCTTAAAGCGATTGAAAGGCTCACGGACGAGATGCCTGCAGATCTGTATAAGGCCCTGTTTACCGACAGGAATTATGGAATGGCTTCACAGATTGACAGCATTTCAAAGAAAACAAGTGCATTTTATACAATAGGAATAGGTCATCTTCCGGGTAAAGAAGGACTCATCGAAATCCTCAGAGCGAAAGGTTACACTGTTGAACCGGTAAAAGAGACCTTTACCGGGCTGGCAGAGAAATTTCCGTTCAGAAATATTGAAATACCCTGGGTTACTTATTCTGATCCAAAATCCGGTTTTCAGGTGGATATGCCCGGCCAGTCATTTACATCACCAAATTTTCCCATGGGTATAATGCATGGGATTTGTTTTGACATCGGAACAAACAGTTTTTACATGGCATTTGCCCGCTCAGCTTCAGTATACGCGCACATTACAGATATGAACAGCATGGCGGTTATGTTTGCCCAAACGGCCTAGAAAGTAAATCCGGCAAAGATCAGGGTTAAAACCGTTGAGCATAATGGTATTGAATTCAGACAGGCTGACCTGATAAAAATGAATCAGATTAATGTTTCCTTCCGGATTGCCCGTGAAAATGACAATATTTATATAATTTTTGGACTGAATAGTGATGAAAATGAAAAGGAGGACATAAACCGATTCTTTGATTCATTCAGATTCATTGATAAAGTTGCTGAAAACTGGTCAGTTTTCCATTCTGAAAAAGGCGCTTATGAAGTTGAATTCCCTGGCTATCCGAAAGAAAATGTGATAACAGATGCAAGTGATGGGGAAAACGGTTCTATTGTAGGCGTTATATCCGGTATTGACATTTCTACCGGTCATGAATTTGCTGTACAGTATATCGACAATAAATTAAATTATTATCCCGATGATACCCTGGTGCTTTCATTGATAAAAAGCAACATGTACACATTGGAAAATTCCAACCTGATTTCTGAAAAAACCATGTTCAATGGTTTTCCTGCCCTGCGATTTTCCTTTGACATGAATAACGGACAAACATTGCAGGTATTATCTGTGGTGCGTGGCACAAGAATCTACAATCTGATTTCAGGAAAAGCTACTAAAGATAAGGATGAAACGCAATCCGGTTTCTTCTTCAATTCATTTAAGCTTAAAGATTACGACTGGCTTCAATGGAAACCGGTGAATAATGAAGAAGGCCATTTTTCTGCGCTGGCTCCGGATTCATTTACACGGACTGAAGATGAATACTTCAACGACGTATATGTTTCATCGGAAAACTACAACTCCTTTGATCCTTTTACAGGTGATAAAGTGATGATATCCAGAAAAGTATATTCACCCTTTTACCAAAGCAACTGTGACAGTGCTTTTTTCAGAAAATACTGTCTTGATGCGTCAGATGCTTCTGATTCAATTATTTCGCAAACAAAATTGTCAGAAACACCACTCTCCTGGCAGTTTGTGACTATGTCAAATTCAAATCACCTGCTAACCAGATCAAAACTGATTCTGAAGGGTCGAAGCATGTACAAGCTCATAACAAGGACACCCCGGATATACCAGGATATCGGTCCGGTTCAGCGATGTCTTGACTCATTCAGTATAAGTGACACCACCACCCCGGGGAAACTCACTGAAAATAAAACAATTGCATTGCTTGAAGGCCTCACTTCATCCGATTCACTGGTAAAAAAGCAGGCTTACAAAGCACTTTCGTTTTACAGTTTCTCAAAGGATGAAATTCCGCTGGTGTGGCAGAAGTTACACGGGAACTTTACTGACGACACCCTCTCCTATAGAAGCACAAGGGCTCTTTTGATTAGCTCCGTCAGCAATGATTTGGATAGCAGCTACTTTGCAAGAATTGTGACTGACTTTGAACCCATCTGCCCCACCCACTCATCGAAACTCGAAGCATTGGCTGTGCTGGCAGGTACTTATGATTCTGCATACCAACCATTTGTGAAACAACAACTGGTCTCGATTCCGCCAAATACCATCTACAAATACAAAGTACTGAATTTGCTTCGTGATTCAGCAGAATATGCTCAGGGCTTCTTTCCTGAAATCCTTGAATTACTGCAGGATACACTGAACCGGGATGATGTCATTCACTTAACAGCTACCTTGCTCGATAAAGGCATGCTAACCGCCGCAGGGTTAGAATCCTATAAGCTAAAAATTACACTGCTTTTGAAAGAACTGTCATCGAATCCCGGGCAAATGTATGAAGGCGATCAATATACCCCTCAGTTGTTTTACATTGCCTCTTTTTACAACGATCCTCAGATCAATTCATTACTTATAAAAAACAGGAATTCCACGAACAGATACATCGAATTCAATGTTCTCAAGGCATCGGTCAGAAATAATCTGGAATTCAGAAAAAAGGATATGCAGAGAATCGCGGCTGATCCTGGTGTACGCAGAGACCTTCACGATTTTCTCCTTGAATCAGGCAAAATTGAACTGATGCCCGCAGAATTCAACAATCAGGTTTCCATTGCCGAAAGCGATCTTTATCAATATCTTGAATATGATGATGTTCAGCCTGAGACGATTACTCTCAAAGCCGAAAAAGATCTTGTTTATGAAGGGGCACTTCAGCGCTTCTACTTGTTCAGTGTAACCGATGAATGGGAAGAAGGAACGGATGTTTCCCTTTATATTGCCGGACCCTATCCAACCGATAATTCAATCCCGCCATATGACGAGTCTGTTACAGGAACATACTGGAGCGATGAACCGGAACTGCCTGCCGAAAAGCATTTTAAAGCATTTGAGAAGATGATAGCTGATCCCGGGCCAGGATTGAGAGACTGATGATAATCTAATTGCATTTTGAATAACCCCGTCCTTTAGGGCGGGTTGTATAAAAGCAAAAAAGTAATTAATAATTCAACCATCTAAAAAAAATAAAGATTATGAAAAAGTATGTATTTCCGATTCTGATGATTGCACTTCTGGTTTCATCCTTCAGTTGTAAAAAAGACGAAAAACAGGATTCCGATACCCCTGCCGTGTCGTGCCTCATCGACGGGGTTTTGTGGAATGCATCCGGGATAAGTGTTATGCAGGACCAGTCGGACAACCTGGTGGATATCAGTTGCCAGGATGTCAGCTATGACCAGAATTTTAAACTCTCTTTTATCTGCACAGGAACCGGTACGGTTAACTTTATGAAGAACAATTATGATAACTTTGGTTCCTTCACAGTTATATCTTCCCTGGGCGTTTTCTCTTCGAACTACAGCAGCAATCCCAACGGACAGGTAGTAATTACTGAATATGACAAGGCTAAAAAAACCATTTCAGGCACGTTCCACTTCGATGCCCACGATAACCAGGGAAATAAAAAATCTTTTACGGAAGGTAAGTTTACAAATTTGAACGTATGGATTCTTTGACCTGTTTCCAGATCGTGCTAACAAGCCGGGGCACGCGCCTGCCCTGTCTGCCAGACGCAGTCAGGTAGAAGATAAAACGCGCAAACATTGCATCGATTTGCAGCCGGGGCACGCGCCTGCCTGTTTGCCAGGCAGACACGTCAGAAGCCTGCCTGCCGCAATGCAATGAAGGCAGGGTAAGACGCGTTCAAACTTTGTCGAAGGATGGAAGTTTGGAATATTGGAATGATGGAAGAATGTCAATTTGGAAATTGGATATTGGAATTGGATATTGGAAATTGGATATTGCCCCATTCCAGTCAATAAAACATAATCAAAACAACTTCTTATGAAAAGAACTTTTTTTCTCTGCTGCATGATCATCATGGTTATCGGTGCAAATGGCCAGATTACCAAATCGTATAAATATTTCAAAGATGTTAATTGCTATGAAGAAGTGCCTCAGAGCAAGGCCAGATACAAAAAAATAATATCCGTGAGTGACGATGGGATAAAAACAGCGGAGATCTTCAATATCAAGTCAGGTAAGCCGGTTGATATCAGATCAACCAGGAATGATCATCCATCCGGCATCTGGAAAACCTTTGATAAAGACGGAGAAGTGATTTATGAAAGAAATTTCGACAAACTGGTTTACTCCGATGTCAAAGTAAAGGATGGCCTGTACTTTGAATACCCCCAGGACTCGAAAAGCAACCTGACACTGGATTTTACCCCGGCCCACTTTGGAACACAGGAGGATCATATCATGTATTTGAGAGAAAACGTACGTTATCCCCATGAATCAATAGAAAACAGCTCTCAGGGAAGGGTGATGGTTCATATCAAAATAACAGCTGAAGGCAATGTACAGGTTATTTCAATTTCCAACGGTGTTGATATCTTTCTTGACTGTGAATCATGGCGTGTAATTGAAATCATGCCCAAATGGACTCCCGCCATGAAAGATGGTGTACCGGTCGATTCATATACTTTTATCCCCATCCGGTTCACCCTGGCAAACTGATAACCCCAATAAACAGAATTTGAGCCCATAACAAGGTTTATGAAAGTTATTAAACCGGGGCAGTTTCAACCACGAGAATTTCAGTTATCTTTAGTTCATTGTTCAACCGTTCAGGTTGTGGTCAATGCTTTTTAACTGACATGTTTTCAATCTCATAAAAGTAATTAAATGATGTCTTACCTGCCTTTCGCCCTGGAAATGCTGGCATTCGTAGCCGGTATTTACCTTTTTCTAATCTCCTTCAGAATCTACAGGCCTGTATTCAGAAATGAACCGGCTGAGGAAAAGTTCGACAATTTTGTGGGTACATTCGGGAACACAGCGAAAATTGTATCGCTGATACTGATCGCGAACGGGGTGATTGAGATCTACGGTCTGTTTTCAACAAAATGACTTTCAGCCTGTTTGTCTGATACTGATCCAATGTCGTTTTGTTAATGAAAATTGTCTTCGACTACGCTCAGACTGACAGTCATCCTGAGCGTAGTCGAAGGATACCTTTTCATTTTATTTTCAGATACAAAACCTTAACTAAACGACATTGGATACCATTCCATGAATAAACCAATCTGGTATGCAACCTTTATAACATTCTCAGTATCTTTATATATCTGTAATAACAATCTGTTAATCCGAAGCGGCATGAAAACTATTATGAAACTATTCATAACGGTAGTCATTACTACTACAATGATACTCAGCTGTAACCATGAAAATGAAACCAATCAGCCTTCCGGTGTAAACGGGCAGTTGGTCGGCCAATCCGATTGTAAAAACAATAAATCCGGGTCGGGTACTACAGAAGTTTCAGACAGTCTGTCTTGTGTCGAATACACCTTTGAAGCAACAAACAACAAACTGTTATTAAAGCACATCAATGCTGGTTTCAATTGCTGTCCGGGCAATCTTTCATGCAATGTTACAATCAGCAACGATACCATTATTATTCAGGAATCTGAACAACATGCCCTTTGCAATTGTGATTGCCTGTATGATCTTGACATTGAAGTAACCGGTATTGAATCCCGGCAATATCAGATTCAGTTTATTGAACCTTATATCGGTGAACAGGAGCCTTTGAATTTCAGTATTGATCTGCAAAACGCTGCCACCGGATCCTATTGTGTAAGCAGAACCTTTTACCCGTGGGGGTTTTAAATCCGACACAATATTAAGAGACTGTTTAAAATTTTTAATTTGATTTTCAATAGGGTTTAGTAAAATTTAAACAGTCACAAAATCAAAAGAATTGATAATCTCAAAAGATTCTATTTCCCTAATTTAAAATTGATAACCAATTACATATCAATGTCGTTTAGTTAAGGATTTGGATACAGAAAGGTCTAAACGCAAAGTGCGCAGAGGACACGCAAACCTGCCTGCCCTCCTGAGGCGGGTAAACCGGCAGACAGGGAGCCGCAAAGCAATTAGCATTCACATTTCTTTGCGGTTCTCTGCGATCAACTTTGCGGTTCTCTTCGGTTAATTTTTTATTCATTCCTTTAACTATACGACATTGAATTACATATTAACAGCCTGATTTTTAAGGCTTTTATTAGAATTTGAACCCTGAGTCTATTATATAACAACTCATACTTTGGTGCTTTTGTGCTTTGGTGTCCGATCTTCCTTTTTTGACTTTACGCAGCAGGCTCAACCCTGCCCTCTCCTTCCCTATTTTATCCACACCCGCCGGGCCTCATTCCTTCCGAAAAAGGTTGGAAAGTACATCAACTCTGCCTTTGCGGGCAGGAGCGAATAACTGCCTGTGTATCGCGGAAGCAATCGTATTTCGAAGGTGTAACTACCGGTTGACAGGCGGTTGCAAAAGATCGAAGTATGATCCCTGAACTGCTCACGGTATTCTTCGCCCGGATACCATCCGGCCTTGTCATCATAGGAACAGCCCGCCGGGACGGGCACTTCAATCATCACATATTCAGCCGGTTGATCAACCTTGACAGTAATTTTCAAAACGGTTGCTTCGCCTGCTTTCAGGATATTCACATTCTTCCCATCCTGCCATAAAGAGGTGCTGACTTCGAAAACACTGTCAACAGCCTTGGGATGTGATTCAAAATACCGGGTGTACGCGGTGAAATACACCGGCATACTACCCTGATTCTTAACCCTGAGTAAGCTGGTATCAGAAGTAGTTGCTGTGTATGGAAATTCTTTTACCGTAGCATTCAACGGACCACTCAGCTGCAGCAATGGCTTTCGCCGTTCAGCAGGTATTCCGGCCCAGGATGGCAGCAGGGTTTCAAGAATTTTAGAGGTTTCATAGGTGTTTCTCCAGCCTGTATTTGTCCTTGCTTCAAGCAGATAGCCCACAATATGGGGCAGGTACTGTTTTCCTGCACTGTCACGCTCCAAAATGCGGTAGGCACAAAGCGACGAAGTAATGGGGTTGTCATAAACCATCCTGTCGTTGGTCTCATTGCCCCAGAAATAATTCCCGAAAAGGGTTTTGCTGTGTTTCCCCATCAGTTCAGCCAGTGAATAGGGCAATTCACAGAGTTGTTTCAGTTCAGTGATTTGAAGTTGCTGGAAGGCTGTAATATCAGGCGACTGTTCAAGCTGGCTGATAAACTGCTCAAACAGAATGTTTGCATCAATCATTTTCAGGGTATACAGTTTCCTGATCAGGTCATCGTTCGACGCAACCGACATGCCCAGTGTTAAGTTGTCGATCATATTGCGCTCGTTCAGCGAAACAGCATAGCCGGCCGATCTGGCTTTCAGAAGCGATTCGATAACATGCTGGCTGATCCAGGGCGAAGTCCTGCTTTTTTCCCACCAACCCCAGCCACTTTCGTCATTCTGATTCTTTTCCAGCTTTGAAATTATCTTACGGATCTCCCTGTCGCCTTTAAAATCTTCTTCCAGATACACGCAAATCTGCTTTTCAAGCAACAGTCCTTTCAGTTTTGAAGCCAGTTGTTCATTGCAGAGGTATGGATAGTACCTCAGGTTCCTGAGGTCACCTTTAACCACATCCAGCAAATCGGCTGTGGCGCTGATGTGGAGCTCTCCGGTTTCAGAGGCTCCCGGCAGGGTGAAGGTGGTATCTTTTGCCAAAACCATAAAAACTCCTTTGGCTTCTTCAATACCAAATGGGTTAACAGGTATTTCACGGACTTCACCGTCAAAGTAACCATCATCCCCGGTAAGGGTATATTTCACTTTTAAGGTATCTGCATTCTCAGTTGTGACCAACAGCGAATCGAGCAACAATTCAGCACACTTAACATATCGGGCAGGGGCTGGATTTACCGTTTACAGCGAAAAGGGTAGTTACCGGAATGGAATCGCCGGTATAATTGATCACCTTTCCCAGGGCACAGACTGTGTCACCTGCAACCAGGAAGCGGGGCATGAATAACTGGGCAAGCATAGGTTTATACGACAATACCATATTTTCAGCTATGCCGGAATGGCGGTGTCCATCCATACCAAGTACATAGGTATCCCAACGGGTAATGTCGTCGGGATATTTAACCCGAAATGAGGCCTTTCCATTTGCATCAGTGGTCAGGTCGGGCTTCCAGTAAGCACAGTCGGTGAAATTGGTTCTCAGCGATGAATAGAACTCCGGCATCTGAAGTTCAGGCAGTGAACTCCCTGGTTGGGGAACCCCTGTTACAGGATTGAACCCTCTTGAACTAATCCGGTTACCATCCATGGAGAAAACACCCCCAACTGTAGTTGCTAAACTCTCCACTCCATATGCCTTTACCACCGAGCTATATCCGATTGATGTTTTATCCTTTGATATCAGTGGAACTCTGTATTCTATTACCTCAAAAGACTGGATTTCCATCATGCTTGATTTCAGTTTTACCACAATTGATTCTCCGGGCCTCACCTGAACCGTTTGGGGTTCATAGCCAACAAATGAAAGAGCGATGGTATTAAATCCTTCCGGGACAATCAGCGAAAAGTTCCCGTCAAAATCAGAAGTGGTTCCGGAATTAGCGCCCGGTACCATAATGCTTACAAAAGGAACCGGTGCATTGTCATCCTGATCCAGGACCCTGCCGGAAACTTTAAAGCCCGGGCCATAGTAAGGGTTTTTGCTTTCAATCAGGCTTTTGAAGTACTCCTCCTTAGCGTTGTTCAAAACGTCTGATGAATTTCGGATACTTTTGGTGATGGCTTCTGAAATGGCCTTGCTTTTTTCGTCTTTTTTGAAAACACCCGGATTATTGATTTTCAAATAATTAATACCATTGCTTTTTACTTCAACCGTATCTGAAAGCAGGTAGGAATCATCTTCAAACAGCAGCATCACATAGTATAAACCGGGTAAAAGGAATTGAAAATCACTTACATTCCCGCATTCCTGAACTGCGTATTTATCAGCGTTACATCTGAATAGCAAGGCATTCAGCGGCTCACCTTTCGCTTTTATGATTTCACGATCGGTTTCTATCTTCAGGGAGCAGCCCCCTCCCCTGATTCTGTATTTCTCTTTTAAAGAATAATTCCTGCGCAATTGATGGATGAGTGCTTTTTCATCGGCTTCCATTGTATTCCGGGTATAAACATAATCCCCGATGGCGGAAGTAACTTTATTTGAATTAAATACAAGCTCATCCGGCGTTTTACTCCGCATTTTAATCACTCCGGTGAGAAACTCATATTGAAAAAGCGGTTCCAGGTTGAAGGCATGTTCAAGGTATCCGGGAATTTCAAATTTAGCCATTCCCGGTGTTACCGGTCCGGCAAGAAATGAGCCACCGATTCTGGATGGCAGGGGAATTGGCCTTTGATCCTGAATCAGATAGGCATTGTAACCCGGTTTGGTGATGCCTCTGTATGCGAAGACATAATTTGAAAGCTGGTTTTTCTCAAAGGATGTGAAATCCCTTTTTCTGGGTTTAAATGAAATGTCAGGTGGTAACGGATCATCGTTCAACGAAAAAACAGTTTCACAACCAGGTTTGATTTTCACACTTTCAACAGAAATTTCCTTATCGGCCAGCACAAAACGAAAATGGTGCCTGCCCTCGCTTACGGCAAATGAGTATGGCCGCAACTGATTCACCCAGTTGAAATACCTTGGAATTTCATCAATATAGAGCACTTTAACCGATTGAATCACCCCGTTGCGGATGATAAACGGTGCAACCTGGGTTATTCCGTCGGCAGATGGCGTAGAACTGACGAATACACTGTCGGTCGGGTACAAAAAACGGTAATATGTGAGGGTATCCAGGCCGAAAAGACGATTGAAATAAGGGTAATCAAGTGACTCAGAGAAGGTATTATCCATTGAATCGTCATCGTAAACAGAGGATTTTCTGAAACTGTTGTATTCCTTCGGAGCTTTGTACTTCTCCTGAAAAACAGGTATTTCAGTCAGTGTTGATCCAAACTTACGGGTGATGCCGTAACAGGTAAGATCCACACCGGGCACCGGGTTTCCATTATAATCCGTCACAAAAATATCAACATTGCTTTCCTTGCCGGGATATACCAGCGAAGGTTGATTTACCCTGATGTTCAGCCTGTTTTTTTGCACACGGATTGTCCTGAAAAGCGCCTCTGGCTTGCCTCCCCAGAGATATTGAACGGACAGGGTAAAATCATTTTTACCATGACTGATGAATGCTGTATCAAGGTTTTTGGTATAGCCCAAATCCAACAGCCTGGTGCCAGCATAGAGGTACCAGGTAAATGCCAGTTTATGTGAATTCTGCGTCCGGATAAATATCGAATCGTTGTTTTTCCATGCCCGGATATCAAGCAAAGCCGGATGATCCTTCAGAATCAGGCTTTCATACTCCATACCTTCAGCTTCTGCATAATATTCTGCACATAACTGATTCAGCGGCAAGGCATAAGGGAGCATCACCTTCTTTTCCTCCAATTCGTTTTCTTCGATGTCATACGCCGTTATTTCTGCCTGAACTTCTTTTCGGAGCCCTTTGTAAAAACAGGAGAACCTGACACTATCCCCGTCCATTTCCACCTTCAGATTTAATGGATCATATCTGAATTCTACCAGGGTATCCTTTTGGTTTTTTCATTGTCGGCAGAATAAAAGACCGCAGATATTTTATATTTCAGTGATGCCGCAGGAAAAATGGTTTCGGGGATTTCGATTTCAGCATGGCCACCTTTTAATTCTAATTGCGTTTTCCAAAGGATATCCGGCACAAAAACCCGGTTTGCGTGAAATTTACTCACGCTTACAGTTGAGATTTCAAGTTCGGCCCGGCTGTCGGGAACCATCATCCCGTTATCGTCGGCTGCACTTACTTTAATAACCTGGGCAACACTCCTGTAATGTGTGCCGGAAGTGACCGATAACTTGTATTGAACGCGTTTCAACTCATAATCGCTGTATCTGAATTCACCTGAAACCAGATGAACCTCTTTTTTGCCGGTTTCACACAATTGAATTTCATAATCTGTATCGAGTATAATTTTAATGGAATCGGACAGCGGTAATTGATAGATGAAAGAACCCGGTTTAACCGGTGATAAATTTCCCAGAAATATGCGCTTGCTTTTATCTCTTGCCCATCGTTTCTGCAGAAATACCTTAACTTCATAATCCACCGGTTTCCCGTTCTTCGAATCAACCACAAACGACTTGAATTTCAGTGTATCACCGGGCCGATACATCGGTTTGCTGAAAACGAGGTATCCGGTGTACGGCCGGTATTCATGTGACCGGGTAAGTTTATTTTCCTGAGATCTGAAGATATCGGTAAACTTTACTCCCAGATGTACGAAATAACTCCAGGATGGATTGTATCCGGAATAAGTAACCAGACTTCTGACAGCATAATATGGCAGTGTCACCAGATTGGCCACCGGCCTGTAAATATATTTCAGAGGGGTCCGGTAACATACGGCCAGATATCCCCGCTTCAGTCCGCTTACACTGGTTTCCTTTATAATGTTATGAAATGTTGTGACGTCTCCCCTGCTGACGGTAAGCAAGCCATCCCTGTCGGTCGTTTCAAGCCGGTAAGCATTGATCCGTGGATCGAAAGGAATGCGCTTATGCCTGATTTTTAACTCCGCATCGCTTAAAACAGCCCCTAATGAATCGAACAATTGAATGCACAAATCCCTTTTGTTGTTCAGGATTTCAAAACGATAATCGGTAATGGCAAAGTATTCATATTTCAGAGAAATGCCTTCAACCTTCACGGCCAGGTAATTACCGGGCTGCAGTTTCAAATTATAAATATACCTTCCCTTACCGGTTGAATCGGTGAGCGAATGCAAAAAGGATTTATTCACCTTTTCAATTGACCGGGTGTGAATTATGCGGGCTTCCTTGTCCGTTATCCGGTATATGTATGTTTGAACACTTCCCTGAGGGCTCTTCAACAGATTGCTGTTCAGGCCTGCCGGCGGGATGGTTTGAGCATATATTGCATTAAAGTGGAAACTGCATGCAACAACAAGAAACATAGTCAGTAAGCGCATATCCTAAATTTAATAATACTAATATTTACAGAGTTATAACAGTATTCCTGAGCTTCTTAAATTCAGGCTAAGTTAGAATAAAATACATGCGGAGATAGTAGTTATCAAAAATTTATAAATCAGTCAGTTCCTTTTATTTAATTTTATTCTATTCCGGGGTTTATCAATACTTAACTTTCAGATTTCTCCTTCGGTCGGATTGACCTATTCATTTAATGATAAGCTGGTCATTTCGACCGCAGGGAGAAATCTGTTGTTATGGGAAAACAGCGCTATATGCTCCTAGTCTATCATTGGTAGCGTAGTCGGAGGATTCTCATTTATGTTATCAGAATTAATACTCATTCTTAAACCACCGCTCAATAAAATCTTCTGCATTTTTATGCATTATTTTCCCTACGAAATCCGGAACATTGGTAATGTTATAAGTTGTTAAAGAAATTTTCTCCAGAGTTGAAATTAATTTTATTACAAATTCACCCATTCTGGCTGCGTTTGTGGCTTCCGGCAGTGTCGCAACCAGTCCGTCGAAGTCGGTTCCGATCGCAATATGGTTCTTTGCATCAATGCCAATCTTTTTGCCAATCTGAAGTATGTGCAATACCTGGTTGGCAAAAAACAGGACACCTTTGGTTCCGGGGCCATTACTTCACCGCTATCCAGGATATCGCCATCATCATCTTCATCTTCAAGGTCCGCCGCATCGTTGGAGACCATCATGGTAGATCCTGCTTTACTCTTAAACAGGTACTTTTCGCTGCTGCTCATGTATTCCTTCGGTTTCTTTTGAACTCCCCCGATGATCCGTAGATCAAATGAAATCCCGATAAGGCCCTTTGAGTTCAGAATTTCAACGATATCTTCATCAAAAAGGTTGATGGTCGATGGATTGAAAAAGTTCCGTCTATTTTCCCCGGAACCTGCTCATGAACAAGTTTGTAGTATTTACGGAAAAGTGGCTGTATCAGTTTCCTGATGTATGAATGATCGTCTTTAGAAATGCCGGTTACACCAACATGTGAAGCCATGACCGGAATCATGCCATAACCCTTGATGCCCTGTATTCGTAAAAATCCAACCGGCTTCGCAGACTCATATGCTTAACATCGATCAAAACTTTCCGTCCTTTAAAGTCGGTATAACATGAATCTATCAGCTTTCTCCCGTAATCGGAAAGCCCTGCCCCACGAGGCACGAAATAAAACTTACCTGCCCCTTTTATCCCATAGGCATGATTTGCGAAATTCATCTGCTGCATATGAGCCATCGTGTAATAAAACAAAGGACAGGCAGCCCGGAAATGCTTCAGGTTCGCAAGCATTTTGGTAATATCCTCTTTTTCGTTCCTGCCATATGAGATGGTGTGTCCGCCTTCAATGGTAAAAACTGCATGAACGGTATGCTCATCCAGGGGTTTGTAATCGCTCCATTGTTCGAGCACTTTTAAACTTTTTGTAACACCATCCACAGTCTGGGTAGTGCTTGAAAGAATATGCTTCAACTCGTCATTGGCATACTGAAAAGATGTCCATTGGCCGGTTTTGACATCCCTGAGCCTTTTATTGCAGAATTTACCATCGATCAGTCTGGCCAGAACCTGAAGTATGTCGGCATCCGCGAGTTTGGTTTCCAAAGGATAAATGACTGCGACAGCGAGGCTGCATTTTCCACGGGCCAACTGGCTGAGACTGCTTTGCGAGTCGAAGGTTCCCTTACTTAACTTGTCGATGGGGTCTGAAACATTCAGATCGGTCCAGCAGGTTGGCTTTTTTACTGAATCTTTGCCAAGCATGGTTTTCAAACTTATGTGCACATGTAGATCGACGTATCGCATGATGAATCAATTTTTTAGTTAAAAACTATAAATGCGGCCAGGGAATTTCAACTTTAGAATGACGAGTGAGTCTGTTAGGAAGTTGTTAATTATTTCTCCCGTGATAGTTCTGCATAAATAAAAGTACTACAGCCTGAATACATTTTGCAAGCATAAACCAAACATTAACAACAAATTAACTTTTCAGGCTGGTTAGAATAACACCACTTATTGAATGATTATCGTGATCGATAATTAGTAAAAAAATACGCAACCCCGGGAGGCTGCGTATTTAATTATTTATTAATCAATCTTTTAATAATTATTCCACCATCATCTTCCCACTCACAACCACAGAGCCTGAATTACTTACAAAACGGTAGAACCAGATGCCGGGATGAAGTCCTTTTGTTGTGATTGCAGTTTGAATGGTATTTATATTCTCATATCTGGCTGCTTCGAAACCGGTTGATGAGTATATGGAAAGAGACCCATCCTCAATCTTTGTATCGGAATTAACAGTAAACACTGCTGTGGTGTGGAATGGGTTCGGCCATATTTCTGAATCCGGATTGTTCCTGATTCCGGTTAAGGTTGTTCCCACATTCGGACTGTTATACTCACCGGGGGTACCATGGGGTTCTCCGCTTGTTTTCCAGCTTTCGCCCAGGGCATTGTCAAGTCCGGGATTGATGAGTTCGAGGGTGGGTCCGTTGCCATCGGGTTCAAGAGGCCATGGTAAATTGTCGTCGTAGTGAACCGTATCGATCAGGGCGCCGGTTTCGTCGTATAGCCGGAGTAATTCACCACTTCCGCTCAGTCCGTAGCCCATAGGTCCTGTATAGTTCACAACATCCGGAAAAAGATTATGAAAAGCAAACATGTCGTTGGCCACCACGATCAATCCGAAAGGTTCAATAACAGTACCTTCTGCGAAAGTAAAAATATGCAGGTCGTCTTCATCCTTGAATACCCAGTTTGAAATATCAAGGTCGTATCCGTGCGGGTTGTAGAACTCAACCCAGTCACCCGGATCAAATCCCGCCGCTGAATTGTAGTTTATTTCATGAATCACCAGTGAATCAGCAAAAACCCTCGGGACATATACAGCCAGGATGGTATCGCTGGATGAAAGTCTGAAGGAAATGTCTTTGATCGAATCAGAGCCTGGTAAAATGGAATGTCTTACTTCC
The DNA here is from genome assembly GCA_016709025.1 of Bacteroidales bacterium. Lineage (GTDB taxonomy): Bacteria > Bacteroidota > Bacteroidia > Bacteroidales > Lentimicrobiaceae > Lentimicrobium. The sequence continues at coordinate 120,926 of JADJEQ010000006.1, read as the reverse complement.
CAGTGATCAAATTTATAATACTGATCCGACTCAACGGCCGAAAGTTTTGTATCAATCCCCCCGTAATAGGTTCCACTCCATGGAAAATCTTTCAGATCAAGTGAATTCAGCTTAACCATTCCCTTGCCGGGAGGAGAAACATCTACCTGGAGGTTATAGGGTCCCGTCAGGTTATAGCATTCCATAATGGCTTCTTTCACAAAATTATAACGGCGGGTCATAAAATCTCTGATTCTCTGTACATTACCTGTCCATTGGTCGACACTGCCACCCCACCGCAGAACATGACGATACATTTCGGGTTCAATTACACCTGCCAGACTGTCGAAGAGTGGCAACAGGTAATTCAGTTTCAGCGTTGTATTCAGCAGATCGGCATACCGTGTTACATAATATTGTTCAAAGTCCGGATTGGTCCTAAGTTTGTTCAGCAACTGGATATGTCCTTCAGGATCAGAGCCCCCGGAAAGAGCCTCATGAAAACAGGGTGTAACATAGGGTGTTTGTGCCGGAATTCCTGTATAATTGTAATAATGCCCAAAGGTTGCGTCCTCATCCCAGAGAATATAGCCCCATCGCCTGTGACCACCTTCAGGGTTCAGGCCTCGCCACCAGCCAACATTCCAGTTGAGCCAGTCGGAACAGACCACAAATGAATTGATCAGCATATAGTCGGTGATGCTGGCAGGGTCAAGCCGCTCTTCCACATAAGCCCAGTTTGCTGAATCGGCCATGTTGTTGCCCATTACGTATGAATAAAACATATTCCAGTCGTTAAAAGCCGACTGGCCTCCGTATTCAGCCCAGGTACCGCCCCAGAGCATCAGGTAATGGAGGTTAAATTTATCCTGATCATAATAATATTTTGTAAAATCATGATCGTTCACTTTTTCACGAATAGCATAAACACCCCAATATTGCCCGTTGGCAAATACAACACAACGTGAAGATTTACGCTCATCGAGGTTCATGCCCGATTTTACCGAAATCGTCTGAATAAAATCATCGCGGATATGTGCACTGGAATCAATTCCGGGATAGTTATCATCACCTGAAGCCCTTAGTATGATTTTCTGGTACTCATCCCTGTCGGTGTACTTAAAGAGATTTTCAAGCAAGCCATAATTGTAACCGCATTCATCGCGCATTTTGTAATCCAGGCTGCGTTGATCGTGTACCCATGAATCCTGGCCATGCTTGTCAAATTCCCCGTACCCTTTGGTAGTTCTCACCTTGTCGGTGTTAAAATACTCAATAGTACCCCATGGATAAGTATCATAACTCCCGTTTAATAAGGTAATCAAATCGTTCGCAGCAATTGAAACTACCGGAACTGTAAAATCTTCGTTGATAAAATATGTGTTGTATTCAATCAGGCTGGGAAGAATGGTCTCATCATTGCTAAAGACTTTGGCCTTCAGAATTTTAGTTACCAGCACGCTGATGGGCATGGTATAAACCGGTGATTCAGGACCCGGTTCGTTGCCGTTTGTTGTATAACGGATAACACTGTTAGGTTCATTAGTGGAAAACTCAACAATAACGGCTTCGTCATAAAAGCCTCCCTCAATGCTCATTGAAGGTTGTTCAGCATATCTGGTGTATACTGTACTCAAATTGTTTGAAGTGCCCGGACTTGGATTTGTAAACACGCCCCAAACAGCATCTCCATTGAGGATACGGCCATTGGAATGCGCCTTCTGAGTGACAGATACTTCCAATGAGTCAAGTATATTCCCGTAAGGATCGGCAAATACGATTTTTTCTGATTCCGGCTTGGTTTGCGTTAACTTAAAATTTGTGTGAAACGATCCGAAATTCGATTCATCCCGGCCTGAAGCCCAGAAAAGCTTAAATCCATTCGCGGGAATGGTTGTTCCGGCAGGTATTTGCCAGGTCATGGGGGCATCCGGCTTGTCGCTCAGGAAATAACCACCGATATTGATGGCACTTGCACCGGGATTGTATAGCTCAATCCAGTCTTCAAATGAATCATAATTATCAGGGAATGATTCAAAATTTGAGCAGGAGTATTCGTTGATGACAACCTGCGAAGTAGCTGTTATGCCACAAAGTGACAATAAGGCCACAAAAAGTATCCTGAAACCCGGAGTAATTGTTTTTTTCATAATTTTCCTGTTAAATTAAAATGGTACTTCCCTGAAATCAAAATTAGCATATAAAACAATTGATCATAAGCTCAACGCAAATATTAATCCTCTCATCACCCGGAGACCCGGTATTTAAAAACTGCGCTTAGTGTAGCTAAGAATTGTCTCGATCTGAATCCTTACTAACGGTGAAGTGAAATATATTGCTCCACATGAAGGTTAAACAGGGCGTTAATCCTTATCATCAAATCATTGTTAACTTTAAAAATCCTTTCATCCACCTTGTTAACAGGTAACACTTTTCTTGAGGTTCCAGAAATAAACAGCGCATCAAATGTGGAAAGATGGTTTGTATGGACCGGTTTCTCGCTTAACCGGATCCCGTTCTCTTGGCATAAACCAATCAGGTGTTTCCGTGTAACACCCGGAAGAACCGCTTCGACCGGAGGGGTAATTACTTCATCCTCACGGATAAAGAACACATTGGAACGACTGCCTTCAGTAATAAACCCCTGAGAGTCAACGAGCAGGACTTCATACACCTCATCGTTTTGCTTTATCTGATCGGTTGCAGATCTGAGCGCAACATCCATCACCTTGGCATTGGGGTTGTTGCGCTCAGCATGTAGCAATTTCACAGACACTCCTTTTTCAAATTGCTCAGGGGTTGGATACTGATGAGGCGTGAAATAGATGAGAAGATTCTGTTTGCCTTCTTTCCCTGGTACTATGGATATTTTGATATTCCCAACACCACCGTTGTTGGCTGAAATCAGTCTCTTTATATCGCTGAGCAGGCTTTCGTTGTTGCAGGCCGCATCAACTCCGGCCAGCAGGCTTGTCTGAAAAAACCGCTCCAGATGATCTTCAATAAATAACGGTATCCCGTCGATCACCCTGAAAACTTCATAAACATAATGAAGTTCCGGCGAAAAATATTCTGTAAAATGTTCTGCGGGCAGAAGTTCCCGGTTGGCAATGAAAAAGTCGCGGGTATATTCAGTCATTTAGTAACTGTCTAAATTTTTAATTAAACTTTTTTTATGGGTTTCAACTTGTTCAGCTGTCATGCTGAGCGGAGTCGAAGCCCACTCAATTCCACTAATATTGCTCTTTTTTGAGTTAAACAAGTGCATTTCGACTTCGCTCAATGTGACAGTAATACAAGTTATTTAGACCTTAAAGTGTTTCTATAAATTTTAGACAGACATTTAAAGTTGGTGCATAAACAATGGACAAATCAAATGGAACCCATATTTACTTTCTGCGGCTTCCTCCGAAAATAGATCCAAGAAGCCCTCTTACCAGCTGACGCCCGATTTCATTGCCAATGGTGCGGGTAACGGTTTTACCGGCGATCTTTGTGAATTCACCAAAGATATCACCGGCACTTCCTTTACGTAGTTCGCGTTCGGCTTTTTCTTTGGCTGCTTCAGCCCTGGCCAGGGCAGCTTCTTCTTTGGCTTTCAGAAGCTTATCTTTTGCTTCAGCCTCGGCAGTGTCCTGTTCTGTCTTTATCCGGTTGGCCACTGTCATCCGCATATTTAATATTTCAAAAGCTGATTCCCGGTCGAGTAATTTCTCATAGACACCAAAACCAATGATCCATTTATCAGATTTGTTCTTTCGTCGGGTGTAACCGGTCCAATCTGTCCACAAGGCGGCAGAATCAGGGCACGCTCAACCGGCATGGGAATGCCCTTCTCATCAAGAAATGAAATCAGTGCCTCGCCAACCCCGAGTTCGGTTATGACTTTCTCCACATCTACCTTCGGGTTTACCCTGAAAGTAGTTGCGGCAGCCTTTACCGCTTTCTGGTCGCGCGGTGTAAATGCCCTTAACGCATGTTGAACCCTGTTACCCAGCTGACCCAGTACCGAATCCGGGATATCGAGTGGATTCTGGGTTACAAAATAAACCCCCACTCCTTTCGACCTGATCAGCCTGACCACCTGTTCAATTTTATCCAGCAGAATTTTGGGTGCTTCGTTAAACAAAAGGTGGGCTTCATCGAAAAAGAACACGAGTTTTGGCTTCTCAAGGTCTCCGGCTTCGGGCAGTTCCTCAAAAAGCTCTGACAGCAACCAAAGCAAAAATGTAGAATAAATCCGTGGTGATTGCATCAGCTTATCAGCCGCCAGAATATTGAGTATCCCCATACCCTGCTGATCGGTTTGCAACAGATCATTGATATCAAAGGCCGGTTCGCCGAAAAAGTGTTCAGCCCCCTGTTGTTCGAGCACCAGCAGGTTTCTCTGGATTGATCCGATGCTTGCAGCAGAAATATTGCCATAGGATAAGGTAAACTTATCGCGGTTGTTTCCGACATATTCAAGCAGGGATGTAAGATCCTTCAGGTCAAGCAACAACAATTCGTTGTCATCGGCAATTTTGAATGCAAGGTTTAGAACCCCTTCCTGGGTATCGTTCAGGTTAAGCAACCTCGACAACAGCAAAGGGCCCATTTCGGTGATGGTGGTACGCATGGGGTGGCCCTGCTCACCAAATACATCCCAGAAACATACCGGAGAACCATGATTTTCGTAGCCATCCAGGCCAAGCTTCTGAATCCGGTCGAGAATTTTCTGACCAGGTACTCCGGTTTTACTAACACCGGAAAGATCTCCCTTGATGTCTGTCATGAAAACAGGAACTCCCTGCAGACTAAATGATTCAGCAAGTACCTGAAGTGTAACAGTCTTACCCGTTCCTGTAGCCCCGGCTATCAATCCGTGACGGTTAGCCATCCTGGGAGTAATGTGCAACTCAATGTCTGATTTTGCGATATAGGTTTCTGCGCCTTTGTAAGCCATGTTCCGGTTAATATTAGTTTAAGCAAAAATAAAAAATCCTTAACCAACTCATAGGGTATATTTCAAAACCTTCCGACAAATATGCTGAATTGCCTATTTTTACAAAATAATTCGATTGGAATGAGTAAGCCTGATAGAAGCCTTCGGTTAAAAAGAAGAATTTACGAAATCGTTTTTGAGGCCGACACCCCTGCGGGTAAGTTGTTTGATGTGGTATTGATATGGTCGATCATATTAAGCGTAATACTGGTTATTGTTGAAAGCGTTCACGAATACTCCATTGAATTTCAGCCGTTGTTTACAGCAGGTGAATGGCTTTTTACTGTATTGTTTTTGCTCGAATATATTTGCAGAATTTATGTGGTTCGAAAAAAAACTGCCTATATCTTCAGCTTTTTTGGGATTATCGACCTGTTGTCGGTGCTGCCAACCATGGTCAGCCTGCTTATACCCGGTGCCCAGTATTTAATGGTTATCAGAATTCTGAGGCTTTTAAGGGTTTTCAGGGTATTTAAACTGGCCGGATATATTGCTGAGGCTGAAGTTTTACGAAAAGCCCTGATCGCCAGCAGTCGGAAAATCCTCGTTTTTTTGTCAACCATAGCAGTTCTTGTGGTCGTTATCGGCGCCATAATGTATGTTATTGAAGGCCCTGCGCATGGATTCAGGGATATTCCAACCAGTATTTACTGGGCCGTTGTAACACTTACAACAGTTGGATATGGTGACATTTCGCCCCAAACCGGTGTCGGAATGTTCTTTGCCAGTATTGTTATGGTGATGGGTTATGCCATTATTGCTGTTCCAACCGGGATCATGACTGTTGAACTTTCAAACCTTGACCGGAAAAGAAGTAAACCAACAACCCAGGTTTGTCACAATTGTATGCGAGAGGGACATGATTATGATGCCGTTTTCTGCAAATATTGTGGCGGAAGGATTAATCAGGATTAATCAGTGAAATATCTGGTATTTTATCAGGAGCAATTCTTTCCTGAAAGTGACAAGCATTCTTAACAAGGCATTTCAAATTTCTTTAAGTGAAAAAAAATAAATCTGAGGCATTCTCATTCAATTTTCATATTTTTAACCATCATTTACCGCAATTCTGAATAAAAGACAAATATTTCTTTTCGGGATAAACTAACTTTACAAAATGAAACAAAAAACACCAGGTATAGTAAGAACAGATCCATGGCTTGAGCCTGTAGCCGGAGAAGTTTCAGCCAGAATTCAGCGATACAGGGACAAATTAACGGTCATCGAAAACCATAGCGGCTCGTTGATCAAATTTGCCGATGCCTACAAATTTCTTGGAATTGTTTACGATGCAAAATTGAAAGGCTGGTATTACCGGGAATGGGCACCTTCAGCCCGTGGATTGTATCTGTCAGGTGATTTCAACGACTGGAATCCCCGCTCCCACCCCCTTCACATTGTCGGGAGTGGTATCTGGGAAATATTTATCGATGAAGAGAAATATGGCAAAACATTTACCCATGGAAGTAAAATAAAAGTGTGGGTTGAAGGAGACAATGGATTCCTGCCCCGGATTCCGGCATTTATTAACCGTGTTGTGCAGGATGAAGATACAAAAAACTTCTCAGGACAACTGTGGTTCAGCCAGTTCGACTGGAAAGGTGACGACTTTAAGCCCAATACTTCTGAAAAGCTGTTCATTTATGAATGCCATGTTGGCATGGCCCAGGAAAAGGAAGGCCTTGGAACTTACAATGAGTTTGCAGACAACATATTACCCTGGGTTAAAGAATGTGGCTACAATGCCATTCAGATGATGGCCATTCAGGAACATCCTTACTACGGGTCGTTCGGTTATCATGTTGCTAATTTCTTTGCGCCTTCCTCGCGCTTCGGAACGCCCGAAGATCTGAAAGCACTTATCCTGAAAGCGCACAAAATGGGAATTGCAGTGATCATGGACATCGTTCATTCGCATACAGTGAAGAATCTGAATGAAGGTCTGAATATGTTTGATGGCAGCGATCATCAGTATTTCCACGCGGGTGAAAGAGGTTTACACCCCCAATGGGATTCAATGCTTTTTGATTACGGTAAGATTGAAGTACTTCAGTTTTTACTCTCAAATGTTAAATACTGGCTTAAAGAGTTTCATTTCGACGGGTTCCGTTTCGACGGAGTCGGTTCCATGATGTATTTCCATCATGGCAATGCAGTGATCGATTCTCCCTGGAAATATTTTACCGAAGGTGTTGAATGGGATGCCATTACATACCTCCAATTGGCCAATAAACTGGCCCATACATTAAAGAAGGATGCAATAACCATAGCTGAAGACGTTACCGGAATGCCTGGACTGGCTGCTCCCATTGCCGATGGCGGAATCGGATTCGATTACCGGCTCGGTATGGGTATTCCCGATTTCTGGATCAAGTTGCTTAAAGAATACAAGGATGAAGACTGGAACATACATGAGCTCTGGAATGTAATGAACAACCGGCTGCCAGGCGTTAAGACGGTTGCTTATGCCGAATCACACGACCAGGCCCTGGTAGGTGATAAGACACTTGCTTTTTGGCTGATGGACCAGGATATGTACTGGCACATGCACGTGGATGATCCGGGTATTGTCGTGGACCGTGGAATTGCCCTTCATAAGATGATCCGGTTGTTTACCATTTCACTGGGTGGCAACGCTTACCTGACTTTTATGGGAAATGAATTCGGGCATCCCGAGTGGATTGATTTTCCGCGTGAAGGCAATAACTGGAGCTATCATTTTGCACGCAGGCAATGGTCGCTTCCTGCAGATCCCGGACTTAAATACAAATTCCTGGCTGCATTTGATAAGGCGATGATTGACCTGATCAAAAATCAAAGGGTTCTTGACAGCGAATTTGCCACACAATTAAATATGGATGAGGCCAATAAAACCATCGTCTTTTCACGCGGGCAGTTGGTATTTATCTTTAATTTCCACCCATTCAACAGTATTCCGGGATATATCTTTACTGTTCCTGAACAAGGTGAGTATAAAATTGTTTTAAGCACCGATAACAAAGATTATGGCGGACATGGAAGGGTTGATGAAACGATTTCATATCCGGCGGTTTTTAACACTCAGCTGAAAATCTGGCAACTCAGCTTATATGTCACAAACAGGACTGCAATCGTACTTAAAAAGGTAAAATGACCTCAAATAAGTTGAAATCGGGGCCTTAAAATGTGAAACATGTGGTTCTTTAAATATTTTTAACATACTGTTTACCGGATTTTTAAATTACTTCCGTATTATTGTAAACTTTTTTAAAACCATTTCGAATTAATTATATGGAACGCAAACGTCTGGTAGTTAGCTATAGCAATGTAACACCTGAAGTGCTTGAGGCAATCAGAAAAAAATACCCGCTTGGTTACAACAATCATGTGATTAAAGTAAAAACCAAGGGAGATGATTTCTTTTTTGCTATCACGGTCGACACTGAAGATGCCAGTTATCTGGTAAAAGTACCCGTAAAAATAGATACCAAAGGGAGCATAAACGATGATGATAATCTTGACGATATCAACGACGAAAAAGAATCGGATGAAGGGTTTCAGAAAATGATCCTGCAGCCGATCCTGAAGATTAAAACATGGCAGCTTTTATGGCTGCCTTTTTTTATAGGTCTTTGAGAGAATAAGAGACTGTTTAAATTTTACTAAAGTCTATGAATAGGCACGTCCTATATGGCAGGTTACGAATAAAATAGCACAGACAATGGCAAAATCCTGAAAAATTTGTAAATTTTATCTCTATTGTCCGGTTAAAAATATAAAAGAACTTGCCACAAACCCAGCCTGCGGCAGGCAGGCTGCCAGCCGGCAGGCTGGGACACCAAAACACTAAGCCTGCCTGTCGGCAGACAGGTTACACTAAATGAGCAAAATAAATTTGTGCAACTTTGAGCCCTGGTTTTTCTCTTTATTGTTGCACCTGCCTATGGAAAATCGAATTATAAATTTTAAACAGTCTCTAAACCATTTCATTTTTATCAACAAATTGATCATAAATTAATTGATAGATTATGGATATTACTGATCACACCCCTGATTCCGGAAGAGAACGCCTGACCCTGAACAATGAAGCAATTCAATCGCTGAGAGAAACCAGAAAATGGACGACTTTCTTTGGTATACTGGGTATTTTAATGGTTGTCATTCTTTTAATAACCAGCCTCATTCTTGCCTTTGTGCTTCCTTTAATAAATGAAACAGCCGAAACTCCCGTAAATCCGGTATTTTTCAGTGCTATTTACCTGTTGCTGGGCGGTATTTACATCTTACCAATTATTTACCTGATGCGCTTCGGAAGCCTGATCAGGAAAGCTTTTATGGAGTCAAGCGATCAACTGGTTGGACTTGCACTAAAGAACCTGGCGCTGCATTTCAGGACAGTAGGAATAATTACCATTGTCATGATAGGTTTATATATCCTGTTTATCATTGCGATGGTAATTTTTGGCATGGGGATGTTTACCGGCGATGGTTTCAAAGTATAAGTCCTGATTCTGATGCGAAACTACCTCCGTCCGGCGAGTTTCTTCATGATCTTCAACCCTATATTTCTAAATCCAGGTGTCGCCTCTTCCAGTTGAATTTCAATGATATCATACAGTTCCCTTCTGATCTCAGGAATATTGTCAGATATCCTATGCAGGATAACCATGCTGTACATTTTAACAGCTACACTCTCAGAAGGTGATTGAAGCCAGTTGAAACAGGCATCAGCCAGCACGCCCAGGTTTTCATCGGGCAGTGGTGACCGCGACAACATCCTGAGGGCATGTCTTTTCAGCCCATCGCTCTTAAAATAAGTTACCCGTGCCGATAACTCTTCTATTTTATCCTGGATAAAGTCCGGATTTATTTCGGCACAATAATCGGCCGCCCAGGCAGCCCGGCGACTCAAAGGGTCCGTATTGAGTAAAACTATTTTCCAGAGATCTTCAAAAACCTCCGGTTTCGCTTTAACTATGTTGATAACAAGGTCTGTGTTTAACCGTGATTGTTCACGTAGAAGTAAATCTTCGAGTTCCATTTTAGAAAATCAAATATTTCAGAAAATCATTATTCTTACAGACTGCAAACATAATTGTTTTAAGGAATATCCGGGACTGTCAGATGATAAACTCAGAACTGATTCCTCAAAGTATCCCGGAACATATCAGAGCCTTTGCATACTCTACACCCCAGCTAAATGATACAGAAAATAACATGCCTGAATCCTGTGCCATTTGCAGGCATCTTTGGGGTTTGAGAATAACAATAGAATTGTGCAGACTATACTATCATGCAAAAATCAGCTCCTTGTTTATCACCCAGAGCAGGATAATTAGTTGATCCTGTTTCTGATCAATTACATTTTTAGTCTTTAAGGCAACGAAGCGAAAAGCCATCTGCCTTGTAGCCGCTGCTTATATTACAAATGCCACTTTGATGGAAGGCCATGATCCAGCCAGTAGTTGTGCTTGGAGTTGAACTACTCCAATAAATTCCAAATATACCTCGGTTATAAAGCAAACCATTATTGGCAAAGAGGTTACCCGCAGCATGAAGCTTTAAATCAGAATTCCACGGTCCTGACCAGGTGGTCCAATTGCCAATATTATCAACATTGTACCATTCACTATAAGAAGGGATGCGCCAACCACTCCCAAGTTCAAGTGAGCATGGATCATTTGCAGCCAGCCAGTCGGAATTCTCATTAATTGCATTAATCGTCCATGTTGGTGTTACATTAGAACCATCATGTTTATACCCTTGCATTCGGTTAAATTGCCAATACCATCCTGCGGAGGCTTCTGACGGATCATCAACTGAGGTAGCCTGGTAGTCGGCGCCAAGGTTGCTGGTTATCCAGCATTTTGAGGTTTCACCTGGAATATTGGTAACAGTTCCATAAGTAACTACTTTATCTACCGGAGCTACTGAACCCGCCCAATGTGTTATTGTTAAAGGTAAGCCGCAATTGCCTGTTATAAAGCTTAATTCGTTTCCATAAGCTATTCCAGCATTATTAACCGCATAAGCCCTGACATAATAAACTGTATTTCCTGTCAATCCTGTAAGGTTGCTTGTAAATATTCCTGTGCCGGTTCCATCTGAAGTGTAGTTATCCGCTGTCGTCGGATTCTGAATAGTGCTCCAGCAAACACCATAGGCTGATATCGGAGAGGAGCCCTGCTCAATAACTTCTCCACCGCTCATAGCTGTGGAATAGGTAATATTCGTGATGTCTGATGTTAAAACAATTGGGTTTGATGATAATGGGCGTTCAGCAATAATATATGAAGCAGAATTATTGTCAACATAAGTCATGTCTCCTGTATCTACATTACCATCGCCATTTACATCTGTCGCTACATAGCCCGTAACAAATGCGGAAGCATCATTGTCAACCGGAGTCATGTCTCCAGTATCAATGATGCCATCCTGGTTCACATCGCCTGCATAGATATAATATTTTTCCCCTAATAATATCAGGTTATTTTTATAAGCCCTGCTGATAATGTCGGTGAAATTATAGCAGACAGTATCCTGATTGAACGTAACCGGCATCTTTGACCAGGTTTCGATACTGTTTCGATGTTTAATCACAATATAGTATTCTCCGTTGAAATTATCTGGAATTTCGGCCTCGCAATAACCTCTCCTTTCAAGCAGTACTGATTCAATTTCAAATAGAATACTGTAAGGGAAGGTACTCCGTGCAAGGCCTATCGTAATTTCATCTGCTATTGCATCCGGAAAGTCCCTTCCAAAAGCCTGATTCATATCACCTTTTGAAGGATTGTAGAGGCCTTCAAGAGCCACATCAAACTGGATTCTTTTTTGACAGGGCCTACAGAACCATTGTGATAATACAATGAATGCGGTTCATCATTTAAAATCCCGGTCCAAAAATGTGTATGAAAGCAATCTCCAAAATCCAAAGATGAATATCCTGTTGAATAGGCAAATACAAGATCAAACAATTTTTCATTATCTGGTGCAGTCATTGCCCAGTCAAGTCCACAAACAATAATAATTTCAAGCTGAGAATGGGTTGAATCTATTTGGGTTACAGAAACCTCGTGAGGCCATATATCAAAGAATATATTATCCAGATACTGGAAAGATAAAACTGTCGGATCAAATTCTATTATATACTGAGCCGACCAGATATCGATAAAATCTGTAACGGTTACAGGAACATACACCATGGCGCCCGGCGCAGCAGTTACCTGACCAATATCAGTAACTGGTGCATTCCCGGTAACTGTTACAATTTTGGCAATCAAGCTTTCCGAGACGCCTGAACTACTGTTATTTATAATAGCAACAAGATTAAAATGATCAAAAGGACAAAGCCTGATATAAACACTCGTATCCACAACACCATTTACTGGAATTATGGCCAATGTACTAGTGAAATCATTTTCACCAGTCAGGGAAAATTCTGCCATCATGTCAACATTACTTAAATTTAAATTCTCCGTAAGATTACAGCCATTTATTCTGTATATCTGTGACGACGAACAGGGGTTTGAAAAATCTGTATATAATATATCAAGTGCTTCAGGTTCAATAATAATATACGGATTGTTATTTTCTATTCCCGTACCGGTAACTGTTACATTCTTTCCATTTGCTCCGGCACTTTCATTGGATATATTTCCTGAATATACAGAGGCACTGTAAGGTTTGAAACAGACAGTAACTGTTGCATCCAGATTTCCTTCTGTATGAGGTAGGTCTATGGATTGCACCCAATTCCCGTCAATATTTTGAATAGCAGAACCTGCTGGTGCAGTAACTGTTACCGGGGCTGTAAGACCACAGGCGGTTATTGTATAGGTTTGAACTGCGGAATGCGTGCCAACTAATACGTCACCAAAGGATAAGGCATCCGGGGTTATTGTGATGGTGGATGTATTATTTGCCGGGCCAACAGAACCATTATGATAATAAAATGATTGAGGTTCATCAATAACAGTATATGGAACTCCTCCCGTTTCTGAATAATAATATGATACATCATTAAACACAAGCCCGGAAAATCCTCCAGTATAATAAAATGAAAGGTCAAAGAGTTTATCACCATCGGTTACTGACCAACTCCCATCGATTTCATCAACTAATGCAATATTTAATCTGCTTAGAGAAGGATTGATGTTTGTAACACTTGAAATAATATATCTGGACGGGGCTGGATCTTCGCAATCCTCATAAATGCAAGGTAATGCAGGATTTAAATTTTCCAGACTTAAAAAAGACAACACGGTGGGGTCGTATTCTATATTGTATTGAAAACCTCCAACATGATTAAATCCTTCAGTTGTTAATGGCAGATTAATGATTGAACCGGGACATTGAAGCGCATGACCAATATAAGTAACTGGTGAATATACGTATAGGTATGAAGCGATGTATACATCGATAATATCGGTGGGGGCTCCCGTACTGGTCTGAGTAATTGTCCCATAACAATCACCGGGAGTAAATTGTACACCTGTTTTAACATAAATAGTGGCACTGATATCCCCATTTATGGAAGGTATTGTAATTTGGTCAGCAAAACCTTCAGTCGGTGACAGGGAAACAATAATATTCCCCCACGAATCGGGCCATGAGTAAGATGTAGAAGCTGAAATGATTAAATCATCTGTCAGGTTTGATGCAGTAACAATATATTCAGAAACAGGAGGTGAAGGAGGAACCGGAAGCGGAGGACCATAATATTCCTCCAGATAGCCATTCACCGAATTGGAAATAACAGGATCGTTCTGCTTAGGATTATTAAAGGGCTGCATTTCCAAAATCAGTGGCGAAAGATCAGGCCCGATGATGGCTGATGCTGAGGAAATTTCTGTCCCTTTCATGATGCCATCTTTGAACCTATTATTCGGTTTGATAAATGACATTTTAAAAGAATGGTTTGGATCGGAATTAAGCAAGTAACTGTTAGTTTCCAGAACATTTGGCGCTGTTTGAGCAATCATCTTTGTGGAACTTGATAAATCCTCTTTCGAGGCTGATGTCTGCATTCCGGGAATTAGCAGGAGCGTAGCACCAAGAAATATCTGTAACCTGGTGTTACTTCTGATTTTGAATAACTTTTTCATGACATAATAGTTTAATATTTTGGCTTAAACACCATTCTTCTAAATGAAATGAATAAAGAATTCAGTAAATCTCTTGAAGGTTATGATCATTTACCTTTTGAAATAGAATGGAATATAGCAGGGGAAAGGTATTCTACGAGTAGAATTTATTCTTCGGATAGGAAGTATTCTTAGTTTAAGAACGAAGATTTTTGAAGTACAATATACAACAAATTCAGATGTATTGTATCCAAAACCAGAGAATTATTTTCCGGAAGGGAATGCTGATAAAAACAAGAAGGGAAACCAACCTTGCGGAGTAGTTTCCCTTCGTTTATCCGTTCGCCGTAGCTGGCGGTAAACCTCAGGTTATTGTTTCGGTGCCTTGTTTGTGCTCCCCCTAAGAATCGCTATATCTTATTTAAATTTCACGAAAAGACAATTATTCATTGCAAAAATAAGCTCATTGCGTTTTCACCCGGAGTCAGATACTTTTCTTGATTCCAAAGCCGGGTCAATCAAAATTTCAGTTTTTGAGGCACCTGAGGGTGAGACCACCTGGTTTGGAATTGCCATGTCCAATCCAGCTACCATCACTATAAAAGCCGAGGATCCAGCTAAAGTTTGAATTGTACTGTGTACTGCTCCAGTAATTGCCATTCGCACCGCGGTAGTATAACACCCCATCATCGTTTCCCAGGATGCCGGCATTATGCAGTTTTAACATCGATGCAAATGTTTCATTGCAGTTGTTCCAGTTACCGGAAATACTGGCATTATACCACTCTGTTCTTGATGGAATACGCCAGCCACTACCCAGCATCAGGTTACAGGGATCGTTTGCACTGATCCAGTCACTGTTCTCACTGATGGAAAAATTCCATGTTGTATTTGGGGTGCGGATAATGCCATTGTGTTTATATCCCTGTTTTCTGTTAAACTGCCAGTACCACCCGGCAGATTCTTCAGTGTCGTCAGTAGCTGAAAGAGCTTGCCGGTCAGCTCCGAGATTCTGGGTGATCCAACATTTGGTTTGTCCTGAAAGACCTGTTGCAATAACATTATAGGTTACAGTTTTGGTAACGGGTGCTACGCTTCCTTCAGAATGGCTTAACATAAAACCATTGCATATAATATCATCCAGTGTTGTAAAACTCATCGCATCCCCGTATGCTGTTCCTTCACTATTGGTAGCATAAGCTCTTAAAAAATAAGTTGTTGAAAAATCAAGCCCGGTCGGATAACTTTCAAAAGTTCCGGTACCAAATCCGTCACTTGTATGGTCATCGGCAATTGTAGGATAAGGAGTAGTACTCCAGCAAACACTCTTGATGTAACATTGGCTGTGCCACTGTTAATTATATCACCACCGCTTATCGCGCTGCTTCCGGTGATCCACCTTATCGGTAAAGTATTCACGGTGGGTATGGTAGTATAAGTAGAAAAATCATGTTCCTCACCATATGCTGTTCCGGCACTGTTTGTTGCATAAGCTCTTACATAGTAATGAGTTGAAGGAACTAAACCTGTTATCGCGCTTGTAAATGGGCCGATACCGGTACCATCATTGGTATGACTGCCGGCAATGGCAGGATTGGGAAAAGTACTCCAACATACACCTCTTGCTGTTACTGCTATACCGCCATCATTGGTAACAATGCTGCCACATTCTGCGGTATAAGCATAAACATTGCTGATGCTTGTGGTATTGACTGTTGCCTGCACTGTTGCAGATTTCAAACAACGCACTGAACAGCCAATATCAAAATGAATTTCGTCACTGTTAACAGCAACCCCGTCATACCGGACCATCCTTTCATCAACTGGCCCGTTATAATATCCTATTCCATTTGAGGTCCACCAGGCACCATTTTTACCTAAGGAAAAATAATCACCATTTGGCCATCTGTATCCGCCCGGCAAACCGGTAAAACCAGTTGAGTTGCTGGCACCGGTATTTGGAGAATTCCAGTGTGTTGTGCCCGCTTCTTTTAATGCTCCTCCTGCAATCTCTTCTCCTCCGGCAAGGCTAATCAGGTCTGCCCATTCACCAATTGTCGGAATATGCCAACCATCCGGGCAAATTCCCTGAATTCCCGGATCGCCGAATCCGGATTGCATCAACTCTGTCCATTGATACAATCCGCCGTATATCTCACAGTTTGAAGGATTATCCTGATAACAATACTTTTCATTTATACCATTAAACGTCGCATTAAAGG
Organism: Bacteroidales bacterium; assembly: GCA_016709025.1. Taxonomy (GTDB): domain Bacteria; phylum Bacteroidota; class Bacteroidia; order Bacteroidales; family Lentimicrobiaceae; genus Lentimicrobium. Next base: position 104,676 of record JADJEQ010000006.1, on the reverse strand, counting down.
AACCATTAATTTTACACCGGTATTGAGATTTTCTTTCATCCAGCATTGATCACCAATTAAAACGGTATTGTAAATATTGCCATCAACATCCGTGACAGGGGTAGTTCCACAAATGAAAGCATCAGAAGTTGTTGTAAAAGTCACCTCATTTCCATAAGCAGTTCCATTTATATTGGTGGCGTAAGCCCTAACATAATAGGTTGTTGCAAGATGAAGTGCGGTAGTGTTGCTTTCAAAAGTGCCTGTACCTGGACCATTATTTGTATGGTTATCTGATAATGTCGGATTTGGGGAAGTGCTCCAGCATACCCCACGCGATGTTACCTGCACATTTCCATCATAAGGAATATCGCCACCGCTTTTTGCAGTAAATCCGGTAATATCCGTTACTACACCTGTCGTCAGAACAGGCATTAATACGACAGGGTAATTTGCTGCAACATATCCGCTGGCATTATTATCCACAAGGGTCATATCTTCGGTGTCAACCATTCCATCACCATTAACATCCGTTGATATATAACCAGAAGCGTAGTTGAAGGCATCATTATCAAGAGGTGACATATCACCGGTATCCACAAAACCGTCCTGATCCACGTCACCTCCGAAAAGGCAATATTTACTCCCGATCAGTTTCAGATTATCTCCAAACGCTTTATCAATTTCATTCGTAAAATCGTATGAAATTTCCGTCCCTTCTATTGAAACAGGATTTGCTGACCAGGTTTCAATACTATTCCGGTGTCTGACCACAATGTATTTCTCTCCGCTCATTTTGCCCGGAATTTCAATTTGGCAAAAGCCGTTCCTGTCAACCAATACAGAATCTATCTCGTATACAATGGTATAAGGGAAGGTATTTTGAGTAAAGCCAATCCATATTTCATCTGCAGAACCGGCAGGGAAGTCTCTTCCACTGGCCTGGTTCATGATATTGGTTGAAGTATTGAAAAGACCTTCCAGATAAAGTGAGAGATTTATTGTTTTAGGTAGTTCAGGCCCCACCGAACCATTGAAATAATAGTCTTCGTGTGGTTCATTAATGATTTCGGCGCCATATAACGAACAATTACTGCAAAACAGATATTCCCCATCGGTAAAGTGCAGTTGCGAAACTCCCCCTGAATAATTGAAAACAATATCAAAAAGATTTTCACCCTCCTCGACCATAACTCCGAATTCTGAATAAATTTCTATAAATAACCTGCTCATGGATGGGTCGATACTGGTAATATTGAAAAAAATGTACAAAGTTGCATCAAAGCAGCAATTATGCGGGCTTGGACAATTATAGCAGACATAATAATCAGGTATTCCCCCGTTTAAATTGATATTTTTAATGCTGTCAAGTGATAATACAGCAGGATCGAAATCAATATAATATCTGGCAACACTGATATTGTTAAAATTCGTAACCATAAATGGCACATGAACCTTTGATCCCGCAATTCCGGTTACATTGCCCAGGCCGGCTATTGGTGCACAGTGCTGGTAATATAGGTTTTCAATATTTACGTTAATTGAGTCCGGAATAGCACCTGTACTTGTTTGCATGATTGTTCCGTGACACCACATTGGAACAACATTACAGGCTGGTTTAACATAAATAATGGTATCAATGCTTCCATTGAAAGGAGATAGATTGATAAGATCGGTGAATCCCTCAGTCGGTGACAAAGAAACTTTAAGCTGGCAATCCAATGGCAGGCTTGTCGTTGAAAAAGCAGTAATTATCAGATTATCTGTAAGATTCATTGCACTTACATTATATTGCCTAGTTGGTGTATTCTCTTCAAAATAAGATTCTTCTATATTACCGCCTGCTGAATTTGAAATTATAGGTTGGGTAAATGCCGGATTCTCAGGAACATTGGCATTTACACCCGGTATAACTGTCAGGAAAGTATTGGTAATCCCACCCTGGTAGATTGCAACTTTTGTTGCATAGGAAGGATCGATTGCCGAACTTGAAGTAAACGAAAAGTCTGGTGTCGAACCACTTTCAAAAGACAGGGAATTGGTGATTCTGAGTCTTGTGATCCTCGTTCCGGGGGAAACTGCAGAAACAATACACCCGTTTCCTGCCCCGGGGTAATCTCTGCCTTCTACCCTTATCAGACCGGATGTTACTGCATCAATATATATGGGTTCCATGTCCGGAGGCAGCTCCGACATACCAGGTACTCTGGAAGTCATTGCAATTTCAGCTCCGTTCAGGATATTGGTATTGAAAGTAATCCCCATTTGGATATATGATAGTTCAAAAGGTTGGTTTGGATCGGTATCCATAAGGTAAATATCAAACTCGAGCACATTGGTGGCTGTTTGAACTATGTTTTGTATTGTGAGAACAAAATCCTCTTCTGAAGCTTTGGCCGGCACTTGAGCGCTTAACAGAATGGATACACAAATAAAGAAATTTAAAAACGGAATTCTTCTGAATTTGGATTTTTTTTTCATAACATGAAAGTTTAACACGTTGGTTTAAAAGCACTCTTATGAATGAAATGAAAAAATAAAATCGTAGTATATTTTTAAAAGGAAGCAATCATTAACTTTTCGATAAAGAAAGGAAATTAACAGGGAAGGGAATCTTTAGTATAGCGATGAAGATAAACAGGTGTTAAATATACGAAAAAACCAGATGTGTTTTATCAAAAAGTTGAAATATATTTTGCTAAAAAAAAGGAAAGTAATAAAAAACAAGAAGGGAAACTAACCTTGCGGAGTAGTTTCCCTTCGTTTATCCGTTTGCCGTAGCTGGCGGTAAACCTCAGGTTATTGTTTTGGTGCCTTGTTTGTGCTCCCCCCGTGAGGATCGCCGTGACTTACCATATTGCAGGTCTTCTCTACTTGCGTAGTGATCTTCTGAACAGGACCCGGTAATTGTACTTTCCGTCTTGGGTTAACATTCCTTGCGGTTTGCTGTCCTTTGTCTGCGAAAGCCATTTGGCTATTTCAACATATCCTTGCGGATGATTGATTTTGCCTCCCGGTGTTTCTCACCATATCGTTGGCCTGATGAAACAAATGTACAACAATGAGAACCCTGTGTCAAGTGTTTTGCAGTGTTTAATACCAACACTTTTTGAACGAAAGTTATCAACAATTGTTGACAACTTCTGCAACGCCTGATATCATTCAATCCTTGTCGAAAAACAGCATCTGATTGGCCGGTAAAGCGGTGTTCAAAACAGGTTTACCTTTTTTAAATCCTTCAACCTGGTATTGCAAACCGCCGTTCAAATGATGGGTCACAACCCCGGCACAAAATTCTGCAATGATTTCGTTTCCGAAAATATCCCTGACAACTATTTCAGACATTTCACTCTGATCAGTGCAGGGCTGTATCCTGACAAATTCAAAAAGAAACTTTGTTCCTTTTTTATATACCGGATGTTCAGGTTCCAGAAATACCCTACCGGTACAATTAATCTTATCTACCATGCAATGAACTGTGGTTCCGGGTTTCAAACCATAATGCATGTAATATTTATACATAGAGCGAAATATTCCTGACATCCATTTTAAGGTCATTCGAAATCAGGTTAGTGATTGAACTTAAAATTCCAAGCTGGTCGAAGCCGCTCACTTTGATGGTAGCAATAAAGTAAGTGCCTTCCGCTGGTTTCGACCATTGCGCATCCATCGCCCGGTAAGGGTATCGATCGCGCATCCAGGCTGCGTTCGGACAGTTCAACCGGTGTATTTTAATACCATCTCCTACGGTTACAAATCCAAAAATCTGATCTCCCATCACAGGATTACAACAGCGTGCCAGTTTGTAGCCTTCAATGGCGGAGGTTTCATTTACGATGATGACATTTTCAGATGTTTTGTTTGGTGCAGAACCTTCAGGCGCTATGATTGGTCTTGGTTTTAATTCTGGTTTTTCATCGGTTTCTTTGCCAATACCCAGGATTATTTTTAATAGAAGAAGGCTCAATTTTTTCTTCCGCCAACTGCTGAAAGAGATCGAGCGGACCGGCAAGTTTAAAATGGGCTATCAGTTTGTTGATGGCTTCATCCTGGTTTACAAATTTAAGCTGACCGAGTTTTCTCTTAAAGATTTCCTTGCCCGTTTCTGCCAGTTTGTATTCCGCTTCTTTGAGGTACCTCCGTATTTTGATTTTTGCCCTGTTTGTTGCTACCCACCCAAGCCAATCGATGTTTGGTGTCTGGTTTCGGGAAGTTAAAATCTCAACTACATCTCCGCTCTTCAGTACTTGTTTAATGGGTACTATCTTTCTATTCACTTTGCCACCACTGCATTTAGCCCCGATATTGGTGTGCACCTCAAAGGCAAAATCCAGCACAGTGGAACCGGCTTTCAATTTTTTAAGGTCACCTTCCGGAGTAAAAACATAGATCGTATTCTCTGAAACTCCGGATTTGGAGCCGGTTGAGATGGCATCTTCCACCTCTCCGGGATGTTCGAGTATCCGCCTGATGGAATTCAGCCATTCGTCTGTTTCAACAGCCCCGGCCTGACCTTTGTAACGCCAATGGGAAGCATTTCCCATTTCAGCCTCCTCGTCCATCCGGGTTGTCCTGATCTGCACCTCAATCCATCGTTTTGATGGTCCCAATACCGTTACATGTAAAGATTCATAACCATTCGGTCGCGGTCTTGAAATCCAGTCGCGCATTCTTTTGGGCTCCGGAGCATAAAGATTTGTCACCCCGGAATATGCCTTCCAGCAATCGGCAATTTCATTTTCCGGTTTGCTGTTGATGATAATTCGAATGGCAAACAGGTCGAATACCTCCTCAAACGTTACCTGCTGCTTCCTGATTTTATTGTAAACCGATGAAACGGATTTTATACGGTTTTTGATAGTATAATCCAGACCAAGTCTGGTAAGCTCAGCTTTTACCGGTTCGAGAAACCCACTAATAAAGTCCTTATTGTCAACCAGCGATTGCTGAATCTTTGCAGAAAGAAGGCCATATGAATCAGGATCGGTGTAATGAAGCGAAAGCTCATCAAGTTCTGAATTGATCTTATAAAGACCCAGGCGGTGAGCCAACGGTGCATATAAATTTGAGGTTTCGAGCGCAATTGCTGCCTGATTGGCAGGCGAAAGCAATGAAATGGTGCGCATTCTGTGAAGACGGTCAGCAAGTTTTATCAGTACCGCCCTTACATCGCCTGAAATGGACAACAACAGGCTGATAAAATTCTCAGCATTATCGGGCAATCTTTCAATTGGCAAACTGCCAATCTGGTGCAGACTCTGAACGATGGTCCCGACATCTGTCAACTTATTATTGGTGCCGATGAACTCTTTTTTGATTGTATCCAAATCAACATCGTGTAATAATGCCGCCAACACTGAAGTCATTCCCAGGCGCATTTCGGAAGCGACAATAGAAGCAACATCCACAGCATGCAAAAAGTATGGCTCAGAATCTGATTTAAGACGGTTTGAAAGTGAGTTTAATAAAACCCTGAATGCATCTTTCAGACTGTTATTATTCTCTCCGGCCATGAAAGGCTGACAAACAGCAACCAATTGCCGGTATTTAGCCTTTACCTGTTGCACTTCGTTGATATTTTCCCTCTTCTCCATATCTATCGTCAATTCATTTACAAAGGTACTGCTTAGCAGTTAACAGGTGTGTTAACAAGATGCAAAAAAAACGCCCTGGATTTTCCCAGGGCGTTGTATCGGAATCTTTCAAAAAAATTATTTTTGAAGTGGATTGTCCAGATTTTTCGGTCCTGATTTTGTTTTAGAAGGCTCTGCTATTGACTCCCTCATTTTTGTATCAGCCTGGATATTCTGGAATTTATAATAATCCATCAATCCGAGGTTTCCGCTTCTGAATGACTCGGCAATTGCTCTTGGAATTTCAGCTTCAGCTTCAATAACTTTTGCGCGTGCTTCCTGGGCCTTGGCTTTCATTTCCTGTTCGTTCGCAACAGCCATGGCACGGCGTTCCTCGGCTTTGGCCTGTGCAATATTTTTATCTGCAAATGCCTGGTCCATCTGAAGCTGGGCTCCAATGTTTTTCCCAACATCTATATCAGCAATATCAATTGAAAGGATTTCAAAAGCAGTTCCACTGTCAAGTCCTTTGGAAAGAACCATTTTACTGATTAAATCAGGATTCTCAAGTACGCTTTTATGTGAATCAGAAGAACCAATCGATGATACAACTCCTTCGCCTACACGGGCAAGAATTGTTTCTTCACCGGCTCCACCGACGAGTTGACGGATATTGGCCCTGACCGTTACCCTGGCTTTTGCAATCAGCTGAATACCATCCTTTGCAACTGCCGCAATCGGTGGTGTATTGATCACTTTCGGATTTACCGACATCTGAACGGCTTCAAAAACATCGCGACCAGCAAGGTCGATGGCAGTGGCTGCCTTAAAGTTTAGGGGAATGTTGGCCTTATCGGCAGAAATCAATGCATTGACAACCAGCTTAACCCTTCCACCGGCCAGGTAATGGGCTTCCAGTTCATCGCGGGTGATCGACAGCCCGGCTTTGGTAGCATTGATCATGGCCGTAACAATCACCGAAGGTGGTACTTTTCTCCAGCGCATAAATACCAGCTGAATCAGCGAAACCCTAACGCCTGAAAGCAGGGCTGAGAACCAAAGTCCGACAGGGATAAAATAAAAGATGATCCAGAGACCAAATAACGATGCAATTCCAATAGCTACAATTACCAAAAAGCCTTGTTCCATTTTTCTATGATTTAAGTTTTACAAATATTTTATTATCAACAATCTGCGTAACAACAACTTCCATTTCCTGATCAATGAAATCGCCATTGGTGTGAACTTCAAAAAACTCATTGTTAAAAACAGCTTTACCGGCAGGTGTAATCCTGGAAACAGCCTTTCCGACATCGCCTTCATGAATTTTTTCAGTATCAATTTCATTCACTTTGCCGCTTATTTCGGTTTTAAGCATCAGCTTGTTCCATGTATTGGATTTAAAAGCCAGCACCACAGCCAGAATTGTCAGAAAAACTGTACCGGCCATGATAAAATGGCCTGTAGGGCTTCCAAAAACATGATATCCCTCCCATACAGCAAACACAATCAATGCAAAACCTGCTATTCCCACTACAGTTGTGCCCGGAATTACAAGTACCTCAAGCAGAACAAACAATAGTCCTGCAATAATTAAAATAATTATAAGTGTTAGTGACATAATATGAATTGACAGGAAATGTGATCACTTACAAAAATAGTAAGTTAATCATCCGCTTTTACCTTGAAACAAAATATTTATTGGCCCTGGGAATATACTCACGAATAGCTTTTATTCTGTTTTCGCTTCCCGGATGTGTACTTAGTAATTCCGGAGGTGCGACACCGGGAATTGCAGCCATTTCTTCCCAGAACGACAATGTCCGTTCAGGATTATAACCGGCCATCGCCATAAAAACCATTCCCAGCTTATCCGCTTCGTATTCATGGGTCCGGGAATAGGCAAGAGTACCAAGCGTAGAACCGACCCCATAGGCAAGATTGAATAAGTCCCTCGTTTGTGAAGGCTGCTCCTGCATCGCTATTTCAAGTGAAACACCTCCAAGTACAACTGCAAGTTGCTGACTCATTCTTTCACCACCATGATTGGCAACAGCATGTGCAATCTCATGTCCCATAACCACTGCCAGTCCTGCTTCATCTTTTGTATAGCGGGTAATACCGGTGTATACAACAACTTTTCCGCCAGGCAGACACCACGCATTGACTTCCTGATTTTTAACCAGGTTGAACTCCCATTTAAAGGAAGCCGCTCTTTCCGCCATTTTATTGTCGTTTAAGAACTTCACAACAGCCTCAGAAATAAGTGCTCCTACTTTCTTAACCCTTTCAACTTCAGGATTAGATTCCGGAAGTGGCGGGTTTTGTTTAAGAAAATCCTGATAAGTAGTAAGGCTGAGCGATGAGATCATGCTATCCGGTACCACATTGAACTGCTTTCTGCCGGTTATCGGAACCACAGAGCATGATAATAATAAGATCAGAAATCCGGATCTTAATCCCCTTACGAGATGTGATATTTTAATCCTTCTATTCAATAGAAACTGTTAATTTTCTGTTTATCATTTCGTTATAAACAGGCTTGAGTTCATTTAATGTACCGGTTTTTACGCCGCATTTACCTTTATAATGAACAATAAGGGTGATTTGTTCTGCCTGCAATGGCTCAATTCCACAAACGTCAATTAATGTTTCAATTACAAAATCGAAGGTATTGATATCATCGTTGTAAAGTATCAATTCACTGAGGTTGGTGAGCTGATCTTTTGATTCAGTAATATTTATTGTTTTTTCCTTAACCATTCTGTTTAATGACTGTTTATCTAAAACTTTTTCGTTGTTGAAAAGCAGTAATAAATTCCCGGACAAGTACGATAATACATCAAAACTGTTGATGAATACCGGAATCAGGCGATAAAACCAAACCTGGCAGTGTTTCGAAAGGTTTGAGGTTATAAAATTACAAATAAAACAGAAATATTCGCTTTCAGAAACGATATTTTTTATCTTCAACGTCTGAATTACAACAATACCCTGAAATATAATGTCAATACAATATTTTGAACATCAAATCAGTAAGTTAACCGAAACCATGGCAACAGGACTTCCCGGACCTGTCGCACATACCGGAATGGCCCCGGCTCACCGAAACAGGCTTATAAATAACAGCAAAGGCCCGGAGTTTGCCCGTAAGAGCAGTGTCCTGATCATATTGTTTCCGGATGAACAAGGCGAGATTAATACCGCATTTATCAAGCGTGTTGAATACGATGGAGTTCACAGCGGGCAGGTCGCATTCCCGGGCGGTCAGTTTGAAAAAACCGACATTGACCTTACAGCCACTGCTCTGCGTGAAGCTGAAGAAGAGGTCGGCGTAAAGGCAGCTTCAGTTACAGTAATTGGAAAACTCAGCGACCTGTTTGTACCTCCCAGTAACTTTATTATCAGCCCGGTACTGGCAAAATGCCTATTCAGACCAGAATTTATACCTGACGGAAAAGAAGTTGCAGAAGTATTTACAGTTCCGATGAAACACTTCCTGAATCCTCAATTTACCGGAGAATATGATATTACATACAAGAATGGGGAAGTAATCAGAATCCCGGGGTACTATTTTAATCAATACCTTATCTGGGGTGCAACGGCAATGATCCTGAATGAACTGCTTCAGTTGGCAAAGGATGCAGGAATAATTAGAAACGAATGAAATGCAACTATATTGAATCGGATTCAGCAGGTTGTTACTGCCAGGTATAAAAAACAAACTGAGCTTAATTTGCTACACAAAGACATAAAAGAAAGCGATACAATGAAAATCCAACCCACAAACACCTTCTGATAATGATACATTTGTTATTATTCAATAATGAAAAGTAAACAGCAACAAAAATTTTCAGTGACCGAAACCCATTATAGGGTGACACAATACTGCCATTGATTGATTTCATTTTCAGAAAGTTTTTTAACGATGCACCTTTGTTTTCAAATTATTAACAAACAAAAAGTAATGATATGAAAACAAGATTAGTTTATACCGCTTTCGCCTTTTTATTGGGCTTAAACAGTTGTTTCTCACAACCCGGTAATGGTGGTATGAAACCACCAGGTATAGAAGAGCGGTTAAAAATGGTGGATAAGGAAATCTGCCAGCCCCTGAAACTCAACAAAACACAAAAAGAAAAAGTGTCGGCAGCGTTCAACGATTTTTTTGTTGAGCTGGACAAACTCGCCACACCACCTGCAAGGCCTGAAAAAACAAAGGTTGATGCTCTCGCAAAAAACAGGGATGAAAAAGTGAAACAGGCAATTCCTGCGGCTTCATACCCAAAATACCTTGAACTCGAAATGGCAACCCGCCCGAAAGGCCCGGAAGCAGGCAGGCCATAACAAGAGGCAGAAAACGAAAAATATCAGAATCGGACGTCTTCAGCTAAATATAATGTAAGCTGAAGACGTCTTTTTAATAAAACATTCGGTGAACTAAATACAGTTTCGGGAGGTACAATAGTGCCATTGGGTGATTGTATTTTATGAATAAGTTAACACCTTCTACTTTTGCCTCATATTTACCATAAGATACTAATCCATGCAACCTAAAATTAATATTTTGAGCAAAATGCAGCTAAAAGCAAATCAAATGAGTTTTTTACCCATTCTGACAGTGTTTTTAATCCTTCTGAATATGAATATGGCAGGATGTAAAAAAGATGATACTTCAACAATTTCCGGAGATTTACAAGTCGTTCCTCGTGAAGCGGCTTACGCAGGTTGCTATCCGGTTTTAGGCACAAGTCAAACCAAATCCTGGGACAGTGCCGGCAACATTATCACTCCTGTTTTGGGAGAAGCCTTTTTCGGTCAGGATGCTCAGTTTACTCATACAGCGCCTGTATATACCAAAAGCAGTGATGGACTTACTGTAAAAGACGAAGTTACAGGCTTAACCTGGCAGAAAACCTATGACAGTGGCACTTATTATTGGGCTTCAATCCAAACCGTAGTTGACAATTTAAACACACAAAACTATGGCGGTTACAACGATTGGCGAGTGCCAACTATAAAGGAGCTATACTCTTTATGGAATGTAAGTGTCGGATGGCCTTATATTGATACAGAATATTTTGACATTAAATATACAGATGAACAAGACCTGAGCCACGCAATTTTTGGAGTAGCGACAAATATACCGAGTTTTGGGCAATATAAGGGGAAACGCCCAGAGCCGGGATGAACTTGCCTTTGCGTAAATTTTGGCACCGGACATATTAAATCCTATAGTATCAGTGCTGGTCCAAAGCACTTCAGGTTCGTTGTGTACGCGGCAATCTTTCGTATGGCGTAAATTTATTTCAAAACAACAACGATGGTACTATTTCCGATTTAGCTACCGGCCTTATGTGGCAACAAACCGACAACGGTTCGGGAATGGATTGGGACCACGCACTGGCTTATGCTCAAACGCAGAATAACGCAAATTACCTTGGGCACAACGATTGGCGCTTGCCCAATACAAAAGAACTTCAAAGTATTGTGGATTACACACGCTCGCCCTATGCAACAAACTCAGCCAATGTCGGTCCGGCAATAAATGCACTGTTCAATTGTACGGGTATTTTAAACGATGGTGGTAAAGAGGACTATCCTTACTATTGGACAAGTACATCAGCAATTCCAAACCCACGGTTCTTATACTTATGCATGGTATGTGGCTTTTGGAAGGGCAGAAGATGGAAACGGAGAAAACCTTCACGGTGCCGGTGCTGTGCGTTTCGATAAGAAGATAGTTGGAACCGGCGAAGGAGAGGAACGGGTGTTAAACTATGTACGTCTGGTAAGGACAATTAAATAAATGAAAATTATGAGAACCGGGCCATGGCAATAATCTTGACAAACAGTGCAATAATTAACTACATGGCGAGTTCCATGTGACCCATAAAAATAAATTATCACACATGAAAACTAAACTGAAACTAACGATTGTAGTCGTTGCTTTGTTATCTGTTATCAATTCAGCAAATGCCCAATCAAATCTATCGGACGTTAAAAGCAGTACTCCAGTGGAAATGCTTTTTCCGCAAGGCAAATCCAAAGCACTGATTTTGAGTTTTGATGATGGAAATGTAGCCGACAGGCATTTGGTAAAGTTGATGAATGAATATGGTCTTGTCGGGACTTTTCATCTCAATTCCAATAAACTCGGTACAAAAGATTATCTCACCAAAGAAGAAATTACAAACCTTTACAAAGGGCATGAAGTTTCCGCCCATACGGCTAATCACCCTAATTTGACGGTACTGTCGAAGATCGATGTGATATATGAGGTGGTGGAAGATAGAAAAGAGCTGGAGCGACTAATGGGTTATCCCGTTCGTGGAATGTCGTATCCATTTGGCAATACCAACGATTTTGTAATTGAGGCAATAACCGGTCTTGGTATTGAATATGCAAGAACCGTTGGCGATACATATGATTTTAGTATTCCCGCTGATTTTCTCAAATGGCAACCTACCATTCATTTATTCGGGAAAACAAATTATATACCCAACGACACGGCAAACGACAGCAGGGAATTAGCACAATTTTATCAGCTTACTAATGATTTTCTAAAGGCGAACTCATTATCCCTGTTTTATGTTTGGGGACATAGCTGGGAATATGAAGGACCCGGAAACAAATGGGCTGAAGTGGAGAAGTTTTTCAAAATGGTTTCCAAAAATCCAGATATCTGCTACATAACACAAATAGGATTGGTGGATTATATCAATGCCTGTAAAAACCTCAAATTCTCGGTGGATAAAAGCATGGTTACCAATTTGAGTTCGATGGATGTGTTTGTGAAAATAAATGGTAAAGTGCATGCTATTGAAGCCGGAAGCACAAAAACACTAAATCAACAGATTGAAAAATAGTTCCGGTCTCCTTTACAACATCAAATAAAATTTATTATTTCCCAATCTCTTTATTCAAAAAATATGAATAAATCCATCCTGCTTATATTTCTTTTTATATCCCAAATTTCTTTCGCCCAAAACAACAGGCAAAATATACGCGGTGTTGTTGCCGATAAGCTTTCCCAAACCACGCTACCCGGCGCAACGGTTCAGATTGTGAATACTGCCGAAATCAAGGGAACCGTAACCGATGAAAAGGGGAATTACCTATTGGCAAACTTGTTACCCGACAGGTATGAACTTAAGATTTCGTATGTTGGCTACAAAGAGGTTTTCATTCCCAATGTTGTGGTAACCTCAGGAAAAGAAGTTGTGCTGGATATTACCATGGAAGAGGATTTAAAACTGCTGAATGAAGTGGTTATAACTGCTAACCGAAAGGCCGGTACGATAAACCATTTAATTCCGGTAAGTGCCCGCACCTTTTCCACTGAAGAGGTGAACCGCTATGCAGGGGGGCGCAGCGACCCGGCACGGCTGGCCGCCAATTTTGCGGGAGTAAGTGCTCCCGACGATTCCAGGAATGATATCGTAATCCGTGGCAATTCTCCTGTTGGCGTTTTGTGGCGAATTGATGGAATGAATGTTACAAATCCTAACCATTTTGCAACGGTGGGCACTACCGGTGGGGCAGTGAGCGCGTTAAACACCAACCTGCTCAAAAGCTCTGATTTCCTTACTTCGGCTTTCCCTGCCGAATATGGCAATGCCACTGCCGGGGTTTTCGACCTGGGTTTCCGGAACGGAAATACGCAAAAGGGAAACCACCTTGCAGGCAGGGCTGATTACCGGCCTGGAAGCTACCACTGAAGGGCCAATCAGTAAGGAAACAGGCTCATCGTATCTTGTGGGCTACCGCTATGCGCTGGCGGGTGTTGCCCAGGCGGTAGGTATTGATATCGGCACCACAGCATTACCTTCGTACCAGGATTTGTCTTTTAATGTGAGCAGTGGAAATAGTAAATCGGGCAAGTTTACCTTATTTGGAATTCTGGCAACAAGCAGCATCAATATCGAAGGTGGAAACTCAAGTTCCTTGTATGGAAATGGAAGCGGGCACGATCTGAGCAGTCAAATTGGCATTGCCGGAATAAAGCATTTCAAACAGATTAACAGTAAATCTTATTTTAGTTCCAATATTGGGCTAAACTATTCAATGTCAGGTCAAACGGATTATGACTTTGATCGAATGAGCGATTCCGCATTTACAAAATCAGAAAATAAGGTTACCAAAACAGGCTATAATTTTGCAACAAGTTATAATTCAAAAATAAGTTCAAAGCTGTTTATAAAAGTGGGTATCCAGGATGAACTGATTGGATTGAATCTTTATTACCGCGCAAAAGACCAAATCCAGTCGGACTGGAATCAAATCTGGGATTATGACAGTTACACCAATCTCGCTCAGGCATACGTTCATGCCAAATATAGCTTTAATGATAAACTTACACTCAATGCAGGTGTGCATTCACAGTTGTTTTTCCTGAATAATTCGCTGTCGGTTGAGCCTCGTTTGGGGCTCAGATATGATGTTGACAGTAAAAGCAGCCTAACATTGGGTTATGGACTTCATTCGCAGATGCAACCCATCAATGTATATTTTTTACAAACCCAAATGGCAGATGGCTCTTACGTTTATAACAATGAAAACCTTGATTTTACCAAAAGCCATCATTTTGTACTGGGCTATGATTTGCAACCCATTAAAGACTGGCGTTTAAAAGCAGAAGTTTATTACCAATATCTTTACAATGTGCCGGTAAATACTTTTTCGAGCAGCTACTCCATGCTGAATACAGGTGCTGGTTTTAAGACCGATCTGGAGGACAGCCTGGTAAACAGTGGAACCGGAACCAATTATGGTATAGAGTTGACCATAGAGAAATTTTTCAGCCACGGATATTATGGCTTATTTACCTCATCCATATACAGTTCCAAATACAAAGGAAGCGATGGAGTAGAAAGAAACACTGCATTCAACGGGAAATACGTTTTTAATATTCTGGGAGGAAAAGAATGGAACGTCGGAAGTGAAAAACGGAATAAAATCTCAGCCGATATCAAATGCACCAATGCCGGAGGAAGGGCTTACACACCCATTGATCTGGAAGCGTCCAACGAAATTGGTCACGAACAATTATCTTCAGATGCCTATTCGGATTTTTATCCCAACTATTTCCGCTTAGATTTCAAACTTGGTTATACACACAACAGCCGGATGAAAAAACTATCGCAGTCATTTTCCATTGACCTGCAAAACATCACGAACAACGATAATGTTTTCTCACAAAGCTATGATAATAGAAGCCAGTCGATAAACACAACCTACCAGCTCGGCTTTTTCCCGAATGTGATTTATAAAATTCAATTTTAAAGAAGTTACATACATTTGTTAAATGAACACAATTCGACTAGACAGCAGGAAAATTGAATTTTTGTCGTATTTCCTGATATGGGTATTCGTTTTTTCAGTGCCTTATTTCAGTGAACGCAATTCCGGGTATATCAACTGGAATGAGGTAATAAAAAACTGGTTACATGTGTTTGGATATCTCTTTCTTTTCCTGGTTAATGTGTATATCCTTGTACCCCGGTTACTATTAAAAAAGAAATACCGGTATTACTTTGTTTTAATGCCGGCACTTGTTGCAACTGTGATTGTATTTAACATGACAGCTCAATCAGGCTTTCCTCAACAGCCCCGACCCGTAATAGTGACCTCCCCGGATGGTTTAACTCCACCAGCGTTGTATGAACCCAGGAAGAAGCCGCCCATTATGGCTTTTGCAGATAATTTCATTATCTGCATCTTATTGGTTGGTGCAGGAACAACCATTAAACTGATGTCGAAATGGCTGAGCGAGGAAAAAATGAGAAAAGATGCCGAGAAAGAACAACTTAAAACCAACCTCGCCCTGTTAAAGCATCAGGTAAGCCCGCATTTTTTCATGAATACCCTGAATAATATCCACTCACTTATTGAAATGGATACGGAAAAAGCCCAGAATGCAGTCGAACGGCTTTCGACACTTATGCGGTATTTACTTTACGATTCTGCTCAAAATACCATTGAATTGAAAAAGGAAATTGAATTTATTCACAGTTTTATTTCGCTTATGCAGCTCAGGCATTCGGATGAGGTAGAAGTTACCGTTCTGATTCCTGATCAGATTCCGGATATTAAAATACCCCCGATGTTGTTTATTTCTTTGCTTGAAAATGCCTTTAAACATGGGGTGAGCTACCCGAAAAAATCATATATTTATTTTGAAATTCAGATCC
Source organism: Bacteroidales bacterium (assembly GCA_016709025.1). Lineage (GTDB taxonomy): Bacteria > Bacteroidota > Bacteroidia > Bacteroidales > Lentimicrobiaceae > Lentimicrobium. Next base: position 88,931 of record JADJEQ010000006.1, on the reverse strand, counting down.
ATGAAAATACCCTGGGTTGTATCATCAAAAACAGCAAACATAAAACTGTTGCGAAAGAATATGATGAATATTCGGGCATTGGGTTGGAGAACATAAAAAAAAGCCTGAACTTATTGTACGATCAGGATTACAAACTGGATATTTCCGACAAAGAAAATGAGTTTGAAGTTAACCTCACCATCCCGGTATGAACATACGTTGTATAGCCATTGATGATGAACCACTGGCAGTAAAAAAAATAGCGGGGTATATTCAGAAAGTTCCTTTCCTGGAATTGGCGGCTGAATGCCGGAGTGCCGCTGAAGCAATGAACATTATGGACTCAACCGATGTACAGCTCCTGTTTGTCGATATTAATATGCCTGATATCAGCGGAATGGAATTTGTAAAATCGCTTGCAAACAAACCTTATATTGTATTCACAACAGCCTACAGCGAATATGCTGTTGAGGGTTTCCAGGTTGAAGCAGTTGATTATCTGTTAAAACCAATCACATTCAGCAATTTCCTGAAAGCAGCAAATAGGGTTAAAAACCTGATTGAACTCACTGCTAATAATCAGAAAGGAAGCGTAAAGACAACCGCTGACCATCTGTTTGTAAAATCCGGTTATAAACTAATCCGTATTGAGTTTGCCGATATAAAATACATTGAAAGCCAGCACGAGTATATTAAAATTCATATGGTCAACAGTTCCCCTGTGATGACACATTTGAGTCTGAAAAGCATGGATGAACAACTGCCACAGGACCGGTTTATAAGAGTTCACAGATCCTATATCGTAAATCTTTCAAAGATTTCCGTTATAGAGAGAAACAGAATAATTTTCGACGGTAATGTATATATACCTGTCAGCGAGCAATATAGAGATAAGTTTCAGGAATATATTGACCGGAATTTTGTTTAAGTTCCGATCTCAAACCATTACTTCGCCGTCATCCACATCTGAAGTTGCCCATAATCACTTACTGAACATAGCTTTTGACCATTTTCAGGAATATTGAAAAACCTATTCTTCGGAATTGCCTGTAAATGCCATATTGCCCGGATACCAGTATTTTTCACGGGCCAGATCTTCAGGAAAAGTATAATAATACATCACAGCTTCGGTGCACAATACCATTTCATGATTGTATAACCAGGTGTCGATGACTGCTATGTTCCGTTTCATTTCACGAAGTTTTCCTTTCATGAACAGGGTACCCTGATTTGTCGGTACTGGTATCTTTAGTTTTACTTCCATTCTGGAAGTAACTCCGGATGTCCTGAGCTTGACAAAAACCAGCCAGCTCGCCAGTTCGTCGAGCAAAGTTGCCTGAATTCCACCATGAAGTGTGTTGTTCCAGCCCTGGAACTGTGATTCTGGTTGCCATTGTGCAACCAGGAAATCACCATCCTCTTCGAATTTAAGCCTGAGCCCATTTTGGTTGTCGGGAGAACATCCGAAACAGTTGTAGCCTTCCCGCATTACAAAGGGATTGTTAATTTTCTTCATACCGGGTGCTGAATTATTTTTCTTTTCCATTGGCAAAGACCGTTGTTTTCACTACGGTGCCATTCTCATCATAATCAACCCATTTACCATCTTTTAATCCGGCCTTATATTGCCCTGAAGTTTTAACCTTACCAGTTTCGTAATACTCCATGCTGGGTCCTTCATTCTGGTTATCTTTATAAAATTCCGAGGTGCGTAACTTGTCACCACTGTAAAACGATTTCTGCTCTCCCTGAAGCTGGCCTTTAACATAATTGTACTCCGCAATCAGTTTACCCTCCATGTTGTACCATTTCGAAGGCCCGTCCTTTATTCCGGCGTTATAATCTAATTCCTCCGATTTCTTTTTTGAATTTTCATAGTAGGTTATTTGCATACCGTGGTATTTGCCATCAAGGTAATTGTTTTCGGAAATCTGAAATCCACCCTGACCGTATTGCCGGTGTGGTCCTTCGGGTATATTGTTTGTAAAGTACTGTTCAGAAAGAAGGTAACCCTGCTTTGAAATCTGGATAAATACACCATCTTTCATATCTTTCTTATAATTTTCAATATGAATCAGCAAACCACTTTCAGCAATATGGGTTAACCAGAGTCCATCTTTCATGTTATCAACATAATTGCCCTCGGTAATTACTTCACCCACTGTTGTAACCCAGTGTCCCTGCTTTAGCCCCTGATTGTCGGTTTGATTTGTTTTTTCGTCCTTTTGAGCAAAGGATGAAAATGCAATACCCAATAACAACAGAAATGATAATACTGCCTTTTTCATAGATGTTTATTTTGTTGATGCAAATTTAGTGATGCATTTGAATAAACGGATATTTATAACTTTGAAATTCTGCAATTCCCCATAAACCCCTCCCCCCCCCCCCCCACCCCCATTTCCCCACCCCCCCCCCCCCCGGACCCCCCCCCCCCCCACCCACCCCCACCCCCACCCCCACCCCCAACCCCCACCCCACCCCCCCCAACCCCCCCCCCCCCGCCCCCCCCCCCCCCCACCCCCTCCTCCCTCACCCTCTAACTCCCCAACCCCCAACCCCCCCCGCCCCCCCCCCTCCCGCCCCCCCCTTTTGCCACCCTCTCTGCCCCCCCGGCCCCCTTTTCCCCCCCCCCCCCCCCCCCCCCCCCCGTCCCGCCCCCCCCCCCCCGCCCCCCCTCCCCCCCGCGGGCCGGGGCCCCCCCCCCTTTCCTCCCCTCCCCTCTTCCTCCCCCTCCACCCCCCTCCCCCCGCCCCCCCCCCCCCCCCCCCCCCCCCCCCCCCCCCCCTCTCCCCCCCACCCTCACTCTAACCTTTTCAAAGCTAATAAGATGCCATCAGGTCATACATTTCAGCTCCGGTAATGGTTACCTCTATCAATTGACCGGGAGTCGGCAGGGTTACATATTCAGATATAATTACTTCATTGTCCACTTCCGGAGAATCAAACTCAGTACGGCCGATCCAGGTGCCATTTTCCTCCCGGTCAACCATCACACGCATTTGGCTGCCAATCAACCTGGAATTCCGTTCCATTGAAATATCCTGCTGGATCAGCATCAATTCTTCAGCTCTCCTGGCTTTAATTGCTGGTCTGACATCGTCCTTTAATCTGGCTGCAGGAGTATTCTCTTCATGTGAATAGGTGAATACGCCCATTCTTTCAAAACTACAATCTTTTACAAACTGTTTTAATTCATTAAATTCAGCAGCCGTTTCACCGGGATACCCGACGATAAAACTGGTGCGGATGGCAATTCCGGGAACGCGCTCCCTGATTGTATCAATCAGCTTTCGTGTTCCTTCTGCATTCAGCCCCCTGCCCATCGATTTAAGTATCCGGCTGTTGATATGCTGAAGTGGAATATCAATATAGCGGCATATTTTGGGGTGGTTGTTGATCGCATCCAGCACTTTCACAGGAAATCCGGCCGGATAGGCGTAATGCAGCCTGATCCATTCAATCCCTTCCACTTCAGCAAGTTCATCGAGTAGGATATGCAGTTGCTTTTTTCCATACAGATCAACTCCATACCAGGTCAGATCCTGTGCTATGAGGATCAGCTCTTTAACTCCTGATTTAGCCAGAAAACGGGCTTCTGCCACCAGATCTTCGATGGGTTTTGAAATATTCTTTCCCCTGATCCCCGGAATTGCACAAAAAGAACATTTCCGGTCGCAACCTTCTGAAATTTTGAAATAAGCGAAATGTGGAGGTGTTGTAATCAGCCGTTCACTCAATAAATCCTTCCGGAACGGGGCATTCAGGGAGGTCAGAATTGCATTCAGATCATTCACCCCAAAAAAACCATCTACTTCAGGAATTTCCCTGCTCAGGTCATCGCGGTAACGCTGCGAAAGGCAACCCATCACAAAAAGCTTCTCAATGCGGGCTTCTTTGCGGGCTTTAACCCACTGCATAATGGTATTCACCGATTCTTCCTTTGCATCGTTGATAAAACCGCAGGTGTTTACGATCACAACATCGGCATCGGCATTGCTGTCGTGCAGTGTTTTAAGACCGGCGGCCTGCAACTGCCTGAGCATCACCTCCGAATCAACAAGGTTTTTAGAGCACCCAAGGGTGATCACATTGACGGTTTTGTTTTTAAACAGCTTGGTTTTCATTATCAGATACTTGTAGAAAAATTCACAGCATTTGAAGCAAATATCGGGAATATCAGCCTGCCGGTTAAATTATTAAAGAGGAATCTTGTTAATTGAAGAGGGAGTCAACAAACTCTTCTTTGATGAATGGTTGCAGATCGGTCATTTTTTCACCTATACCGATATACTTGACCGGTATTTTAAACTGGTCGGAAATCCCGATTACAACCCCGCCTTTAGCTGTCCCGTCTAATTTGGTTAATGCCAGTGCGTTGACCTCTGTTGAAGCGGTGAACTGACGGGCCTGTTCGATCGCATTTTGTCCGGTTGATGCATCCAATACCAGCAATATTTCGTGCGGAGCATCGGGAATCAGTTTCTGCATCACATTCCTGATTTTTGAGAGTTCGTTCATCAGGTTAATTTTGTTATGCAGACGGCCTGCAGTATCTATGATTACAACATCAGCCTGCCTTGCAAGGGCAGATTTGAGGGTATCGAAAGCCACGGAAGCCGGATCGGCACCCATACCCTGACTGATGCAGGGAACCCCTACCCTTTCGGCCCAGATCTCAAGCTGGGAAACAGCAGCAGCCCTGAATGTATCGGCGGCACCTAAAACCACACTTTTGCCGGCGGCTTTATACTGGTATGCAAGCTTTCCGATGGTTGTCGTTTTACCAACACCATTCACTCCTACCACCATGATCACATAGGGCATGTTTCTTTTCGGAAAATCAAATCCATCGACAAGCTGTCCTTTTTCGGTTTCGCCGAGTAAGGCTGAGATTTCCTCACGCAGTATCTGATTTAGTTCAGAAGTGCCCAGGAATTTGTCGCGTGCAACGCGGTTCTGGATGCGCCCGATGATCCTGAGCGTGGTATCAACCCCGACGTCTGATGTAACCAGAATCTCTTCAAGATTATCGAGCACCTCATCATCAACCTTCGATTTGCCGATGATGGCTTTCGAAAGTTTGCCAAAGAAACTGGTTTTTGTTTTCTCCAGCCCTTTGTCGAGGTCCTGCTTTTTTTCTTTCGAAAAGAATGAAAAAATACCCATGGATTTTATGTTTAAGCTTTGATTGCAAAGTTAGGAAATAAGCCTGCTTGTGCGATTTACCAAATAAAAAAAGGGTCTTTCCTTAGAGTTAAGAAAAGGCCCTGTCAATAAAATAAGGATGCGATTATTTCTTCGCCAGAAAATCCTTCACCAAATCGTTGGCAACAATATTTTCCTTGAATGTATAGGCACCAGTCTTTTCGGACCTTACCATGCGGATAACCTTTGCATAATCCTTACCTGAAGATGTTCTCAGGGTTGCAACTACTTTCTTTGCCATGGTTTATCGTTATTTAATTTCTTTGTGAACAGTTACTTTCTTGAGAATAGAATTGTATTTCCTGATCTCAAGCCTCTCGGGCGTATTCTTCTTATTTTTGGTGGTTACGTACCTTGAAGTACCTGGCATACCACTGGTTTTGTGCTCTGTGCACTCCAGTATCACCTGAATTCTTGCTTCTTTACTCTTCTTAGCCATTGTTGTAAGCCTTTAAATTTTCGGACTGCAAAAATACAAATATTTACTTACCAACCAAAGAGATACAAGGAAAAATTATCAAAAACCGGCAAATTTTAAAATATTCCGAACCTCCATTTACCCATATATCTCATTATCATAGTTTTAAATTATTTGAATAAGATACAAACAACCATTTGTTCATATTTTTTTTCAAATCAGGAACATACTGATACAACAGCGGCAAAAAAATAGTTAGGTTTGAACACAAAACGTCAGGCATGCAATGGCAGATTTTTATCAAAGGATTCAGGGCTTATTTACAGGTTGAACGGTCTATGTCGGGCAATACGGTTGATTCCTACCTGCGTGATATAACCAAACTGGCTGAATTTATGGGTTCCGGACACAGGATTATTCAGCCTGCGGATGTCGGGCTGAAAGATCTTCAGGAATTTTTAAAAACACTGACCGGACTGGGTATCGCGGCCACCAGTCAGTCGCGTATAATATCGGGGATCAGGGCTTTTTACCGGTATATGTTGCTTGAAAATGAGATAAAAACCGACCCTACTGAATTACTTGAAATGCCTAAAACAGGCCGGAAACTGCCGGATGTGCTCACCATTATGGAAGTTGAGAATCTGCTCGCTTCAATTGATCTGAGCAACCCAAATGGCGAGCGCAACAAAGCCATTGTAGAGTTACTTTATAGCTGTGGACTCAGGGTTTCAGAGCTGGTAAACCTAAAACTATCGGACCTTCATTTTGATGAAGGATTCATCATGGTAACCGGAAAAGGCGATAAACAACGCATTGTCCCTGTTGGCTCCAACGCCATCAGGCAAATTGAGCAGTATGTAAATTTCATCCGGAACATCCAAAAGATATCAAGAGGTAGTGAAAACAACCTATTCCTCAACCAGAGAGGCAGCAAACTTACCAGGGCAATGATTTTTGAGATTGTTAAGAAGTTTACAGCACTGGCCGGGATTACAAAAACGGTAAGTCCGCATACACTCAGGCATTCCTTCGCAACCCATCTGGTTGAAAACGGGGCCGACCTGAGAGCCGTTCAGGAAATGCTGGGACATGCTTCCATCACCACAACAGAGATTTACACACATCTTGACCGGGAGTTCCTCAGAACCAATATTCTGAAATATCATCCGAGGAAGACGATGAACCTGGAAAAGAAGTAGGATTTCAAAGGTCGGAAGTCGGATGTCAGATGTTAGTTGTGAGTAGTGAGTAGTGAGTAGTGAGTAGTGAGTTAAAGTAAAAAGTAAAAAGTGAAAAGTTGTGAGCGAAGTGAAGAAAGTCAAGAGAGTTTGAGAGAATGAAGGAGTGAGTTGAGAAGTAAGAAATCAGAAGTGAGAATGAGAAGTGCGTCCCTCGTCCCTCGTCCCCACAAGCCGGGGCCGGAAATCTGAAAGAATAGTAGAGGTATAGATTTTCATTAGTAAAGACGCAATGCTTGTGTCTACAGCCTGCCCGGGAAGTGAGAAAAACTAAGCCGGATCAATTCATGTGGATTGATCCGGCTTAGAAACTGTTTAAATTTTATTAATACCTATGAATAGGCCCGTCCTTTAGGGCGGGTTCGAATAAAATATCACAGACAATGGCAAAATCCTGAAAAATTTTAAATTTTATATTAAATTTTTCAGGATTTTGCCCCTGGTTTACCTGTTCATTGTTATACCCGCCCTAAAGGACGGGCCTATTGAAAATCGAATTGAAAATTTTAAACAGTTTCTTAGTCGTTGCAATTCATAGATTGAGTTCAAAGACTAATCTTCATCATCCTCCTCATCGTCGAATTCTTCGATTTCGCCGTTTTCATTCACGAAAACGCCCCAGTTGACTGTAACGAGTTTGCCATCCTGGAAATAGAAATCGATCAGTGCTTCATCGAATGAAACCCTCTTTTCACCCCATTCTTCGACTTCTGAGTCGATCTGGGTAAGGCCTTCTTTATTCATGAGTTTGGTAATTTCTTCCTCATTCATATCAAAAACCTTCTGTCCAAACAAAGTTGCGTCTCTGTTATCTGTTTCAAAGCAAGACAATACATGATTGTTCTTACCTTCGAAAAATACCGATAATCCTTCCTTATCATAATTCCAGAGTATGGTATCAAGGTCTTCGTCGGCCTCTTCACCCAGGTTTTCAATTTCGCCCGGTTTTCCGAGAATTTTCTCAACATTATCTGGTAAATCACCAAATTTTAGGTCATCGAGACCATCAAGCAGAAGAATCTCCATTTTCATCGTTCAGGATATTTGTTGTTGTTGTTTGCTTTATAGTTAAAGTCCGGTAAGGGACTAATTAATTGAAAGGTGAATCATGCTCTTTTGACATGTAATAATAGGCCATTTTGCTGACCAGTTTCGGGAAGAACCTATTCAGAAAAACAGTGAGTTTACCTTCGACATAAGTAAGAATCAGCGAATCTTTTCTTTTGAGGGTTGCTTTAACAATCTGATGAGCAGCAACTCCTGCCGGCATCATACTATCTTCATTCCGGGGTGTTTCACCCTGGGCCGTGCCATTGGCTGTGAGTGCTGATGTTCTGATATTAGAAGCCGTAAAACCTGGTGCAGCCACCAAAACATGCAATCCTGTTTTAAGATTTTCACATCTGAGTGTATCAAGGAACCCACGCACTGCAAATTTAGAAGCAGAATAACCGGTCCTTCCGGGTAATCCAACATAACCAGCCACTGAAATTATTCCAACTACCGATCCTTTTGTTTTAAGAAGATGTGGAAGAGCATATTTCGTGCAGTAAACAGTACCCCAGAAATTGGTGTCCATCAGTTTTTTTAAAACAATCAGGTCGGTTTTTGCAAAGATTGCCCGCATCGAAATTCCTGCGTTGTTTACAAGGATATCAATTCTGCCATAATGAGAGACAGTATTTTCAATGATCTTTTTGCAATCACTTTCGATGCTTACATCTGCCTGAATAGCTATGGAGTCTGCTCCGCTTTCTTTTAGACTTCTTAAAGCAAGTGACAATCTTTCTTCATTTCTGGCAGTAATAACAACCTTTGCCCCAAGACGGCCAAATTCACCGGCAAGAGCAAATCCGATTCCGGAAGAACCACCTGTTATTATTACAACTTTGTTTCTGACGTCCTGCATATCTTTAGCTTGTGCAATAATAGCGTTTTTTCAGGCATGTTTTTAACGGGAATATTCCTTTATATAAAATTAACACCAGCTACCCAATAATTTATTTGATGGACAAATCGTAAATTCAGTCCATAAAGCAAAGTTTTTTACCTTAGTGGTCCGTTAATTCTTACAAATTCCATGTCTGACAAGGTGTTGATTGAAATATGTGCCGGATCGGTAGAGTCGGCGATTGCCGCTGAAAAGGGCGGTGCACATCGGATTGAATTATGCTCAGCTTTGTCTGAAGGTGGATTGACGCCTTCTCAAGGGTTGATTGAATATGCCACTACGAAGCTTAAAATCAGAACGAACGTTCTGATCAGGCCACGCGCCGGTGACTTCAATTACAGCAGGGCTGAGCACGACATCATAAAGTCAGATATTTTTTCGGCCAAAGCCAGAGGAGCAGATGGGATTGTGGTTGGCATGATGAATACCGATGGTACAGTTGATACCTGCAGAATGAAAGAATTAATGGAAATGGCCTTTCCGATGCAGGTCACTTTTCACCGGGCTTTCGACATGAGCAGAGATCCCTTTGAAGCTATGGAAGCCATCATCGGACTGGGCTGCCAAAGAATATTAACTTCGGGTCAGGCACCTTCGGCACTGGCCGGGGCCTCATTGATTGCGGAACTTGTAAGAAAAGCCGGCCCCCGGATTATCATCATGCCGGGTGGAGGCATCAATGCTTCAAACCTTGCTGAACTTTTCGCGATTACCCATGCTTCCGAATTTCACCTTTCGGCGACTTCACCTGTTAAGAGCCGCATGAATTTTGTTAAACAAGAAATCAGTATGGGAAGCAAAACCACCGATGAATTTTCGATAATTCAAACTGATAAAAATCTGGTTTCCGGCATCTGTTCCATCGCCTCAGGTCTGCGATAACGGAAATGAAATCAATCACCCATTCTTATATTTCCAATATTGACAATGCTTTCAGAGGTAAAGAATCCCTCTGCGACATTGCAATGATTATTCTTTCAGGCAACAGAATAATCTGAAATTATTACCACCATTTTCCGAGACAGGGGATTTTTTCCGCCTTGTGAAGTGTTCATTTAATTTAGAATGATTATAAACAAAAATGGAAAAGCTTTGTTGATTAAAAAAAGAATATCATGAAAACAAAACTACCCCTGTCAATACTATTTTTCTTCCTGCTTCTGGGTGTTTTTACATCCTCCTATGCACAGGTACAGGTAATTTCTCCCAACGGCGGCGAAAACTGGGTCAATGGCACCGAAGTCAGCGTTGTATGGACAAATGAAGGCGAACTGGATTATTATTCCATTGAATATTCGTATGATAACGGATCCAGCTGGTTCGTGCTGGATTATGTATATGGTGTAACCGGAACGAATGAAAGTTCATGGATTCTGAATTTTCTTGCCACGGACGAAGCCAGAATCAGGGTTTCGAATTACTTCAATCCGGCCATCTTTGATGAGAGTGATGACACTTTTTCTGTCATCAATCCACCGTATTATATTTATACACCTTATCAGGGAGCAGTCTTGTATCAGAACAGCGAGATCATCGTTCAATGGTACACAGATAACACTAACCCTGTCAATGTGGATTTTTCAGCAGACAACGGCCTGACCTGGACCCTGGTAGGTTCCGGAGTTACCGGACAAATATTTTACTTTGACGCTCCTGCTGTTAATTCAAATCAATGCCTGGTCAGAGTCTCCGATGTGAACGATCCGGCTGTTTCCGGACAAAGTCCGCTATTTTCAATCGTTCCCACCCCTGAAATATCCCTGATCACTCCCAATGGAGGTGAAACATGGAATTACGGAGGTTTAAATACGGTGACATGGACAGGGTCAAATCTGAATAATTCAATAGACCTGGAGTATTCGTCAGATGGTGGAATTACCTGGCAGATATTCTGGTATGGCGAAAGCTCTCCTACCGGAGGAAGTATCCAGGTTGAAACGCCTATGGTCAATACCGGTTCAGCACGCATCAGAATATCAGATACTTATTATCCAGGCGCCAACGACATCAGTGATGCCAACTTCACAATCAATGTTCCTCCGTTTATCATTTATTCCCCCACTGCCGGTTATTCTTATTACACTGGCCAGACCTTAACAGTTTCCTGGTTTGCTTTTGAAGCTGTGGTAACCGATATTGAAATTTCCCTGGACAATGGACTGACATTCCAGACGCTGGCCACCGAGGTTCCTTCCAACACCGGATACAAGGATGTAGAATTACCATCTACTGCCTCTGAAAATTGCATATTGAAGATTGTTGACAGCAGCAATCCTGATTCCTATGCTTTGAGTGGGGTTTTCAGAATTGCCCAGGCACCTGTGCTTGCGCTGGTTCAACCTAACGGAGGCGAATTATGGGACAATGATTCTACCTATTCTATTGGCTGGACCTATACGGGTGAAGTTCCGGAATACACCTATCTGATGATAGAATTTTCATCCGACAATGGCAATAACTGGGAGTACATAGGTTTTCTGGACTATTACGGAAGTGAGAACTCGTATAGCTGGAGAACACCAGTTCAGACATCTGATTCATGCCTGATAAGAATATCAGATTATTATTACCCTTCTATCTCTGCAACAAGCCAGTCGGTTTTCTCGATAAAAGATATCCCAACTCCCGACATTTGTATGGTTAGTGTTGACTCAGCTTCAGGAAAAAACGTAATTGTCTGGAACAAGGTTGAAAGTGAACTGATTTCAGAATATGTTATTATGAAGGAGAGCAATGAAACCAATGTATACCTGGAGATTGGAAGCGTAGGAGCATCGGAGCTTTCCAGCTATGTTGACAATGAGTCAAATCCGCGTGAAAAGGCTACCCGTTACAAATTATCTTTCCGTGATTCAGAAGGCAACCTATACGGAAGCGGGTCCCTGCATCAGACCATTCATCTTTCAATTAACCAGGGAGTCGGTAATACATGGAATCTCGACTGGAACGATTACCTGGGCTTTCCTGTTACTTCCTATAATATTTACCGGGGCAGCAATCCTGCTGAAATGCAGATGCTTGGAACTGTTTCAGGCAATTTTACAAGTTATACCGATCTGAATGCACAGCCTGGGTTCGTTTATTATATGATTGAAGTCATCAATCCCGGCGGCAGTTGCAATCCTGAAGGTTTAAAAGCCGGAGATTACAGCAGTTCTACATCCAATATTGCCACCAACAACACCCTGAGTGTTCAGGATAAGACATTGTTAACCGGAATAACGGTGTATCCCAACCCTGCATCCGACAAAATCAAAGTGATAACAACAGGTGATCTGCAGGGAGAAGTTGTTGTGACTATTGTTTCTTCAATGGGAACAATAATTGAAATGAACAGACTGGACAGTGAAGAAATGCTGGGAGGTTATGAACTATCAGTTCAAAATCTTCAGTCCGGTATTTACACCCTTCGGTGTTGTCTGCGGGTAACTGTGTCCAAAAACTAACGGGTCAGTTTAGATTTGTTAAAAACGGAACGTAGATAGTTGATTGCTGGCATTCGCATGACCCTTTGCAGGAGGCAATTTCCTGATCGAGTGATAGATTTTCTTTTCAAAAATCGCTTATTCTGGATTATAGCCTGAAAGCACTGGTTTAAAACCGCTAAATTAATTTAGAATAATTCCAGGAAGTAAGCATGCAGTGTTTACTTAAAAACTGTTCGTCATGAAATCAAAACTACCACTAACTATACTGATTTTCTTCCTGTTTGCAGGTTCTTTCTTATCCACCTTTGGACAGGTTCAGGTAATATCACCCAACGGTGGTGAAAACTGGCTGAATGGTACTCAATATACTGTAATTTGGAACAATGAAAGCGGATTCGGGGAATTCATCCTGGAATACACCCCCAACAACGGAGAAACCTGGTATGATCACCAATATATCTATGGATACCCCGGAATAAATGAGCTTGAAATACTGGTTAATTTCCAGGTTTCTGACCAGGCAAAAATCAGGATAATAAATTATCCACGTACAATCTTCGATGAAAGTGATGCAACTTTTACCGTCAGCAATCTGCCTTATGTAATAAATCCACCCTCCACCGGACAGGTCTACTATCAGAACACTGAAATCTTCGTTAACTGGTATTCCGACAACAACAATCCGGTAAACATTGATTTCTCTTCCGACAACGGACAAACCTGGACACTGGTTGGGTCCGGAATCGCAGCTCCCCCATTTACTTTCTTTGCGCCGGAGGTAAATTCTACTGAATGTCTGGTCAGATTATCGGATGTAAACAATCCTTCTTACAATTATTCAAGTGGTGTTTTCTCAGTAATTTCAGCTCCCGAGATCACGGTAGTTACCCCCAACGGCGGAGAAATCTGGAATCTTGGAGAATACCAGACTGTAAGCTGGAGTGGTTCAAATCTGAATTCATATGTATCTATCGAATTATCCACCAACGGCGGTATTACCTGGCAAAGTTTCTGGTATGGAATTAGCACAGCTACCGGGGGAAGTTACGAAATCTATGTCCCAGCCATGGAGACAGAAAATGCCAGAATCAGGATTTCCGATCCATACAATTTTGGCACTTCCGATGTAAGTGATGCCGCATTTACCATAGTGGTCCCACCATTTGTCATTTCATCACCGGTAGCCGGGAACATGTATTATACCGGACAACCTATGACAATTTCATGGTTTCCCTACGACACCACGAACGTTAATATCGAAATTTCTACCGATAACGGATTAACCTTTGAGACCCTGGCAACCAATATTCCTTCCACCCAATCAACCATTGAGGTCACCTCCCCTTCAGTTGCTTCAGAAAACTGTGTTGTCAGAATTATTGATGTTGAGAATCCTTTGAATTTTTCGCTCAGCGATGTTTTCGCGCTCAATGTACCTCCTGTATTGACGATTTTAAGTCCTGCCGGAGGCGAAATATGGGACAACGATTCCACCTATTCTGTTCGCTGGTCTTATACAGGAAGCGTTCTCGCCAACAGCTACCTGGTCATTGATTTTTCATCCGACAATGGCAATAACTGGGAAAATATTGCTTTTCTTTATTATTACGAAAATGAGAATTCATTCAGCTGGACCACACCTGTTGAAACCTCAGATTCATGCCTTATCAGGATATCTGATTACGTATACCCATTTATTACTTCTGGCAGCCAATCTGTTTTTACAATCAGGGACATTCCATCGCCCGACATCTGCATGGTAAGTGTTGATTCTGTTTCAGGAAAGAATGTAATTGTCTGGAATAAAGTGGAGAGTGACCTGATTTCGGAATATGTGATCCTGAAGGAAGGAAATGAAGCCGATATTTACCAGGAAATTGGCAGTGTCGGTGCGGATCAGTCAGCAACCTTTACTGACAATGAATCAAATCCCCGTGAAAAAGCTACCCGTTATAAACTTTCATTCAGAGATGCCAATGGCAACCTTTATGGAACCGGATCCATGCATCAGACCATTCACCTTTCAATTAGCCAGGGAGTTGGCAATTCCTGGAATCTCGGCTGGAATCCTTATCTGGGCTTTCCTGTCGCATCGTACAACATTTACCGGGGCAGCAATCCGGCTGAAATGCTGTTGCTTGGCACTGTTTCGGGTAATTTTACCAGTTATACCGACCTGAATGCTCAGCCGGGGTTCGTTTATTATATGATTGAAGTCATCAACCCAGGTGGAAGTTGTAATCCGGATGGTTTAAAATCAGGCGATTATAGCAGCTCCACATCCAACATTGCCACCAACAACACCCTTGGTATTCAGGATATGACTCCATTAGCAGGATTAACTGTATATCCCAATCCGGCATCCGACAAAATAAAACTGATAACAACTGGTGATCTGAAAGGAGAAGTTAATGTGACTATTTTTTCTTCAATGGGAACTTTAGTGGATATGATCAGACTGGATAGTGATAAACTGGTGGGAGGTTACGAATTATCGGTACAAAATCTTCAACCAGGTATTTACACCCTGAGGGTAACTGATTTAAAATCTGCCGGTTCGGTAAGGTTTGTCAGGAACTGACAGTATAATTACTTCATTACAATAATCTGAAAACCGGCCGGTGTGCCGGTTTTTTTATGCATTCATTTCGCTTACAGATAAATTCAGTAATTTCGTACTAAAGAAATACTGCACTCAAATGAGAACTGCCATCGCAATAAAAAGAATTTCAGGATTTTTTTTCATTCTGATTCTGACCCTGATCATTTCCAGTTCTGCCCTGTTTGCTCAGGAGCATGGCAATCTGAAAGTAATGACATGGAATATCAGGCTGGATACCCCGGATGACGGTGTAAACCAATGGAAATACAGGAAGAAGGACCTTAGTAATGAAATTTTGAAAAGGAATCCCGACTTGTTGGGCGTGCAGGAAGCAAAGCACAATCAAATGAAGAATATGCGCTGTTTACTGAGGGGCTATAAAAGCATTGGGGTCGGACGGGATGATGGCAAAAAGGAAGGTGAATACAGCGCTTTGTTCTATCAGAAAAGCAGGCTTAATCCTGTAAGATCGGGAACCTTTTGGTTGTCTGAAACACCTGATGTACCCGGCAGCCGCGGTTGGGATGCCGCCTGCAACCGGGTGGTTACCTGGGCCGAATTTGAAGAAAAGGCAACAGGCAGGCATTTTATCGCTTTCAACACCCACTTCGACCATATGGGCGAAGAAGCACGCATTCAGAGTGCATTGCTGATTATAAAGAAGCTTGGAGAACTGGCCGGAAAGCTGCCCATCATCCTTACCGGTGATTTGAATGTTACAGAAAAGCACCGGGCATACCGTATCCTGACCTTCTCTGAAAATGAATATACTTTATCGGATTCAAGAAAAAGGGCTGACGTAAAAGTGAGTGGACCCGATTTTTCCTTTGTGGGTTTTGACCCGGCTTTCGAGCCCAAAGAGCTGATCGATTATATTCTGGTCACCTGGGATTTAAAAGTTATCAGCAGCGAGATTTATGACTTCAGGTCCACTGGTAAATACCTCTCAGATCACTTACCGGTGATCGCAGAAATACATTTTAAATGATTGCCAATGCGCTGCATTGCAAAAGAAAGAAAATGAAAAAGAAAAACTGCTAGAAAACAAACAGTTTTGTCCGCTGACCGCAGTTTGAACTAACCAGGTACCCGAAATCGTAGTTTATTTCGATAACAAACAGTGCACCCAGGTTGTGGGTCGGATCAAATTTCCCAACCGGTTTCAGAATCGGAAAATTAGCGGCATTCCCTGCTTCAGTAGCCATATCATTGAACATATAAGTCAACCTGAAACCAGTGGTGACCCCAAAGTTGTCGGTTCCAAAAATATAGCCGCCAAAACCCAAAGCCATCCCGAAGTTACTTTTGGTTACCAGGTCTGAAATTTCGTTTGGTGAAACAAAATCCCCGCCGGTATCTGAATATTCAACAGTTGAATAGGTTGACCATTGCGGCCCGACTTCAAAATAGGTCCCATTGCGGTTAGACCTGTACATCAGCAGCATATCAAGTCCGCCAAAGGTATAGGTGCGCTCGGCATCGCTGCTACCTGTCCATCCTTCAGGTTTGTATGTAAAGCCTTGCTGGTAGGTTGTTTTCATAACATCAAAGGTAATCTGATGTTCCTGGATAAAATTAAATCCCAGTTTACCCCCAAAAGTGTAGCCCGGTTTAAATTTGTGAACAATCGCCTGATCATCAAATATCTGCGCATTATACATAAAGGACGTTCCAATCCCACCCTTCAGTCCGATATCGAACCAGGTTTGTGAAAAGCCAATCTGAAAGAGAAGGAACAATAAAGTGGTCGTTGCTGCTTTTTTCATTTTAGTAGTTTTAAAAATCAAATTTACAAAATATACATCAGATTAAAATGCAACAGAACCGCAAAACAGATTAATTATTTTTATGATTACCATTACAATACTCCGTTAGCTATTTGCAAACGACTGGTTATCTAAGTATTAGCATATCTTAAGTCAAACTTGTATAATGCTAAATATCAACACGTTGCGCCTTAGCGTCATTGCGTGATTCTTAAAATTAACGGACTATTGCATCAACCACTTATTAATATTTAAAAATTCCGTAGGTTTGAGCATCCTGAAAGAATTCCATTAAACCATGTTTCATCCGGAATGTTTAAAAAGTAAGACATTATGAACCTGTTCAAATTCCTGACCGCAGTAATTATTTCAACATTATTTTCACTAAGTACGGCTTACAACCAGACTATAGAACCGGCTGATCTGGTGAATCCGTTTATTGGGACTGGCGGTCACGGGCATACTTTCCCCGGCGCAACAGCTCCCTTCGGAATGGTACAGCTAAGTCCAGATACCCGGCTGGAAGGATGGGACGGATGCGGAGGTTATCATTACAGCGATGAGTATATATATGGTTTCAGCCATACTCACCTCAGCGGAACAGGAGTACCTGATTACTGTGATGTACTGATGATGCCTTTTACCGGGGAAGTCAGGCTGAACAATGGTGCTGATGGAAAGCCAGGTTACAGAAGCCGGTTCAGTCATAAGAAAGAATCGGCCAGCCCGGGCTATTATAGTGTATACCTGGATGATTATGGTGTCAATGCTGAGCTGACAGCAACAACACGTGTGGGAATGCACAGGTATACATTTCCTGTTGGTAAAAATCAATGCCTGCTGGTCGATCTGAAACACCGCGATCAGGTGACAGGTTCCTGGATTAGAATTAAAGGGAAGAATGAAATAGAAGGGTTCAGGGGATCAACCGGATGGGCGCGCGATCAGAGGGTCTATTTCGTTGCCCGGTTTTCAAAACCTGTTATAAATTCAGGAATCGCAATAAATGATTCAATTTTAAAACAATCCGTTTACGCAGAAGGAAACAATGTAAAAGCCTGGTTTGCCTTTGATGAAAAGGATGGTCAGCCGCTTTTGATTAAAGTCGGAATTTCCGCTGTTAGTGTGGAAAACGCCCGAATGAATCTCGATAAGGAAATACCTGACTGGGATTTTGATAAAGTGAAACGCCAGACGACAGCTTCGTGGAATAGTGAATTGGGAAAAATCATGGTCGGTGGCGGAAGCAGTGACCGGAAAACAGTTTTTTACACAGCCCTGTATCACAGCATGTTGAGCCCGAATACCTACAACGATGTTGATGGTTCCTACCTCGGTCGTGATTTCAAAGTTCACAAATCCGAAAAGGGTAATTATTATACTGTGTTCTCACTCTGGGACACCTACCGGGCCCTGCACCCACTCATGACCATCATCGACCACAAACGAACCAACGAATTTATAAATACGTTTATACTTCAGTATAAGCAGGGCGGTATGCTTCCGGTTTGGGAACTTTCGGCCAACGAAACATGGTGTATGATCGGTTATCATGCGGTGCCGGTAATTGCCGATGCATGGATCAAGGGAATCCGGGGATTTGACGGCAATGAAGCCCTTACAGCCATGGTCAACAGCGCGTCAAAAGATATTTTCGGACTCGGTTATTATAAAAAATATGGCTTTATACCTGCAGAACTTGAACATGAATCTGTTTCGAAAACCCTGGAATATGCTTATGATGACTGGTGTATAGCCACCATGGCCGAAAGCATGGGCAACGACAGCATCAGCAGGCTTTTCAATGTAAGGGCTCAGTCATACAAACACCTGTATGACCCTGAAAGTGGCTTTATGCGTGCACGTTTCAATGGTGGTTGGTTTAACCCCTTTAATCCGTCGGAGGTAAATTTTAATTACACAGAAGCCAATTCGTGGCAATATAGTTTTTCAGTGACACAGGATATGGATGGGTTTATCAGGATGCATGGAGGAAAAGAAAAAACTGCCGGATTTATCGACAGCCTCTTTTCTGTATCATCAAAAACAACCGGCCGCGAGCAGTCTGACATTACCGGTTTGATTGGTCAATACGCCCAGGGCAATGAGCCCAGCCATCATATTGCATACCTATATAATTATTGCGGTCAGCCCTGGAAAACCCAGGAGAAAGTGAGCCGGATACTGAAGGATTTTTACACTTCTTCTCCCGACGGGTTGATCGGCAATGAAGATTGCGGGCAAATGTCGGCATGGGCGGTATTCAGCGCCATGGGATTTTACCCTGCCTGTCCGGGAAGTTCACAATATGCATTGGGAAGTCCGGCATTTGAAAAATCGGAAATTACCTTAGAGAATGGTAAAAAATTCATTGTCAGGGCCAACAACCTCTCAGAGAAAAACATTTATATTCAGTCAGCATCACTGAATCGCAACAGCTTTAACCGCGGGTACCTGGATCACAAGGAAATTATGGAAGGCGGTGAGCTTATTTTGGAAATGGGTTCAACTCCTTCCAGATCTTTTGGTGTTGGTGGCGGAAATGAACCATCTACTGCAATTAAAGGGGAACTGGTGCTTCCGGCTCCTTTAGCTTCCCCTTCCGACAGGATTTTTAAAAAGGAGCAGACTATTCATCTTTCTGCTGAACCCGGAGCTGTTATCACTTTTACCACTGATGGCAATGAGCCCGGACCAAACACAGAAAAATACCTCAACCCAATCGTTATAAAAGAAACGACAACGTTGAAATTCAAGGCATATAAACCTGGTTATATTTCCGGCAATTTACAGGAAGCAACATTCACCAGAATGCCTGAAGATCTTGAAATGCTTGAGGTAAGTGAATTTGCTGCCCAGTATTCAGGCAGTGGAAAAAACAACCTGATTGACGGACTGAAAGGCAGCACCGACTTCCGGCTGGGAGGCTGGCAGGGATTTGAAGGAAGGAATCTTGAAGCTGTTATAAGAATAGCACACGATAAATCATTAAAAACGCTGTCCATTGGCTGTTTTCAGGATATTAATTCATGGATATTCATGCCTGCCGAAATAGAATTATGGAGTTCCGTTGATGGGATTAACTATGTTAAAACCGGATCGCTCAAAAACGATTTTCCTGCTGACAAATGGGGAAACTTTACTAAGGATTATACTTTTACTGACCTGAACATCACCGATCGTTTTATTAAAGTAATTGCTGTTAATTCAGGACCTTGTCCTGCATGGCATCCGGGTAACGGTAACCCTACCTGGATTTTTGCAGATGAGATCAGCTTTGGATTTTAAAATGACTATTTTAGTAGCGTGTTAATAACATTTATTGCATTGGCGGCTTAGGGTTGAAATCTCATAGCTGTCCCGCATTTTTTTACGGGAAGCTCAGCGAATAAACAGGTATGAAACAGAAAGATCTCGATTTGTTTACTTTTTGGGCACATGAAGCAGGGAAAGCAGGCCTTATCAAATGCAGCAGCGGTAATCTGTCGCAAAGGCTCAGCGATCAAACCATGCTGATATCGGGTACCGGATCGTGGCTGCCATTCATCAGCACTGATGAAATCTCAAGGATATCTATCTATGAAGACGATATTGACAGTGTTGTCAAACCTTCGGCAGAATACAGGATTCACCGCGCTATCATGCGTAAAAGGCCTGATGTGAATACTGTTTTACACTTTCAATCGCCATCAGCTACTACCATTGCATGTATGGATATAACACCCGATTACAATGTTATCATAGAAGTTCCGATTTATATAGGTGATATAGGATTTATTCCTTTTCTGCCTCCCGGCTCTGATGAATTGGCCCGCGCCATAGATGAACAGGTTACAACATTCAGCCTTGTTCAATTGGCGAACCATGGACAGGTAGTATGTGGGAGTAATTATCAGGATGTAATCCGGAAGGCTGTATTTTTCGAATTCGCCTGTTCAATTTTATTGCAATGCAATTTTAAGAACCGGCCGATTCCTGATGACCAGTTAAAGAGTTTGGCAGAATATTCGGCAAATCAGGGATCAGTTTTACGGTAATTCTGATAAATCTGTCCGCAAATGGACATCATTTCTGCATTTTGAACGAAAACGAACAGAAATTTCATATTAAATTTGTTTACCTCAATTATACTTTTTACTTTTATAGTGAATTTCTAAAAACCACTCCCCTACATGAAAAAAGTTCTTGTCGCTACCGATAAACCATTTGCGAAAGTTGCCGTTGACGGAATCAGGCAGATTATTGAGAAAGCTGGTTATGAGCTTCTTCTGCTCGAAAAGTACACTGAACATTCTGATTTTGTGAAGGCAGTTGAACAGGTAGATGCAGTGATTATCCGCAGTGATATTGCAGACCGCGAAGTTATTGAAGCAGGTAAGAACCTGAAAATAATTGTTCGCGCCGGAGCAGGATACGACAACATCGACCTTGCAGCAGCTACTGAGCATAAAATAGTTGCTATGAACACTCCCGGTCAGAATTCAAATGCAGTAGCCGAACTTGCTATTGGAATGATGATCTACATGGCCCGCAATGCTTATAATGGCAGTTCAGGAACTGAGCTCAGGGATAAATCCCTTGGAATTCATGCTTATGGTAATGTTGGAAAGTATGTTGCCGGCATTGCCAAAGGATTTGGCATGAAGCTGTACGCCTATGACCCGTATGTTGATGCTTCTGCAATGGAAAAAGACGGAGTAAAACCACTGGCTTCAGTTGAAGAATTATACAGCAAATGCCAATACATTTCTCTACACATTCCTGCGAATGCACAAACCAAAAAATCGATCGGCTTTGAGTTGCTTTCTTCAATGCCTAAAGGTGCTACCCTGGTTAACACCGCGCGTAAAGAGGTAATTGATGAGGAAGGATTACTGAAAGTTTTTGAAGCAAGGCCAGATTTCAAATATTTAAGTGATATTGAGCCGGATTGCAAAGCAGATGTTTCTGAAAAATTTGCCGGAAGGTATTTCTTTACTCCCAAAAAAATGGGTGCCCAGACATCAGAAGCCAACGTAAATGCCGGTCTTGCTGCTGCCAGACAGATTGTTGACTTCCTGGAAAACGGAATTACCACATTTCAGGTAAATAAATAATTATTAAAACTGAACATTATAAGTTGATGCTGGTTTTTTTACGGGTTCAAACATCTAAGCCACCAAATCTGAAACCAAATATTTTATCAATTCTGACAATAATAGTTTTCTGAGACTGCCATTCTGAATAATTAACCAACAAAACTAGTACACATGGATTCTGAACTCGAAAAAGCAGTAACTTTCTTTAGGTTTGAAGACTTAAGAATTTATCATAAGGCACTCGATTACATCGAGTGGGTCACGAAAAAGACCACTTTATACCCCAACGACAGTCATGCCAGTATTGGAACCAGGTTTAATCTGTCGGCCCACGCAATTGCACTTAATATTTCGGAAGGTTCAGCCAGAAACAAGAGTCAATTTATCTACTATCTGAAAATGGCCAAAAGTGCAGTGAGGGAATGTGTGGTTTTTACTACTATGTCGACCAAGCTGGATTACATGTCGGAGCATGATGCAGAGGAATCGCGTCAGCAATTGATGGAAATGACCAAAATGATTGGTGCATTGATTGGTTCGTTGCAGCGGGCTGCTGATCTGAACGGAGAAGATCCGGACTAAACAGTTGCTGATAAAATCAGATAACAGGTTCATGATATCTTTTATAGTTAGAATTTAATTCTATACTTTTGCCTCATCCGGCAGTCGGGTTGTTGTTATGGACCCTGCTTTGCCGGATGGATTGTTTTAATAAATCCAATTAATGCCCGGGAATTCTCTAACTAATATATACAGATATGGCAATCCTTAAACCTTTCAAAGGGCTAAGACCCCCAAAAGAAATTTCGCAGAAACTGGCATCCAGACCTTACGATGTACTCAACTCTCAGGAAGCCAGGGTTGAAGCAAAAGACAATCCATATTCACTTTTACACATCATTAAACCCGAGATCGACCTGCCCGAAGGTATAGATGAACATTCGGAAGAAGTGTACATGAAAGCCAGTGAGAACCTGGCCGGATTCCGTGCTAAGGGTTGGTTGGTTCAGGATGCTGAAGAAAGACTTTATATCTATGCCCAGACAATGAATGGTAAAACACAGTACGGGATTGTCGGATGCGCCGGAGTGGAAGATTACATGAATGGAATTATCCGGAAGCACGAATTAACCCGCAAAGATAAAGAAGAGGACAGGATGAAACATGTTCGCGTTACAGATGCAAATATGGAACCTGTTTTTTTTACTTATCCTGCTGTTGCTGAAATTGATTCAATTGTAAGCAGGATTGTGAATAACAACAAGGCTGATTATGATTTCACAGCCGATGACGGATTTGGCCACCATTTCTGGGTTATCAGCGATACAGCCACCATCCGGGAGATCGTTACCTTATTCGGCAAAGTTCCCTATACCTACGTAGCCGATGGTCATCACCGGACAGCTGCAGCCGCCCTTGTTGGTAATGAAAAGAAAAAAAACAACCCGAACCACACCGGGAACGAAGAGTATAATTTCTTCCTTGCGGTCCATTTCCCGTCCGATCAGCTTACCATCATTGATTATAACCGCCTGGTTAAAGACCTTAACAACCTGTCTGTAGAGAGGTTTATGGAAGAACTGGGTAAGGGATTTCAGATTGAGGAAAAGGGAACTGAAATCTACAAACCCAACCGCCTGCATAACTTCAGTATGTACCTTGAAGGAAAATGGTATTCACTGACAGCCCGCACCGGCACCTATAACGATAATGACCCCATCGAAGTGCTTGATGTTACCGTGCTCTCCAAATTGGCACTTGACAGTATTCTAGGTATAACCGATCTCAGGACTTCTAAAAGGATTGATTTTGTCGGCGGCATCCGTGGGCTTGGAGAACTTAAGAAAAGGGTTGACAGCGGCGAAATGGCTGTAGCCTTCGCACTTTACCCGGTATCACTTCAGCAATTGATCGATATTGCTGATTCAGGAAATATTATGCCGCCGAAAACGACCTGGTTTGAACCAAAGTTGCGAAGCGGACTTGTAGTGCATTTGCTGGACTAATTTAAATCACGATAAAATGGAAACAACTGAAAAAGTATTGCAGGCATTGGTCAACGCTGGTAAACCAATGAAATCAGGAGAGATTGCTGAATTGACAGGAATAGAAAAAAAAGATGTTGATAATGCGATTAAGAAACTGAAAAAAGATGACAAAATTGGTTCACCAAAAGTTTGTTATTACGAGCCGAAAAAATAAAAAAGGGGCCTAAGCCCCTTTTTTTATTCCTTTTTATCAAGATATTTCGACAATACATTCATCAGTACATTAAACTTAATTGGCTTAGAAATAAATTCGTCACAACCAGCCTCATGGCATCGTTCAGTTACTTCCTGCGAAGAATATGCAATCTGAGCTACAACCGGCACAAGTGGTCGGTTCTTTTTAATTTCCTTTGCAGCCGCATAACCATCCATTTCCGTTACACTGACATCCATCAGCACGAGATCAAAGTGGGTGTCAGACAGAGATGCTTCAATACCAGCTTTAACATCATTTGCCCTGATTAATTTTATACCGGTTCTTGAGAGTGCTGCACTGATATAATTGAAGTTAGAATCAACATCCTCTACCACCATCATTGTTTTATCGCTCCAGTCGTAGAATAAAGTCCGCTCCCTGAGTTTCATATCTGCATCAGAATGTTTTTCAACCGGTTTATATGGTATGGTGAAATAAAACACTGAGCCCTGGCCCAACTGGGATTCTACCCATATTTTTCCGCCAAGCAATTCGATGATATGCTGCGAAATGGCCAATCCAAGACCGGTGCCACCATAATGTTTTTTCCCGGCATTCTGTGCCTGCCTGAACCGGTTGAATATGATCGCGTGGTTTTCTTCGGCGATTCCGATACCCGTATCCCGAACATAAAAAAGAATGTCATTCCCTTCGAGTCTGAAGCCATAGGTAATAGAACCCTGACTGGTGAACTTCATGGCATTGAACAGCAGGTTGGATATTACCTGCCTGAGCCTGAAAGGATCTGTCATTATTGTATTTCCGGAAGGCAGAATAACAGGTTCCACAATGAGATTTACCTGAGTTTTGAACTTACGGACAATCAGTTCGGTATAGGTAGTCTGCAATTCCTCCATCAGTTCACTCAGGCTGTAACTTTCAGAGGTGACTGTCAGCTGCCCGGCTTCTATCTTTGCAATATCAATAATATCGTCAATGAGATTAAGCAAGGATTCACCTGAATGATTGATATGTTGGATGTATTCAGCTTTTTCACTTTCAGAAAGGTAGTCTTCGCCAAGTAACGTCGAAAAACCAATAATCGAGTTCATCGGGGTCCGGATCTCATGACTCATATTTGCCAGGAATGCAGTTTTAAGCCTGTCTGATTCTTCGGCTTTTTCTTTGGCAGCCCTGAATTGTTCCTGAATCTCTTCTTTCTCCGTTATATCCCGGCTCAATGCCATGATGCCCAACACTTCTCCCCTGGCATCAGTATAGAGTACTTTAACAGTATCCAAAAGTCTCCGGCTCCCATCCGGGAAAACCGTCCATTCTTCGTTTCTGATCGGAATTTTGTCACCCAGAATTTTTCTGTCGTTCGTATGGTATATTTCTGCTGCTTCCTTTGCAAACAAATCAAAATCGTTGTGCCCGATGATGTTTTTTTCGGTCATGCCAAGGAAATTGGCAAATGCTTTATTGCATCCGACATAGTTGCTGTTAACATCCTTGAAAAAAATAAAATCGGGAATTGAATCAATCAATGACCGGAGCAGCGATTGTTCCTTTTCAAGGGCTTTCAGTGCATTGTCGCGTTCTGCGATGGTGTTATTAACCGAGTCGGCGAGTTCGCGGAATTCCTGAAATGAAATATCCTGTTTATCCATCTGCCCGGGCTCAAGGCTGGCTTTTTTGAAACTTTCGGTGAAGCGACCGAATTCTTTTCTGAGCCAGTTGGATACAAATCTGGCAAACAAGATGGTGAAAACGAGAAACAAGGATAACAGCACAACCATCCTGATTACCCAGTCGTTTATTTTACCAGTAATTTCTTTCAGATTGTAAGCAATTTCCTTTTCTATATCATTTTTATAGAACCCGGCCCCAACAATCCAACCCCAATCTTTTACAGGCATCACATACGAAACTTTAGGCTCAAAATCTTTGGAAGCAAGTCTGTTAAACCTGTATTCAATGAATCCTGACCCTATTTTCACAGTGCTTTGCTGTTGCTTTAAGACATTAATCCAGTTGGTATCATTGCTTTTATATATATCTATCGGTTGTTCAGGTATATTTCCATTGGTTAATAATGCGCTTCCTTCAAATGTATTGATAAAGATATATCCTTCATTGCCATACCTGACATTAGAAATCCATTCGAGAAGGTTCTTCTTTAAGCCATCTTCAAAATCTTTTACATAATCTTTTGACCCCAAATACCAGTTAAAGGGTTCAAATTTCCTAACATAGGTATATTTGAATATTGCAGAATCCCCGTATTCATGGCCTCCATGCGTCCGGTAAGTCAAATAACCCTGATCAACCTCTTTCAGAAGCGCTACCTCATTTTGAACGAGAAAATTGCCAAGACTATCGCGAAGGTCAAGGCTCTGCCGGTTTTCAAATTTCCGGCTTCTTGGCAACATAACTGAAACACCATCCGTAGTGTAGATAAAGATATCGCCCCGGCCATTATTAAACCTTATGGGTCTCAATGCATCACGGATCATTTTACGAATTTCTGCTTCCGATTTGCTCCCTCTGTTCTCAATATAAATATTGTTTGCAATCTCCCACGCCTCGTCTACCCTGAGTTTGAGATCGAATTTAATCCGGTCCTGTGAAAGCGACCGGTTATATTCTATATATTCAATTACCTTTTCTACCTCATTTTTAACCAGTTTCTTCTGGTCTTCGGTATATATAATTCTCAGGTTTTCAGATTCTGTTCTGAAACGGTTATATTCACTGAATAATGAATAAGCAACCACAATAAGCACAGTAGTTACTGAAAGCCCAATAATGCCCAGGGTAATAAGCCTTATCATGCTTTTGCCCCTCAGGTATTCAATTATGGATGATGTCAGTCTCAAACTACTTAATACATTTAAAGAGTGATGATAAAACTAAAAACAAACCGCTTATACCTTTTAAGACTTAATGTCTTTTTAGGCTCTTTGTAATTTGAATGTTCAGATAAAAAGAATAAAGCCAACAAACATAGTAAAAATATTTACAACAGGGCGTAAAATCTTTTTAGAGATGTAATATATTTATTGATTTAGTATGACATATATTCTTCAAATACTGCCTGTAAATATGATTTCCCTTCCCTTTCAATGGAATCGCGGTACTGTTCGGGGACTGAAATTTCATGAAAGTGCTTTATGCC
This sequence comes from Bacteroidales bacterium, assembly GCA_016709025.1. GTDB lineage: Bacteria > Bacteroidota > Bacteroidia > Bacteroidales > Lentimicrobiaceae > Lentimicrobium. The sequence goes on along the minus strand of JADJEQ010000006.1, from coordinate 61,898 downwards.
TGCATCAAAAACAATATGGCCTGAAGGCCTGATCCATCCAACGCCTTCTTCAAACGAATAATAAGCATACTCAGGTGTATACGGATTGAATAGATTGCGGCTCCAGTGGAATTCGCCGGCGGGAATTGCCAATTGGTGCATCAGTGTGGAAGCCAGGTCGCTTTGGTTCGAAAGTTTCGGGTTTGTTGTGCCTTTGTATTCCTTTTTGATAACATCACCAAAGAGCAGCAACGGTATTTTATGGTAGAGCGGGGTGGTAAAAGCCCAGTTACGGTAGGAATTGTGGCTATGGTCGGCAACAACAATGAAAAGGGTATTTTTAAACCAGGGCTGTTTGCGTGCATTGTTTATAAACTCACCCAGAGAACGATCGGTGTAATAAGCTGAATTAATATAATTTCTTTCATTATCCCCCCATTGTAAGACTTCATCCATGGGTTGGTCGTAGGGAGAATGGGAACTTAAAGTAAAGAGTGCCGAGAAAAAAGGTTGCTTTTCCTTGTTAAGATCACTCAATTGCCTTGCCAGCATGAATTCATCATGAATTCCCAGCTTACCCATTTTCACCTTTCCATTTCCGAAATTATCCAGTTCTGTAATCCTTTGGAAACCATTGTGTAAGATAAATCCCTTGATGTTGCCATAAATCAGTTGCCCGCCAAAATAAAATGAGGTGCTATACCCCTGCTCTATGAGCTTATGGGTTATGGTTGTTAATTTGGAGAATTTATCGGGCTGAACAGTGATGGAGGAGATAGGATGTGCAGGAAAACCACCAAAAATGCTCGACATCGCCTGTTCACTTCTGGGGCCCGTCGCCCACAAACCCGTGAAAAGAATGCCTTCTTTTTCAAGCTTATGAAATTCAGGTGTAATTCCGGGTTCGCCTCCCAGTGACTCTATAAGATCGGCCGACCAACTCTCCAGAATCAACAAAACAATATTGGGCCTGCCGGTTGTGAGCACAATGGTTGTGCTGTCATGCTCTGTTCTTTGTATCTGTTTAATTGTTTTCTCAACTTCTTCTTTACTGTAAAAAGCATAGGGGTTCTTTCCGAAGTTTTTATAATTCTCAATAATGCTTATAAAAAGATTGAAGCCGGAATTCACTGAAGCGAGATTCAATATGTTGTGATGTGAATAATAAGATTCGCTCTGATTGATTGGAATCTGCTGAACTCCGCCCCTGGCCCCGATAAACAACAGTACCGGCGTTATCACTGCAAAGACAACAATAAAAATATAATTTCGTCCGATGTGAACCAGATCTTTATAAATCCATTTAACATATGCAAAATAAACAATTGTCAGGTTGACAATAAAAAGCCCGAGCAATGTGAAAAAGAGACTTGTTGAAATGGTGTCGTATACTTCAGTGGGATTGCTCAGATAGGTAAAAGCCTTAAAGGGCATTTTTGTTTTCCATTCAGGATAAATACCGAGTTCAGCTATTGTAAGCAGGCAGAACAGGAATAGCCCGATAAAAACATAGATCCTGTTTACCCGGTTCAACCATCTGGGGCTGTAAAACGATTGAATCAGCAATAAGACAAAGGGAAACATCATAAAATAGGCTGCAGTGGCAAGATCGAGATGAAGTGAATGCCAGAAAGCATCGATTACTTCTGAAAACCGGACACCTTCAACCTTCAGCAGGTTTAGATTGTAAACCAGGAAAATCATCCTGGATAAAGCAAAGACCAGCATCCAGAACATTAATTGCCTGAAGAAAGAAGAAAGAATTCGTTTCATTACAAAAATTTATTTTGCCGGTGATTCATCGGAGGGCAAAATTACTTAAAGTTTACAGACAAAAACGGAATCAGGTCAAGGCATTTAACATTGGGGTAATATATAAACCATAAGAAACCCTAATTTTGCAGCTCTTAATAAACATAGTAGATGTGAAAAGGTTCTGCAATAAGATAAACGACCATCCGGGAATTCTTGTTATGGTGATTTTACTATTGCTGCCCTTCGCCCTTTTCGTCAATCTGGGCCTGCTTCCGTTACTTTCCGATGAACCGACCCGTGCAATAGTCACCCTCGAAATGATCCTTTCGGGTAACTATATAACGCCTACCATCAATGGTGATTTTTATTACAACAAACCTCCGCTTTTCAACTGGATACTGGCCGGTTTAGTTCATCTTTCAGGATTGAAGAACGAATTTATCTTCCGGTTACCGACAGTTATTTCCCTGATACTTATAGCGCTGACAATTTATCTCTTTTCTAAAAAGTCATTGGGAAAAACGGCAGCATTTGCTGCGGGGCTTATGCTGATAACTTCTGCACGCGTGCTCTTCTGGGACTCTTTCCAGGGCCTGATCGATGTTACCTATTCGTTGGTTACCCTGCTTTCTTTTGCTGCATTGTATTCATTTTCAGAACGTCGGAACTGGTTAGCAATGTTTGTTATCACCTACGCACTCGCTGCTACCGGCTACCTGATGAAGGGGCTGCCCTCACTGGCATTTCAGGCAATCAGTCTGACCGTTTGGCTACTGCATGAAAAATCACTCCGGAAACTTTTTACCTGGCAGCACATGGCCGGAGTTGCAATCTTTTTGCTGATCACCGGCAGTTATTATTTCGCTTACCTTCAGACAAATTCACTGCAGGATGTCTTTTCAACCTTGCTTGACCAATCAAACAGGATCAACGATAAGGAAGGTTCGTTCCTGAGCTGGTTCAGCCACCTATTGATATTTCCGTTTGAGATGAGTTATCAGTTTGCCCCATGGACATTGCTTCTGTTATTGCTTTTCAATCAAAGAATCAGAAAGGCAATCATCAACGATAAGTTCACAAGATTTAACCTGCTTATTTTTGCTTCGAATATTATAATTTACTGGATTTCAGCCGATATGAGACCTCGTTACCTGTTTATGCTGTTTCCATTGTTGTTTATGATATTGGCGAAAGCATACATGGCATCGGAAGATGTTAAATTCAGGCTTGCAAAAATTATTGGTGTAACTATCAGGGTTATTGCATTCGCCGGTTCATTTTCCATGTTGTTCTATCTTTTCTGGAATGAAACTTCAAAATTACCATGGGTTTGGATGATTGTTCCGGTATTATTCCTCATTTCAATTTCAGCCGCAGTGCTGACATTAAAACTTCCAAAACAGCAGTTATTGTTATTGATAATCGTATTGTTATCGGTAAAAACAGGATTTAACACATTTAACCTGCCAGCCCGTTACAATTCATATCCGGATGCAGGCTACCGGAAAGGAGAGATCACAGCAGGCCAACTGGCTAAGGGTTGCGAAACCTTTATACTCGGCGACACGCCATTCAATCATGATGCATCGTTTTATATTTCGCGCGAAACAGGTCGGGTGATCACCCGTACATGGGAATTATCCAATAATCAGGCATGTTATATCACTGATGAGAAAAATCTGGCTAATTTTGCCAACAAAATGAGAAAATACGAAGTCCTTCATCAGTTTACCATTAAACTGAATGAGACGAAGCTTTTCCTGATAAAGAAATAAGTATGAGCGACCTCAGATTATCAATAATTATCTGCGTTTACAACGAGGAACCTAACATAAAACCATTGAATAAATGGATCAATGAATCGATAGAAGATATTGATTATGAGATTATTTATGTTGATGATGGCTCTACCGACCGCACCCGCCAGGAAATTATCGCCCTGAATGACCCAAGGGTTGTTTTGGTTGAGTTTCGCAAAAACTACGGGCAGAGTTCAGCGCTCTATGCGGGGATTGAACAGGCGCGGGGTGAGTATCTGGTAACCATGGATGGCGACCTTCAGAACGACCCCAGCGATATACCTATGATGCTTAAGCTTGCAGAAGACGAAGGCTGGGACCTGGTGGCAGGCATCAGAAAAAACAGGCAGGACGGAGTATTCCTCAGGAAGTTGCCCAGCAAAATAGCCAATTCAATTATCCGCAACAGCACAGGGGTGCATATTAAAGATTACGGCTGTACACTGAAAGTTTTCAAGAGCGATCTGGCCAAGAACATCGGACTTTACGGCGAACTGCACCGTTTTATCCCGGTTCTTGCAAGCCTTGAGGGAGCCACCATCACCCAGGTAGATGTGAAACACCATGCCCGTGAATTCGGAAAATCGAAGTATGGCATCAACCGTACCTTTAAAGTAGTGAGTGACCTGTTACTCATGCTTTTCTTCAAAAAATATATGAGCAAACCTATGCACCTGTTCGGTGGAATCGGGGTGGTTTTTTTCCTGATCGGGACACTGATCAACACCTATTTCCTCATACAGAAAATTATGGGGCATGATATCTGGGGCAAGCCCATGCTGCTGCTTGGCATTCTTCTGCTAATTGCCGGAATTCAATTAATTACCGTGGGGATCATGGCTGAGCTGCTGATGCGGACCTACTACGAATCGCAGCAAAAACGTCCGTATAAAGTCCGGAAGGTTCATACATTCAATGGCTAAGCTACCCGGATATACCAAAGCCGTTTTAAAAATTGCACTTTCAGTTGCAGCGCTTTGGTATGTTTTCACAAAAATTGATTTTCAGGAGGTGCTGCTTATTTTCCGTAAAGTCAATTATGGCTGGCTGGTTGCAGCTACCATACTGTTTATCATTTCAAAGGTATTCTCATCGTTCCGGCTGAATGTCTTTTTCAGGAATATCGGCTCTGAACTTACCAGGCACAGCAACCTCAGACTTTACCTCCTCGGCATGTATTACAATCTGTTTCTTCCGGGTGGTATTGGTGGTGATGGGTATAAAATATACCTGCTGAACAGGCAATTCAAGGTAAAAGCCAAAAAGCTTTTCTGGGCTGTGTTGCTCGACCGGGTAAACGGCGTATTGGCCCTTTTTGTACTGGCGATGGCGATGGTGCCTTTTATTCCTGTTCCTGCACTTTACACATATATAGGTATTGCGCTGATTCCGGTTTCAATAGCTGCCTATTACGGGGGCATTCACTGGTTTTTTAAGGATTTCAGGTCAGGCATCAATAAAACGAACCTGTATTCGATTGCAGTTCAGACGGCGCAGCTGATTTCGGCTTGGTTCATTCTGTATGCCAACCACAACCAGGATCAAACCATCGCATATCTTTTCCTGTTTCTGATCTCATCCATTGTGGCTACACTGCCGATCACCATAGGAGGCATTGGTTCAAGGGAAATAACTTTTCTTTTCGGGGCAGAGATGATGCACTTAGATGTACATCAATCCATTGCCCTAAGTTTGTTGTTTTATGTGATTACGGCCGTTGTTTCGCTTTCCGGTATTTATTACAGTTTGAATGAGCAGGCATTGAAACTGCAACTGGCAGATAACCAGCCTGCGGAACCTGCTGAAAATAATTGAGTTATGAAGAAAGTATTTATAACCGGGGTCGCCGGTTTTATTGGTTCAAACCTTGCACGCACATTGTTAGAACAGGATTTTACCGTTTCAGGGATTGATAATTTTGATAATTTCTATGATCCAGGGATCAAACGGAAAGTGGTTGAAAAGCTGAAATCATATCCCGGGTTTAAAATTTTCGAAGGAGATATCCGCGAAAGGAAACTGCTGGATCATATTTTTGAAACAGAGAATCCGGAACTGGTGATTCACCTTGCTGCAAGAGCCGGTGTCAGGCCATCAATTGAGGATCCTGAGCTTTACTACGATGTAAATGTAACCGGAACCCTGGTGCTGCTGGAAGCCATGCGCAAAGCCGGATTGAAAGACCTGCTGTTTGCTTCTTCGTCGTCGGTGTATGGCAACAACAAGAAAGTGCCATTCAGCGAAAGCGATGCAGTTGACAACCCGATTTCTCCTTATGCTGCCACTAAAAAGGCCGGCGAATTGCTGTGTTACACCTATCATCACCTGTATAATTTCAACATTTTCTGCCTCAGGTTTTTCACCGTTTATGGTCCCGGACAACGACCTGAAATGGCTATACAGCAATTCGGCCGTAAAATTACAGAAGGATTGCCTATAACCTTATTCGGGGATGGAACTACCCGCCGCGATTACACCTTTGTTGAAGACATCGTGGCCGGAATTATTGCCGCAGCCGGTAAACTCGATGGCTACCAGATACTGAATCTTGGCAACAGCGACACCATATCGTTGATTGACCTTGTACGCGGAATTGAGGAAACCCTTGGCCGGAAAGCCCTGATCGAATGGCAACCCATGCAGCCCGGAGATGTGGAAATAACTTATGCCGATATCAGCAAAGCCCGAAATCTGATTGGGTATAACCCTGATTATCCGGTTAAAAAAGGTTTGAAGAAGATGTTTGAAGAGCAGGGCATGTGTTGATAGCGGTTCTCCGGTATGAAATGTTGCGCACTTCGTAGCACTTCCGTATCAGAACTTGCCGGCGCTATTTAAATGTTATGTCGTTTAAATTCAGCACAATCTGAGCCGTGTTTCATAACCGGCTGTTAACCACCGGGCTTTGTTTTAATGATCATTAACATTAATCCATATTGTGTTTGACGGAATTGAATGATCAAAGTAATTTTCTGATCCGTAAGCAGAAATTTTATATCGCCCTGTTTCATCTAAAGTAAATTTTCCAGGGCCATCTCTGAAAGAATCACGTGCGTTTCTTTCAATATTCCAGGTCTCACTGTATGTTTGATTCATCCCGATTAAAGTATCAATCTTTTCTTTATTGTAGTTTTCAGCTGCTCTTTCAAGTCTGATGATTTCATAAGATGTTGCATGTTCATCAAATGGGTATCGTTCAATCCATAGTGAAAAATTTGGAACCCGGTTATCTTTTAATAATTGAATAGATTTTGACTTGATATCAATATTTTTAAGATTAAAAGTAATTTCAACCGGCTCATCTGGCTTATAATCTGTTTTATCTGATTTTATATTTAAATCCCATAATACTTCTGAAATTGACTGTTTAATAGACTTTTTCAATTCCGCAACATTTTTCTCTTTTGCAAAAGATGGATATTCAGAAACGATATTATCTGCGTAGTCTAAAGCAAGTTTATAATATTTTGGTCTTTCCTCAAATGAAGATTCATTATAATAATATAATCCACAAATTTTATAGTATATATCCGGAGTAAATTCCGTAGTTGGATATTTTTTTAAAATTGTTCTATATTTTTCAATTGCAGTTAAATTATATGAATTGTCCCCTCCCTCATAGGAACCACCTTCAATATGACTGAGCATTAAAAATTCGGCATCATCAGCATAATTGCTTGTTGGATAGTTCTTTAAAAGGCTATCCAAATATGTAAACGGATATGACATATTCGTTGTACTTGCTTCTGTTTCCGGACCAACATAAAGGAACAAATCGTAATATGATTTACCAAGTTTCCACAATCTTAGATCTTCCGGTTGTCTTGAAGATTTTATAGTTTTAATTAATTCATAACTCTTTGATACTTCATTCATTTGCTTAATATGATATTCTGTTCTGCTATCCGGGTAGTTCTTTTTTAAAATTGAATCGTATTTTAAAGATTCTTTCAATTTGCCATTATGATTAGCAACCATAATAACGTGTAAATAATATGAGGCTTTAATTTCTTTATCTTCAACAGAATCTATTATATACCCTTCCAAGCCACATATTTGTTCAAAATCATAAGGTAATTGCCATATCAACGATACTTTAAAACCATCAAGTCGCTGTAAAATCCTCTTGTTAGTAGAATTAAAATATCTTGAGTTTAATATTTTAAATGATCTGTAGTATTCTTTAAAATCATTTATTTTATAAATTCCCAAAGAATCTACCAATACTTTAAATCTATCCTCTTCATTTAAAGATATTTTTATATCTATTGAATTCTGAAGCAGATAGTTCTTTTCAAATATTTCCACACTATGCCAGGTATTAACATATACATATTTTGAATCAGCAATAAGATTATTTACTTTTTGTTGTACATGATAGGTTGAGCCATTCTTTTTGTTAAAACACAAAATTGAAAGGTCATTGTAAAACCATATATTATCTAATTCATTATATAATTTATAATTATCAAAATCATAGCCTATTGGAATTGTATCTATCTGTTTCTGTAAATAATCAAATTTTATAATTCCGTTTTTTAGATTCTTAAATGGAATCCATATTATTTCATCATCAACAATTATATTGTCAAATAAATAACCGGGGTAATTAAACTCCATTTTAATGTTCTCTTTTGATACAGTAACAGTGTTATCGTTATAACCGGTTACAGTAAAACCATTTATTACTTTTTTCAGATAGCTGTTTTTATCTTCCTCTCTTATTTTAAGGATTTTATCTGTACGATAATTGTACTCAAATTTATTATTGATTAACAGAATATTTTCATTAATTTTTTCAATCTTACCAATGCTAATTTCTGCAATGCTTTCACTTTTTACGACTTCTTTTTGTACTCTGTCGATTTTAAACAAACCGTTCCAGGTACCAATGATTACATCTTTCTTAAGAAAGCAAATACTTGAAATGGGGTGTAAATCCTTGAATTCAGAAAGTGTATCCTTTTCGATATTGTATGCAATTAATCCTCTATGAAAATTACTTATCCAAATCAATTCATTTTCTACTGTGTCTTTATGAATATCATGCTTTTTTAGCCCATATAAATAAATGCCGAATTTCTTATCCAATTTTGACCAGGAACCATCGGTTAGCTTTAATTCATAGGATGGTCCATTCGTATTAAATGTCCATATCGTATTTGAATCAATTGGTGAAAACATAAAATCTTCAATCCCTATTGTATCATTGGTGAATTTAGCTTTTTCGTTAATATTGATGCTAATAAATGGTTTATTGTCTTTTTGAAGAGAATCAGTTTTACAACTAATTACTAAAAACGTTAATATAAAAACCAATAATTTTCTCATTTTCAGAATGATTTTTTGCCTTGTGGCTAACAACTTTGTTCCCCTGACATCTATCAGGTAAAAGTTAAATTCCAGGCACAGGACATTTCTAAAAAGTCCTTCCTGTGAAAGTACACGAAGCATCAAGGCCTGAATTCTGAATTAAAGTGCCTTTTCTTCGATTAATTTCCCTTCCTGGTACTTTTCTCTTCTCGATTTTTCCCCTGATTCACTCCAAATCAGCTGAACTCCATCCTTTTTATTGTGTTTGAATGAAGCCGTCGAACAAACAATTCCATTTTGATAATACCAGGTCCACTCTCCTTCCCTGAGATCATTCAGCATTTCACCTTCAAGATTCAATTGCCCGGATTCGAAATAACTTTTTTGTGAACCCGACAATTTTCCATCAATATAACTGCTCTCCTGTAGAATATTACCCGAGCCTGCATAGTAGGTTGACCACAAACCGTTCCTCAAACCATTCTTAATCTCTCCTGCTTCATACAATGTGGAGTCACCGGGCTGATAGCTATAATAAACGCCATTCCCATTGCTGACATCCTTCTTACCTTCTGGATTCCATGAATTGACCAGCATATAAATCTCATTTTCAAATTCTCCCTCTTCCCTGATGTCACCGTCGGCATAAAATGATTTCCAGTTGCCTGTCTTTATTCCGTTTTTCACTTCACCCGACTGCAAAATCTGACCCTCTTCAAAAAAGGTTTTATAAGTGCCATTCCCATTCACAACCAAATGATTTCCTTCCTTATCAAATACATTCAGGATCGAAACTTTACCTCCCGACCGGTAGTTGAGTTCCTCGGACAAATGGCCATCGGGATAGTAATACAACCATTTTCCGACTGGTAAATCTTCCTTCATCAGCCCGGACGACATCATCTGACCATTCTCATAAAAAGCATTCCATTGGCCATCCCGCATATTGTTCTTGAAATTAGCTTCCTGAAGAACAGAACCAGATTCATAGCGGTATACCCAGTATCCATGGACTCTGCTGTGCTGGTAACCTCCGGAATCACTGATAGCACCGCCGGGATAGTAAGTGATCCATTCACCATGCTCAATTCCGTTCAGATAATTTCCTTTCTTAACCATATTTCCATTTTCATCGTACCATTTCCATTCACCGGTTTCCTTTCCCATATCATATGCCCCTTCAACCATTTTCTGACCGTTTTCGTAGAAGGTTGTCCAGACTCCATGTTCCTTGCTGTTTTTAAGTATGCCTTTCGACATCAAATTACCTGATTCATAGTTATAGGATTTTGGCCCGCTAACGCCCCTGCTAACCATAAAGACTACCAGTAAAAGCGCAAATATCCCGGCAATAACCAAAGGCAGCCTGATCCTGTTATAGGATGGCTGACCATCAGATTCCCCGGAATTCAGACTTGTCAACAACGCCGGGGTTAATTGCCGGAATGCAAACCGATAACCGGCATACACTGCAATGCCATAAAACAACAGGTCCATCGGGGAAAAGCTCTCGGCCAGAATGGCGGGTATGTAGGTAAAATCCAATAACTTCAGCACTTCAAGAAACCCCATGGATTGTTCTTCAGCATAAAATCCGATCTGGCTCAGCAGATTTCCCGTAAGGCAACCAAGCACGGCAAGCACGGCACCCAGAAAACCGAACTTCTTGTCGATCCCGGAACCGAAGAACCTGATACCAAAACCAACCAGAATACCAACACCTATTGCCATATATCCGATCTGGTATTTTGTTGCAACCGTGATGATAGCCCACAATGCCGCACTGACCAAGGCAGCGAGAATACCACCTATGATGGCATAATTGAAATCCTGGTGAAACCTCAGTTTTTCAATTGCAGTTTCATCCAGCTTGCCCATAGCTTCGTCAATGCTAACCGGGGTTTCATCAACCATTGTTTTTACCGGTTGATTCCTGATGGTTTCATCCATCAGAAAGGAGGAGCATGAATCATCAAAATCAGCTACCCTCGTTGTAAGGCTGCAGATGATTCCCTGATTTGAATTAAACTCCCGATGTTTACATTTTTTGCAGAATTCGAGTTGTTCCTGACGTGTCATAACAGATAGATTTCAATATTTATATGAAGAATAATCAGATAATAGACAAATCGATAAAAATAAATACCAACAAATATTCACACGAAATATGATTGCTGTAAATGTATAGGAAACTTTATTCACTGGCAATACAAACAGTCAATAATATACATGAATGCCGGAAAATGTTAAATTTGAGGGCTTTTAGCAAAGATGCTGTATTGAATAGTCCTGTCCTTTAGTGCGGACCTTTATATAATGAAATTGTTATCAAACAGTCAGGTGGTTGCACTTTTAAACGGGTGCTTTCACTCAATGGTTATGAAGAATCATCTGTAAACATTTGCCATCATGTTAAACATCGCCCTGTTTGGCCCTCCGGGTGCAGGAAAAGGAACCCAGTCGGAATTTCTTACCTCAAAATACAACCTGTATTACATTTCTACCGGTGATCTGTTGAGAAAAGAAATGGCTGAAAAGACCAGGCTCGGACTTGAGGCCCAAAGTATCATTGCTTCAGGGGGGCTGGTGCCCGATGAAATTATTGTACAGATTATTGAAAAGACCATAACTGAAAATCCGGGTTCAAATGGATTCCTGTTCGATGGTTTTCCCCGCACCTATATCCAGGCCTATATTCTCGAAGGGCTGATGATCAAACTTCATACATCACTCAATTGCCTGATCAGCCTGAACGTTCCGGAAGAAGAATCGGTAAAGCGGCTGATGAACCGGGGACTTACCTCTGGCCGCAGCGACGACAACGAGCAGGTAATCCGCAACAGGTTAAAGGAGTATAACGATAAAACACTGCCTGTGCTTCAATTCTACAAGGACAGGGGCATTTATGTTGAGGTGGACGGGACTTCCGGCATTGAGGAAGTGCATGAACAGATCACGCAGATCATCAGGCAGGAGCTTAGTAAGAGTCTGTTTAACATCGTATTGTTCGGCTATCCGGGTTCAGGGCGTGGTTCGCAGGGCAAAGCCCTGGCCCGGCACTTCGGGCTGGAATATGTGGCCACCGGCCCCATGCTGGACCAGGAAATTAAACTGAATACCGAAACCGGTAAAAAGATTAATGAACTTTATGAAAATGGCCAACTGGTTCCGGATGAAATTGTTGTTCAGCTGATTGAGAAGAAACTTGCTGATAGTAAAGACATCAAAGGGTTCATTTTCAAGGGTTTTCCCAGGACCCTGGTTCAGTCTTATATCCTCGATGGTTTGTTGAAAAAGCACGGTTCTTCAATTTCTCAGATCATTGAAATTGAGGTTCCTACACTCGAACTGATCAGCCGGCTGGATGCCCGCAGTAAAACCGAAGGTTGCATGCCTTACGACAACAGCACTGCCAGGATTGTCAAACGCCTTCAGGAACACGAAACCAAAACAGTGCCGGTTATTGATAAGTACAAACAACTGCATGGTGTAACAAAAGTTGACGGGCTGGGTACTTTTGAGGAGGTGTTTGAGCGGATCTCGCAGGAAATTGAAACCGGGTTTAAGAGATTGAGGTAATTCATTTTATAAAATTTCTGGGACACGATAATATATAAAAGTAGGGACACGACATGTCGTGTCCCTACTTTTATATATTGATACAGCGATACAGCATGTCGTGTCCCTGCTCATTTAGAATAACGGCCATCAGCCATTCATCAGCTTCAGCACCCACAATTCAACCTTTTCACCAGAACGCCATTCCTGATTTCTTTTTGTCTTTTTTGACGCGGGGCGAACCTGCTTTTCGACATATTGTTCCTTGATGAACCTTCCGCCGTTTGCCAGTTCTGATTTTACAGGATGTTCTGTTTCCGGATTGATGGCCTCTGCGAGGTTTGAAAACAATACAGCCACTCTCCCACCCTGTTTCAGGCGCATCGCAGCTTCACTAAAGAACCGGGGAAAAAAATCGCCTTCATAATAAATGGCGCTGTCAATGCCTCCCGGATTATAAGCCGATGGAAGCCAGGGCGGATTAAAGACAATCAGTTCCGTAGAAAGGCCGCAACCGGCAAAGAGATCGCCATGGTGAAGATCCACCCTGGAATGCAGTTGGTTTTTATCAAGGTATTCATCAACTCCGATGATGGCATTCGGATTGGAATCGGTAGCGCTTACTTTTGAAAATCCATGCTTCAACATCTGGAAAGTCAGTACTCCGCACCCTGTTCCCACATCAATGGCCGATTCCTTCGGACCCCGGTAATTCTTCAGCCAGTTTTCAAACAGTTCGAGGTGTTCGAAACGGGTCGGGAAATATGTCCCAAACCACGGAAATAGTTTTTTACGAAGCACAGGAATATAAATGCCTTTTTCGTACCATTGCCAGGAGCTGTTCAGACCCTGAACCTGGGGGAAAGGTAACAGGAAAACCGGAAGGCCCGGGTACAATATTTTAAGCCAGCCTGTTTCAGGCGCCTTTTTCACCATCAGTTTGTTGTCTGCTATTTTGAGAAGTAGTCTGTGAGAAAGCTCACGGTAAGCAGACCGGGCTTCTCTCTGTCCCTGGAAAGATTGATCTGGGTATGTGGTGTTCACATAACTTTTCAGTTGATTCAGAATAGCCAGGCCACTGCTGTAATAATCACCAATTAAAACAGAATATCCTTCAACCAGGGCATCCACAGCATACTGTGGCGGCATGCGCTGTTTATATAATACGACTTCGATGTCAGAGATTATCGGGGTTGGACGGTCAACCTGAATTTCGCCGGCCGATGTTTTTACAATCATTTCTTTTTCAGCACTATCCATTATTCTCTTTATTGTGATTTTCTACCAGTATGATACCTTTTCAGGATTTGCCTGAATTTCAATTTTTATTTTCCGGGTTGCTTCTTTCGGGCAAGCAGCTTCCCAATAACCTTTTCAAGCCTGGAATCGCGGATTTTCATTAACTACATATCCAATCGCCAGTGAAAAAGCGTGTCACTTTCTCCTGTTTTGAAAAAATGGTTCTTCTCCAGTACGGCGAATGAGGCTGCGTTTAGCTTTTCTGTAGATGCAACAACGGCTTTTAATCCAGGTTGCCGGTGTGCCCATTCCAGGATACCCCTGACCGCTTCTGTCATGTATCCTCTGCCCCTGAATGCTTCGTACGTTCCATAACCAATTTCAATTTCATCGTTTTCATTTGGTTCACCATAAAAACACAGATCGCCCGACATCTGGTTCTTTTCCTTCAGAATAACCGTCCAGAGCGTAGAAAAAAGATAATTTTTTGACTGATCTGCTACGTGGGGTATGATGGTTTCTTCAAGTGCCTCTTTGAGTTCAGGGGATATTTCTCTTACAGAAGCATTTAAGTTCAGTTCCTGTTCCAGTGAGCCGTCATTTTTCAAATACATTAGCAACTGACTATAAGTCAACGGTATCAGAAAAAGTCGCGGAGTTTGTATCATAATAATTTCAGGAGGGTGTAATAAACCAACAACTTGCAAAAGTAACCTAAATAGAATGAAGGTATACAATCGCACCAATATTGAAATTTGCAATCCGGAATAGGAAAATGTTATTTCTGTTCAGATATCCGGAAGTATTTCAACCCTGGTGCGCCTCTTTGTTCCTTTTAAAATGGTTTATAATGAACAAAATGCCTGTCAGGATGAAGGGGAAAGTAACCATGAGTATAATTCCCAGACTCATCCATATAGAATGATTCAGATTATAATTGTGATAAAATACAATCGGACTGAAAACCAAGCCGATGAGCGTAAATATGACACCTCCGGCCAACTCCCGTTTCCATGCGAAAATAAGCACAACAAGCAGTATAAGTGAGGGAATCAGGTGGATTGCAAAGCCGGCCAGTTGCTGCCAGATGCTTAAACCTTGCTCAAATGCATCGAGGGCGAACATGGCGATGAAAAGTATTGCCAAAATGCAAAGAATACGTGGTATCCAGAACAATGCTCTGTTTCGTGTTTTCATTTTGAGTGTTTAGATTTTACTATACAGTCTGGCATTCAATGGTTACAAATGCAAAATTACAGCGATAAATTAAAATCACTGCGCATTGTCAAAATAATTTTCCAGGAAATCAAAACATAAACATGCTCCAAAAGGTCAAAAAAGAAGAAGTGAATTCTACTCTCCCGACAAAGAGATCGGGAGAGTAGAATGGTTCAACCTTTGATCTTTACATGCATCTCAACTTCATGCTCCATGCCATCGTCAAAGAGTAGAATTGAATCTCCCAAACCCTTCCCGCTGCTGCTTTTCCACCACGAACCTTCACCTGAGGTTTCCTGGTAAACAGTTATCTTCCAGGTTGAATTTCCGTACTTATATGTAATATAAACAGAAGGCCACTCTTTAGGGAAACAAGGTTTAAATGTAAGTTTATCAGCCTGCTTTTCAAGGCCCAGAAAAGAGTATATAATAAACTGGTACATCCATCCTGCTGAACCCGTGTACCAGGTCCATCCGCCCCTGCCCTCATGCGATTTATTTGCATAAACATCAGCAGCCATCACATAAGGTTCTACTTTATAAACCTTAACATCTTCCGGATTTGAAGAATGGCTTATGGGATTAATCATCCTGTACAACTCCCATACTTTTTCGCGGTCACCTAACGTCGCTAATGCCATGAGTGCCCAAATAGCTGCATGGGTATATTGCCCGCCATTCTCCCTGACACCAGGAACATAACCTTTGATATAACCCGGATTGAGGCCATCCTGATCAAACGGCGGATCGAGCAGTTGAATAAGCTTCATATCTCTTTTAACAAGGTATTTATCAAGGGAGGCCATTGCGATAGTCTTGTGATGGTCATCGGCCGCTCCTGACAAGACCGACCAACTCTGGGCAATGGCATCAATACGGCATTCAGTATTCACATGCGAGCCCAAAGGAGTACCATCGTCGAACCAGGCGCGCTTATACCACTCACCATCCCAGGCGGAAGATTCGATATTTTGTCTGAGAATTTCCGCCTCCTTTGCACAGGTTTCGGCAAACGAAAGATCACCGGATTGTTTTGCCAGATCAATAAAACCTATCAGCACATCGTAAAGAAAGAATGCAAGCCAAACGCTTTCGCCCTTTCCTTTATTACCTACCTGGTCCATGCCATCGTTCCAGTCGCCTGAGCCGATGAATGGCAATCCATGCTCTCCGAAACTCAGGCTGAATTTAATGGCTCTGACACAATGTTCGTAAAGGGATGCACTTAAAGTGGTGTTAACCGGTAAATCGTACAACGAATCTTCATCGAGGCGCAAAAGCCTTCCTTCGAGGAAACCTACCGGCACATCGAGTAAATCTTTATCACCGGTAACGGCAACATAGCGCGTTACTACGAAAGGAAGCCACAACAGATCATCGGAGCAGCGTGTCCGCACTCCCCGACCTTCAGGAGGATGCCACCAGTGCTGAACATCTCCTTCGGCGAATTGCCTTGAGGCACTCAGCAATATCTGCGATCTGGCTATTTCAGGTTTTGAAAACAACAATGACAATACATCCTGCAACTGGTCTCTGAATCCAAAAGCACCACCTGATTGATAGAAACCACTTCGTGCAAAAATGCGGCAAGCCAGCGTCTGATACGATAGCCAGCCATTGGCTAAAATATTAAGTGAATCATCAGGCGTTGTTACCTGCACAGCTCCCAATGTTTCATTCCAGTATTCCTTAACCGCAAACAGCGACTGAAGCACATGTTCTTTTCTTGAAAAGTGGTGGATGAGTGCCATGACTGCCTGGGTATCCGATGCATTTCCGAGTTGGAAAACAATCTCCTTTTCCTCACCGTCGAGCAGGTCATACTTTACCTGCAATGCACCACATGGATCCAAACGTGCTCCGATTCTGCCGGAAAGTGTTTTTCGCGACATAGCCTGTGGATCTTCAAGACTTCTGTTTCTTCCAATAAAGACTGAACGGTCTGTCGAAAATCCCGGGCTGATGGCTTCAACCCTGAAAAATGTAACACGGTCTGAAAAAGCTGAGTTATACTTGTTTCTGAACAATAAGGCACCGGTTTCAGGTTCCTGTTCTGAAACAATATGCATATTTGTTTTTGAACGAACATCGCCCAGGATCATTTCAATATAGCCCGTGGCAGAAAGCTTTCGTTCGCGTCCCGACCGGTTTTTAACTTTGAGGATGATGAATTTTACTGGCTTTTCTTTATCAACAAATACGCGCATCTCAGAAAAAATGCCTGATTCTGCGTGCTCAAAAACAGAGTATCCAAAACCATGTGTTACAATATAAGGTGTTGTCCCTGATTTGGGGTAAGGTGCCGGTGACCAGAAAGATCCTGTTTCTTCATCGCGGATATAAAATGCCTCTCCCCCGGCATCGGTTACCGGATCGTTGCTCCATGGGGATAGGCGGTATTCATGCGCATTCAAAGCCCAGGTATAGGCTGATCCACTCTCTGAAATAACCGTTCCGAATTCCGGGTTAGCAATCACATTGGCCCATGGCGCCTGAGTCGTCTTGTTTTTATTTATGATAATTTTATACTCTTTCCCATCGGGTGTAAACCCTCCCATGCCATTAAAAAACAAAAGGTCATCGGGTAAAGCCAGATTCGACTTTAATTCCCTGAAAGTGTTAGGTTTAATATCAAATGAAGGAACCAAAGGTTTATCAATGACAAACCGGCCAACCTGATCAGCCAGGCTACCTTTATTGTCAAAAATAATGATGCGGGCAACACTCTCAAAAAGTACCCTGTCTTCGGTCGATAACTGATCAGCAGATTTAACGTAAATGTTACCGGGTTGATTGATCCCCTGGTTACTATAAGCCTCAGTTGTTATAAAGCCCAGAATCTGATCCTGCAACATCTGCCTGTAAGCACCATAATCTTCGTTCCAGATAACAAGATCAACAGCCAATCCTTTCAAACGCCAGTATGTGTGGGCCTGTATCATTTGTTTGACCAGGTCGACGTTATCAGGCTCGTACACACGCAATAGAACAATTGGTAAATCGCCCGAAACCGAATGACTCCAAAGTCCTGACTGACCCCGGTTATTGATTTGGATAACAGATGTTTCAGCCCGCAATTCAGGATTTGCAAATACGACCGAGGCCGCCATACGGTTGAATAACTGGGCATCGGCTTCAGTCGCTTTGATTTGTCGGAGAAGCACCTGGCTGTGTGTCCACGATAGTTCGAAAGCACGTTTTTTCAGGTAGCGGTCCTGATATTTGTGCATCAATGCTTCACAACCTTCCCTCGATTCACTGATTCCGTATATCATATCGATGATAGCCGTTTGATTTGGCTTCATACTGATGCGGTAACGGATTGCGACCACCGGATCAAGTACAGATCCCTGGCTGCCTGAAAGCGATTCTACCTCCATCGCCTGAGGGTTCACCAAAGATTTGCCCCTGCCAATAAACTTCATACGATCCGTTTCATAAGAAACATCTTCAATTACAGTATTATGGGCGTCCATCAGGTGAAACATCCATGGTGGCATTTCATCTTTGGAACGTGGCCGGCGGGTACATAAAATTGCTTTGTGTTCAGGCAGAATTTCAGTCTGGACAAAAAGGTTACTGAATGACGGGTGTGATTCATCGGAGGCCTGACTGGCCAGAACCACTTCGGCATAACTTGTAATCTCCAGCACTCTTGTAGTTAGATTTTTGTTAGTGAGCCTTATCCTGCGCATTTCAGTATCATCTTCCGGGCTGATCACAATTTCGGTTTTGGTAATAAATCCGTTATCCTGACGCCGGAATTCGATCCTTCCCTGTGAAAATACTGCCTCATAATCCTCTGCCGGTTGCAAAGTAGGCTGATGGGTATTTGACCATATCCGTTCTGTGCCTTTATCTTTGATATAGCAAAATATCCCGCGGTCTTCTTTGGTGGCATCTTCGCGCCAGCGGGTTACTGCAAATCCTTTCCAGCGACTATATCCGGCGCCCGAATTGGAAATCATTGCCTGGTAATTGCCATTACTCAGCAGCTGAATCTCCGGCATTCTGGTATTCGGGCTGCTGATGCTGCGGATCTGCACATCATCTGCCGGGGAATGTGTTTCAATAATATCAGCGGTATGTGCATAAAAAATAGTAGCTCTTGGTATCCGCTCCTGAAGCAACAGTAAGGTTGCCTGAAAACGAAGTTCCGACACGAATCTTTGCTGCATAGGTTTACCAAGCAAAAGATACGCGAGCGACAGGAAGCTCATTCCCTGATGGTGCGCCATGTAGGAGTATAAAATGCTGTGGGTTTTGCCTCTTGGCTGACGGCTGGTTGTATAGTCTATGGCTTCATAAAACCCATAATCGCCTTCAAACCCTTCACTGGTCATCAGTTGCAGATTCGAGCAGGCTTTAGCAGGAGAGATCATCAACGCCATCATGGAGGCATAGGGAGCGATGACCAGATCGGCTTCCAGCCCTCGTTTTAATCCGAGACCGGGAACTCCGAATGCGCGGTACTGATAATTCATCCCTGCATCTACTTCGTTGTAAGCAGATTCTGAAATTCCCCAGGGCACTCCCCTTTGTCCGCCATATTCAATCTGCCGTTTCAGGGTGGCCTTGTTGGTCTGATACAGCAGTGTGTTTTCATACGTGGGCATAACCAACTGAGGCATAAGGTATTCAAACATTGACCCACTCCACGAGATCAGTATGGGTTCTCCACTTGAATTGGTTAGTAACCGGCCAAGTGCGAACCAGCTTTCCTGTGGCAGCTTCCCTTGTGCGATGCCGACAAAAACAGCCAGACGGGCCTCGGACGCCAATAAATCGTAATAGCTGTTGTCTCTCCTTTGTTCCTCGGCATTATAGCCAATGCTCAGCAATCGGGTTGACTTATCATACAGGAAATCATATTCAACGGTACTTAACCGTTCGCAGTTTTCAGCCAGCTGACCAATAATAGTGAGCCTGTCGGGAACCTGGCTGATGCCAATTTCAAGCCGGGAGCGCATTTCAGCTATCCATTGCCTGTTCTCAGTGCCGGTTGCTGTCAACTCATACACATCGAGGCGGTGCGAGATCAATTCAGCCAATTCAGGAATGTTCGAAAAGGAAGGAATGAAGTCTGATTCAGCATCTAACACCATTTCATCTGGCGCAGGTAGCAGATCGATCCAGGGAATCAGTTCTGCTATATCATCCCTGATGCGTTGTATCTGCGATAGAAATCTGTTTGTCCATGTATTTAGTTCTGTATCACCCGCATTTTGTTGCGAATTTAAAACCCCGGCGAGTATAGTCAGGCTATCCAGGTGTTTTTTGATATCGGTTAACGTAAGAGTTTCACCTTGAATTGCTTTTTCCAGTAATTTCAGGATAGTGTCTGTTGTTCCCTGTGGTTCACTTTTCGACAAATCCCGGATTATCAACACAGTGGATCTGAACCCTTCAAATATATTCCGCCTGAATACCGGTTGGTCTGTCAATGCCAGAATGCCCTGTTTCAGTGTAAGAACATGACCAATAAGATTACCACTATCGACAGAAGAGACATACCTTGGTCGCAATGTATCCAATGTCAGTGTATTGTACCAATTATAGAAATGGCCCCTGAACCGCTCCATTTTTAAGAGTGAACCCATGGCATTCCTGCACCTGACAATTAATTCATTACCAGTAATATAACCAAAATCATAAGCTGACAGATTGGCCAGCAAAGACAAACCAATGTTGGTTGGTGATGTCCGGTGAGCAATAACCGGAAAAGGTTGTTCCTGGAAGTTATCGGGTGGAAGCCAGTTTTCCTCAGCAGTAACAAATTGCTCAAAAAATGACCATGTTTTTCGTGCTGATTTATGAAGAAATGCAATCTGATCATCTGTAAGATTGGGATTATCTTCGGCTATCGGCTTGCTGAACCACCAGGAAATTGCGGGTGTAAAAAGCCACAGAAAAATAACCGGAGATGCGAAGTACAGCTTTTCGGGAGACATGTAAATGAAAAAGGCAATGCAGGCAAGTGCTGCAAATGGAGCGATCCACATAGACCTGTATGAAGAAACCAAATCATTCCTGGCATTGCGCGATGCACTGGCCGAAGGGGTCCACTCGAGTAGCTTTTTGCGTGTAACATTTAATCTCCAGTTGGTCCGTAAAACCGCATCGGTAAATTTAAGTGCTTCATAGGGCAATACGGCAATCGTGAACATGAAACGGACAATCGCGTTCTTAATTAAATCCCCTATTTCGGCCAGATGTGCGGTAAATCTTAGATCATTGGGTTTATGAAACACTTTCCAGCCCGCTTCTGCCAGGGGTGTAAACAAGAGAATGACACTCACTGCTATAATCCAGAATCCAGCGACTGGAAGTATAGTTAAACCCAATAACAACAGGAGCAGAAGAGTAAGCGGCAACATGCTTCTTCTTAAGTTGTCGAAGATTTTCCATTTTGACAATGCGGAGAGTTTGTTGACTACCATCTTGCCGGTGCCCATGGTAATATATGGCATCAGCCATGCACCAATTTGCCAGTCGCCCCGTATCCACCGGTGATGGCGCTTGATGTCAGCACTATACTGTGAAGGGTTATCATCATACAACAGTACATCGCTGATTAATCCGGAGCGTGTATAACAGCCTTCAATCAGGTCGTGACTCAGTATCCGGTTCTCCTGAAATACCTGGTGCAGTGCCTGTTCAAATATTTCAACATCGTAAATCCCTTTACCGATAAAGGACCCTTCACGAAAGAGATCCTGATACACATCGGAAGAAACCCGGGTATAAGGATCTATACCGGAAACATCGCCCTGGATTTGCAAATAGAGCGACTGGGCTCCTTTCGGGATGCCAGAACCCACCCTGGGCTGCAAAATGCCATAGCCATCAGTTACACGCCTTTTTTCTTCGTTGTATATGGCCTTATTGAGCGGATGCGCCATGGTTGCTATAAATTTCCAGGCAGCTTCCCTTGGCATTTGTGTATCCGAATCGAGTGTAATGACGTATCTTACATTGGTCAGTATCCTGAAATTTCCTGTAACCAAAGAGAATTCATCCTGACTTTTACCTAAAATAAAGGCATTGAGCGCAGCTAATTTTCCTCTTTTACGCTCATACCCCATCCATTTCATTTCTCTTGGGTTCCATTTTCGGGGGCGATGCAGCAAGAAAAATACTTCTTGTTCAGATTGATAATATTTTTCATTCAGATCAGCAATCCGTCTGTTGGCCAAACCCAACAATTCTTCATCGCCGGGAATATGCTCCTCGTCAGCATCGAGAAAGTCGGTGAGTAAACCGAAATGCAGGTTTTCTTCGCGGTTGGACAGATACCTTATCTCAAGTGCTTCGATCAACTCTTCTATGTAATCCTTGCCTGACAGCATAGTCGGAACAACAACCAGGGTTCGGCATTCATGTGGAATTCCTTTTGAGAAATCCATTCTCGGCAGTTGCTTTGGTTTTACCAGAATGGTCGATAGCCAGTTAACCAGTGAAACAGCCAGTTGGGCAGAACCAGAGGCAATCAGGAGGCAGACCAGTGTCAGCATCATCCAATTATGAACACCATAGCTATAGGTATAATAGCCGACTGCCGATGTAATCGCAATGGTTAAGGATAAAATTGAAGCAATGTAGATAAAGACCGGCATCCGGCCGGCCATACGGTTTATTCTTTGCCTGAGCGAATACCGCATTCCCACAGCCACTTCGGTGGTCTTCAGCCCTTTGTCAATCAGATAGTAACCTACATGCTCCTTCCTTTTTGATTCAGGATCTTCACCTGTATTTTCACCGGCAAGTTCCACAACCTTTTCAGCGATCTCTGTCTCTGACAAAGGGCTGTATTTAGCCATTGTTTCAACCACATGCCGATAGCTGTCGCGGGTTGAAAAATCCATTTGAGAATAGGTACCATTTCTGTCCTGTCGCAATACCTGCTCAACATGGCTGAGGGTTTCAACAAATTCCTGCCAGTCCATCCCACCAAGAAAACGTAAGGTGCCAATGCTGTTGCGCACCGACACCTGGTCAGCTGCCTGTTTATGATTTTCCTGTCTTACAAGATCGCTGCTGTTTAACCCCACGCCCAAAAGCTGTTGTTCCATCCAACTCAATGGTAAAGCCAATGCAGGACCCTTACCCTGCAGTTTTCTTGTGAAAGCAGCCACGAAGGGGGCTTCCAGCAATGGCTTTGTGCGCACCATATCGGCGACTGTCAAAACCAGGTTGCCCGGTTCTTTTTCAAGGGTAACCATCATCTTGTCGGCCCAGAAATCAGCAAGGTTCTGATCGGTCAGGTCCATAGCTACACTCACGGCAATCCTGCGAAGATTTTCGATAACTGCCAACCTGAGCATAATTGGTATTGCCCATAATTCACCCAGTGTGAGAACAGTATATTTCTGATAGGCATCAATGAAACTGGTGAGGCTTTTTATGTCAACACGGCCATCGCTGTGCGATATAATTTCAAGAACAATATCATATACCCGTGGCATTCCGGCCGATATGCCATTGGCAAGGTATGGCAAATTTTCGCTGTAACCTTTTGGTAAATGCTTTCTGGAAATAACGATCTGTTCTTCGATCAGGTAGAAATTGTCGAGCAACCATTCCGCAGCAGGTGTAACAATATTTTTGCCCGTGCGAATGCTTTCTACTAAAAGTTTTCTGACTTCAAGCAGTGTTTTTTCATTTTCGTCGAGCCGTTTCAGTAATTGGTCACCTGAGTTGCGCTTCAGAAGTTTATGCGAACGGGCCAACACCTCTCCATGCTGATTCATTTGTTCCGAACTAAAGAGTTCTGACCGGAAAGGTTCCAGATTGTCGGTATTTCGGAATGAACTGCTATTCCGGTAACGTAAACGCAAAAGGGAAAATATATCCGGGACTAAGCCCGTTTTGGCATTTATCATAGTAGCAAAATTTAAAACCTCATGCTTCAGTAGCATACTGAGGCACATACTTTTCTAACTTAAACCTTACGCAATCGGACGTAAGCTAAAAATTTGAAATGAGAAAACAGGAGATTACAATCTATAACACAGCAATGATGTCTGTTCAAAAATTAGGGGAGTGAATTTCTGACAGAACCAACAAATTAATTATCTCCATGTTCAGGAGATAAAGTTTAGCCAGCATACACAGATTACAATGCAATCTATGTGCTTTGTAAATCATATTATGATTCCGAGGTAAATTTAGTTAAAATTATTGAATATTCGGGGTAAATTCTGTCTCAAATCTTCGGAATCGGGTAAATACCTGGCTTCGCAAAACTCATTCTACAACACCATGCATTCAGTTGCTATCAATAAAACCATTCGAAAAATTCATTAAATTCAGATCATTATTGTAATGGATATTACCCGCAGGAATAAAAAAGCCGGAATTTCTTCCGGCCAGTCCACACACACTAAAAACAGGAATTATTTCATAAAATCCTTTATCCCATTGTTTACCTCATCCGGCTTTTCAAACTGCACGAAGTGGCCTGCTTTTTTCACCAGTATTAAATGGCTGCCCGGAATTTTGTTTTTTCCTGCTTCAGCGATTTTCTTTGTTTTTCCGGGATTCAAAAACCGGTTAGGAATCAGGTTGTCGTTTTCACCGAAAATGATCAGCGTGGGCTGTGTGATTCCGGGAAGCAGATCAATCACGGGTTCATCTACCATGCCATTCACCGATTGAACCACGGCATAACAATAATTGTCGAAATCAGCAGCCTGGCGCATGGCTATGCGGTCGGTGATCATAAACTCAGCATCATCAGGCATATTGTAGAAGTTAACAGCCAGGTTGTTCTGAATATCATCTGCAGCGGTGTTTTTCACCCCTTCAAAAGTCATTACATTGCGGAACCACTGTTTCTGTCCTTCGGTAAAGCGTTCAAACCCGGCCGGATCGACCAGGATCAGGCTTTTTACGAGCTCAGGATAGTTCAGAGCGGCCACCATAGAGATTTGCCCGCCCATCGAATGCCCGGCCAGTGTAACCTGAGTGAGGCCCAGCTTCTCAGTGAACTCTTTTACAACCGAAGCATAATAGCTCATCTTTCCGCTGTGAGGCTGTTTCGAAGATTTTCCATAACCGGGTAAATCAATGGCAATGCAACGGTATGAGGACTTAAGGCCTTCAATATTCTTTTTCCATGCCGGAAGGTAACTTCCCAATCCATGAATAAAAATGATGACCTTATCGCCTTTGCCTTCATCTACATATGCGATCTCAGGTCCTGAATCCAGTTTCAGTTTCCTGACTGTATATGGATATTCCAAATCCTCCATTTGCGCAATTGGTTTTATGTGGCTGTAGGGTGATAAAAAGGTTTTCTTATTCTGGCCTTGTCCGTAAAACGGAGTTAACATAATCAAAGCTGCAATCAGGATTATGTTGGTTTTCAATATCTTCATACTAAATTATTTTCGGGTGTAACAAGTGACTAGAACATGAGCCATTTAAAAACGACAAAGGTTGTGAAGGGATTGAAAGGCCTGGTACCTGACGGAAAGTCACCATTAATCGGTGCGCCGTAAGATTCATCGCTGCTTTCATAAAAGTCGCCCAACCACATATAAGCGCCATGGAGTTCAACACTCATGTAGGTACCCAGGTTATAGATAATGGCGGCATTTGCCTCTGTTCCGATGTGATAACCACCCAGCAGTGGTTGTGCATTGCTAAACCCCAATGCTGAACCCACTCTGGCGATCAGACGATGAGGAATGATACCTTTGGACAGCACGAGGGTTCCGGCAGTCAATCCATAACCCATATTGGAGATATCGGCCACTGCAGGTGTATAACGATTTACCACATTGGCATGTGGGAAGAGGATATAGGCGCCGCTTCCGACAAAGATGGCCCCCGGGGCACCCCAGGTATTGCCGGTAATAACGCCTGAATATTTTTTATCGTCAAGCCCGTCTTTATCACCGGAAGTGTAGATCAGGTCAAGTTTAACAATATCATCCACTGTTTGGCCATAGCGGTAAGCAGTTTTCAAATTCGCTCCAAGTCCTGAAATATCAGCACCCTTTTCCCAGTTACCTTCCCTACGGACATCCACATTTCCGAAATTATAGTTGGCGAAACCGGTTAACTGAAACCTGTCCATCATAAAATCCTGGTTTCTTCCGAAAAAGGTTCCCAGGTAAAAAATATCTGCTTTGTACGGATCACTTCCGAACCTGAACTGAAAAGTACCGTTGTACTGTGCCAGCAGGCTGTTGAGTCCCTGTCCAAGGATGGAAACGCCCCCCTTACCTTCTGAGCGGTCGCGCACATAATTGGCCGAAACACCAGCTTTCCAGAGGCTGGTGATTTGTTTTTCGTACATGCCTTCAAACATGTTTACATCATCGTCGGTTTCAATGTTGTTTTCATAGAACTTATAAAAGCCGGCTTTCCAGCGTGAATAGTCCTTGTCGCGCCGGATTGAAATGCCTACTGCATCTGTTCCCCAGTAGGAAAGACGGTAACCCGTGGAAATCATTTTATCGGCAAGGGTTCTGTAAGGATTGTAAGGCGAATCGAACATGCGCATCAATCCAAAATTAATGGCATATCCCTTCCAGGGAAGTAATTCGAGTTCAATATTCTGGGTCTGGATATTCACCTGATCGGCTGAGATGGCGCTCCCGATATTACCACCGGTTCCGTATGCTGCATCGCCCCATGTCCAGTCGATTTCAAAGGAGGCTCTCAGAATGGCCTTCCCATTAAAGAGATTTGGCTGGTAAATGAAGAACGGAACAATCCGCTGTTCGACGTAATAGGTGCGGGCAGAATCGGAGGTAGTACTGGTATTTCTGCCAAACAGACGCCCAACAACCTGTCCTTTCAGAAACTCGTTCGTTGCATAAAAGTTGGAGGTAACTCCCTGATTGATGAAAAAGGCCAGAAACTGAAATTCCTTATTGGCTTTGCGGGGTACTGAAGATTTCTGAAAATCAACCAGGGTTGTCTGGGCCGAAACTGTCAGGGCAGTGAACGACATCAGTGCTATTCCAAAAAATGTAAAGACTTTCTTCATATTGGCCGTCAAATAAATGATAAAATAAAGACAGGCCCGGTAATTACCTACCGGTATGATTGGACTACCGGGCCTGCAATGAATAATTAACTCGTTATTCTAACATCTGATTAATTCATTCTGACATAAGTCTGAACGTTCAGAACTCCGTAAGCGCCGCCGCTTGTACTTCCAAAACCACCTGTGGCGGTTGGAGGCGTTACACCAACGATGGCCGGTTCAGTCTGGGCAATTTCATATTTCATGGTCAGTGGACTGAATTCGCTGTAAATTGAAAAGATACCTACACTGGCCAGGGCAGTAGGGGAAGACTGATTTACTGTGATATCCCATATGGTGGCAACTGTTGAATGTGCCTGGGTAAAAGTTCCGGTTAAGGTGGTTTTTGATCCGTCCGGGGTAAATGATTCTACCACGTAGGTATTATCACCTTTAAAATTGGCATAAATAGAATCAATACCTGCATAAACAAGCAGTGGAGCCAGGTTAACGCCTGCAGAACTCCATTTACCGATGATACCGGTATCATTCATATTGTCGGTCTTGTTCTGCGCAACATCCATAGCAACACCTTTGGCATTGTATACTGAATTGGCAGCAGCAGGCTTAACGGTCAGCACTTCAGTTCCATTGGCAACTCCACTCAGGGTAAGTCCAACAGTAACTTCATTGGTTCCGGCAATGTGGGTAACTGTGTAATCAGCGAGTGTTGCAGTGCCGCCTGTCATGGTTACACTCAATGCAGCCTTGTCGAGATTACCGGTCTGGTTATCGGCTTTGTATACAATTTCACTAAATGTAACCAAAGCTGAGGAATTGTCATCTGCTACAGTAACACTTACAATGGTTGGGGGATCACCTTTGTCTTCATCTTTTTTACAAGCTGTAAATGTCAGAACGGCTGCACCGAACAACAAAGCAATCGTTTTCAAATGTGTGTTTTTCATTTTAATTTAATTTAAGGGTTGGTTTATTTGATTATTGAACTGATTGTTAATTATTTGTGGTTGAAATTCTTCTGAGTTGCTGCCGGTCAATCTTTCCGGCATCATTTTTAGGCAATTGATCCAGAAAACGCACATGTTTAGGAATCTTGTACCGGGCCAGTTTCCCTTCACAGAAAGAAATGATATCGTCAGACGTTATTTTTTGTCCGGGCTTCGTCACTACAAAGGCCATGCCCGATTCTCCCCACTTCTCATCCGGAACCCCGATGATGGCAACAGCATCAACCGCAGGATGGTTACGGAGCAGGTATTCGATTTCGGCAGGATATACATTTTCCGCACCTGATATGTACATGTTTTTAATCCGGTCCATCACGAACAGGAAGCCATCTTCATCTTTGCGCATGATATCACCCGTGTGGAACCATCCGTCGACGATGGTCGCCTGCGTGGCTTCCGGATTGTTCCAGTACCCGGGCGTTACTGTTGGACCACTCAGCAGCAGTTCGCCCAATTCATTGGGTGCCACTTCGTTGCCGGCATCATCCACCAGTTTGGTGTGGTAATAAAAATTTGGTTTCCCGATCGAACCTGCTTTATGGATTGCATCGCCGTGGTTGAGTGAAGTTACATTCGGACCAACTTCCGTAAGCCCATAACCCTGACGGATGGGAACCCCTTTCGCATGCCATTTCTCAATCAGCGGAACAGGCATTGCCTCACCGCCAACCACAAAATAGCGGATCTTTCCCAGATCAGCGGTTTCGAAGGCAGGTGAATCGGCCATCATTTTCAGCATGGTCGGTACTGCCCAGAAAATCGTAAGATCATATTTTTCAAGTACTTCAAGAACCTTATCTGCATCAAAACTTTTCATAATAAGGGTATAGGCCCCGTGATGCAGAAACGGAGTGAGCAAAACATTCCAGTTGCCGGTATGGAATGGCGGTGCCATATTTACCGATCGGTCCGAAGAAGTTATATCCAGGCGCATCTGCGTATTGATGCTGTTCCAGAACATCATTTCATGGGTATAAACAGAACCTTTCGGAAAAGCAGTTGTGCCACTGGTATAAATAATCAGTGCGGTATCTTCCGGAGAAACAGGAATTCCATTGTAAGGGGAATTGTCTGGATTTGCAAGAAAAGATTCGCTTATTACCTGAAGTTCAGTCAGGTCGAGATGCCTGGTGACTTTCTGAAAAGCTGCTGCCTGTTGAATCTTATCGAGAAATAAATCTTCCGTTATCAATAATTCCGGTGCACTGTCCGATATCAGAAAGTCTATTTCGCGCGGTGTCAGCCGGTAATTCAGAGGGACGAGGATAATACCGGTTTTCTGAGCAACAACAAGCAAAATAATGTACTCAAGGCAGTTTTCGGCCAGTATCGCAAGGCGGTCGCCCTTTTTTAAACCATACTCTGAGGTAAGTAGATCAGAGAATCTGTTTCCCAAGTGGTTAAGCTGAGCGTAGGTCAGGCTCTTTCCGGTTTCAAATTCACTTACGGCTACTTTGTCAGGGGTGTAATCAGCCCACCTGGAAAACCAATCTGTTACAATCATGCCTGAATTGGTTTTTGGGTTTTCGACTTATCTATCATTATCATTATCAATACCGTAATGGTTGAAATCACCACAGCCGTTGAACAGGCGATTGCCGGATTTCGAACCGGGCCCTCCAGGTAACGGGTAAAGAGTCCGAAAGACCATCCGTAACTGTTTACGAGCAAAGGCATCAGGTAATAAACCGTAAAATGAACGGCGAAGGCTACGACAGAACCTGTTAAAGCGACCCCAGCCTTCATTTTTTTGTAATAGATTCCAAAAATAACCGGAACGAATGCCGAAGCAAAATAAGCATAAACCCCATTCTGTGCAAATATCCCTACACTTAGCTTAGGACTGGCAATCTGTTTCCACGACAGCCAGATGGTTATCAGACCTACCAATACGATGACCAACCGGTTTAAAACAATCATTGAACGATCATTTTTCAGCCAGTTTCCAGTCAGGGGTTTAATGATATCAGAAGTTATTGTGGTTGAAACCGATTGTATCAGTCCTTCAAGGGTGGAAATGCCGGCCGAGATCAGACCCAGCACAACGATCAGCCCGACAACAACCGCCAGATTTCCATTTGAGAAGATATGCATGACATAGGTCGGTACAATGGCATCGTTTTTCAGGGGCACCCCTCCTGCCATCAGGTCAGGAAAGGTTATACGGGCATAAAGGCCTGTGATTACAACGAGAAAAAACAATAACTGGGCCGCTACAGCCACTACCAGGTAGCGGTTTACATCGCTCTCCTTCTTCAGCAACAGCGATTTGGTGATGATGTGCGGCTGCACCACAATGGCCATCCCAACTATTAGTTGGGCAAAAATAATTTCATAAAAGTCGCGGAAAAGCGGACTGCCCGGATTGGTCGCACGGATCAGCACCGGATCAATCGCAGCAAGTTTTCGCATCAGTTGTCCGATGCCTTCACTGAAATGCTGATATCCGGATGTGAGCAATATCACAGCAACCACCAGCATGATGATTGCCTGAATGGTGTTGGTGTAAACCATGCTGTTGGCTCCGCCAAACATCATATATCCGAAAATAAAGACCACCACGGCTATCAGAACCATGTAAGGATCGGCATTCAGGGCCTTTGAAAGCACCATGGTAATGGCCACAGCGATAAGCACAATGAAAGTTATCAGTAAAATAGCCAGGAAACCCATGAACAGGGCATAGTTGCGGCTTTTATACCGTTCACCTATCCATTGGGCCAGGGTTAATGCCTTTACCGATTGTCCGTACTTTCTGAAACTCTTGGTGAGAACAGTTAGTGAAACCAAAGAAGCAAACGGTAATACGATGGCATAGGATATGATTCCACTGATTCCATAATTGGCGATAAATCCGGGATTAATGACAAAAGTAGCTGCGCTGGTCATACTTGCAGCCAGCGAAAGTGCAACTGCCACCGGAGAAAATGTTATGCTGCCGACTGCAAAGTCAGATATGTTTTTGATTTTCAGCGCACCCCGGATTACAAAAAACAGGGTAATTCCCATATAGAGAATGACCAGAATCCAAGCACCTGTGACCTGAGCTGATGTTGCCAATTTGGTTGGTTGGTTTTAATTGAATTTTAAAATCTAAATCCTAACAAATTCTTAAACCTAACAGGTTAGAAGAAAACCTGTTAGGTTCTTAATACCTGAATGCGGCGGATGCAAAAGCCAGGCCGCCACCCGAACCGATAAATACCAGGAGTTCGCCACGTTTCACTTTACCTTTGGTAACTGCATCGTCAAATGCCAACGGAATACAGGCTGAACCGGTGTATCCGTAATACTGCATAATGGTGTGTGCTTTTTCCCTCGGCACATTCAATTTGTCCATGGTTTCCCATATGGTATTGATGTTGATCTGTGTAAGGAAATAGTGATCAACCGATTGAGGGGTTTCGCCAATACGTCTGGTAAGATCCAACGCCATTTTGCTCCACATTTCTGTGTTGAGTTCCTTTGGAAATTTCTGAACAAACTTTAGCAGGTGATCCTTATTTTCAACCACCGCAGCGGTAACCGGCTGATATGTCCCTCCGGCATAAATCCCCATATAGCCATAATATTGACCCTGAGTAAGGAGTTCACTGGCCAGAAAGCCCTGATTATCTGTTTCCTCTGATTTAAGAATTACCACCCCTGCCCCATCGGCAAACAGCGTAACCGTTTTCTTGTCCTGCATATTCAGGTACTTGCTCATGGCATAAGCACCGATGACCATCACATACCTGTATTGCTCATCGGCTTTGATGTATTTCGATCCGATATCAAGGGCTGTTACAAACCCGGCACAGGCGGTATTGATATCAAAAGTACCGGCATTCACGAGGCCGAGTTCATACTGAACCTTCGATGCCGTGGAAGGCGATATAAACTCGGGTGTATCGGTAGAAATGATCAACAGGTCAATCGCTTCCGGCTTTAAACCAGCCCGCTCCAACGCCTGTTTGGCAGCCGGAATACACAAATCGGCGGTTGACTGATTTTCGGCAGCCCAGCGGCGTTCGTGAATATGCACATTCTCAACCAGCCAGTCGCTCACATTTTCGCCCAGCAGCTCATCGAAATAGCTGTTGGGGACCACCCGCTCAGGAACATAGGCTCCGGTTGAAAGTATAATCGCGTTTCGCATTTTTGATTATTAAATGGTTATGCCACCGTCAACACTGATTACTGCACCATTGATGTAAGCTGCTTCATCAGAAGCCAGAAATACAAATGCACTGGCTATCTCTTCAGGTTTACCCAGGCGGCCCAATGGGACTTTCTCACGCATCGAAGCCAGCACATTCTCGGGCATCAGGGAAACCATTTCTGTAGAAATGAAACCCGGAGCAACCGCGTTGGCCGTTATTCCTTTGCGTCCCAGTTCACGTGCCCAGGTTTTGGTCATACCGATTACTCCGGCTTTGGTTGCCACATAATTGGTCTGTCCGAAATTGCCGTAAAGCGCCACTACCGAAGAGGTGGAAATAATGCGGCCATAACCCCTATCCATCATAAAAGGTGAGATGGCTTTGGTACAATAGAAAACACCGCTGAGGTTAACATCAATTACTTGCTGCCATTGGTCTACCGTCATTTTTTTCAGACTGGCGTCGCGGGTAATCCCGGCATTGTTGATCAGGATATCTACCTGACCATATTTCTTTACAACAGCGTCAGCAGCTGCTTCAACTTCCTGATATACAGATGTATTTACCTTAAAGAAAGCGGCTTCACCGCCTTCGTTGCGGATTTCTTCAACCACACGGTTTCCCTTTTCTTCATTCAGGTCCCATATAATGGCAATTGCGCCTTCCTGTGCAAACCTGATGGCCGTTGCTTTTCCGATTCCATCGGCACCACCGGTGATGATGGCTACTTTTTTATCGAGTCTTTTCATGATTGGTATTATATATCCAGGTGGAGACGTTGCATTGCAACGTCTTTACTTATCTTTCTATTATAATTGAGGTGCCCATTCCACCGCCGATGCAGAGGGTTGCGAGTCCGGTTTTCGCATTGCGTCTGCCCATTTCATAGATCAATGAGGTGAGGATGCGTGCACCGGATGCACCGATCGGGTGACCGAGCGCGATGGCACCGCCATTCACATTTACTTTTGCAGGATCCAGCCCCAGATCGCGGACTACGGCGATTGACTGGGAAGCAAAGGCCTCGTTGGCTTCTACCAGATCGATCTGGTCAATAGAGTAACCGATCCTTTCAAGTGCTTTGCGCGATGCGGGTACGGGACCATAACCCATGATGGTCGGGTCGAGTGCCACCGAAGCATAGGATTTGATGGTAGCCAGTGGCTTAAGTCCGAGTTCATCGGCCTTCTGCTTCGACATTACGATCAGCATGGCCGCTCCGTCGTTGATGCCAGAGGCATTTCCGGCAGTTACAGTTCCTGCTTTGTCGAAAGCCGGTGGTAATTTCGCCAGTTTCTCAAGCGTTGTACCGTGACGCGGATATTCATCTGTATCTACTACGATCGGATCTCCTTTTCGCTGGGGAATGATCACCGGAACAATCTCATCTTTAAACTTTCCGGCTTTCTGGGCTGCTTCCGCTTTCAACTGGCTGTTTAACGCAAATTCATCCTGCTCTTCCCGGCTGATGTCCCATCGCTTTGCAATGTTCTCAGCGGTAACACCCATGTGATAGTTGTTAAACGTTTCTGTAAGTCCATCGTGAACCATGCTGTCGATGATTTTTCCATCGCCCATCCGGTAACCATAACGTCCTTTGGGCAGCAGATACGGGGCATTGGTCATGCTTTCCGTACCTCCGGCAAGGATCACCTCAGCATCTCCAAGCATAATGAACTGGGCAGCCATACTCACAGCGCGCAGGCCGGAACCACATAATTTGTTGATTGTCATTGCAGTAACCGTTTCGAGAACACCTGCATAAACAGATACCTGACGGGCTACATTCTGACCTAATCCGGCCGAAAGGATATTGCCGATAATCACGTCGTCGATGATGGCAGGATCGATGCCGGCCCTTTTTATGGCTTCACGTGCGGCAATGGTTCCCAGTTCTACAGCACTGAGTGAGGCTAGACTGCCTCCGAAAGATCCAATGGGTGTGCGGGCAGCCGAAACGATTACAACTTCTCTCATTTTGAATAGTGTTTTGGTATTCAGAAATTTTCAGCTAATTAAACATCATTTGACTGAATTGTAAAGGCGGAGCTTAAGATCGAAAGGGCTGACTTATACCTGAAATTGCTATTAAAACTATTATATAAACTTAATTATCAATATTATAAACTTTATTTACTGTAGGGCTGACTGAACATAAATATGTGTATTATAAACCAGGAGTTCAATTCCGGAGAAGAATCCGGTATTCCTTTTTGAAAAGTTACAGCTATATTGAGAATTCCAGTCCGGGCATGGCTCCATCTGCAAAAAAGACTTCCGGGACATGTACGTGCAATTCCTTTCCAAGATCAGCCATTAACCGGCATTTATGCGGATTATTAACGAGGTCGGTTGCCTGGCTGATGATCTGTACTCGCATCTCTTCTTCACTGATTTCACATTCTTTATACGCAGCAATGGCGATATACCAGGAGATTGTAGGTATATAAACGGCGCGCTGGCGGTAATCCGATTCGCGGTCGTTGAGTTTATAGCGCCTTGCCAGTTGCAGAACCTTCGAATAGTTTTCCTGTGCAATCAGCGACTGCATGTACGATCCGAAGAAAGTATGCCAGCGGAACTCAAAAATCTGCTCCCTGTAACCATTCAGAAAGGTTTCGGCATAATCAGCCGCTTCGGAGGCCCGTTTGTTTTTATTCAGTGCCCTGATGTAAAACGAAGCAAACCCAACCCTGTTGTGGTGGCTTTTGGTGTTCTTCAATTCAGGAAATGAGTCCTGCATCAGCTTCAGCGCTCTTGAATTCTGGTTTTGCCTGAGCAACACCGCACAAAGATTATTTACATAATGCAGGTAATCGCCTGAATGCTGCCGGATCGATAAATAGCCAAAAACGGATGCTTTTTCAAGTTCGTTCCGCTTGGAATGCAGCATAACACGGTTGGCGTAGTAATTCAGGAGAATGCGGCGTGAATAGAACTCCCCGTCGCGCATCATGCCATCGAGATCATCGTATATCCTGTCGAGCCGGTCATATTCCCTGTAGTTAAAATAGATCAGGGTCAGCCTGACAATCGCCAGATAGCGGTTCAATCCATCCAGGTTAACATTGTAAAAGATATCTTTCAGCCATCCCTCCCACTTTCGTGATTCAGTTTTATTCAGCGCATACTGATTGACAATATCTATCGTCGCTTCGTGCAGTTGACGGTTAACTTCGGTACACTCGTTGTAGAGTTTCTGATATTCCAGAAGAAATTTGTCGACGATGCGGTTGTAATGATGCCTGAACCTGATCAGCAGGTAAAAACGATAGTTCCTGATAATCTCATAGAGCCTGATAAAATAATAAGGTGGTTTGCTAAAACCCTTTATAAGCCTGATCAATGCATCCTCTTCGCGCGGAGAAATGGTGTCCGTCATAATTTTCCGGTCAATTTCGAGCAGCCAGTCGTAGTACACATCCACATCAATTGCGGCAAGCTTTTCTGAAATCCATTTCTTCAGGTTGGAATACTTTCGTTTATCTATCGATACCTTATATGGAAAGGTCTGCTCCGGATGATGGGTATTGTGAAGGATAAGATCAAGAACGGCCATGTTTTCCGCATCCTTAAACTGATTGACCGAATGCAGGTAAGATACTTCATGTGGAAGCAGGGAATTTGCAAATTGTGTGAAATTTGAGAGACGGGATGACATTCGGAAATTGGTGATCTGAATTTGATGCTAAGGTAACAAATCATTTATCAATGTCGTTTAGTTAGGGTTTTGTATTGAAAAAAACATAAAAAAAGTATCCTTCGACCTGGTTCGACAAACGCTCACCAACCACCGCTCTGGATGACTGTTCAAAAGTGGAAGCAAGGAAATAAAACGCAGTGTATGAAAAACCATGTCACGCTGAGCGGAGTCGAAGCGCAACACACTGTCTATCCTTCGACTCCGCTCAGGATGACAGTTCAAAAGTGGAAGCACGGAAATAAAACGCAGTGTACAAAAAACCATGTCACGCTGAGCGGAGCGAAGACAATTTCCTTAACTAAACGACATTGAATCATTTATTGCGGTGATCATTGATACGATATATGGTTCCAAAAACGTCGCAATCCGGTATCATCATTATCACATATAAGCATTAACTTATTTTAATTACTTCGATAAGATTGCGTACCTTTGTACCCAGTATATAACGACTTTCAAATTCAGGGGGATTGTGATGAGGGAATTAAAAATTGGTGGGTTAACCATTCCGGTACCCATCATTCAGGGCGGCATGGGTGTTGGCATTTCGATGTCGGGCCTGGCTGTAGCTGTTGCAAACGAAGGTGGCGTGGGTGTAATTTCGGCTGCCGGTCTGGGACTGGTTCACCGGAATCCGGCTCTTGGTTACCTTGAGGCCAATATGGAAGGATTGAGAACAGAGATCCGTTTAGCCAAAGAAAAAACAAAAGGGATTATTGGTGTTAACATCATGGTGGCCATGTCGAATTTCGCCGATCTGGTGAATACAGCCATTTCCGAAAAAGCAGATATTATTTTTTCGGGTGCCGGTCTTCCATTCGAATTACCGAAGTTTCTGTTACCCGATAGTGTTACCAAACTGGTACCCATCGTATCTTCGGGTCGTGCCGCAAAGATCATCTGCGATAAGTGGAAATCGCTGCACGATTACCTGCCTGATGCCATTGTAGTGGAAGGCCCCAAAGCCGGCGGACACCTCGGCTTTAAGAGAGATCAGCTGGAAGATGCCAACTACACCCTCGAGGAGCTTATTCCTGAAGTTGTGAAAGAGGTCAGGTTCTTCGAAGATAAGTACAACAAAGAAATCCCGGTAATTGCTGCCGGTGGTATTTACACCGGTCAGGATATTTACAACATTCTTCAGAAAGGGGCTAAAGGTGTTCAGATGGGCACCCGGTTTGTAACGACCGAAGAATGCGATGCCTCTATGGGTTTTAAGCAGACATACATCAATGCAGTTGAAGGCGACATAGAAATTATACAGAGTCCTGTGGGAATGCCTGGCAGAGCCCTGAGTAACAACTTTATTGATAAAGTAAAACAGGGTTTGAAAACACCGATCAAATGTCCGTTCCACTGCATCAAAACCTGCGATGTATCCAGTAGTCCGTATTGTATCATTTCTGCACTTTACAATGCATATAAAGGCAATATGGAAAGTGGATATGCCTTTGCCGGCAGCAATGCGCATCTGGCAACCAAAATTACCACTGTTAAGGAAATCTTCAACGAGCTGGTCACTGACTTACAGGCAGCCATACAAAAAGCGAAGCAGAAATAAGTATTTCGGAAATTTCTGGTTTATTACTACTTAAATCCCTGCTCACATGAGCGGGGATTGTTTTTTCATGACCTCTGCACCAGAATTAATTGTTCCTTGTTCTGATAAATCGCTGGGTATTGTCGCTCCCAAGCAATCCGGTGCTTCCGAATCCCAGCTCCGGGGTTGGTGGCGTTAACCCGGCTACAACAGGCTGTGTCTGAACCGTTTCATAAATCATCATCACTGTATCAGTTCCCTGAAGGCTGAATATCCCGCTGATCACCGCGGCAACGGGCAGTGTCTGGTCGAGGACTATCTGGCGGATGCCGGCAACCGTACTGATATTCTGAGTGTAAGTCCCTGAAAGAGAGTTGTGAATACCGCCCGTAGTAAAAGACTCAAAGGTATAGTTGTCATCAGCCCTGAAATGCATATAAACCGAATCAAAACCAAACTGTTGAAACACCGGTGAAAGGTTCTCTCCTGTTGAAACCCACCGGCCGATAATTCCGATATCCGACAGGGAAATGCTGATCTGCTCTGTTTCCTTCATTGGGATAGAAGCCTGGTTAACGATTTTCAGGGCTCCGGCCGGTTTCACCATTACAGTTTCATTTCCATCGGCAATTCCCTTTAGGTAAAGCCGGATAATTGCCAGCTTCTCCCCCGATGTATGGATAACCCGGAAACTATCGAGTGACGATTGTCCCCCGGATAAAGTAACCTGAAGTTCGCTGCCGGTCAACGGCTGATTCAGCACCCCTGCTTTAAAAACCCCTTCGCTGAATTCAATCGTAACCGTATCATTGTCAGGACTCATGCCGATGCTCCCGAACTCAGGTCCTGCTGCCGGTGGTGGATCAACAATATCGTTCTCGTCCTTACAGGAAGAAAATAACAGAAGAAATGCAGGAACAAAAATCAACCATCTTATTAAGTTGCCCATCACTGAAAATTAAGGGGGTTTCTGCAAAAATAGTAATAAGCGGCAATGGATAAACGAAAAGGAAATAATGAAAAACTATTGGGTGCCAGGTGATATATAAATGCAGGTTCATGTATTTTTATAAGTAGGGACACGACATGTCGTGTCCCTACTTATAAAAATAATCCAGGATTGTTCAATCAGCCTGATTTTACATATCATCCAATATTCCTGTAAAGTAGTTTTAAATTGGTATAAATTTGCAGTTACAGCTTTTCAACCATGGAAATTCTCAACGAGCACATTCTCAATATTCTTCATCAGCTTCCGGCGAATGTAACCCTGGTAGCCGTAACAAAAACCCGTCCGGTTGAGGTATTGCAACAGGCTTACGACCTCGGGCTTCGTGATTTCGGCGAAAACAGGGTGCAGGAGATGATTGAAAAGCAACCCGTTCTTCCTGCAGATATCCGCTGGCACCAGATCGGGCATTTGCAGACCAACAAGGTAAAGTACATCGCCCCTTTTGTTCACCTGGTGCATAGTGTTGACAGCCTCCGTCTGCTGGAGGAGATCAACCGGCAGGCGCTGAAGAACAACCGTACCATCAATTGTCTGCTCCAGATTTATATTGCTACGGAGGAATCAAAGTTTGGGCTGGATGAAAGTGAATTGAACGGGATCCTCGAAAACGAACTCTGTAAATCACTCACGAACATCCGCATCTGCGGGCTGATGGGGATGGCCAGTTTTTCGGATGACCTGGCACTGGTAAGAAGCGAGTTTGCCGGTTTGAAACAACTCTTTGTCAGGATAAAAAAGAAGTTTTTCGCCGATTCACCTGAGTTCAGCATTCTTTCGACGGGTATGTCGGGCGATTACCTGATTGCCATTGAGGAAGGCAGCACCATGGTGAGGATTGGGACGGCGCTTTTTGGGGAGAGGTAATTGATTCTTTATCAGAGAGCAATAATCCGGGGAAAGACCGTTAATTATTAAATTCTGTTTAACCTGGCAGGTTACGAGAAATCCTAACAGGCCAAAAGAAAAGCTGACAGGTTAGATGAAAACCTAACAGGTTACAAGAAAACCTAACAGGGTAAAAGAAAACCTAACAGAAAACCTAACAGGTTAAAAGAAAACCTGTTAGGTTGGGGGAATACCTGTTAGGTTGGAGGAATACCAAACTGGCAGGAATTAAACTGTCAGGTTAATTTATCATTAAACCGCAAAAATGAAAAGGTTGTTTAACTACTTTATAATCACTTTATTATCCGTATTTTTCTCTGCCAACAGCCTTAACTCATTCGGGCAGGGCCGTTATCTGCATATGAAGGGAGTGATCGGTAACAACGAACCCATCACCGCCGACCTGGTAATTTCAGAAAACCGGGTGGAGGGCTTCTACAATAACAACAACCGCGGGCAGCGTATCTCTATCGCCATATATGGTGATGTGATGAAGGATGGGACGATCTCGGTAAACGATAAAATATCTGACCAGCTGATCTTTACCGGCAAAATCGTCAACGGAAATGAGATTTCAGGCATGTGGGAGAAAAACGATTCTGACGTTAAATATCCTTTTAGTTTAAAGGAAGAATATTCCGGCGGGAGTATTCCTTATAAACTTTATTCAGTGAGGTCAAAAACTTCACTCACCGGGGCTAAGGACTCCCCTGTGGCACTTTTTGAAGCATCAGTTATACTTCCGCCTGATACCATGAACCGGAAATCAGCCCAAAACCTGAGCAATGTCGTGTTTTCACGTTTTTACGGTTCTGAGCAGGTTCAGGAACCGAAGACTCTCTTTAAAGAAATGGAAAGCAGGTTTTTCAGTCACTACAACAACAGCAATTCAGGCATCAATACCCCTGAAAACTATCAATTCCTTAACTGGGAGAAAAGGAAAAACATGCTGGTGATGTTCAACGAACAATACATCACCACCATGCAGTTCAGCGACTATGCCTATACCGGAGGCGCATTTGGTCTTAATATCGAAAAGTACCTTGTTTTTGATGTCAGTACCGGTCGCGATCTGAAACTTGCCGATCTGTTTGCACCGGGTTTCTACGACAAGCTTGGGCTGCTGATTTCAAACAGGATAAAGGAAAACCTGAAAATCAGTCAGGATGATCAGCTGAGCCGTTATGGCTTTTTTGCAGATACGGTTGTGCCTACCGAAAACTTCTATATCAATACTTCCGGCATTGGCTTTCGCTACAATACTTACGAAATTGCCGGAATGGATGCCGGCACCCAGGATATTTTCATCAATTTTTCAGAATTGAAGCGGCTTTTAGTCAGCGATCATCCTTTTGCGTGGCTGAGGTAGGTATTTTTAATAATTATTTCATGCATGAATAAGGGTAAAACGTATTTCGATTGTCTTAATATCATCTGACGACAACGGATTGAGGCGGGATAGTTAACCTGACAAACACATTTGCATGGAAAAACTTATCCGCAGAACGGCACCTGCCGCATTACTTTTGGGCTTGCTCCTGTTGCAGGCAACACTTTCTTTTTCACAACTTTCAGTGCATGGCAATTTCAAAGCATTGCCGGCCGGCCCACCCGAACTAGACCGGGAGGCTGTTCCATGGCTTCCATTCGAAGAAGACTGGAGCACCGGCCTGTTTGAAACCAACGAATGGACATACCAGCAAAACGGAAACTGGCGGATTGCCGGTCAGGTTGGAAACGACGCCCCCTCTGCAGAGTTTTTTTACAGCCCGGCTTCAACAAACTATCAGAAAGCTTTGACCTCACGCCTGCTGAGTGCACGAAACCTGATTGACGGGGATATTTTTCTATCTTTCGATATAAAACATACAACAGTAAATCCAACAGGACTAGAGTTTCTTAAAGTCCAGGTATTGGCTGATTCTGCATGGATTACCGTATGGGCCGATTCAAACACAAGCAGTTACGACTGGACAAATAAAAAGCTCAAAATAACCAATGCTGTTAAAGGGAAAGCATTCAGGTTCCGTTTTCTGGCAGAAGGTCAGAACAGCCTGGATATTTTCAACTGGATGATTGATAATATTTCCGTTTACAGGAAATGCGCTTCTCCATTGAATTTTAGGGCATAAGTTAATTTTCCGAACCTGTATGAAGTACTCTTAGAGTGGGACCCACCCGTTGGTGGGGGCAGTGGAAATTCAGCATGGCTTGGGTGGGATAACGGAACCAACAACGATGCCATAGGTTTGACTGATGGAGGCACTTTCAGCGCTGCAGTGCGATTTACACCTACGCAGCTTGGCCAATATAACGGAAATTACCTTACCAAAATCCGGTTCTTCCCTTATGCGGAAGGTTCATTTGTTATGAAAGTCTGGACAGGTGATAATGCAGGCAATTTGGTTCTGTCACAACCTGTTACAACAATATCGATTGTTGACTGGAACGAAGTGAGTCTGAATACTCCTGTTCTAGTTTCCGGCACAACAGAACTTTGGTTTGGGTACACCGTTACACATACTTCGGGCATTTTTCCTGCGTGCGTAGATGTAGGCCCGGCGGTTGCCGGTTTCGGGGATATGATTTCACTTGATGGGTTCCCTGGGAATCAATGGCCACAGCCTATGCGCTGAATTACAACTGGAATCTTGAAGGCTTTGTAGGAACAAATCAAATTATTATTATCAAAATTACCAAACAAGTTAGCCAATAAACTACTCAAAAGTCTGGAAACCATGGAAAATTTAAAGCTGATGTAAATTCTAGAAACAGAGAATTGCTATACTATAATATTTTTAAGAATGATGAATTTATAGGATCAACAGTTGAAACTTTTTATTTGGATCAAATACAAAATTGGGAATGCGATTATGCTATAAAGTTCAGGCAATTTATCAGGATTGTAACAGTGACCATCCAATCAGGTTTGTGTTGATTTTGAATCTGCGAAGACCTAAAGTTTTATCGAATGCTATCCTGTCCCCGCCGATCAAACCCTGACAATTAAAGTCAATACAACACTGAGCTCATTCGGGATTTTCGATAACTATTATCATCCTGTTTATCAAATAGATAATATAAAGATGGGGACATTTACCATCAATACTTCATCCTTCCGCAACGGGGTTTACATGATCCGGGCCATTGATGGTGAAGGAAATATTTCAACGGATAAAATTATTGTCAATCATTGATCGAATAAATGACAACATTTTTTTCAGTCGATCTGAAAACTTAACATTGATTTAACATTGGTTTAACTTTCTGGTAATGGTGCTGCAATATTTTTGCATCATGACAAAAAGAACAACCATGAAAAATATTCTCAGGATTTCAGCCATCACCGTATTAGCCCTGGTTTTGAACAGTGCAGCTTTTGCCGAAGGCAAACCCACCAATACACCAGTAGCAACTGCCAGTGTATCGGGCAAAGTTCTTGACATCAATTCAGGTGAAACCCTCGCAGGTGTAGTTGTCTCAGTTGAAGGCACCGACCTGAAGGTATATACCGACCTCGATGGCAACTTTACCATCAATGGCATCGAGCCCGGAACCTATAACCTGATCCTTTCGATGATTTCATACAAAAAGAGCCTGGTTGAAAATCTTAAGCTACAGGCCAATGACGAAGAAATTATCGACATTAAGCTTGACAATGAATAGAGTGTGTGTGTTTAATATATTTTCAAGGGCTGTGCTTCGGTACGGCTTTTTTTTTGCTGTATTTTTAAACCAATAAGCACTACCGAAACGGAATAAGGTTCTGTATCTGATGTGGACTCCCCTGTTTAGGTTTAAAAGAGAAAAATAAGGTTTGATTAACTTTCAGGGCTTTGCCCCTAAGTAGGTTGTATCCCTGCAAAATTGGGAGACGCAAGCATTACGTCTTTACTCGCAAAAATAATTCACTTCTGTCTGACTCGAAAACCAAACAGATTGGCCTTCGACAATGGTTCGACGAAAGCCTGCCCGATTGTCTGGGCAGACAGGTTCACCAACCAACTCAGGCAACTGAAGAAAAACTGTTAGGTTTATTATCTTTCTCACTACTTATCTTTTCACTCTTCACTTCACTCTTCACTTTTCACTCACTACTCACTACTCATCCCATCCGTAAGCATATTATCACTCCTTGTTTCGCCCTTTCAGGGCTTTGATGCCGGAGGGAGCGTCTTAAACCGTGGGTTGCACCCTGCCTGCCTGAAGAGCAGCAGCCAGGCTTAACCCACGGTTGTTGTATTTCCGCCCTTTCAGGGCTAACTGTTTGTTGAAAACCCTGCAAATGCTTTTCTTAACTCACTACTCATACAATACACCTTATCATCTGACTTCTGACTTCAGACTTCAGAATCTTGAATCTTGAATGTTTTTGAATGACGAATGTAGGAAGAAGAATGTAGAATTTAGAATGAGAAGCATGTCTTACATCTTACTCCTTACTTCAGACTCAAGACTTCTGACCTCCGACTTCTGACTTCAGAATCTTGAATTTTTGAATTTTGAATTACAATTGCTCACAATTCATTTTTTTGCCAACTGCAAATTGCCAACTGCCAACTGAACTTTTGAACCTTTGAACCTTTGAACTTTTGAATCACAAGTACTCACTCCTCATCTCTCATTTCTCACTTCACTTTCACTTTCACTCTTTGGTCCCTGAGCTCTGGTTGGTGAGCTCTTTGTAGAACCATTTTCGAAGGGCACTTCACTCTTCACTTTTCACTTTTCACTTTTCAATAGTTCCTTTCCATTACCAGCTTGCCGGTGTCGTCCCATTTACGCCAGGTTCCGGATCGCTGGCCGAGGGTGTAGTGCATTTCATAGAGCAACTGACCATTGTTATCCCAAACAAACCAGCCACCATCCTTCAGGTCGTCCTTATAGCCGGCTTCAGCTGTTTTGGCCCCGGCTTCATTCCAGTTCATCCACGTACCATTCTTCTTTCCTTCGCTGTACTCGCGGATCTCCTGGATATTTCCGTTTTCATAATACAGCGTCATCTTACCATCGGTAAGGCCGTTTTTGATGCTTTGCTCAAGCAGGATTTTTCCATTGCCGTAATATTCAATATTACTACCCGTAAAAAGCATGTCCTTTTTGTAATACAGCCCGTCCTTCAGCTCAAGGTTCTGAGAAAAAGCAGGAATAATTAGCAGCAGCAACATGCTTAGCGTTATGAGTCTTTTCATTGTAACTTTTTGTTATTTTAAT
Source organism: Bacteroidales bacterium (assembly GCA_016709025.1). Classification (GTDB taxonomy): domain Bacteria; phylum Bacteroidota; class Bacteroidia; order Bacteroidales; family Lentimicrobiaceae; genus Lentimicrobium. Next base: position 17,533 of record JADJEQ010000006.1, on the reverse strand, counting down.
TAATTATATCCAATATCTTACGCACATTAAAGGTAAGAAGTTCCGCGATTGCACAGTTATTATTAATTAACTGAACAATCTTTTTTTTTCGACCCCTGGCTAAAAGAATTTGTAACTGAGCCTGAGCTGGAAAGTCCTGCCCTGGTTCAGGCGGGTGAAATATTGTTCATCCCCGTTGTAGAAATCAAAAACCGATTCCTTCGAATCACCGAGGATATTCTCAACTTTTAGTCCGACCTGAATTTTCTTTTTCTCCCCCAGGGTCTTGTTGATATTCAGGTTAAGGCTGTGGAAAGATTTTGTGTAAATATCGGGACGATCAACAATACCAACCGCTTCAAGCGTTTTTCCCTGAACATTGTAATATACGCCGGCTTCAAGGCCATTCTCATTGCCATTGTAAGCGATGCCGAAATTGACAATCAAAGGTGCCTGACCAGCCATGCTCCGGTAGTCTTCAACCTTTTCGCCGGTTCGGGCATTTTCCTTTTTGGATACAAGTTCAGTCGCACTTAATTCAATCCTGGATTCAGTAAGGGTTATATTTGAATTAACCGAAAGTTCAGAGAGTTTGTTACTGATAAAATCCAGGTTTTTCCTGAATTCAAGTTCAGCACCTATCACCTGTCCATCACCCACATTGCGGGGTTGGAAAGCACCTGTAAGAGTAAAGTATTGTACAATTTCTATGGGACTGTCAAAGGTTTTGAAGAAGGCACCCAATGAAAGCATTTCTCCCTTTTCAGCAAAATACTCCCACCTCAGATCGTAATTATTGATGTAGGTACTGCGCAGGTTACCGTCCCAATATACAATCCCTTCCAGATCATTGGCATCGCGGAAAAGCCCGCCAATAAAGGTTCTGGTGGTGATGGGATCGAATATCTCGGCAAACGACAATTCCTTGAATGATGGCCGGGCGATGGTCATGGCAAACGAGGCGCGCAGGTTCTGTTTTTCAGAAATGGCATAAATCAGGTTGGCCGAAGGAAAGAAATCGAGGTCATCCATTACCACTTTGTCATTGAGTTCGATGTCCTGTTGTTGATTTTTTCCGGTATACCGCTGTTCAAATTTCTCTGTTCTGACGCCAACAATGGCCCTCAGGTCTTTAGCTGGTTTGAATTCCCATCCGACATAAGCAGCGATGTTTGAATTAGAGGAGTTGAACTCATTGGGATTGAACGGAATAAACGGAGCCTCGTAGGTTGTTCCCTGATTTGAAGACCCATTCCTTGGCCACAGGTTATCTTCACGAAAGATCTCATTGGGGTCGCCGGTAAGCGGAACATTCCTGATGTTGATTGAATAGTTCAGAATACTGAAATCCCTTTCCTTGAAGGTGTATCCACCACCAAAATTCAATTTTGATTTTTCTTTGAAAACCGTAAGATCCCTGGTTACGTGCAAGACTCCGGATAAGTTCCGTTCTTTCAGATCCCTCCATATACGTTCAGGAAATCCGGCTTCTGTGCTGATCGAATAGGCTCCGTCACGCACTTCGTAGCGGGTAAAACGCACATCAGGATCTTCAATGCTGGAGATTGTAGGAGATATTTTCCAGTTGATATCCCAGCCCTTGAAGAAGTGTTTTCCGTTTATCAGAAGGTTGGTCATCGAACGTTGATTGTACTCAAGGTTGTGCTGAATACCGGAAAAAACAGAGCCCTGGTTTGATTTGCTGAACTCAAATTCACCGGCTTTTGACTCTCCGTTCTGAAGTTTTAACAGGTTAATCCTGATTTTTGAATTTTGGGTTTTTATCGCGAAACCGACCAGTCCGCTGATAAGCACGTTTTGCACTCCATAATTTCCGACCTGCTTTTCGCGGGTATCGGCTTCATAGTTCGATGGATCGGCAAACATACCATATTTACCATATTCTGCGTCTTCATAAAACTCTGTATTGCTCTTATAGGATAGGGCTACATTGAAACCCAGGGTGATTTTCTTCAGGGCATATTGGTCTCCGGCTGAAGCGCCAATACTGTAGTCCATGAAACTGCGTTCTTTGAATGAGCCCATCACGGGATCAAAACTCCTGAGGATTTCCTGATATCGTTGCCCTTTTGCACCGTCAGGGTTTCCTACAACCTCTGAAAACAATGGAATGTCGGTCGTTGCAGGAATATCGCGTTTGCCGTCGTCGTAACCCAGCCAATCGGTTGAGCTGCCTTCATAGGTCAGATAATCGGAATTGAAATGCATGTCGGGATTTATACCGGCACTCAACGATACATTCAGGGTTTTGACTTCGGGAAAATCTTTGGTTTCAATATCCACTACCCCACCGGTAAAATCGGCGGGCAGTTCCGGGCTGAATGATTTATGAACGATGATGTTGTCGATGATATTTGTTGGAAACAAATCCATCTGGAGGGTGTTTCTGTCCGGATCAAGACCGGGAATATCAACCCCGTTCAACATCGTTTTGGTATACCTGTCACCCAATCCCCTAACATACACGTATTTACCCCCTTCAACCGACACTCCGGAAACACGTTTCATGGAAGAAGCTGCGTCGGAGTCACCTATTTTCCGGAAGTTGGAAGCGGAGATCCCGTCGATGAGATTGGCGGATTTTTGCTTCATTGTAAGCAATGCAACTTCAGAATTTCTTACTGCTTCTGCGGTGATGGTGACTTCAGTAAGTTCAATCCTGGCTTCTTTCAACCGGAGGTTCTCAAACAGGGTTACATTCCCGGAACTCACTTTCACATCCCGCATGTTTAAGGTTTCATAGGAAATAAATGAGATCCTCAGATTATAACTTCCGGCAGGGATGCTCAGGTTAAACTTTCCGTCGAAGTCTGTCATTGTGCCCATTGTGGTGCCTTCGGCAAAAATGGTGACACCCGGCAATGACTCTCCGGTGGCATCATCGTACACCGTTCCACGGATAAATCCATTTTGTCCGAAAATGGCTGAGGTTATTAAGAAAAGAACTGAACTGAAAAGGTACTTGAGTAAATTCATATCCTGGAATTAAAATTCTTCAATGAGTTAATAAAGCCCGCAGGGTTATCCCCTGCGAGCTTCAGATTATAATTATTTTCCGGTGATTTATTTAGCGGTGAGTACAGCATGTGCCCATGACCATCCGGCAAACTTTGAAAAATCAGCGCCAACTGTATTGCTTCCTGCAGCAACAGCGGTAACGAACGCGTCTGAACCATCTTTAAAGTAATCGCCCAGGGCAGTACCATCAGGCAATGTAGCCTGTAAATTCTGGAAAGAGCAGGCATAATCAACCGGAACCTGATCGAAATCCTGACCTGCTTTCAGGTCGCGGAAATAAACATTCATCATATCCACGTTAGAGTTTGCATCGTTGTCAACGAGTCCGTCAGCGATCAGGGCATAAACTGTTCCGTTTTTGATGGTATGTTTTGCAACCATGCTGCCTTCCGGTCCATCAAGTTCAAAACACTCATCTCCCGGGTTTACAACGATAAAGTTATCGAGTGTGCCTGCCCATGACTGGTCGGTATCCACTGCATCGTCACCAACATTCCAGAGAACGGCATTTTTTACAGAAACAGTTCCACCGAACCATTCGATACCATCGTCCTGGTTGGCAATAACTTCCACATTTTCGATGATCGTACCTGATCCAACTCCTCCAAGGGTAAGACCATTGATTTCGTTGCCTTCACCAATATTGGCGCCACCATGGCGGATTGAAATGTAACGGATTGTTCCTGAATTATCGGCGGCATCGCTCCCACCGTAGAGTCCATTCTGATCTGATGGGGGAATACCTTCAATCTGAACTGAAGCTGCATCAGCTGATATTGGTGCGTTTCCAAGAATAAGCAGCCCACCCCATAAACCATTCAAAGTTGGTTCGAGGTTCGGACTTGCTACTTCGCCAGGCATAATCTCGTCGGCTACAGAGGTAAAGATGATGGGAGCATCGGCAGTTCCTTCTGCCATAAGTTTTCCACCACGGGCAATCAACAGGGCGGTTGCGTTGGCTCCGGTTCCTGCCTCACCTTTTACAACAACACCTTCCTGAATGGTGAGGGTTACACCTGAAACAACAGCGATACGACTTGTAAGTATATATACTTTGCCGGTTTCCCAGGTGGTGTTCTGTGTTATATTGCCACTGATAGTGAATTCAATTTGCTCTTCAAGAACACTGATTACACCGGTTGCACTGGAAGTCTTGTTTTCGTTATCTGTAACGGTTAGAATTACCGAGCCGGCACCAACAACACTTCCTGCAGTATAGGTTACGACAACTGCACCTGATTTAGAGCCCGAAGTTCCGTCGGTTTTAACAACTGCCGTTCCATTGGTTGCTGTAACAGACGAAGATTTGAAACCTCCGTCGGTGGTGAAGTTAAAGGTAAGTTCAATATCGGAAGCAATTCCTGCCGAGGTGGCTGCCGGAGCAGTTACTGCCGGGGCATCAAAGGATTCGTCTTTATTACAAGCTGTAAAAATTGCCAATCCGGCAATCATTGAAATCATTAAAATCTTTTTCATCTTGTTAGGTTTGGTTTTTTATGATGCAAAGTAATCTCTTAGTTTCCAATATCAGTTTAAGCCATATTTAAGATAACATTAAGTTAACGTTAAGTGCATCATTGGTTCACCCATGAGGTCCAACCCATTCAAGTATCATAACTATCTATTCCTATATTATTGATTATATGTGCTTTATGACATTATTCCACCAGCCGGAATTTAAAAAAATGAGTCTATTTCAACCGGGTTACTGAAATTGCCCGGTTAAATGCCGCCATATCTTAATTTAATGTTAAGCAAAAAAAACTGAAAAGGCGGAATGAGGCACAGGGAATTAGGAAAGTACGCTAAAGAATCGTCGGTTGATGGTGCTCAATCAGGGGCCGGGGCACGCGTCAGGAGACGCGCGCAAACTGCATAATCAAAGGCAGCACGCGTCAGGAGACACGCGCAAACAGCAGGATTGATATGAAAAACTCCGATGGAAACAGGGTCGGCCCGGGAAAAATAAAAGCATCAACCTGAAAACAATATGATACGGTTAAATCAAAAGTAAGTTTAATTTTGCATAATGAAACTGAACAACAAATTATCCATCATAGCCAATTCCACTGCCCTCTACATTTTGTCGTACCTGTTCGTATTTATTTTCCACCAGGCATTCACCGTAGTGGCAGCGCTGTTATTTAATTACCAGCTTAAAATCAATTATACCGAAATTTCCTTCATGGTATATAAATATGCCTGGTCTTTTGATTCAGTTAAGATTATCTACAGCGCAGGACCAATATTTTGCCTGCTCCTATCCATTTTCATGATAGTGGTAGCGATTAAATTCAGGGAATTCGATGGATTATTTAAGATGTTCTTTCAATGGGGTTTTGTACACAGCATTAACCTGGTTCTGGGATCTGCCGTTGCAGGAGCCTTACTGGGAGATGGTTTCGGGCATGTATTAATCTGGATGTATATACCAGATACCGGCAAACTGATTGTTACCCTCGCGGGATTATTTGGTCTGGCGGCCATTGGTTTTACAATAACAAAACTATTCCTGCTATCGGCAAACAGCTATTACAACAAACTTGAAACTGCTGACCGGCCGGCTTTTCTTATCAGCCAGCTTCTCCTACCCTATGTTATAGGTACAATTATAATTATAGCAATCAGGCTGCCGCTTACAGACTATGAATTTCTCAGGATATTAACACCTATTATTTTAATTCTGCCTGCGTTTCTCAACAGTTCAATTTATCCGGTCTTTTTCTTTGATGAAAATCCCAAGACCATAAAAGCAAGCAGCAGCCTGATAGCTGCTGCCATTATTCTTGTGGTTGTTTACAGGGTAGGTCTGAACTTTCCCATCAAATTTTAACTATTCTCCCATAATCAGCAGTTTTCCGGTAATATAACCCTTTGCTGTCCTGGCTTTTACCATGTAAATGCCCGGTGTGAATGAGTTTACCCGAATCTGTTTCCGCTGCGCATTTATAGTTTCGCGATATACCAACCGGCCTGCAAAATCGCTGAGTTCAACCCAATCCATCGTTTCTTCTGATTCAATAATAAACGATTTGTTTCTGACTGGGTTTGGATAAATACTTACTCCAGGAGCACGTTTTTCGGCAATTCCAACACCGGTATCACAGCTTATAACAGCACTCCATCCGGCTAAATTGTTTATTGCATCCGATTCAAATGAAAAGGTTACCGAACCACCGGCGATGTTTGTCAGGATATCTTCAGGAATATCGCTGCCGCAAAGGTTTAAAATCAAAGGGGAATTGGTATCCGGACCATCGTAAATACTCAAAACATCGCTGGTACAACCTGAGGTATTTTCAATATCCAGACTGGTAAATTTAATTCTTAGCACCTTTTCCGGATCAGCAGAAGTAAAGGTCGAAACAAGGTTCTCAGCGGGACCATACTCACCGTCAGGTCCGTTACTATCGTGAAATCCGGCATAACAGGTTGTTGGATTAAGATTCCCGATGTAATAGTCAGGGGTAACAGTTATATAGTCCTGCCTTATGAGTTGATTGCTCCCTATAGAGTTGGTAACATACAGGCTTACATTGTATTCACCCGGTTGATTGTAGGTGATAACAGGATTAGGTTCAGTTGAGGTGATGTTATTACCGCCTTCGAAAGTCCATAACCGGCTGGTTGGATTTCCTCCGGAGATATCATTGAACTGAATGTTACCTCCTGCATGTGTAAGTGTATCGGATGAGGTAAATGCCGGTATTGCAGTTCCATTCCAGAGTTTCACATCGCGGCGTACCGTACCCTTGTCTGTTATTACAACATTGTGTAATGTTTTAGGCATATATCCTTCGGCGAAAAAAGTCAGGTTATAAGTACCTGCCTTCAACATGCGGTGGTAATTACCCACAGGCAGGCTGGTAAAAACCATAGAACTATCCATATCATGACCACTGATAAAAACCTGGGCTTTTATTGGTTCACCGGAAATTGTATCAGAAACGATGCCTCTTACTCCGTATGTTGTTTGTTCAATATAGTTCAGCAATGACCGGTAGTTGTAATTCCAGAAATTAATCAATTGTATTGCCGGCACAAGTTTGGTTGCCGATATCTCAATGGTTGACTCACGACATTGTTGAAAGTAGTTCATATAATCCTGCCGGCAGCCTGCTGTTGTATACCATGCGTAGCCATTGGTAATCCCGTTATCAAGATCTGTAAGATAACCTGAAGGGCTGTGGGCGTGGCATGTATCTGCATATTCACGGCTTACGAGTACCCACCAGTTATTGTCGGCTGCCAATCTGCTCCATGTATCCCACGGGTAATTTACCACCTCGGCACCCCCGTGAAAATTAGCAGACATCACGAAACTACGATTTTCGGCAAGTTCCATAAAAGCAACTGTTTCAGGTTGCCATGCTTCACCATCGGGATGGGGCCCATCTTCAGGATCAGGGTAATTTCTGTTAAGGTCCACATAATTGGCATTGTAGCGTTGGGCTCCATTCACTGAGTTGTTTCCTCCGGCATAAGTTCCGTCGGGATTGGCCAATGGATTGATCCAGATATCGACATTGTTCACCATGTTTGTTATCCTGGGGTCAGTATTGTAGTTGGTCAACAGGTAGTCGATCAGGTGAAGCATCAAAACATATCCGGTGGTTTCATCCCCATGCATGGTGGATGTATAGAAAAACTCCGGCTCATCTTCTTCAACATTCACGTTATCTGATATTCTCATTGCAAGCAATTTACGGCCACTGGGCAAAACTCCAATTGTGTGAAGTGAACAGATATCGGGGTAGTTGGTTGCAAAATCCTGCATTAGCTGTTCATAGGCAGGATAAGTGGGATAATAATTCCATTCAAGAACTTCCCGTGGATTGGAACTCATGGTCGGATCGATCAGGGTGCCGGGATGCTTCAGCAGGAGGAAATTCCTGCCTCCGTTTTGCTGCAGGTTTGCAAACTCTTTCCTGTTGGCGTAGGCGAAGATGGTATCACCTTTCACATTGTCAATACTGATAAGCCTGGTCAGTGTTGCAGCATCGGGCCCTGAGCCGGGCAGGGCAAAGTAAATTTCATTTCCCTGTCCGAAAACCTGGCCGGGATCAACATCCCTGACATTCACCTGGGCAGTCAGAACCAGAAAATTCAATGTAAAAACAAGTGTTAATAAAGTCTTCATAGTTTTTAATTAGCTGGATTAGTATTCAATTCCTTTGTCTTTCAATTCTGCAATCAATCCGGCAATCAGGTTTTGGGTTGCTTTGTTGACTTTTACAACTGGTAATCTTAAGTTATTGGAAACCAGTTTCATTGTTTCAAGTGCGGATTTGATTCCACCCGGGCTGCCATCGACAAACAGTGAATTGATCAGAGGCAGCAACTGATAGTGAAGTCGCCTGGCTTCTTCCATTTGTCCTTTCAGGGCCGCGTTTACCATTTTTGAGAAGGTCAGCGGATAGGCATTTGCTACCACGGAAATAACCCCATTGGCTCCGGCGGCGATCAGCGGCATGGTAATCCCATCATCACCCGATATAACGAGGAAGCCCTTCGGCCGGTTCCTGATAATTTCCATGATTTGTGCGAAGTTTCCCGAAGCCTCTTTCACTGCAATGATATTTTCAAATTCAGCAGCCAGTTCGAGGGTGGTTTCGGCTGTCATGTTCACGCTGGTGCGGCCCGGAACATTGTAAAGAATAACCGGTACAGGGCTGGCGCTGGCAATGTGCTTATAGTGCAGGTAAAGACCACGCTGGGTGGGTTTGTTGTAGTATGGTGTAACTGAAAGAATGGCATCGATTCCATCAAAGTCGTAGCTGCTCAAATGGTTGACAACTTCCTGGGTATTATAACCTCCGGCACCCAGCACAAGCGGAACTCGTTTGTTAACCACATCTTTAACAAAACCCACCAGGGCATTTTTTTCATCTTTTGAGAGTGTAACTGCTTCACCGGTCGTTCCGAGTACAACCAGGTAGTCAACTCCTTGCCCAACGGTGTGTTCAATAATTTTTTCGAGCGAACCAAAATCGATGGTTCCCTGTTTGTGAAATGGAGTAACCAAAGCAACCCCGGTTCCGGTAAATTTTACAGCCATGTTATTTTATATCGATGGTTAATTTTTAAAGATAAACCTGATTATTCTATTTGAATCTGAAAGCACTGGTATAATGGATCAGTTGCCTGATCAGTTCATCGCTTTCAATCGTTTCTCCGGTTTCGATCATCAGGTCGTAAGGCAGGCCTTCTTCGCCGGATGAACGGCCGAGTTTAAACCCGGCTTTTGATAGTGAGGCGATGTAAAACAACGGGAAATTCTCCGGTGTACCAAGATCGATCAGCATATCAAACTCATAATCAATGAATTTTGAAACGAATGCTGCATTAGGACGGTAAAATGGGTCAAGATCACCCGGCATGATCAGGTCGTAGGCCAGTTTCTGGGCATAGTAAGGTGGCAGTTTCCTGTATTTGTACAAGCCGATGACCTGAACTTTTTTGCCTACCTGGTTTAATTCACTGGTAAACCGGCTAACCCTGTCGTAGTCGGCTTCCGACTCCATATTGAACAGAATGCCGATTTCACGCGCCGCTTCAAGGTTGACGGCTTTCTGCCTGCGCTTAAGCCTGGTAACCTCTTTTTCTGAGTGAACGTCTTCCCAGCCGGATCCTTATCTTGGTTATAAAATTCAATCTTCAGTGGTGTTAAGGTGTTAAAAACCTGCACTCCGGCTATCCTTTCACGACCGGAAAATATTAATAAACAAGTAAAAGGATTAAAGCCCTAAAATTATAAAACAATAAGGAGCAATGGCCCGCTTTCGCAAATTTTTTAATAATTATTCATGTAGTAATTTTTGTTGCCGACATCTTTATGAACCAATCCCTAAAGCACTAAAAGCCCAACTAGATTAAATTAATCGTACTATTTAAGCTTTAATTTTCCGAAATTTTAATCTTTTCATCTTTATACCATCTTTGATGCTCACAACATTGAAATTTATCAAGTATCCTAACCGCCTATTTGTTAGTTTTAAATGACTTAATACCTGTGCTGGCCAAACCGGTTTATTGTTTCTCTTGCCTTTATTTCGCATATCACTTTCTTCTCTACGAAAACGTCTAACCGTAATCCTTCATCGAATTCAATATTATCATAAACGATGGAATGATTAAACCCTTTGATAATTCATGGACTTACTAAATTTTTCAGGAGTCCGGGCCCAAGATTTTTATGTACTGTATAAGCAGCATCAACGATTAGTTTTCCAATTTCATCCAATTCTTAGGATCGGTTCCAAATATTTTGGTGTGTTTTGGATTTCCTGCATTCAATCACCAGACGTGCTTCGGCAAAGGCCACAGCTCCTGATTCGGTGGCAACCGGGGTAAGCCCTGTTGCGGCAGCCTTGTCAACATCCCTTCAGCTGTGTGAACCGCAATAATTGAGCGCCTTCCGGTATTCTTTACTGAAAAAAGTGCAGGTAAACAGCTCGTTTGATTCAACGAACTCATAGGTATACCGTTGTGGTCTGATAAAGATAAACACAACCGGTTTGTTCCACAGCATCCCCACCCCTCCCCAGCTGGCTGTCATGGTATTATACGAATTCAGGGTACCGGCCGTAATCAGCATCCACTGACGACCAATCAGATCAATGGCATTTTCATTGATCTTTTCAGGATTTAAGCTTTTGAAATTTATCATTTTCAGATTAGTTTGCTTTTGAACACCCGACTTTGTAGACACCAATTCACCAAAGCACCAAATTTAATTTAAGAACGAAAACTTTTAAAGTCTGTTTAAATTTTATTTCTTTTTTCATCAGGACCGTCCTGGTTCAATTTGTCAGGGACAGGCCTATTCAAGGAGTTAAACAAAAATTAAACAATCTCCAGGTGCCGGGGCTTTTTATTGCCACCACAGCATAATATCATGTTTTACCCTTATTGCAACTTTTTCACCCTTTTCAATTCCAGCAGATTGAGTGGATTTGAACCAAGGTTTTGGACATTCTTTCGTGAAAACCTGAGTACCTGGTCGTAAAACAACACCATCACCGGGGCATCTTCCATCATCAGGCTGTCCATTGCACGGTAAATTCTGCTTCGTTTTGACAGATCGTTTTCATTGGAAGCTTCGCGATAGAGTTGATCAAACCGGTTGTTGGTATACCACATAAAATTAGGTCCTGCAGGCGTGTGATTGTGTGAGTAAAATAAAGACAGGTAGTTTTCGGCATCCGGATAATCGGCAATCCACGATCCCCTGAAAAAGGGCACCCTTGCCTGGGCAATGTTTTCACGCAAAGTGGCCGGCGGACTGACATCAATTTTGAGGTTAACACCGATCTGGCTCAACTGGCTCTGAATAAACTGGCAGAGATCAAGGTAAGAAGCGTTGGTAGCAAGCGTTATTGGCGGAAGCCCCTTCCCCATCGGATAACCGGCTTTGGCAAGCAATTGCCTGGCTTTTTCAGGATGATAATCGTATCCAAATCCAGGATTTGAAACATATCCGGGCATCCCTGCAGGGATAAAACCATGGGTTCCGGGTTCTCCGATGCCGTTGCGGAGGTAGCGGATCATCCGCTTCCGGTCAATCCCGTAGTTGAGTGCCTGCCGTATCTCCCTGATCAGCAATGGGTTGTTTTTCATTACCGGATTCGATCCTTCTACCATAAAACCCAGGTATTCCGTATTCAGATAGGGCTGACTCGTCATCCGGATGCGGTCGGCATATGCCGGATTCAGCCTGCCGGAAGGCGTTAAAACTTCGTCTTTATAACTGGCATCAAGTCCCGATATAAAATCAAGGTTTCCTTTTATAAATTCAAGGAAAGCCGTCTGTTTATCGATGATAAATGATACAGAAACAGCATCGAGGTAAGGCAGTCTGATTCCGTTTTCCTTTTCAAAGTAGTTTTCATTTTTCAACATCACCAGTTTTACGCCTTCCTTCCACATTTTAAAACGGAAAGGCCCGGTGCCTACCGGATTTGACCTGAAATCATCATTATAAAAATCAACTGCCTCGCTGGGAACCACCGAGCAGTACTGCATACTGAGCATACCTGCAAAAGGAGGAAAAGGCTTATTCAACCTGATTACCAGGGTTGAATCATCCACTGCCTGAATATCCGGCAAACCATCTACCAGTGCAACCGGGCCCAACACCCAGGCACCCGGTGAGGCCAGCTTTTTGTCGGCCAGCCGCTGAAGGCTGTAAACAAAATCGTGAGCGGTTACCAACCGGCCCTTGCCACCCCTGAATACCGGATGATCGTGAAAACGGACATCGTTCCTGAGTAAAAAGTATAGATTTTCCCATCCGGGCTAACCGACCATTCCCTGGCAACAGCGGGCCTGATCATCAGGTTGCTGTCGAGTTGCAGCAAACCGTTGTACAACTGGTTATCGGCCCAGATATTGGCCTGATTGCGGGCAAAAGCCGGATCGAGCGAGGTAATTCCAGCATTCTCGTTGTAGCGGAACACAGTTTTACCCCCGTTGCTTTTATCCCGTTTATTGCAGGAAGCGATGAAGAGTATGACTATTAAAACCAGAAGTTTAAGCGTCTTGATCATTTTGTTGAAAAAGAATACAAATGTAGTACAATAGAGGGTTTGCGCCAAAGGAATGTGGTAACCGGCCAGTTCGTTAGAATTGTTTGGGTTATCCAGTTTTTGATGGGCTGAAGGAAGTTTTACTATGGTAACAACCTTGTTGAATTGTTTTCATGGTTTCCGGAAAAACAATTTAATCATATTTTTCTTTTAAATTTTGCTTTTAACATCAGGGTATATTTAATTTATATTTAGAACTTTATCAACTCTCTCTCCTTCGTTGAAATTACCATGTAACTATTTAAATATGAGCTCCTTTATGCTTTCTGTACCTTTTGCTTGAACAAAAGGTACCCAAAATTCAAGGCTTCGTAAGAATGGCTAAAATCAGGCGCGCAATTTTGGTAAAAAGAAATGAGGTTGAACCATTCTCGCTTTACTCAATTTTCTTGTACACTAATCTTCAGTGCTCCGCTACACATTATCGGTTACATTTCTTTCTTCTTTTATGCGGCCTGATTTCTTAACGCCATTCTTCCAAGGCCGATCCTTCTTCAATTTATTTAACAGCATTTACTTGTGTAAACGTTTTCATCCTGAATCTTCCATGAACACAGTCGATTATAATTCGAAACAGGTGTAACAAATTAATAGTTAGTCGGGGTTCGCTTAAAAGCATCTTTATAATTCAAAATACAACTATTACAAGATAACATAGAGTTTTGGGTGTAATGAAATATGGGGATTACAACAACTTACAATCTTTTAAACAGGCAGAGCCACAGAGTGGCGGAACGTTGGTAGTAAAACCTAAACAAAGAGCATTTTAAGGTGCAGAGCACCGAAACGTAAAACAGCCACTGTGCTTAATTAAATTTTTAAACCAGCTCTGTTTAAAAACTAAGGAGCTTTCTGTAATATTTTCTATCAAAGGCTTTAGTTTTTTATCCCAACACTTTAAATACTGAACTGTCAAATTGTTTGTGGACTAATTGTCACCAATACACTAAAGCGCCAAACTACGCCAAATTTGTTTTAAAGGGTTTAAACAACGGAGTCTCAAATTCCAGAATACTATATGCTGTTTGTCAGATGACTCTTCGTCCGGAGCGATTGTTTTCAATGTTAAAATAATCAATTTGCCAAATAGATTATTGTTCGGTTTATATGGCTGATGGTAAATGTCGTCCATACGGAACAGACTGTTTCAATTGCTTATATTTCAAAGATAACTTAACTCTCAACCAGATTATACAATAGTAAATCAATTCAATTTTTGATTTTCTTTAAGTGTTTTGTACTACTTTTATCGCGGACAAAGTCTTAAACCATGAAAATCAAAACTATATTACTCTTCACCCTGGCCCTGTTGGTTTCTTCACTGATCATTGCCCAGGATTACCACCAGACACACGGCAGCGGTTTGTGCGCACATGGCAAACAATTGAGGCCCGACATTCAGCCGGAAAACCTCCGTTCTCCCAATTCGCCACGGCACAGTTTCGATGTATTGAATTATAACCTTGATCTGGATATATTCCACTGTTACGCAAGCCCTTATCCACGTACCTTTACGGCTTCAAACATCGTCACCTTCAGGGTTGACAGTACCCTGAATTCCATAGAACTGAATGCCGACCAGACCTCGCTGCTGGTTGAATCGGTGGGAATGAGCGGTGTTTCATTTTTGCAGGATGACAATATGCTGATCATTAATCTCGATGAAGAATATCAGCCAGGCGACACGGTAATGGTTTCAATAGAATACAGACACCTCAATGCCATCGATCAGGCTTTTTATGTTGACAATGGTTTTGTTTTCACCGATTGCGAGCCCCAGGGCGCACGTAAGTGGTTTCCCTGTTACGATCGGCCATCCGACAAGGCAACGCTGAGCCTCAGGGCAAAAGTGCCTTTGAATGTAAAACTCGGTTCGAATGGCAGTCTTGCCGATTCTGTTGTGGTGGCCGATTCACTCTGGTACACCTGGGTGAGCCGCGATCCCATTGCAACTTATATTATGGTGATCACTTCGAGGGTAAATTACAACCTGGATATTGTTTACTGGACAAAACCGGGTCCGCCTTTCGATACCCTTCCGATCCGCTTTTATTACAATCCGGGCGAAAATCCATCCCAGATCGAAGACCTGATTATCCCGATGGCCGATTATTACTATTCTATTTTCGGGGACCATCCTTTCGAGAAAGACGGCTTTGCCACCCTGAGTCCTCAGTTTTCGTGGGGAGGCATGGAGAATCAATCCCTTACCAGCCTGTGCCCCGGATGCTGGTACACACCTTACATTGCCCACGAGTTTGCACACCAGTGGTTTGGTGATATGATTACCTGTGCCACCTGGGCCGATTTGTGGCTGAACGAGGGATTTGCAACCTATATTCAGGCCCTGTGGACCGGAGAAGCCAACGGGCAGCAAGCCTACATCAACGAATTAAACAGCAATGCTTCTTATTACCTGACCAATAATCCGGGATGGGCCATTTCGAATCCAGACTGGGCGACAAATCCACCTTCAAATGGTACCTTATTTAACTATGCCATCACCTATCTGAAAGGCTCCTGTGTTTTATACATGTACCGCTATGTGGTTGGCGACTCACTGTTTTTCAATAGTTTATACGAATATGCCAACGATACGGAGCAGTTCAGGTATCAATCCGCGACCATTCCCGATTTTATTCAGAAGATGAGCCAGGTTACCGGACAGGATCTTGAATGGTTTTTCAACGAATGGTTGTATCAGCCCAACCATCCGGTTTACAGCAACAGCTATAGCTTTGAAAACCTGGGGAATAACTTGTGGAATGTTAACTTTTCAACCGAACAGGTTCAGGGCAATGCCCCTTTCTTCAGGATGCCGCTGGAACTGCGTGTTCGTTTTTCCGACGCTACAGATACTGTCTTCAGGGTGATGAACGATTACAGCGGTCAGGGTTATGCTTTTCTTTTTGACAAACAGCCCATCAGCCTGACCTTCGACCCGAATAACCAGATCATTCTGAAACAGGCTTCTACGGTCACGGCTGCGGAAAGTATGCATAAAATGAATACAAAGCTTTACCAGCCGGTGCCCAATCCTGCCAGCACCGAAGTCACCATTCCTTTCGATCTTGAAAAACCAGGCAAGGTAAGGCTTATGTTACAGGATATCAGCGGCAGGGATATTTCAATGGTTGATCTGGATGTACAGAGATCGGGTCATCACGAATACAGGCTAAACCTGTCTGATATAAATCCGGGAACCTATATTATTCGCATGGAAACCGGTCGCGAACATTTGTCAACAAAATTGATAGTGGTTGGTTTGAAGTAAAAGGTCTAAAGTTCAGCATCCAAAGTACAGGGTTAAAGTTGCCTGAATGCAGCAGAAGGATAAGTTAAAACAGGATTCCTTTTTATTAATGGGGATCTCAGCATATGAATACGTCATTTTTATCGATGCAGTAACAATAAGGGATGAATTATGCGTCTGGTGGTTTCATGTTAAAACCAGACCATTAATTTATTTCCCAATTTAACCGGGATAAGCGATTCGTCGTTTACTTTAATTGTTAATTTTGGATATAACTAATAAACAGTGTAAAATAATAAGGCAGCATAATTAAAAATATTATCCGGAATTTTTAAAAATTCAGAAAGTGATCCTTCTAATTGTTGAGAACAGGGTATATTTCAGTAATATTTCATTTCACGTTTTACCGCTTGATTGCTACAAACGGTGGAAAGCCTCATAAAACCCAACCATTGATCATGAATGCACAGTTAGTAATTTCATTAAGATCAATTGAATATCTTGGAGAAAAGCGCATTTGTGCTGAATCGGTATTCAACCCTGAATTGATTGCAATTATGAAAACTGTTCCCGGCGCCACCTGGAGCAGCAGTATGAACTGCTGGCATTATCCTGATACGAGGGACACCATAAACTCGTTGTTTGATGCATTCAGAGGGAAAGCCTGGCTTGATATGGATGCTTTAAAAAAGAGCAGGTTAACGGGTGGGGGGACAAAAGATATAAAAACTCCGGCTCAAAAGTCAGTTTTACCAGCACTTTCGTCTGAAGCTTCAGACAAGGTAGGGCGGTTTTCGGACTGGCTCCGCAGCAAGCGCTATAGTGAAAGTACTGTAAAAATTTATACCGATAGCATTTGTACATTTCTGAGGTATTTCAGCACAAAGGATACCAGCGCAATATGCAACAATGATGTGATTGATTTCAACAACCACTATATTCTGGCCAACAAATACAGCACCAGTTTTCAGAACCAGGTGGTAAATGCAATAAAGCTTTTCTACCTTACTGTTGAAAACCGCAATCTTGATATTGACCTTATTCACCGTCCCAAAAGGGAGCATAAATTGCCAAATGTACTGAGTAAGGAAGAAGTAGCTTTAATATTGAAATCGCCGGTTAATATAAAGCATAGCACCATGCTGAGCCTGATTTATGCCTGCGGGCTGAGGAGGAGCGAATTGATAAACCTGAAACCGGGTGATGTTGACAGCAAAAGAGGATTATTGATCATACTTCAGGCAAAGGGTAAAAGAGACAGGGTTGTGCCCATATCGGAAAAAGTAATTGTGATGCTGCGCGACTATTATACCAGGTATAAACCCATTCAATGGCTATTTGAGGGTCAGAATAAAGGCGAACAATACTCTGAAGAGAGTTTAGCCATGGTATTGAAAGCAGCCTGCAAAAAGGCCGGCATTGCAAAACCGGTAAGCTTACACTGGTTAAGGCACAGCTATGCCACTCATTTGCTCGAATCGGGCACCGATTTGAGGTTTATACAGGAATTGCTTGGACATAAAAGCAGTAAGACCACTGAAATTTATACACATGTAAGCACAAAAAGTCTGCAAAAAATAAAAAGTCCGTTTGATGATTTATTTTAGATTAATTCTATACATTTACCAATACATAAACGTAACAAAAGGTTGGGTTAGCAAGCCAAATACTGAGT
>JADJEQ010000005.1 GCA_016709025.1 Bacteroidales bacterium | reverse complement strand
AAAAATATAAACTTTAGTATGGGCATTTCCCGTTATTGAAATTCTTAGTTCTACATTTTAAATTGCGATAATCTTTTAAGTGCTTCTGGTTCAGTGAAATTTAAATATTGAGAGACAAAATTTTGCCACTAATTTCACGCTTTTCGAGTTCTTTTAGTTTGTTAATTATTGTAGCGACCCCACTGGTAGTGACAAACGCTACTGATATAAAGAACGCCCACAATTTTTTAAGTTCATGAATAATTGATGAAAGAATCTTCTTTGGAGGATTTTTCTGATTGACAAGTAGTTCAGGTTGATAGTCTATACTGGATAAAATAGTTTTATCAACATAACCCGTTTGTAGGCTGGCATTGAAAATTTGGGTTAGATTATCCATTTGTTACTAATTTATTCACAATTGGGACATCAGCCGCCGCCCAATCAAGTTTTTTTAGGTCTTTCAGCGTTAACCATTCAAGAGCAATATGTTCATTGAGTGTCAAATCCTTCGTTTTTACCTCGCAAATGTAACTGTGCATTGTTAATTCAAAGTCCGGATATTGAAAAACAACTGTCAAAAGAAAGATTTGATTTTTACAGAAATATTTAATTCTTCCAATAGTTCGCGCCTCAATGCCTCTTCATTAGTTTCTCCTGCTTCTATTTTCCCTCCAGGAAATTCATATTTTTCAGAGATATAATTATATTTATTCTTTGGTCTTTGAAGACACAAAATTCTATCTTCAAAATATATAATTGCTGCGACTACCTCAATTTTCTTCATTATAGGATTCTGTTTTATACTATATGTTGGTGTCGGTAGCGACAGTAGATTATTGATTAAATATTAAAGCCCAAACCCTAATAGTATAATAAGGCATTGCTGCGTTTACACGATTATTTTTCAATTGGAGCCAACCATTTATAATTTCACATTCACACCAAATTTAGTCAACTTAGCACTTTGAAGGTCCACAACAAGGAGTACCTTTTTTATTATTCTTATAGTGCATATTTCCCCACGAATTTACAAACTTTCCAAACACCCCAATGAAAATTAAATCTTTGACTTGGCAATAAATGGACTAACCTTTCCTCACTCCAAATGCTCAAACAATATCCACACCCTAATTCATATTTTTTCAATCCGCTTAGCTATTATATGTATTTGCAAGGTGGACACCGACATTTTTCAAAAAAGAAATGCCCTACATGGAAAAAGATGGACATTACGGCATCAACGATATTACCTGCAGAATTATAGCCAGAAAAAGTTGTATTGTGTTTCGGGAAAGACAAACCCCAGTCTCCCTATCCCTTCCTCCCCACCCCCATCCAGATAAAAACCCCCAGACTCAGCACCAGAAATACAATGTTAACAACCCTGGCAAAAGGCGGCGCCCCTGCGGGCCAGAGCTGTCCGGTTAAGACCATGATATTGAGGATTATCATTACAATCAAAAATACTTTGTTAGGTTTTGTCATGGCACGGAGGTTTTACCAGATGCGGGTTGCATGGCCGTTGGTAAGTGAATTGATGGATACGGGTCACTTTTAGGGTATCAAAAATATAAATTTTGGGGATACCGGGTATCCTTTGGAGGAATCAAGGTAAAAATTCAGGAAAATCAAAAGCTTAAACACGAAAGCCGGATCAACGTTTGAATAAATCCGGTATTTATGATTCAATACTCCGTTAATAATTTATAAACAAATGATCTTCAGCTAATTAGATTTGCACATGTAAAATTGGCGCCCGTGCCCCGCCACTTGCGCGTAGACCAAATATTAACGGACTATTGTGATTGCGTCATATTCCGCGCCAGCAGGGAGGTGATGATCTTATCGGTCATCTCCATTTTCTTTGTGTTGTCGGTAATATCCTTGGCCAGGTTAATCGCCAGCATGGTATCCTGGGTCTTGATCAACTGTCCGAAGAAAAGGTTCACCTGCTCCAGGCTCTTTTTGTACATAAAGAAATAGGCGCCGCCGATAAACTCGAGCAACATGCCGGAGATACCGGTAATAAAGGTGAGTTCAATATTTGTCTTCCCAAGATAGTAAAACCAGATGCCCACGGTAATGGTAAGCAGGCCCAGCACAATCGCGAACAGGCTGAATTTAAAGCTGCTTCGGGCCTGGCCCTTATTGATGGTATAGTATTCAATCAGTTGATTCAGGCTGAGCTGTATGGTGTGGAGAATATCCAGTTCCCTGTCATTTTCCATTTTCCGGGTAATTTCAACCCGCTGCTCCCGTATTTTCTCGAGTTGAAGTTCAAATTTATCCATGGTTTTTGTGGAGATGTACAACAGGAAAAGCAGGGCAATAAACCCGGTGGGCACCAGGAAGATGGGCAGCACCGACTGGTAGATGTAGTCGCGTTGTTCCGCCTCCTGCAGATAAAACGCGGCATAAAGGGCAATTCCGGCCGAAGCCAGGGCGCAGATCACAAAGAATGTAACACTGATGATCCTGGCGATCCTGTTTTCAAACAGATATTTTCCCAAATCGCCGAGCGGAGATTTATAGATACCAGAAAGGTTTTCCATAGGGTTGGGTTTTGGGTTAACACAGCAATCTAACCATTAACTCCATTTTGAATCAAATGTTTAGCCTTCTCCGAAAAGTCAACCAATAAAGTTAAACACTCCCGAAACTTTTGGACCAGGACATTAAATTATGTTATGATATTGTATACAATACTCCGTCAATATTTTCTAAACAACTGATTTTCAGAGCATTGAATAATTGGATGAGCAATTTACAACACAATGATAATCATCACTTTGCGTCTTTGCGTCCTTGCGTGATTCTTAAAATTACCGGACTATTGGTATATGAACAAATAGAAATTGGTGTTTTAATGTTTTGGTGTCAAAAAACAGGTTCCGGCATTGACTCAATGTTCCGGCCTCAATACAAACTTACAGAATTTCAGGCTGAATTGAAAGTCGCGGTGAGATTTTTAATCTCATCGGCATGGCAGATCTGGTTAAACCAACTTAACATAAGTTTAACTTATGCCGGCTACCGGCATTTATCATGAGAAACAGACGATCTTATGGTGCTGAAAAGGCCTGTTAAACCTGTGATTGAGAAAGCGATGGTTTCCTGGTCCGGAAGACGGCCGGTGGATATTAAAGCCAATTAAACCCTGCTGACCATTTACCAAATAACTTTCTGTCCGGCCAACGGTTTAATAAACTGGGAATGATTGAATTATGTTTCTGACAGTTATACGCTGAAAATTCCCTGCTCTTCATTCCGGGTATATAAAATTAACGCCTTTTCCTTCATCACCAAGCCGATCCTTATGACAAAGTTTCTACCCATCCTTATAGCCGCCTTGCTGGCATTGCCTACCACAGCGCAGCAATCAGCCAAAGTAAGTCAGCAGGCCGTGCATTACCAGAGGCAGGTTGGTACTGAGGCTCCCGAAAGAAATATCCATTTTCCTGTAGCAGCCTCCCGCAACCAGCTGTTTCACATGAACATGCAGCGCACGCCCCGGGAGAAAAATACGCGGGTGCTCAAGCAACAGATGGACAGCTGTGTGTATCAGCAATACAATGCATCCGCAAGTACATGGATAAATACGACAAAGAACGGATTTGCCTACGATGGTTCCGGCAATAACACCCGCAATGTTTTCAGTTACTGGAACCTGGATACAGATGTATTCGAAATTACCGGTAAAGATGAATTCACTTACGTGAATGGCTACCTTACAGAACAAGTACATTCTGACTGGGATGCCGTTGAAAGCACGTATTTACCGGTTTTCCAATGGACCTTTGCCTATAATGGAGATGGCAATATGACCACCGGGTACACCAGTTCCTGGAATGGCTCAGGCTGGGAGGTGGCAGTCAGGGATGACCGGATCTACGATGCTGCCGGCAATATGGTGCTGCAGATATTGTCCTGGTGGGACTCAACGGGCGATGAATGGATCAGCGACACTAAAATTGAAAATTCATACAACGGCAGTGGTGCACTGCTTATTTCCACAACCACTATCTGGGAACAATCCATTGATGGCTGGCTCAACATCAGTAAGAATGAAAATACCTACAATGGCAACGAACAGTTGATAGCCTCAATCTATTATTCCTGGGAAGCAGGAAGTAGTCAATGGGAAAATAGTGGTAAAGAAGAGTTCACCTACGATGGAAACAGAAATATGACCATGCAGCTTATGTCGGAGTGGAATAACAATCAATGGATGAACTATTATCAAATAAAAATGGCCTACAACGATGCCTACACCTCCGATGAAATCATCCTGCCCCGGATGTTTTCAGGTGAGGGAATGCTGAGCGTAATGCCGGAGCATATGCTTACCGGCACCACCGAATATGAATATACAGGTGGATCGTTTGTGCAGGCATACCGCAGCCAGAACAGTTACTCGCAGGCCAATCTGACTGCCATTGCTGAACAAGAAAACACCCAGGCACGTATTTATCCGCAACCTTCAGGTGATCAGGTAACCTTTGACTGGGATATCAACCTGCCTGCCCTCGGACTGGGAATTTATGATTCCAACGGAAAGAAAGTCCTGTCGCAGCAGCTGGATAACCATGGCTCTGTAAGTGTTGACCATTTGGCTCCGGGGCTGTATTTTTACAGACTTGCCGACAACCATACAACCAGACTTACCGGAAAACTAAGTGTGTGGTAGTTTCGCAGCGGAACTTCCGGCAGATAAAGGCAGGCTGGCACCCGGGCACAGATACATTGTTGGTAATTCGTTATTTGATGTGCTGGGGTAAATTTATCATCGATAAAACCTTAAATGAAATTATATGGTCAAATATTACTTTAAAAGTGTATTCAGGCTAAATTCACCAAGCAAAAACCATACTCTTTAAATAATTGGCTTCTGAGCAATTTTTTCTTTACTTTTTGCAAGATCAAAAAGTAACAAAAAATCTCGGCTTCTTAAAAATTGCTAAAAACAGGCGAGCGATTTTGGTAGGAAGAAACGAGGTTGAAACACTATTCCTCTGCTTTAAACCGTTGTACACTAATCTTCTGTGCTTCGCCAAATTTCATCGGTTGCGTTTCTTCTCTCTTTTACGCTGCCTGTTTTCTTAACGCAATTTTTAAAAGGCCGGTCCTTTTACCCTTAATCTAAACGAAGTTATTATTTAAAATCACAGTTATTTTTACTGTACTATAAGATGCCTAATGTCTGGATATTAATTAAATGACAAAGTTATAAAAATGATTACCAAATTGGAATCAGGTCAATTCATTGATTATAAATATTTGGGTATTTAACTAAGCGCAAATCTGCAGTAAAAAATAGCTACAGACTGAATGATTGCCTGGCAACCAATTAGATAGGAGTGGAATAAGGTTGGCAGCAATTGAAAAATATTGTAAACTTCAGGGTGCTATGTACCGGAACATAAAATTGAAACCAAATCTGAGTGGTTACTGGTGCCCGGAAAGCTATCTTTAATATTTTCTAAATAAAACTATGCAACAATATTCCCTGCACATCAGATACTGAATAACCCTTCATTGTGCAAAGGGGATATGGCAGAATACCACAAAAAAAATAAACCCCGACTTTCGCCGGGGCTTATTCTTACTATCTGAATTCTATTTGCGGGTTACCTGCCGCTTTTATTGCTCTTCGCGCCCGAACCTGATTTACTGTTCTGGTTGGTTGACCTATCGGCTTTTGCAGATGTGTTTTGTGAAGGCTTTGAGGGTGAAACTGAAGCGCTTCTGTTGTTTGATTGTTGATTTACGTTCTGTCTGCCTGAAGTGCTGGCCGATGGTTTGGAAGAAGACCTGGAGTCAGATGACGTTACAGATCTGCTGTTGTTGTCCTGCCTTTGGGCCGGTTTCCTGACTTCCTGGCTGGATGAATTCCTTGCCTGTTGGTTGGATGAAGGCCTTGAATCGGAAGGTTTTACAGCCCTGCTGCTGTTGTCCTGCCTTTGGGCTGGTTTCCTGACTTCCTGGCTGGATGTGCTCCTTGCCGATGGACTGGATGAAGACCTTGAATCAGCTGGTTTTACAGCTCTGCTGCTGTTGTCCTGCCTTTGGGCCGGTTTCCTGACTTCCTGGCTGGATGAGTTTCTGGCCGATGGCTGTGAAGATGACCTTGAATCAGATGACCTTACAGCTTTGCTGTTGTTTTCCTGCCTGTTGGCGGGTTTGCTGACTTCCCTGCCGGATGAAGTTCTGGCCGATGGCTGTGAAGATGACCTGGAATCGGATGACCTTACGGCTTTGCTGTTGTTTTCCTGCCTGTTGGCGGGTTTGCTGACTTCCCTGCCGGATGAGTTGCTGCCCGTTGATTTGGATGAGCGGTTGTTAACCTCAGGTTTTGCTGATCTGCCGTTGTCGTACGACCTGTTTGCAGGCTTGCTGGACTCGCGGGTGGCTTCTGTTCTGCCCGAAGGTTTCGAGGAGCGGTTACCGACTTCCGGTTTTGCATTGCGGCTGGTCAGATCCTTGCCGGATACCTGTCCTGAGCGGCCTGAGCTTTTTACATCAGCTCTGTTATCACCGCGGCCATCAACACCGTATCTCTTTGTGTATTCCCTTGAACCTTCACTGCGCAGATCGGGACGGGAGTAAGTGTGGTTGTAGCGGCCGCTTTCCCTGTAAGAGTGCACGGTTGAAGAGTGTGAACGGTGTCCGCGGTAGTAGTTATCGGCATAGTGGGGATACCTGTAATGGTCGCTGTGACAGTAGTGGCTGTAGTAATGGCTGTTCCAGTGTGAGTGATAACCGTAGTAGTAATCCCAGTAGTAAGGCCTCCATGAACTCCAGTAGGAAGGATAATATCCCCAATACCAGGGTGAATGCCATACAACGTAAGCAGGGGTGTATATGTATCTTACTACAGGCCATGAGTAAACTTCAACATAGGTTGTGCGGGTTACCACTGTGCCTGCATTGCTGACCACCCGTGTGTTTCCGGTATAGGCTGGATTTGGGGTTTCGGCGTAGTATGGCTCAATGATGTAATCCTTACCGTAGAGGTATTCGTCGCCGATCATCTGAACGAAAATCTGACCTTTTTTATCCTTGAAAACGGTTATAACTGCAACATCCTGGTTTTCCCTTGCGTTGATTGCTACCTGAAGCACGATGGTGTGGTCGTTGCCGTCGGGATAATCGATCACTTTAATATAATCGATGTAGTTGTCGCCGTTCAGATCGAGGTTGTTGATTTTTTGGTCCTCGGCATTGAGGTTTCTTTCGAACCCTTCGAGTGTTTCTGATTCCTGGAAAAGGTTCATCACGGCGTAAAGGTTCAGGTTATCGCCGGGCAGATTCAGTTTTTCATCCCCGTAAGCTGAAGCTTTAAAATTGAACCCGAGTGCGAGTAACAGAACTAAGACGGAGATGTTTTTGAGCGTTTTCATGATAGTTTGTTTTTAGAAGGTACTTTTTCAGATACCACGGTTTAGTGATGGCTGTCCTTGCAAATGGCATACCAGAAATTAACTCTTTTTAATTTTATTTTATGACAGCAATTTTTAACCGAGGTAATATCTGATTTATAATACTTGTTTTCAGTGCTTTAAGCAAATACATTTTTTTTACTTTATTTCTATTACTTATTAAATGTTAATAATGTTTAGACCTCACCCCCCATCCCCCTCTCCAAAAAAAGGAGAGGGGGTGACTTAGACCTCACCCCCCATCCCCCTCTCCAAAAAAAGGAGAGGGGGTGACTTAACAAGAAGGTTAAGTTAAAAATTTAATACCAGGGGCCATGGCAGGAAACAGGAAGAACAATTCAGAATTTCTATGTGCCTGTGCATTCCTATGTGCCTATGTGTTGAACCTTCCCGAAACAAATAGATAATACTTAACATGTCACCTTGAGCAGCTTGCCCCCCACTTTGGAGGGAGAGTCGAAGGGTAAACCTCAACCTTAGCCTTAGCCTTAGCCTTACCTTAGCCTAAACCTGATAGACATGGCAAGAAAGAGGATTACGCTGTCAATACAGAGTTTCTATGTGCCTATGCAAAGCTATGTGCCTATGTGTTGAATCTTTACTAAACAAATAAAAGTCCTTAATCTTAAAATTTGAAGTAAGAAGTAAGAAGTAGAAAGTAAGAAGTAGGAATCCGAAATCTGCAATCCAAAATCCAAACCAGTAACCAATGACCAGTAACCAAAAACCAACTATCCGAAATCCGAAATTGAAAGCCCGTCCCTCGTCCCTTTTCAACGTCCCTCGTCCCTTCTTCAGGAAATCCGAAATTGAATGCCCGTCCCTCGTCCCTTTTCAACGTCCCTCGTCCCTTCTTCAGGAAATCCGAAATGCTCCGGATATCAGAAAGTTACTCCGAGACTTACACCGAACGGCAGATAAGGAAGGTCGCTGAAACCATCGAAGGGGTAGCTGGCAAAAGCACGGAAAACCAGCTGATTTCTATTGAATGGCTGAAGCCGGAAACCAAGTATGGGATATAAAAAATAGTGTGGTTCATACGGATCATTTACCCAGGTTCCACCCACACCCACTTCAAATCCACCTTTCTTTGGTCCCAGGGTTATCGTCAGATGATTTATTACAGTAAGATTGGGAGGGGAAGTATTTTCAGAAAAATCAAGCTGAGGGGTCAGGCCAATACCGGCGCTGGCGGCAAGAAAGCTTTGCGTTCCATTTTGAAAAAGCCGTTCATAATAAACCGCAGTCAAGGTACCGTGCCCCAGGAGGTGAAGGCTGATATTGTTGGGTGACCGTTTGAGGGAATCAGGAACAGCAGCTCTGGCAACTGATCCTGTAAACAATAATCCGATGACTATGACTGCATACTTCATGACTCCGGTTTGACTAAAAACCCATGAATAACCCAATTAAAAAGCTTAGGTACCCAATCCTGCAACTGCGTGGCATTCTATGGGTTAACCAAACTCAAAATCCTGGAATACTCAATAAACACGACTTCTGGCGAATGGTTATGGAATCGGGATAGCTTAACATAAGTTTAACAGAAACGGGAAAAGTGAATAGTGAAGAGTGAAAAGTGAAGAAGTGAAGAGTGAATTTAAAAGTTAAAAGAGAAGTAAGAGGTAAGAAGTAAGAGGTAAGAAGTAAAAAAAAGTGAAATAGTTTTGAGAGAATAAAGGACTAAGATGGGAAATAAGAAATCAGCTGTGAAGTGGAGAAGTGAGTCCCCGTCCCGGTAGAAGGAGCCCCCGTACCCCCTTATGCCTGACAGGTTAGGCTTCTTTTGTCCCCTTGTCCCCATTTCCCCGTGTCCCCTTGTCAGTTGCTAAAGAGACGAAATTTCCCAATTAACTCCATGCTCCATGCCCTGAGCTCTTTGCTCTGTACCCAAGAGGGACGGAAATGCATAAAGGCTTTCTTCTCCTTGTCCCCATTTCCCCATGTCTCCTTGTCTGCCGCTACGTAGACGGAATCTTCCCAAATAAATCCATGCTCCATGCCCTGCGCTCTTTGCTCTGTACCCAAGAGGGACGGAAATGCTAAAAGGCTTTCTTCTCCTTGTCCCCATTTCCCCATGTCTCCTTGTCTGCCGCTACGTAGACGGAATCTTCTCAAATAAATCCATGCTCCATGCCCTGAGCTCTTTGCTCTGTTGCCAAGAGGGACGGAAATGCTAAAAGGCTTTCTTCTCCTTGTCCCCATTTCCCCATGTCTCCTTGTCTGCCGCTACGTAGACGGAATCTTCCCAAATAAATCCATGCTCCATGCTCCATGCCCATGCTCCATGCCCTGTGCCCTGTGCCCTGTGCCCTTTTCAAAGTACTTAACAAAAGAGCTATCAAACATTTAGCCTTCAATTGTGTTAATTACCTTATCTAAAAAAACCCCAGATATGATAGATGCAAAGATTCTTACCATTATAGTACTGGCTGTTGTGGCGATAGCCATTGTCTTTATGGCCCGCAACGGAAAACTCTCTTTTTTGGGAGGCGTATTTGATTTCTCGAAGAAACAGTCCGTTTCCCGGATTCAAAAGTCGAAAAAAGTGGATGTTCATCAGCGCGGTGATTCAAATTCTGAAGTATCCGACAGCGAAGATGTGAAAGTCAACCAGAGCAATTAGTCAGTTATGGGATTTTTCGACTTCTTCCGGCAAAAGAGTTCAAAAACTGCTGTGGTGACCGACAGCAAAAATGTTACCATTAATCAGATAGAAAATTATACCGAAAAGAATGAAGCGGCTATAGACTGGGCAGGAATCTCCGTTTTCGCTGATGACGACAACGAAGCTTGTTACTCGGTTGACGAATCAGGAAATGCGGTGCTGATAAAGCCCCTGTTTACGCTACAGTCAAAATCAGACTGGCCGGGGAAGTACAAGCTGGAGTTTCCGCTGATGCTGGATTTGACGCTCAACAACAGTGGAGATAAACCTGCTGTTTTGAATTCAATTGAGCTGGAAATCCTTGATGCCCGGATTGACAATCAGGTTGCCTTTGAAGCCAGTCCGGAAGTGGATGCGAAGGGCAATCTGAAGTTGAAACTGGAGAATTATGGCTGGGGCGGAAATGAAATCAAAAGCATTGAACTGATCTCGGATGGAGCAAAACGATTGTGGGATTTTGACAACGATGCCTTTAAGTCTATTGGTAGTCCTGAAGGGCATTTAACCATCGTGCTGAAGCCCGGGCTGGCCGGCAAACTGGAATTGATCACGGAGGGTGAAAAGGACCAACTGAAAACCTACCAGGAACAACTGGGTTTCTGGACACCCAACCCTTTGTTCGGCCGGAACTTTGATGAAACGGATGAGTTAAAACAATTCTTAACATTCAGGAACGGGTTGATTGCTGAAAACAAAATCCTGAGCAGCGAAACATTCTATGGCAGGATCAGCTACCTGGAAAATGGCATTCTGAAGGAATACAAATTAAACTGGGGCTTTGTCCGACATGCCGCAACCTCATACGATTTAATCAAAACTGCATCCGGATTTGAGCTGGTGAGGTATCAGCACCCGTTGGCGTATTTGCCCCCCTCCATGAAATACCAGGCAAGGATCTCTGTGAATGACAAGGGGAAAACCATCACGGTTAAGACTTCGCAAAGCGTTGAAGGCGGAAAATCAGACCGGTTCCTGGTCAAAATTCATCCCGAAGAATGTCTTTTTGCGGATATTTCGTTGAAGGTAAACTATAACAACGGCAGACAATCGGTTTATCCAAAAACTTTAAAGCTCAATTTACTGGAATATAAAGACAACGGCGATTTTCAGAAAGCGCAACAGCCCATCAATACGGTTGCATATGAATATAGTAGCATGGAAAAGAAGCTGATGGAGAGTAGGGAGTTAGAGGGACTGAGGGACTGAGGAACTGAGGGACTGAGAGAAGGTAAGAGAGGGAGAAGGGGAGAGTGAGAGAAGGGGAGAAAAAGGAGAATTTCCAATTTCGAGTCTAATCTCTAATTTCTAATTTCCAATTTCCATAATTCCATTATTCCATTATTCCAATAACCAATTCCAATTTCCAATTTCCAATTTTTCCATCATTCCATTCCACGATTCCATCATTCCATCATTCCACTGTTTGCGCGCGTCTTATCTTCTGACGCGTGCCCCGACTTCCATCATTCCATCATTCCATCATTCCATCATTCCATCATTCCATCCACCATTCCATCATTCCATCATTCCATCATTCCACTGTTTGCGCGCGTCTTATCTTCTGACGCGTGCCCCGACTTCCATCATTCCACCATTCCATCATTCCACCCATTTCCATCATTCCATCATTCCATCATTCCAAAAAAAATATCATTTTGTTTACCGGATCTCTGAAACAGCTTTTGTAATTTTGCCTGAAATCAGAATGAAAGGCACTGAAATCCAGTTAGCTAAATATACTATAGTTTATAATTTTATCATGAAAGAGATTAACCCCGTAGTTGGTGATTTGGCTGTATACCAGAATGTAATCGTTTACTATTTTTCCGGATCGGGCAATTCAAAGAATGTATCGTTGTGGCTGGCAAAGGTTGCGGAGGAAATGAAGATTGAATGCAGGTTGATCAATATTGCCGCCATCGACCGGCTTAACATTGAACCACCTGAAGCCGGGGCCCTGCTTGTGTTTGTTTCGCCGGTTCATGGCTTTAATTACCCGCCGGTGATGCTGCATTTTTTACTGCGGTTTCCAAAAGGGAAGAACAAAGTACTGTTGATGAACACCAGGGCAGGAATGTTGATTGGCCGGTGGATAACCCCCGGATTGTCGGGCATTACCTTTTACCTGGCAACACTCATTCTCTGGTTGAAGGGCTTCACCATGCGGGC
Source organism: Bacteroidales bacterium (assembly GCA_016709025.1). Classification (GTDB taxonomy): domain Bacteria; phylum Bacteroidota; class Bacteroidia; order Bacteroidales; family Lentimicrobiaceae; genus Lentimicrobium. The sequence continues at coordinate 368,531 of JADJEQ010000005.1, read as the reverse complement.
AATGTTCCCGGTTGACCTCCCTTCCAACTGGATCTCCATACACCCGGGATTGAACCACCGAACCGTTCAATACCTGCATGATAAAAGCAAAGAGAAGGTCATTGTTTTTGCCAGGGGTGTGTTTTCTGGCAAGAGCAATTTTAAAGGCTTATATGAAATTGTTCAGGATCTCCTGGTTTCGCCGGTATCATTCGGATATTACTTTGCGGGACGTTTCCTGTTCGCCAAATCCTTTTATGCTTCAAAAGATTGCACCAACTGCGATGTTTGCCTAAAGGGCTGTCCGGTAAAGGCCATCGTTAAGGTTGATGAAAGGCCTTTCTGGACGTTCAATTGCGAAAGCTGTATGAAGTGCATGGGTAGTTGTCCCGAAAAGGCCATAGAAACCGGGCATGGATTTATTATAGGATACCTGATGATTTTCTCATCCATTATTATGGTGTTATTTTACAGGTATTTTGGGTTGATGGTTTTCACCATAGAAAACGGGATCCTGAAATTTGTTATCGAAACGGTTCTTATGCTGGCATTTCTGGGATTGTGGTATCGCCTGATCCATTACCTGCTTCGGTTCCGGTTTTTCGGACTGCTGGTGGAATACAGTTCCCTGACCCGGTATAAATTCTGGGGGCCAAGATATAAGGCGCTGAAAAACAAATGAATCAAGTATGAGAAAGGAATTCTTAAATTCCGGTAACCTGCTTTCAGGATGGTGGTGATGTTGAATAGCAGGAAATTGCGGGATTCTGTTCAGCCCGCATTCATTTTTCATATCCACCAGAAGTAACCGGGTAGGTTTATTTCACATCCGGCATCTGGGTGACGTCTTCGATATGCACCATGGCCAGTTTCCAGTCATTATCCCGCTTTTCCCACACCAGTGAATAGTTACCCTTTTCTTTCAGCACAGCATCCGGCAATGTGATGTCGAGCGTATAGGTTCCTGCATCGTAAGCAATATTCCCGTTTATATTGTGGAGGGCAGAAAATGTTTTGATGTTTCCAAGCACTTTTACACCAGGACTCACCCATCGGTCAGCGATCTCCTGTTTACCTTTATGCAAAAGTGAATCATTGAAGACAATGGCATAGTCTGCAAAGATATTCATGATGGCTGCAGAATCATGGTTGTTCCATCCCGCCAGAAAACCAGCATTGAGGGAATCGACATTTACCAGGCTTACGGATTGACTTGCATCTCCGGTTTCACTGGTAGTTTGACTGCACCCTATTAGAAGGACTAACAGACTGAAAAGAAGTAGATTTTTCATACCTGGTTGGTTTTAAAAGTTCATATTCTGAGACCACTCCGAAAACAGATTATTTGTCAGTAAGACATGATGGGACTGAAATCCGGAAATTTCAGAGTTATGATAATCAACACTTTGTATAAACCAACGTGTTGGCGTTCTGGTGTCAAATCTTCCTTTTTGACTTTTCGGAGCAGGCTCAATATTCATATATTTTCCGTACATCTTAACGAAAGCATATCTGACTTTAGCCACAAGGGCAAACACGTCAGGTAATAAAAGATTTCGTTGATTAATTTGTGAAATTGCGGGTTAATATACTGATAAACAATAAACTCAAAAATTTGATTACTGCATGAGGTTGCTTTAACAGTATTTTAACAACACCAATGAACATACATTTTATGAAAGAGGCAGCATTCTGAAACTGGTAGGCCTTTGAAAATGCTTATCCGGTATCCAATAATTCCCATTGGGAAGCTTTTATTTTTCCCCTGAAGGGACGATTGATAGATTTGTCGATTGAAACCATTTATTGAAAGTTACAGTTAACCAACTTCAATGCTGAACATTTATTAAACAACCCTAAAACTATTAAAATGAAAAGAATCAATTTTTTTCTAGGCCTGGCAATTGCAGTCGGGATGCTTATTTCCTGTTCAAAGAGTGAAGACAACGATCCGCAAACAGAAACACCCGGACCTAAGTTTCTTGCAGCAAAAACCGTGATCGCCGGCAATTGCGCTACCTCCGGCTGTCATGCCTCGCCTGCCAATGCCGGGGGGCTTAACTTCGAAACCAACAGCAACATTGTTGCTGCCGGTTCACGGATTAAAACACAGGCTGTTGACCAGGGCACCATGCCACCTACCGGAGCATTATCAGCAACAGACAAAGCTAAAATTGCCGACTGGATCAGTGCAGGCGGGCGGTTGACGGACTGAGAAGAAGGGGACAAGGGGACAAGGGGAATGAGAGACTGAGAGACTGAGAGACTGAGAGACTGAGGGACTGAGAGACGGAGAGGAAGAGGATTTGAGCAGATTATCTGCTGCCGCTGTTCTTCTTTTCACCTGTACCTGACTTTTGGGGTTGCGACGATGGTTTGGAGGTCTTGCCTGAAGAAGCAGGTTTGGTTGTTGGTTTGGTCGCCGGTTTAACTGCCGGCTTGGCTGCGGGTTTGGCAGCCGGTTTAGCCGGTTTTGCCGGTTTAGCTGCCGGTTTGGCTGCCGGTTTGGTCGTGGGTTTAGCATCTGGCCTGCTTGCTGGTTTGGCCGATGGCTTTGTTGCCGGTTTTGTTTCTGGTTTGGTGGCCGGCCTGGTGGCTGGTTTTGACGAAGGGTTAACCGCAGGTTTTGAAGAAGGGCTGGTAGTACCTGGTCTGGTTGCCGGCTTACTTTCTCCGGGCCTGGATTCCGGTTTTACTGAAGGCTTTGCGGTAGATTGTCCGTTTGTTGAAGGACGGGTAGCAGGACGAACTTCATTGGGATTCTTTCTTTTGAACTCTGCAGAGCCTTCTTTGCGCAGATCGGGACGGGAGTAGGTATCCTTGTAGCGACCATTGTCTCTGTTCGTCCGCACGGTTGATGAATAAGCACGATGACCGTTGTAATAGTTGTGCGAATAATTTGGATACCGGTAATGGGTACAATGACGGTAATGTCCGTAATAATGGTAATTATAGTGTGAATGATATCCGTAATAATAATCCCAGTAATAAGGACGCCATGGATTCCAGTATGAAGGATAATAACCATATCTCCAGGGCGAATGCCATACCACGTATGACGGTGTATAAATATACCTGACAACAGGCCATGACTGAACTTCAACATAGGTGGTTTTGGTGATGACTACCGTTTCGCCTTCCACGACTGTGGTATTTCCGGTATAACCCGGGTTTGGCGTTTCGCCGGCAGTGTCATCATAGTTGGGTTCTATGATGTAGTCCTTTCCATAGAGGTATTCGTCGCCCACCAGTTGAATCTGAGTCTGGGCTTTATCGTCTTTAGACACTGTAAAAACAGCAACATCCTGATTTTCCTTTTCGGTAACCGAAACCTGTAGGACAATGGTGTGCGATTCTCCATCCACATAGTCAATCACCTTGATGTAATCGATCAGGTTGTCCCCGTTCAGGTCAAGGTTGTTGATTTTAGAGTCCTCGGCGTTGAGGCTTCTTTCGAAGCCTTCAAGTGTTTCCGACTCCTGAAAGAGTTTCATTACAGCATAAAGATTCAGGTTATCTCCGGGCAGGTTGAGTTTCTGATCCGCATAATCCTGGGCTTTCAGGCTAAATCCGGTGACGAGTAAAAGAATTAAGACAAAAAAAATTTTCAACGCTTTCATGATGACACGTATTAACAGATATTTGAAAATTACCCTGGTTTTGCGAAGCCTTTTTTAACAAATAATATACCAAAAGTTTGCGTTAACGATAACCGTACAGGTAACTTATTCACTTAGTCTCCCCTTCACTACCTCTCTCCCTATCCCTCGTCTTTTTCTCTTTTTCTCTTTTTCTCTTTTTCTCTTAGTGTACCATTTCTCCCTGTTCCCTGGTTCCTTCGTATCTTCATCTCCTTATTCTCAGAACACGGGATTGTTTCGCCCCTTCAGGGCTTGATTTTCTTTTTGGTGCGAGTAACCGTGGGATTCGCTGCGCTCGCCCACGGTTATGATGTTTCGCCCTTTCAGGGCTATCCCTTTTTTCTTAGTTTATCAGCCTCTCTGTCGCTTAGTCTCTTCATCAATTAGTCTCCCCTTCACTCCCTCTCTCCCTCTCCCTCGTCTTTTTCTCTTTGTCTCCAGTCTCTTAGTCTCCAGTCTCCTCGTTCTTTCTCCCCCCTGTTTCTGCCTGTCCTGGTCCTTCGTATCTTCATCTCCTTATTCTAGAACCTGGGATTGTTTCGCCCTTTCAGGGCTTGATTTTCTTTGGTGAGTATCCGTGGGATTCGCTGCGCTCGCCCACGGTTATGATGTTTCGCCCCTTCATTTCTTTTGTTTCAGGGCTATCCCTTTCTTGGTTTATCAGCCTCTCTCGATTGTCCTAATTCAATTAGTCTCTTCATTCCCTCCTCCTCTCTCGCTTCTTTTCCTCTTTCAGTCTTGCTCCTTCTCCCCCTGCCCTGCCTGTCCTTCTTCATCTATCTTTTGTGCGCTTCACTGATGTTTACTCACTCTTTTTCTTCACTCTTCACTATCCATCACTCACTTCACACTTTGTCTCACTCTTCACTCTCACTCTTCACTCTTCACTCACTACTCACTACTCACTACTCACTTTTCACTTCTCACTTCCGACTTCAGACCTCCGACTTCAACTCTTTAAACCACTTTTCAGGCTTATCAAAGCCGTTGGCTGCTGAAAATTCCTTTGCCTGATGCATAAAAGCCTGGAGTCTTGTTTCGATGCTGCTGTCTTCCTGTCCATCGTAAGCATAGTTGAGCCAGGGGATGTTGTGGTGATCCTTTTTAAAATCGTTGGAAACGGCACAAACAATGGTTCCCGGCATGCAGGTAAACGGAAGTATGTGTGCAACTCCTGAAATCCCCATCTCTGTCAGGCCGGCCGCCGAGCCCAGCGCGATGGGCGGATCTCCGTCGTAATCCTTATGAATATATGGTCCGCAAAGCTTCAGAATCTCATCTATTTCCAGATCGTCGCGCAATGTCAGGAAATCCTTCACCTTGCCGGTGAGTTGTTTTGCTGTAAAATGCTGGTAAACCTGCTGCACTTTCGATTTGAACAGGCCTTTCAGGCTTCCTTTCCAGACACTGTCGCGCCAGTAACGGTATGAGGAATAATGCAGCCATTCGCCAAACGGAGAAATAATGGTTTCTGCTCCCATTTCTTCGAGCCGTTCGATGAGGTGACCACTGCAGAATGGGTTGTCGCGCATAAACACCTCCCCTACAATGGCTATCACGGGTTTCCTCTTTGAATAATCGGCAGCAATGGCTTGAAAATCAGTGCCGGCCTTTTCCAGTAACGAACCTGTGTCTTTTGAACCGTTCTCTATTGATTTCACCAGTTGGCCGCGCCATTTAAGATAAACGCGGTTGGATTCTCCCTTATTCAACTCATAAGGCCTTCGCTCCTGTAACATACGGCGAAGAATATCGAGCCCAACGATGCCGCTCCAGGCATTCATCCGGAAGGTCCTTGATTTGTCACCAGCAAGATCGGCATAAGCATCCTCGTTGCTGGGGGTCATGATGTGGGCTTCCGGATAACCAAGCTTGTCGAAAATAAGTCTTTGCAATTTATTGTAATCGCCAAAGCGGCACGGTCCGTTGTGATCGGGCATAAAGAAGCTAATCTTTTTGGGATCAATGCCTGGTTCCATCAGCTTTTTAAGGAAACTCCCTGTGGTGCAGATGGCCGGAAAGCACTCCTGACCGTTGGTATGTTTTCGGGCAATTTCAAGATCGCCTGCATCCTGCATGGGCAGCACTTCAGCATTGATACCGGCACTGCGGGCAGCCGCGGCAATCATGTGAACCGTATCACCGGCATAGGGCAGGTATAAGGTGCGGCCGTCGAGGCTGCGTGAATGTTTGATGCTGACTGCAGCCATGTCAGCGGATGTTCCTCTTACCTTCTGATATCCGTCGAGGCTGTCGAGAAATGCTTCACACCGTGTGATCAGGCCGGCATCGGCGCTGTGCTCATCCACTTCAAGGTGCAGGTAGGGCTTGCCTTTCATCTCGGTACGCACAAAGTGAGTCAGGAAGGAATCGGGGCCACAGCGGAAGTTGCTCAGGTAAACGGCATACAACCCTTCAGTTTTACGTACGATGCGGCTGGCCGACATGATCTTCTGTCCGTTTGGCCAATACATCATTTTGTAATCCGCAAAGATATTCTCATCCTCCAGGGGGATAAAATCAACCGGGATCGGAAGTGTATCGAGGTTTATCAGTTTTTCGACCAGACGCAGGTTCAACAGCGGATCGGTAGTGTTGTATGGCCTGCCCAACATTACCAGTGCTCTTTTATCTTTCGGAAGATTGGCCATAACTTCACGGCCCCGTTTCTTCACCGATTCCTCAAAATCTACCTGTAACCCATCGGCAATTTCTATAGCCCTGTGGGTTTTTGAAACCGGTATCCCGAATTTATCCTTCATGAATTGGGTAAGTTCCTTTTTAAGTGCCCGCTCAAAATAACGAAAATGAAGCGTGGGCGTAAGGAACCTTTCGCGGATGGAATGGTCAGCAAAAGCGCTTCTCACCATAAACGGGTATGACTGTACCCAGGGACAATTGCAGTTGTTGGTCGGATTCTCTTTAGCGCCTTTCGCATTCACAATAAAGGGCTGAAACACGAAATCTACCTTTTTATCGAGCAGGTTCTGCACATGACCATGCATCAACTCAACCGGCAGGCAGGTTTCAGAAACCATCAACTCGATGGAACGGGTAACCGTTTGCTGATCCGAAGGATCGGAGAGTACCACCCGGAAGCCCAGTTGTTCGAAAAATGACCGCCAGAAAGGGAACTGCTGGTAGAAGACCATGAGAGCGCGGGGAATGCCAATGCTGATTTTATCATTATCAGGAGTTTCCTGGTAATCGCCCAACAGCATATTCAGCCTTTCCACAAACAGGTTCGGAATGTCTTTTCCCTTTCCTTTGCGCTCGTCGAGTTCGTACTTCTCGCACCTGCCACCATAAAACAGCATTTTCTCTTCGCCTTCGATCTTCACACGCTGTATTTCGCAATGGTTGGTGCAGGCATTGCAGGTAAAACCGGAAACGGTAAAAGGAATATTGCTGACATGAAACCCTTTGAAACGGGTCTTCTGCCCTGTTGCCATGGACTTTCGGGCCAGGATGGCTGCTCCTATGGCTCCGGTTACATCGAAGTGTGGCGGAATTGTAATGGATTTACCGGTAACTTTTTCAAAGGCAGCTACCACCGCCTTGTTATTGGTGACGCCTCCCTGGAAGAAGATTTTCTGCCCGACAGGTTTATCGCCTACCACTTTATGAAGGTAATTCTGAACGATGGAATATGCCAGTCCACCGACCAGGTCGGAGATAGCGGCTCCTTTCTGCTGGTGTGAATTCAGATCCGATTCCATAAAAACGGTACACCGGTCGCCCATGCTGACGGGTTTCTCCGATTTCATTGCCACGTCGGCAAACTGATCATAAATGCTGATGTCCAGTTTTTCGGCCTGCTCTTCCAGGAAAGAACCTGTTCCGGCAGCGCACACCTTGTTCATTTCAAAATCGACCACTACTCCGTGCTCAATGCTGATGTACTTTGAATCCTGGCCCCCGATTTCGAAAATGGTATCCACTTCAGGATCCCAGGCAATGGCGGCCGTAGCCTGGGCGGTTATTTCGTTGCGGATGGAATCGGCACCAACAAAATCGCCTGTAAGGTAACGGCCCGAACCGGTGGTTCCGGCAGCCAGTACTTCTACCTTTTCGCCGACCTCTTCAAAAATTTCTTTCAGGCCCCGCTGTATGGCATTCAGGGGTTTGGAAGCGGTTGGCAGGTACCTGCGGGCGATTACCTGATTCAACTCATCAATCAGCACTACGTTTGTACTTAGAGAGCCGACATCAATGCCCAGATAAACGCCTGTCTTTTTACCTTCGGGGAGCACTTTACGAACCTCTTTGTCGTAAACGGCTCCGGATAATTTCAACGGGCTCAGCCTGGCCGAGTTACTACGGTCACTGGCCAGGTAGTCAGCGATTCCGGCAGTTCCCCTGAAGGTTATATCATTGCCGTTCAGGTGCTTCAACGTGTGAAAAATCGCACCCAGTGCTCCCATTGAAGCATGATGTTCGGGAATGAGCAGCTCATCGGGATCAAGTTCAAATACTTCACTGAAAGCCCTGACCATTCCGGCATTGGCAGCAACACCACCCTGAAATATAAAGGGTTTTTCAAATTTCTTACCCCGGCCAAGGGTACTCTTGAAATTACGGGCAACGGCAAAGCACAATCCGGCCACAATATCATGAAGCGGGGTGGCAACCTGTTGCAGGTGTATCATATCGCTTTTCGCGAATACACTGCAACGGCCGGCTATGCGTGGAGGGTTCTCCGACAGGAGTGCAAGCTTTCCAAATTCATGTTCAATCGGAACCTGAATCCGCTTGGCCTGCTGATCGAGAAAAGAACCGGTACCAGCAGCACACAGGCTGTTCATTGAAAAATCAGAGAGTCTTGAAAAGCCAGAGGCAGATCCATTTTCCATGAAAATAAGCTTGGAGTCTTCTCCACCCATTTCGATGATGGTACGGATTTGCGGGTAGAGCTGCGATACAGAAGTTGACTGAGCAATAATCTCATTCACAAAAACACCGCCGGCCATTTGAGCGGCTTGTTTTCCGCCTGATCCGGTATAGGCAACTGTGCCAATTGAGCTTATATTATAAGTGAGGATAAGTTCATCAAGAACACGCAATAAAACATCGAAGGGTTTTCCGTAGCAGTATTCATAACGGTTTTCAAGTACTTTACCTGCTTCATCAATTACAACGGCATTGATTGAAATAGAACCGATATCCAGCCCTAAATGAAATTTTAATTGTTCAGGGTTTCCTTTTACATCTGATGGGGTCACCATAGTGGTAGTATTAGTTGATCTGAATAAAAGCATACTTCTGGTATGCAGGAACAGTTCAGATTGAAAATAATCGGGTAAATATAGTAAATATTGAAATCGGAATTGAAGCTTCAGGGCTTGACAATGTGATAATGTGCAGTTATTTATATGTGTATATGTGTAGATATTGAAATATTTCGTTCCAGGCTGAAAGTCGTGAAACAGCATTATAAGCCTTGATAATGAATTCTTTGAGAACCAGCTAAAGATGCCTGAGCCTGGCAATATCAGAAAAACCAATCTTGCGGATTTGAAGTTTCAGAAGGCGGGTGTCAAGATCAAATCTGCTTACTGTAGCCAATTCAAGTTCACGATTTTCGAAATAAGCAATATTTAATCCGCCCGGATAATCCTGTTGCCGGGTGCCGGTTCCCAGATGGAGAATAATCTCACTGATTCCCGGGGGAAGATGATTGAGGATATAATCAAGATTGGAAGAAGTGGGATTTCCATAAAAGTATTCGATCAGCAGATCCGGATAAACGATTCCGGCTCTGTTAAGTTTACTGATCTTTTCACCGGGTCGCAGCAACCGGAAGTCCGAAATAACCGATAGTGCCCTGACAGGGTTTGACCTGAAGAATGACCTGAAAACATTCGCCCCTTGTCGCGCTGCACTTGACCCGGGAAAAACTGCATGGTATTTTAACCCTGCGATTACCGGGGATCTGACAGGGAGTTTATATTCTTCAGCGAGTTCACAGAGAATGTGAAAGAAAGGTGGATACAGAGACAAAATCCCATTGTGATCCGACAAATGATCCACCGATATTCCAATATCCGTCAGTGCCTGTATCTGAGCCCTGAGTTCGGTGCGCAGTTCTCCGCCAGAAACATGCCTGATAACAGGCAGCAATGATTCAATGGCATGAAAATCACCCTCTTTATTAACCAGACTGGGAATCAGATCAGGATTTGTGATGGGACAGCCGGTAAAGATATTTAAATGAACCCCGATTCCTATGTCCGGGAATTCGTGAGCGATTGAACTTAAACCGGCAAGCGATTCCCCGAAATTGGTCAAAGCTGAAATGGTGGTTATTATATTTTGTCTGGCAGCCAACTCAATACCTTCGTTGATGTTGCGGGAGGCCCCATAATCATCCGCAGTTACTATAAGGAACCGCTCACCAGGCGCCAGAACCTTCCTGCGGATTTTCTCACCCCGGGAATTTCCATGAACGTTTGTAGGCAGTATCCCTGAAAATGATTTTCTTTTCATCCGTAATTGTTAATGATGGGTTCGACAAGCCTGTCGGTAGGCCATGCAGACAGTCTCACCAGTGATTCTGTCAACATAGAAGATATATGTTCAGGAATCCGGACAATCCTGTAAATGACAGAATTACCATGCAATATACGATAATTAATGCAAAAATGAGCAGGCGGTTGTCCGGGCTTTTGATGGCTTGTCCCACAATGCTTGAATTACCGGCTTACATTTCCCTTTAGCAGATATTTGAATACCAATTGAAAAATCGTTACACCTCTACCACGCCTGCCGGATAAATGTCAGGCAGGCCCGACCTCAGGGGATACGTTTTCCAGGATGTCTTACGGTATATAGCTAATTAACAATACATTAACATATGCCAATAATTTGTTTCCGAACATGAAAACCTGCAGCCGGAAACCTTCCATCAGGCTTGTTTTCACAGCGGGTCCCTGGATTTTATCAGAAGTATAAAATAAAAGATCATGGACAAAGGGTATGAAAAAGAGTGCTTTCAGAAAACCTGCTTCTAAACTATTCCGGATGAACATGGTTTAATATAATAATAGTTTATCAGGGTAACTCTCTCCGAAGATTAAGTTCAACAGTTTACTGATCAGTTATTTAACTCTTCATCATGTTTCCCTGATTTTATTTTATGTCAATTGCCAGAACGTGACATTGACGTATAGAATGAGTCGCCGGGGATCCAGGGGGCTGATTTTCAGCCGGATTTCAGATCTGATCGAACCTGATATAGTTTCCGGATTGCTGACGATGGGTAATCAACTCATTATTAACAATTAAAAATGACAACTATGAAACAGATTTTTACCTTCATCCTCTCGGGATTTATTGCAATTTCTTCAACCGGGCAGAGCCAGCATCGTAACAAACCTTCTGATGCTGAGAAACATCTGAAGAATCGGGTAGATTTTCCTGTTAACATTCAGGAAAAAGCGCTGGAATACAGCAAATTTCAACCTGTGATGTACACCAGACAACTGTCTCCTCAGCCGAAACAAACGCTGGTTCTCATGCAACAACTTGACAGTTACGTTTACCAGGAATACGATGAGTTAACCAGTCAATGGTTGAACCGTTCGAAAAATGTTTTCAGTTATGATGCCAGCGGAAACAATACCTCGGATATTTTCTACGAATGGAATACTGAAACTGAGTTGTTTGTTGAAACAGGAAAGCAGGAATTCGTTTATGAAACCGGGAACCTTTCGCAGCAAATATACTACGAATGGGATGCAGTTGCCGGGGAATGGGTTACGGTTTTCCGATGGCTTTACTCATACAATGAAGATGGATTAATGTCGATGGCCTATAGTTATTTCTGGAACGGTACCGGATGGGAAATGGCAGGAAAAGATCAAAGGACCTTCGATGAAAACGGGAATCTCGTTCTCCGCCTTTTGGCCTGGTGGGATGGTACCGGCAGTCAGTGGATCAACAGCAGTAAAGAAGAACATTCCTACAATATTAATGGAGATTTGTCGGTTTCTACCAGTTACACATGGGACATGTTCACCAATGAATGGTTAAATGTCAGCATGAACGAATACGCTTACAACACAGGTGGATATATGATATCCAATACTTACCGCGAATGGAATTCCGTTGCTCAGCAATGGGAGAATTTAATGCTTGAGGAATACATTTACGACATAAACCTGAACATTGTCCTGACTGAAGAAAACGCATGGGATGGCAGCCAGTGGGTGGAATCGTGGAAGTCGGAAATGACCTATAACAATGACTACACGGCCGGAGAACTGATCCTGCCCTGGTATTTTGAGGAAGTCTCAGGCCAGCTGCAACATATGCTGACCAATATTACCGATTACGGTTTTAATGGATTGAGTTATGTACTGGCTTCCAACAGCGACTTCAATTACTCACAGGTTAATATAACAGGAATTGAGGAGAACGAAATCCGGCAGGCAATGGTGTATCCGCAGCCTGCCAAAGAACAGGTAACTTTCAGCTGGAAGAATTCCAACCAGTTACTTGAGCTCAGTCTGTACGATCTGAATGGTAAAACTGTCTCAGTTCAAACGATCGAGAACAATACCTCCATTCCAGTCGCTGATCTTACACCGGGAATCTATTTTTACCGGCTTGCCGGGAAGGCCGGAACATTGTATACCGGCAAACTTAGTGTCAGGTAGCAATTTCATTCGAAAAAAGACAAGAATGTGCAATGCAGACAATGGATGCAGGGAGGAATATCTTCCCTGCGACCATTGTGACCTATGCCTACTCCTCCTTTTTGACTACCTCTATTGTAAAATTGGCAGCCAAAGCAGCCAGGGCGCCGATTGCAGCAAGCACGGGTAAAAGCAGGGCCCCGATTACACCGACTGTAACGGGTATTTCAAGGTAAACCTTCCCTTCCTCGTTTTTGATGATGATCCGGCTGATATTACCCTGATGGATCAGTTCCTTGATTTTGGCGAGCAGGTCTTCGCCTTTGACTTTGAATTCGTTGTTGTTTTCCATAGTTCAAGTATAAAGTAAAAAGTAAAAAGTAAAAAGTAAAAACCTGTCCGCCCTCCTGAGGCGGGTAGACCGGCAGGCGGGGTAAAAAGTTAATGCACGGGAATACATTAATGTTTTTCTAATGTCATTGCATCTCAGCTTGACTGACTATGTGAGGCAGGAGAGAAACAGGCCAAAGCATTAAAAACTCCTGTTTTATAGCTTCTTTACGTGAAACACTTCAGTGCATTAATAAACCTTTCCTATTAAACGCAAAATAGCGCTGCCGGTTACATTTTTTCGTCATTACAGCAACAGGAGACCTGGCCTGAATAATTCACAAATTTAATACAAAGCCTGCTCCGAAAAGTCAAAAAAGAAGATTTGACACCAAGTCACCAGAACACCAATTTTACACAATGTATTGTATTTCTTTGGATTAAAATTGTTGAATTCCTGCCTGATCGCCTCAGGCAGACAGGTTTGTGTTCCAGCCTGCCGGCTGGCAGCCTGCCTGACGGCAGTCAGGGTTTGTGGTTTGGTGTCGAAAAACCTGTTTTCGGTATGGACTCAAATTTAAAGGCCTTAGACACCCCAAAATATACAGAAAGCATATTTACATTGCCCGCGAAAGTGCTTTTGATGTATGCATGATGTATTCAAAACCGGTCGCGGGTTCATCCATATGGATTACTTTTACAGTCCAAACCACTACCTAATGAAAAGAATATCTATACTGTTCCTGCTTGTATGCATCACATTCATGGTAAAATCCCAAAATCAAACCATTGATCAGAAGGTTGACAGCCTGCTTCAGTTAATGACCCTTGACGAAAAGATCGGTCAAATGACACAGGCAGAGCGGGGCGAGCTTGAAAATATCACGGATATCTCCACTTACGCGCTGGGTTCACTGCTGAGTGGCGGCGGATCGGCACCCTCGCCCAATACGGCAGCATCCTGGGCCAGCATGTACAACCAGTATCAGGCTCAGGCATTGCAAAGCAGGCTGGGCATTCCGATGATTTATGGAGTGGATGCGGTACATGGACACAACAATGTGGCTGGAGCGGTACTTTTCCCGCACAATATCGGGATGGGTTGCACCTGGGACACCACACTGGTAAAGGCAGCGAACCAGATAACTGCCCGGGAGGTAGCGGCAACCGGCATCGACTGGACTTTCAGCCCCTGCATAGCGGTGGTACGTAACGAACGATGGGGACGCACCTATGAAGGCTTTGGAGAAACACCGGAAATTCAACAACTGATGGCAAAGGCATCGGTTGCCGGCCTGCAGGGCAATGATTTGGGAAACCCTGAAACCATCCTGGCCTGCGCAAAACATTACCTGGGTGACGGTGGCACAACCAATGGCACTGACCAGGGAAATACAGTCGTGAATGAAGCCTTGCTACGTGAGATCCATCTACCCGGTTATGCTGATGCCATTGGTGCAGGTGTTGGCACTGTGATGGCCTCATACAGCAGCTGGAATGGCGTAAAAATGCACGGTAACGGATACCTGCTTACCACTGTGTTGAAAAATGAAATGAATTTTGGAGGTTTTATCATCTCCGACTGGAAAGGTGTAGATCAGATCACTGAAGACTATCGCACTGCCGTAAAAAGATCGGTCAATGCCGGTATGGATATGGTGATGGTTCCTGACCGTTATATTTATTTTATCAGTATTCTGAAAGATCTGGTACAAACCGGTGAGGTTAGCTTAGAAAGAATTGATGATGCTGTTCGCAGGATATTAAAACAGAAGTTCCTGTTGCGACTTTTTGAGGAACCCTATGCCGACAATTCATTGTTGTCGTCGGTGGGTTCAGCAGCACACCGGACAATTGCACGACAGGCAGTGCGGGAATCGCTGGTGCTGCTTACGGCCAAAAACGATGTACTTCCGATTAACAAAACCGACCAAAAAATCCTTGTAGCCGGAAGTATCGCTGCCAATCTTGGCGCACAGTGTGGAGGATGGAGCATTTCATGGCAGGGATCTGACGGCAATATTACCACCGGAACAACCATACTCGCCGGCATACAGCAGCTGGCAGCGCCGGGCCAGGTCATCTATTCGCCAACAGGCACCACCACCGAAAATGTAGATGTGGCTGTTGTGGTGATCGGTGAACATCCTTATGCTGAAGGTGCCGGGGACCGTACTTCACTTAATATTGCAACTGAAGATGTCAACCTGATTAAAAGTCTGAAGGAAAAAGGAATCCCGGTTATTGTCATACTGGTTTCAGGCCGTCCCATGATTGTTGGCGAACTGCTGCCCTATACCGATGCATTTTTAGCAGCCTGGTTGCCCGGCACAGAAGGTGACGGCATTGCACAGGTGCTTTTCGGCGACTACCAGCCATCAGGCAAACTCACGCACACGTGGCCACGTACAATGAGTCAGGTACCAATTAACTTCGGCGATGCAGATTACAATCCTCTTTTTGAGTACAAACACGGACTTCAGGTTTTTCCATCAGTTGCGACCAGCGAAATGCTGTTGCCTTATGCTGCACTGCTAAAAGAATCAGGCGATCAGGTTGTGTTGAGCCTTTCAGGCAGCATAACCGGATTCAACGCCACCGCTCAGGACTTTAGTCTGAAAGTGAACGGTGTGCTGCAGTCAGGAATCATTTCAGGCATAGCTATTTCACCAATTGATTCAAGCATGCTTGAAATAAGTCTGAATCAGCCACTGGATGCAGCCGATGCTGATGTTTCAATTTCTTACACCGGCACAGGCATTACTTCCCAAACTCTTACACTTGGAATTTTCAGCGACTTTTTCGTTTACAATGCAATTGCAAACTACGGGGCTCCAGTCACAGTTCCCGGTAAGGTGGAAGCAGAGAACTACTATGAAATGTCAGGAGTAGGCACTGAGCCCTGCACCGATATTGGCGGAGGGTTGAATGTAGGCTGGATTGAGAATGGAGATTATATGAAGTACTTCATCCGGGTGCAGGCTTCTGGCAACTATCAGGTAAGCGCTCGTATTGCAGGATTTAATTCCGGCAATTTGAATTTGCTTTTCAACGAGACCCTAACCGGTCAAATTGCTTATAGCGCGACAAACGGATGGCAGAGCTGGCAGGACTTCAACACCACCATTTACCTGGATGCCGGTGATTATGTTATGAAAGCATTTGCCTATACCGATGGCTTCAATATCAATTATTTCAATTTCACCCAACTCACCGGTATCAGTGAAAATCAGCCAGGCATTGCATCCATTAACCTTTATCCGAATCCTGTAATTGATGATTTTCAACTGAACTTTTACGCTCAACGCCATCAGGAGATCAAGATTGGATTGTTTGACATGTCAGGCAAACAGGTTCAGTCATTATTTAAAGGTGCCGTCAACCAGGGACAAAACGAATTTCTGTTGAAGCTGGATTCAAAACTTTCGGAAGGGATGTATTTTATTGAGATTAAAGATGAAAACACCCGGTATTTTCGCAAACTGCTAATCTCAAAATTGTAGAAAAGTCCGGTTGCGACAGATAATTATTATAAAAGTTAGTAAGACCCACGCAATGACGCGGGGACGCAAAGATGTGTTGTACTGTTTGCAGAACTATGCAGTTTTTCAGGTAGTTTAACATCAACCATTCCAAGCTCCAAAAAGCAATTGATTTCCTTGCCTGAACGAAAGAAGCCTCCAAACACTGAAAAAATGTCAGAACTTCGAAAAAACCAGGTTCTTTGTGTAAAATGAATAATCAAATCAAAGTCGATTGTATTATCTGATCACTGAGAAAAGCCGCCTGAAAATCAATAAAAGCCTGCGTCCCCGCCTGCCGGTCTACCCGCCTCTGTAGGGCGGGCAGGTTTGCGTCATTGCGTGAAACACATACGTACATTAAATATTCGTTATTAATTAGGGCCTGCTGAAAAACCGACAATAAGTACATTATCAGAATCTTACAATGAAAATTTAATTCTGGCAAGGTATTGTGAGACTACTCCCGCCCCTAAGTTGACAAAATATAACCCTCCCCCCCCCCCCCAACACACCCCCCCCCCCCCCCCCCCCCCCCCCCCCCCCCCCCCCCCCCCCCTTCTCCCCTCGAACTCTTCGCCTAATTAAACCCAAAAAAGCATCACCGGTTACAAACCGGCAATGCTTCATATCTGAAAAACCTCAGAAGAATGTCTGACTAAAGTCCCGAACTGATCAGGAAGGTGGTGGCAAAGGCTACAATGGCGTAGAGTTCCGGGAACACGGCGAGAACCATGGTCTTTCCGAATACATCGTAACCCTGGGCAATACCGGCGATACCATTGGCGCATACCTTACCCTGGGTGATTGCTGAAATAAGGGCAACCAGTCCGAGTGAAAAACCTGCTGCAAGGATAGCAATACCCTGCAGAATGGTAATCTCAGGAGTTAATACGCCCGAACTGTTGATGATAAAGAAACCGGCAAACCCATAAAGGCCCTGTGTTCCGGGCAATGCACTCAGCAGCATATAGCTCCCGAAGGCATCGTCTTTTTTCTTTAATGCTCCTACGGTGGCATTGCCTCCGATAACCACACCAATGGCGCTGCCGGTGCCTGACAGACCTACCATTAGAGCGAGCCCGATGTAAGCAAGAATAATTGCAGTTGACATAATGATTCTCCTTTAATTGTTATTGTTTGTTTATGATTGTAATTGCTTTAAAAATCCGGTTTAAAATTGTCACTACCATTTCCGATTCATCGGGAAAGGCTCAAAGGCACTAAAATCAGGATTCATTTTTTGAAAAGGGTTTGTATTTCTTTCCACCACCGATAAAACCGGCATTTTTGTAAAATTCAACAAAGGTCAGACGCATGGGATGCACAAATGAGCCGAGTCCGGCAAGCATCAGGTTGGCACCGTGGCCTACTACCATGACAATGACAAACAGAATTGGTCCCAAAACCGGTATTGAATCGAGCAATGGAAGAGAAATGCTGTTGATCACAAATCCGAGGATACCGCTGGAAGCGCCCAGTGCAAAAAGGCGGATGTAAGACAAGGTATCACCAAAGATACCGGTTATGATGCCATAGAGATCCCAGACACCCTTGCCCAATCTGCCGAAAATACCGAGGTTAGGGTCACTCCACAGAACAATCATGCCCAGGCTGATGTAAAGAAATATTTTAGAGATGATTCCTCCCTGTTTGATCAGGGCAATATCGAGCAAGGCCAACACCCCGATGATGATACCCAGCGGTGATACCGCATAGGCAAACCCGAATTGTTTGTACTTTGAGTAAGCCTGAATACCCAATCCAAAAAGAATCTGGAACAATCCAATCGCCAGCGCAAGATAAAAAATCTGCTGATCGCTGCGCATCCTCCCTTTGAGCGCCCCAAACATGGGTATTTTTTCCATTTCAAACCCGGCAATGGTTCCGGTTACCACCCCAAAGAACATGGTGGCAATACCCAGGTAAACTGCCAGGGTAAGGAATGGCCGAATGGCCGGAGCAACCCGCTTCTTCATGAAAATACCGACGAGTACCAGTAAAAGACCATAGCCTACATCGCCCATACAGAATCCGAAAAACATCATAAAGAAGGGTGCGAAAAAGGGCGTAAGGTCCAGTTCGTTGTAGGATGGCAACGAAAAAAGACTGCCAATCGGTTCGAATAGCTTTGCAAACCGGCTGTTTTTAAGCAGAACCGGTGGATGGTCATCTGGTACCGGTCGTTCGGTATAATAAACATAGCCGGTTTCATCCAGCCAGGATTTCAGCACCGTTTCTCCGGTTTCAGGGACAAAACCATTGAGGATCATGAGTTTATCATCGGCTTCCCGCAGGGTGTTAAGCAAAACACTTTCATATTGTGCGTCGCTGAGAACCCGTGTTTTAGCTTTTTCCAGATCGGGCAGATAGAGCGCGGCCATTTCATCAAGTTCTCTTCCGGTTTCAGCCAATTTTTTCCGGATATCAAGCCTATGTTCTAACAATTCATTAACAGAGTGTTCAGGAATCCGCATCTCTTCAGCATCGATGTCGGCCACCTGATCTTTTTCCTGGAAAAGTACAAAGTATATAATTGATTGTTTGCGACTTATCTCAGAAATGTAGTATCCGGAATTCCAGCTTTCGTCGAATTTCCGTTCGGGGCAACTGAAGAAGCGGGCTTTATATCCGGCTTTTGCAATGCTCGATAAGAGCTGAGGCGAGAAATCACCCCATGGCTCGGCCTGGGCAATTTCTTTATTGAGGGCTGCAATATGGTGAGTTAATTTTTCCTGTTCGGATTTTAGTTCCTGGAGGCGGTTGATCAGTTCAATGCCATCTACTGCTTTTTCAGGCGCACGGGGCTCCTGTTTGCGTGCTTTGAGCATTCTGACCAGGTCGGATATCCGTGAGGATAAAACATAGCGCTCCTGAATCGTGTCGGTGGTTTCGTTGCCCGATTCCACCACCTGCACCACCCCTATTTCCCTGACTTTCTGCAAGAATGCCTCATAATCGGCATGATAAACCAGGAAAGCATATTTCTTCATGGGAACAATCATCCTTCCTCCTCCATTCTTTGCTGACGGTCTTTAACAATTTTCTGAGCAGATTTCGAAAGGTTCTCTTCATCTTCCATAAACCGCTTTATTTTGCGGATGGCATCTTCATAACCCGGAATCTGCACCTTTTCGTAAAGGTTGACTTTCTGGGTTGTTTTGCGGCGGGCATGGTCGAGCAGGTGCATTTTGCGGTTGTAAAATTCGCTCTCGATGCCGATGCTTGCCAGTTGTTTCACAATACCGATACCATCGGCAAACCATGCGGGACTGTTGAAAAGGCTGAATTCACCAAGTGCAAACTTAACTTCATCCAGTACCGGAATCCTGACCCCTGCAATCTTGCGTATACTGAGTTCCACATCCTGAACTTTAACCAGGCTGGTATCGAATTCGCCCCACAAACGCACCATGCCCCGGTAACTCTCAACGGCAGCATCCAGCTTCAGGCTCAACGCATTGGCTGTATCCTTTGCCTTCTTCACCTCCATCCGCAGCGCCGACTCCTTGTTTTTGATCGTAGGTAACGCCCTGACCCGGATCTTCAACTGTTTGTTGAGGTCCTGGAGCGAGGTTTTGTTGTATTGAAATTTGATAGCCATCCTTAGTTAAAGTATTTTTAAAATCGGGTACTCATATTTACAGTTGGCAGTTGGCAATCAGCAGTTGGCAAAAGATCCGCAAACATGAGCCAGGTCACCTCATCCGCCCTTCGGGCACCTTCTCCTCAAGGAGAAGGACCTAATAACCTGGTCCAGAATTATCCCTGATTCTCAATTTCTCTTTTTTACCCATTCACTCATTCTCTCCCCCATTCCCCCCTCCTTCACTATGTTGCGGCGGGCAGGCTTGTCTCTTCGTCTCCTTATCTCACTCTAAACCTAACAGGTCGGAAGAAGACCTGGTAGGTTTCTCCGGTGTTCCACAATCACTCCGTCACTCAGTCTCTTCGTCTCTGAGTCCCATTTCTCCCATTCACCCTTTCTCTCCCTCTCCCTTTCCCTTGTTCTTTTCCTGATTCAAAAATCCGAAATCCGAAATCCGAAATCCGAAATTTTACCTGGGCCAGTATAAATCAACGAACTCCTGCTTAATCCCGACTTCGGCCTTGCTGAAATGCTTGCCAAACAGTTCCCATGCTTTATCCAGCATCATGGTGGTGTCGATGTTTACGTCGATGGCCAGCAGGTCGTTGGAATATTCACGGGCAAAATTCATGGTGCGGACATCGTAGTCGGTAAGGTCGAAACCATTCTCCAGCTTGGTTTTGGCGTTGGAGGCATCGGCATACAAACGTACGGCAGCATTCATCACCTGCGGGTGATCCTTGCGGGTTTGCTTTCCGATTACCAATTGTTTGAGGCGCGAAAGTGAACGGAACGGGTCAACAATTACCTTCCCGATGTCGGAATCGCGGCGGAGGAACAACTGTCCCTCGGTAATATAACCTGTATTGTCGGGGATCGCATGCGTAATGTCACCGCTTGAAAGGGTAGTTACCGCGATGATGGTAATTGAACCACCTTCGGGGAACTGCACTGCCTTTTCATAAATTTTTGCCAGGTCGCTGTAAAGAGAACCGGGCATACTGTCTTTTGAAGGGATCTGGTCCATTCGGTTCGACACAATGCTGAGTGCATCGGCATAGAGTGTCATATCCGTCAGCAGCACCAACACTGTCTCTTTCTTGTCGTAGGCAAAATATTCGGCAGCTGTCAGCGCCATATCAGGCACCAACAGGCGTTCTACCGGTGGATTCTCGGTGGTATTCACAAAACTGATGATACGGTCGAGGGCACCGGCATTGTCAAAAACATTCTTGTAATAAAGGTAGTCGTCGTTGGTCAGACCCATCCCGCCAAGGATAATTTTGTCGGCCTTTGCACGGAGGGCAACCATGGCCATAACCTGGTTGAACGGCTGATCGGGGTCGGCGAAGAAGGGAATCTTCTGACCGGTAACCAGGGTATTGTTGAGGTCGATGCCGGCAATACCGGTGGCGATCAGTTCAGAAGGCTGCTTGCGGCGAACCGGGTTTACCGACGGGCCGCCGATTTCACGCTCCTCCCCTTCTACTTCAGGACCACCATCAATCGGTTGTCCATATGCATTGAAGAATCTTCCTGCCAACTCCTCTCCAACTTTGAGTGAAGGCGGGTGACCCATAAAAATAACTTCCGCATTGGTCGGAATACCTTCTGTACCTGAAAATATCTGAAGGGTAACAATGTCGCCGTTTATTTTCACCACCTGGGCCAGACGACCATTCACCGTGGCCAGCTCTTCATAACCAATGCCGCTTGCCTGCAATGAACAGGTAGCCTTGGTAATCTGGGTAATTTTCGTGTATATTTTCTGAAATGCTGTGGTTTCCATCAGGCCGCTTTTCTTTCGTTAATGATTGCATCCAGTTCTGACTCGTATTTTTTAAAGTCGCCGGATTGATATAAGGAGTAGTTCATTTGCTTGAAAACATTGATCACCCGCTTGAAGTATGGGTTAACCTCTTCGAAGCTGTCGAAATCAAAATCGGTGCGGCAAACATCCAGCACTTTTCCAAGCATCTCTTTCTGCCTTTCAATGGGTGTGGAAGCGTCGATCTTGTCGAAAGCATCCTGTTGAAGAATCACAAAATCAATGACTTCCGACTTCCAGTAGCGGAGGTGATAGTCGATGGGCACGCCATCATCACCCAGGATATTGATCTGTTCATAGGCTTCCTTGCCACGGAGCAGCAGGTTCTTGGCTTCAAGAACACTGCCCAGCCAATCCGGCGAAATGTTCTCCGACAGATATTCCTGAAGTTCGGGGTATTCCAGGTATTTGGAATAACTGTCGATGGGGTCAACAGCCGGATAGCGTTTGCTGTCGGCGCGTTGCTGCGAAAGGGCAAAGAAGCAGCGGGCGGCTTTTTTGGTAGATTCGGTTACCGGCTCTTTCAGGTTACCACCGGCAGGTGAAACCGTGCCGATAAAAGTAATGGAGCCGGTGCTGCCGTTGTTGAGGTAAACATAACCTGCACGGGCATAAAAACTGGAGATGATGGCGGGTAAATCCATCGGGAAGGCATCCGGTCCGGGAAGTTCTTCCATGCGGTTCGACATTTCGCGCAAAGCCTGCGCCCAGCGTGAGGTTGAGTCGGCCAGCAGCAATACCTTGAGGCCCATGGAACGATAATACTCACCTATGGTCATGGCCGTGTAAACCGAAGCTTCACGGGCCGCTACCGGCATATTGGAAGTATTGGCAATGATGGTGGTGCGTTCCATCAGTTTACGGCCGGTACGGGGGTCATCGAGTTCAGGGAATTCAGTAAAAATCTCCACCACCTCGTTGGCACGTTCACCACAGGCAGCCACAATGATGAGGTCGGCTTCGGCTTGTTTAGAAAGAGCATGTTGTAATACTGTCTTGCCCGATCCGAAAGGACCCGGAACAAAACCTGTTCCGCCTTCCACGATGGGGTTCATGGTATCGATGATACGGACGCCGGTTTCCATCAGCCTGTAAGGTCTTGGTTTGTCGGCGTATGCTTTGATTGGAACTTTTACCGGCCATTTCTGAATCATGCTCACGTTAACCTCGCGGCCATCCTTATCGGTGAGTACCGCAACGGGTTCAGATGCCTTGTAAGTTCCACCGGTCTTCACATTCTTAACTGTGTACTTACCATCAAATTTAAATGGCACCATTATCTTATGACCAATCCAGTTTTCTTTTACTTCGCCCAGCCAATCACCGGCCTTCACCACATCCCCGGTTTTTGCCAAAGGGGTAAATTCCCATTCCTGATCCACATTGATCGGGGCAGTGTATTCTCCGCGTCGCAGAAATGTACCTTCCATCTTGTCGAGATCGTTCTGCAGGCCATCGAAGTTACGCGAAAGAATGCCGGGTCCGAGGGTTACTTCGAGCATATGACCCATAAATTCAACGGATTCGCCCACTTTAAGCCCCCGGGTACTTTCAAAAACCTGGGTATATGCTTTTTTACCGAGCACTTTGATTACTTCGGCCATCAGCCTGACACCGCTGAGGTTGATGAAGCAGATTTCGTTTTGCGATACAGGACCGTCAACATCCACAATCACGAGGTTGGCGATGATGCCTGCAACCTTACCGGTTGTCAATTTATTTTTTTCCATCTTTTACTGAAAACTCATTAGGAAATTCATAACTGTTTTGTAATTCGCCAAGCAGGCGCCTGAACAGACCTTCGCCTGTTGCATAATCCAACCTGAGCCAGCGTTCGATGATACCAAGTTTTATATAATATGCCATCAACACCTCAACGGTAAAATAATTGAAGGTATTCAGTTCGTCGAGGTAATTCCAGCGAAGCAGGTCAATTGCTTTTTCACGGGCGAGAATATCCTCGGATTCAACGATCTGGAGCACCTTTTCAATCCAGGGCCACTCGGCCGATAAGCCCAGGTCGCGGGCGTTGCTTTTACGAATAATTTCAGCCACCGGGTTGTTCCCGATCACCTGGTGCTCATAAGGAATCCCGTTTTTGCGGGCAGTCAGCACCAGCATCACATTTTTCAGGTTCAGTTCAAAGTTGAACCATTCACGCAGGAAATCGTTTTTGGTGTTCAGCAACTCTTCGAACCAGAGGGTTGCCAGTTCATTTTCATACGAAAGGTTTGGATAAAGCCTCGTTTCAGCCCTGAAGCTTTCAATAAAGAGCTTCATATAGGATTTCAATAAAACCGGTTCTTTAACTTCTTCGGCAAGCAATTCGGGTGGGTAACTGCCACCGGTTGACAAGGTTTTGTTCTCCTTCAGCAGGATTGAAAGCAGGTTACGGTTGTCTTCTGCCAGAAAAAGCAATTCCATTTGCCGGTAGTCGGCCCTTGAAAGCCCTGTTTTCAGTTCTTCCCTGAATTCAGCGGTACCGGATTGCAGTTTGCCCTGCTCAATAGTGATATCGGGCAAACCTGCAACCAGGTAATAGTAATTCTGCCTGATCATTATTCAGCACCGAATAAAAGGTTAATGGTCCGTGGGCGCATAAAGGAGCGGAAAAAAGCCTGGAAATCCTCGTCCGTAAAACTTATGACATAGCTGTTATCCTTGGGTCCGATTTTAAACCCGCCTTTGATTTTCTCGTCAAAAGTAACGTCTACCCCGGCTGTGATTACCTGATTGATGCGGTTGCCAAAATATTTCTCCAGCGATTTTTCATCTGCGGCAGGCAAAACCAGGGCAGCATTGCTGTTAAAATTCTCCAGGGCTTTGCTGATTAGGCTACCAATAAAGGCTTTGTCGGAAATAGCATCCTTAACCGGAGCATCTACCACTTTTGCCGTAATCAAGGAGGCTATTTGTTGGCGGATGGCACTGACAGCCTGTTTCGATGACATGCTGACTTCCGACCGGGCATTCCGTTGTATCTCTTCGGCATCGCTTTGTGCCTTTTTCCGGATTTCTTCAGCCTCTTTGCGGGCACTCAGGGTTACTGATTCCGCTTGTTTGCGGGCTTCCTCCAATATAACCGCCGCTTCCTGACGGGCTTTTTCAATTCCTTCATCGTAAATCTTCCGGGTGAGTTCCTGAAGTTTATTTTCCATATTCAGCGTTTTATCTAATTAACAGGCAAATTTAAAGGATATTTCCGATCCGGAAAATTAATTTTTCAATACAAATTTATGATGTTAAATCATTGATTTTGTGTTTAATATAAGTATTTCAAATCATTTAGATATAAATTTTCATTGTTAATTGATTCACAATAAGCCATCCAATGAAACATAAAAAATCTGAAAAACAATTAAAATCCGGTGCAGCATCAGGGACATTCCGACACCTGATATTTTGTGAAAGCAATAACAGTTTTCTTTAACAATGAAGACAGCTGTTTGTTGTTGCCTGCAGATAATAATTCGAAATAGCCATTGAAATAATTAAAGAGAGCCACTTAAAGGGACTTCAAAAACGACCGGGACTCCTGAAAATTTAGTAATTTCGCAAATCCGTTCAAAACAGGAACTATTTTTTGCCCTCAACGGTGTTAACTCCTTGAATATATGATTCGTGCGTTTACATTTATCCTGATTCTGCTTTTAACAGGACTCTGGTCATGCCAGAACAGGGGCCGGTCGGAATCTGCTGATAAAACAGCTACTGTAACCATTCTTCCCCAGAAATACATCCTTGAAAAGATAGCCGGAGATAAATTCCGCATCAATGTGCTGATTCCGGAGGAAGCGAACCACGAGACCTATGAACCCACAGCAAGGCAAATGATAGAAACCGGCAATTCGGCAGTTTATTTTAAAGTTGGTCACCTCGATGTGGAGAAGAGCTGGCTCGGCAAACTGGCTGAAAGCAATCGCGGAATGAAAATCTTCGACACCTCTGAAGGTTATGATCTGATGAGTGGTGAAGCCCACGAGCATGGCGATCATATACATGAAGGTGGTATTGATCCTCATACGTGGCTTTCTGTATCGGGAGTCAGGGTTCAGGCTGCTAATATGCTGAAAGGACTGATTGAAGTTGATCCTGAGAATGCCGGATTTTACAAAAGCAACCATAGCCTTTTTACTACTTCTCTCGATTCACTCGACCAGGAGATCAGGAATATTCTCAGTTCAGCCGGAACCGAAAGTTTTATGATCTACCATCCTTCATTGGGTTATTTCGCCCGTGATTATAACCTTCATCAGATTGCCATTGAGCAGGAAGGCAAAGAGCCCAGTCCCGCTTACATGAAGGAATTGATTGATCTTGCAAGGGCAAAAAACATCCGGACGATTTTTATCTCATCTCAATTCAACAAACAGAGCGCAGCAACCATTGCCGGTCAGATAAATGCAAAAGTTGAAGAGTTCAACCCCTCTTCGCCCGACTGGAGCAATAATCTGAAATCCATCGCAAAAAAAATTGCTTTGTCGGCTAAAGAACAATAATTATAACAATCCGGATGGCTGAAATACTTGAATTACGCGATATTAGTGCCGGATACGACGGGGATATGGTGCTGAAGGGCATCAATCTCACCATTGCTGACCTCGATTTTATAGGCGTTATCGGCCCTAACGGCGGAGGTAAAACGACCCTGGTTAAGTTAATCCTCGGGCTTATTAAGCCCATGCATGGAAGCATTGTTTTTCATGATCCGGGCGAACGCAATCTGATCGGCTATCTTCCACAGGTTAGCCAGACCGATAAAAAATTTCCTATTACAGTTCTGGAAGTGGTGCTTTCGGGGCTGATGTCGGTGAAACAAGGCTTCAGGGCTTATACCAGGTCTGACAGGGACAAGGCGATGGAAATCCTCGGGCTGATGGGCATTAAACACCTGCACCGTAAGAGCATTGGCGATCTGTCGGGCGGGCAGATGCAACGGGTATACCTGGGGAGGGCAATCATCGCCAATCCTAAACTATTGATCCTTGATGAACCAAACACCTTTGTTGACAATAAATTCGAACATGACCTCTATGCGCTGCTGGGTGAACTGAACAAAACCATGGCCATCCTGATGGTATCGCACGATGTGGGAACCATTACCAGCTATGTGAAGACCATAGCCTGCGTTAACCGCAACCTTCATTATCACCGCTCGAACATCATCACGCAAAGCCAGCTGGCAGCCTACAATTGTCCCATTCAGCTGATCACCCACGGCGAAGTGCCGCATACTGTGCTGGGCGAACACATTCATACGCATCACCATGAGTGAAAATATTTTCGATCTTCTTCAATACAGTTTTTTCACTAACTCGCTGCTGGCCGCCCTGCTGGCAAGCATTACCTGCGGTATTGCCGGAACCTACATTGTAGCCAGGCGCATGGTATTTATCAGCGGCGGCATTACCCATGCCTCTTTCGGAGGCATCGGCATCGCCTGGTTTCTTGGTATGAACCCGGTAGCAGGGGCTGCTGTTTTCAGCATTCTCTCGGCCATTGGTATTGAATTCGTTTCAAGCCGCTCGAAAATCCGTGAAGATTCCGCCATTGGTATCCTTTGGTCACTGGGTATGGCATTGGGTATTATTTTTATCTTCATCACCCCCGGCTATGCACCTAACCTTATGTCGTACCTGTTTGGAAGCATACTTACTGTAGGCTCGACTGATCTCTGGCTGATGGCTGCCCTGGCTCTCTTTCTGGCAGTTTTCTTTGCCGGATTTTACCACCTTATTCTTTTTATTGCATTTGATGAAGAGTATGCCCGCGCCCACAAAGCACCGGTTCAGTTGTTCAAATACCTGTTAATCAGCCTGGTAGCTCTAACTATTGTTTTGAATATCAGAGTAGTAGGGATTATCCTGGTAATTTCCTTCCTTACGATTCCTCAATCGACTGCGAATCTGTTTACCAATAATTTCAGGTCGATTATTTTTCTTTCGATATTGATAGGAATCATCGGGTCAATTTCCGGATTGCTGGTTTCCTATTTTTGGAACATTCCTTCCGGGGCCACTATTATCTTTGCCTTTGTATTGATTTTCGGCATTGCCAAAGCTATTCAGAGCCTGATGATTCGTGCTGATATACGGAAACAACAAGGCAGTTAAGTCATGCCGGCTTATGTTGTCAGACAGGTTTTAGGTAGATAAAAATTTCAATAGTGTCTGGTTAAAATTTAAAAAGTCAAAAAATGAATCTGAGATTACCTTCGGTTTCTCACTTCGTTCGGAATGAAAGATAGTTAATGTTTCTATTGAGGGGGTGGTTGGAGGCTCCGCTTCCAACCACCCCCTCTGTTTTATCATAATACCTGAAAGCCTTGTCATTCCGAACGAAGTGAGGAATCTTCAAATATTCAACCGGTCACCAATGTAAAAATTTATAGAACTATTGAAAAATGTCAGCGGATGTTATTCTTTGAAATCCATTGAATAGCCCTCTTAACTTTTTCATCTTTTGACAAGTCGTCAAAGTTATCACCATGATATACCGTAATATCCGGACTTACCCTGGTTTTATAAATATTCAGTTCCCGGTCAGCTACGAAATTTGTTGCAAAATTGAGTGTCAGATTGGGAGCAAATTGAAAATATCCGTTTGAAGTTGTGTATCCATCAGCGGTTGGCTCTCCTACGAAAATTGTTGCAGGTCTTTTCTTAAATGCGATTCCCGTCATACTTCCCGAACTTTTTGTAACAGGTCCTATTAAAACAACGACAGGGTTATTTTGAAATTTTGGTTTTTGCCTGGCTTTTATATCAGTGGCCTGGTAGCCTCCAATCATAAAATTCCCATTTTTGATTTCCCATTTTCTTGTAATACTGTCAAAAATATCTGTTTCATATCCAACAATATTGTTCCCCAATATAGAACTAAGTCCGGCCAGCATGGGATAAATATTTCCACCTCCATTTAGCCGGAGATCAATGATCCATCCTTTTACTGATGCTGAATCAAATTTGTCAATACTATCGTACAATGATTGAGCTAAAAAATTGATTTCTTGCGTATTAAAGGCCTGAAAAGCAGGGACTCCTATATAGGCAATCTGACCTGCCAGAGTTGCCGTACGGATCATGTTTGTTGACAAAATTGCTTTGTCGTTTAACGGTCTGATCCACGCAAGTGTAGTATCATCATAGCCCGGGTAGTTTCCGTAATACTGATTGTTTAAATAGATTTGGGAATGAAAATCATTTAAACTTTCCAACACCGATACAAAACAATTCATTGTGTCGCGAAGTGAAAGTGCTTTGTTAATCTCCTCTTTAAAAGTTATGTCAACCGGTGTCCAGTCAATTGTATTTCTAAAAACCGAATTTGATTTGATAAATGTATATAAACTATCTGTTGAGACGGGGAATTGTGCAAATGAACACGAAGTGAAAACTGCTCCTAAAATTAAAAATATTGCTTTTTTCATCATCGTGAATGTCTTTAACAGCTGCAGAAAGTTGCTAATTCGTAAAGTCACCAATCAGATTGGGCTTTAGCTGACCACACTCCAGATTAGAAAGTCATCAAAACAGAAGGACAGTTTAACCGATTATCCAGTTGATTACCTGTTGACTAGTTTACGCTTGTAGTCTTTCAACTCATATACGGAAGAAGCAGTATTCTCATATCCGCCACCTTCAGTTTTCCAGAAGCTAAATCCGGTACTGAGTCCTTTATAGCCGGCACTATCGAGGCAGTTGCTGAATCCCCTGCCATAATTGAAAAGGCTGTTTAGAAAATACAAACTGACATCATAGCCCAGAAATGCATGGGCTATTTGTTCGGGCTCAGCTTTAAAACGCTCGTTGAAATTTCTGACAAAGTCCTGTACATTTTGCCGGCTGTAATCAACAAACCAGGCATTGTAGAGATGAGTATCAAGATTGAGGAGATAATGGCTGTCGAGTTCGAGATCTTCCCAATCAGGAAGCCCGAAGAGTGTGATATCGTATTTTGCCCTTGCATCGTTCAATTTCCTCAGCAATGCAGGAAGCAGTGCTTTGTCGGAGGTGAGCATGATCACTACATTCTTTTTACCGGCTACCAGGTTATTCAGCAATCCTGCGTCAAACGACTGGCTATAAATTGCCTCCTTAATGCTGGCATTCCCGGAACTGAATTTAGTAACCGACGATTTGATTGTCGCAGCCATACCACTGTTTTCGTCGGCATTGCGCCGGATAATCAATATGTTGGCATTGCTGAAATTATTGGCAATATAACGTGCAGTTTCATTGTACTGGCTCCATGCAGAAGGCTGAGCCTTAAAAACATAAGGATTCTCATTGAGAATTTCACTTCTTTGAGACAGGGGATTGACTACCGGAATGGAGTGACTGGCAGCAAACTCAGCAACCATTTCGAAGCTTTTTGCGAAAAAAGGCCCGATGATCAGGTCAACTGCGGCCATTTCAGGATTTGCCAGAATGCGGCGGGTTTTGGTAACATGCTCACCGGCGTCGGCATCAAAAACATGAACCTTAACATTCATACCTGCCTTCGACAGGGAATCGATGGCAATGAGTGCTCCCTCGTAAAACTGAATAAAGCTCAGTGAACGGTAATCAGAAGGTAAGCGTAATGAAGCGGGATCTCCGAGTGAAATGCTATCGGCTTCCTCAAGCATAAAAGGAATAAGGAGTGCAACATTGTATTGCTGATTTCTGCCGCTTAAAGGGCTGCAGGGCCCGGCAACATTGTGATCGGGCACCTTTAAGGGTTCTTCCGGAGTTACTGGAACCGGTTGTGCCTGCTCAACGGCCGGAACCGGGACGGGTACAGGAATCCGGAGTACCTGGTTCTTCTCCAGCTCACCTGACAGACCCGGATTGGCTTTTAGAATATCATCCACTTCAACATCGTACTTTTTTGAAATGCTGTATAGGGTTTCCTTTTTCAGAACAATGTGCTCCGTATATTTTACTTCTTTTCCGGCTTCGGTTTTCTTTTCCTGTGGTTCCTGTTGTTTAGGTTTAACCTGCACATCAACAGTTCCGGAATTAGTCCCGGACCTGTCGGGAATATTCAGTATCTGCCCGGTTTTAAGCCCTTCTGTCAGGACAGGGTTATGGCGGTACAGTTCATCGATGGTAACATTGTATCTTTTCGAAAGGCTGAAGAGTGTCTCCTTTGCCAGGACTGTATGCTGAAGAAATCCGGCACTGACCTGGGGTTGTTTTTCCACAATCACCTCAGGAATGGATATCTGCATCCCAATCTTGAGGGTATCAATCCCCGGATTGGCTGAAATCAGGTCTTTCACTGGAACCTGGTATAACCGCGAAATGCCATACCATGTTTCCTTTGGCTCAACAGAGTGTACCTTGCCCTCCCTTATTGGTGTACTGGCCTGATTTTGCTTTTCTTTTTCCGGTAATGGTTCAATAATCTTTGTGGGATTTTCAGCAGCTGTTTTTACCTGAATTTTGAGAACCTGATTTTTCTTCAGCCCTCCGGCAATTTCCGGATTTGCCATGGTAATTTCCTCTGGTGTAACATCATATGCTTCAGCAATGGCCTGAATGGTTTCGCCTGTATTCACAAAATGAATGTAGTAAGGCACGCCCCTCAGGGTCTCAACAATATCCGACTTCTTTACTTTTTGCTCCTGGGCAAAAAGGCTGATTGCCGGAATCAGACAAAAAACCAATGCTATTAAAGTCCTTCTCACATCAACTGTTTTAAAAATTTTACCGGCTGTTACTCCCATTCAATGGTTGCAGGTGGCTTTGAACTTATGTCGTAAACAACCCTGTTAACCCCTTTAACCTTATTGATAATATCGTTGGAAACCCTTGCCAGAAATTCATAAGGCAGGTGCGACCAGTCAGCAGTCATTCCATCGGTTGATCCTACTGCACGCAGCGCAACCACAAACTCGTAAGTGCGCTCATCGCCCATTACCCCTACCGATTTAACCGGTAAAAGAACCACGGCAGCCTGCCATACTTCCTTATAAAGCCCCGATGATTTTAACCCATCTATAAAAATGGAATCGGCTTCCTGCAGTATCCGTATTTTCTCTCGGGTAATTTCGCCTAAAATCCTGATGCCTAATCCGGGGCCGGGGAATGGGTGACGGTTGAGGATATCGGGATCAATTTCCAGTCCTGCCCCTACCCTGCGAACTTCATCCTTGAAGAGGCTTTTCAGCGGTTCAACTATTTTAAGTTTCATAAAATCAGGCAATCCGCCTACATTGTGATGCGATTTAATGGTGGCAGACGGACCGTTTACCGAAACGGATTCGATTACATCGGGATAAATGGTGCCCTGAGCCAGCCATTTTACATCACTGATCAGATGTGCTTCATGATCAAATACTTCGATAAACGCATTACCAATGGCTTTCCGTTTTTGTTCGGGCTCACTGATGCCTTCAAGTGCCGAAAGAAAACGATCACCGGCATCCACGCCCTTCACATTCAGACCCATATGCTGGTAAGAATCAAGTACTTTTGAGAATTCGTCCTTGCGCAGCAACCCATTGTCAACAAAAATGCAATGCAGGTTTTTACCGATGGCCTTGTGAAGTAAAACAGCAGCTACCGAGGAATCAACACCACCGGAGAGTCCGAGGACTACTTTGTCGTTGCCAAGGGCTTGCTTTAACTCAGCTATAGTAGAATCGATGAAAGAAGCCGGGGTCCATTGCTGGTGACAACCACAGATGCCAACTACAAAATTCCGCAGTAATAATGCGCCTTCTGTTGAATGATAAACTTCAGGGTGAAACTGAATGCCCCAGGTTTGTTCATTTTCAACCTGGAAGCCTGCAATCTCGACATCTGCCGTGCTGGCAATGACATTGAAATGATCAGGTTTGTGCAGGATGGTATCGCCATGCGACATCCACACCTGGCTACCGGCACTCATGCCTGACATCAGTTGGTTGGTGATGTCGATAAACCCAAGATTGGCGCGGCCGTATTCCCTGGTGTTGGAAGCCATAACTTCTCCGCCCGAAGTCTGGGCGAGATACTGGGCACCATAGCAAACAGCCAGAACCGGCACTTTTCCCCTCATTATTGACAGGTCGGGATAAGGTGCATCTTTATCCCTGACGGAAAAAGGGCTTCCGGAGAGGATGACCCCTTTAATCCAGGGTGTAATTTCCGGGATTTTATTGAATGGATAGATCTCACAATAAACATTTAACTCCCTCACCCTGCGCGCTATAAGTTGGGTGTACTGTGATCCGAAATCGAGAATAAGAATGGTTTCCTGCATGGAGCAAAGATAGAAAAAATGGATTTCGGATTTCAGATTTCGGAATGCGGATTGCGGATTTCGGATTTACCTTAGGTGTCCTCCGCTTCGCTACGGTTTAGATTGGATGATTAGCTGATTAGCAGATTAGCTAATTTGCTAGAAGAGATTGGCTTTTGGTATCCTTCGCTTCGCTCCGGTTTGAATTTCGGATTGCTGATTGCTGATTGCGGATTTCGGATTGCAGATTTACGGATTGCGGATTGCGATTGCGGATTGCGGATTGCGGATTTACCTTAGGTGTCCTCCGCTTCGCTCCGGTTTGGATTGGATGATTAGCTGATTAGCAGATTAGCTAATTAGCAGATTGGCTTTGGGTATCCTTCGCTTCGCTACGGTTTGGATTGCGGATTGCGGATTGCGGATTGCGGATTGCGGATTTACCTTAGGTGACCTCCGCTTCGCTTTTGGATTGGATGATTAGCTGATTAGCGGATTCGCTGATTAGCAAATTGGCCTTGGGTATCCTTCGCTTCGCTGCGGTTTGGATTTTGGATTGCAGATTTCCGATTACTGGTTTCCGATTACTGGTTAATGGTTTCTGATAGCTGATTTCTGATTCGCTGATTTTGGATTCTTACTTATTTTCCCATTACTTACCTCTTACCTCTTACTTCTTCTTACCTCTTACCTCTTACTTCTTACCTCTTACCTCTTACTTCTTACTTCTTACTTCTGACTTCTGACTTCTGACTTCTGACTTCTGACTTCTGACTTCTGACTTCTGACTTCTGACTTCTGACTTCTGACTTCTGACTTCTGACTTCTGACACCGGACCTCCGACTTCTGACTTCATCCACTGCTGCAGAGGAACTGGCCGTTAAAGCACTATTCTGCCAACCGGATCCATTTCCCTGACAGCAAATCCTGGTTTTTGGTAATAACCTGGTATGGATAAACTCCGGGTGCAAGACGATCGGTTGAAATCCTGTTAAAATCTGAAGTTACCTGAAGAAGGCATCGCCCGGTTAAGTCAGAAAGTTTAAATTCCTTCACAGATTGCGGATTGGAAAGGCGTATAAAATCATTTCCCGGATTCGGGAAAATTGAAACCTGATTTGCTTCTGTCTGAATTCCGGGGACCAGGGTGGGATCTCCGTAGATTGTAAAGGGATATTCAGTAACGTTGACATGAAGGTTTGTTCCATTAATTTCTCTGACTGTAAATTTAAGATGGACCTGTTCCGAGCCGAAATCCGGGACCGTCCACTGGTGTTTTCCGTTGTTCGGAATGGCTTCAGCCAGCATCCACCAGGGGCCACCGGTACCGGAAGCGGAGATTTCAATATCAACCACGGTTTGCAGTCCGGCCGGAACCTCAGCCAGCCATTCGATAAATTGTACAGAACCAGGATAGAAATTTTCAAAACCGGCGGGAAACAAGGGTTTGATGCTGAGTTCATCGGCCACCGATCCCTCTTTGTAGACATAGAGGAAGTTCTTTTCAACCTGAATCCAGTCACCAGAGAGTTTTGAAGCCAGAAAAAGAAGGTCGGGAAATCCATTGTGGTCAAGGTCGGCTCCGGCTCTGATGGCATTGCCCTCGCCCGGTTCACCCGGAGTAATCATAGCGGCATCAACTGTCCAGTTTCCTGCTTCATCGCCAAGCCAGAGCTGAAAATGACGGCTGCCATAAGCCATCACATCAATAAAACCGTCGTTGTTCATATCGCATAACTGCGAGAGGTCGTAGCTGCCGGAAGCGGGCAGGTTTCCTGAAAGATTAATCCAGGTTTCTATATTGTCTTCCCAAACAAACACACTCACTCCTCCATTGGAGTTGATATAGGATAAGCCGTAACTCCCCGATGTTTTAAACCGCGCTATGTCGATTCCCCGGCGATAAGCGCTGCCAGCACCCGGAAGACCATTGTCATTTTTATTGAAGTTGCCGGTGCCATCGCCGAAATATGCAGTTCCGGATTCATGACCGGCGATAAAGTCCATATAGCCGTCGTTGTTGATATCACAGGTTCTCACCAGAAAATCAGAATTTCCTCCCATGAAACCAAAACTCTGTTCCCAGCTTCCATCCCCTTTGTTCAGATAAACATGCACACCGGAACAACACCCGAACGAAACGCTGACAAGATCGAGCAGGCCATTGTTGTTGAAATCGGCAAAAGCCGTTCCGAACATCCCCCAGGTTTCCCCGTTCGTTGAAAGGCCCTGGTCCCATGGCTGCCAGTTCATCCCGGTGCCATCGCCCAATGCAACTTCATTCAGCTGATCGCCGAAATTTGTACCAGAATAGTTGTGATGAACCCCAAAGCCAACATCCTTAAAGCCATCGTTGTTGACATCGCCGGTAGCAATGCCGCCATAGCCAAAATCGCCGTTCATATAATTGGTAAAGCTGCCTTCTCCATCACCAAACCACACGATAATACCGTGTTCGCCTGAATTAAACATAGGAGAACCATGGTCACCAACAGTAAGTATATCTGCATGACCATCCATATTGATGTCGTCGAAGACAAAATCTGTGTTTCCTTCTTCAAAATCGGGGGTTCCCAACCCACTGGCGATTTGCTGGTAGTTCAGACTTTTTTGCGCATAATGATCCATTGGCCAGATCAAAACCAATGCAATCAAAAAGAAAATACCCTTATAACCAATTACCTGTGATTTTAACATGTACCCATTTTTTAGAATGCAGGTTTGTTTTACAAAATTAACAGATTATCAGGGTAATTCATAATTCAAAAGCAGGGATGAATAATAAACCCGGATTGTACATCCGGAGGTAACCGGTCCAGCCGGAGTGGATTCGATGGTTTATCATCGCTGAGCGATCTTCAAAAAGCCGGATCTGATATGGAAAATACAAACGCTGACTTTTATTCGGATATATTTGTCCGATTAAAAAGAATTATTATTTTTGTGACCTCAAACAAGCGCAAATGTTTTCGAAAGCCTGTGAATATGCCATCAGGGCAACCATTTATATAGCCCGCCAATCGCAGGAAGGATTGAGGGCGAGCCTTGTTGATATTTCGCATGAAATTGATTCTCCGGTAGCCTTTACATCCAAGATCTTGCAACAGCTGGTAAAAGCCGGTATAATTTTCTCAACACGTGGACAAACCGGAGGGTTTTTCATGGAAAATTCAAAGATCGAAAGTAAATCCGTTGCTGAGATCGTTTCAGCCATTGATGGTGATTCTATTTACACCCATTGCGGGTTAGGCCTGAAAGAATGCTCGGGTGCGGAGCCCTGCCCCGTGCATGAAAAGTTTGTTGAAATCCGTGAAAAACTGCGGTCGACACTTGAAACTACCACTATTTCAGCCATGGCTTCCAGCCTCAAAAACGGACTTACCTACCTGAAACGGTGATTTTTTTTATTTATTATTAAGTATTAGAGTGCTTAATTACCTTCTTAAATTTTTAAATATTAACCAAAAATCGAACAATTATGAAACCTGAAAAAAAACTCTGGACAGGCTTTGCACTGGTGGTTGGCATTTCCTTCGCCGTTTTGTTGTATTATGGCTATGAGATATACCAGAAAGCCCCGCCGGTTCCGGAAAAAGTAATTACAACGGACGGTACAGTTCTGTTTACCGGGCAGGATATCAAAGACGGTCAGAATGTATGGCAAAGTATGGGCGGGCAGGAAGTCGGAAGCATCTGGGGGCATGGAGCCTATTTAGCACCTGACTGGACTGCCGACTATCTGCACCGGGAAGCCCTGTTTATACTTGAAAAATGGGCGACTGATGAATTCAGCCAAAGCTATAAAACGCTGGATGGTGAGAAGAAGGCAGCCCTTGAAAGCCGTTTACAGGATTTGCTGCGCGAAAACACCTACGATGTTGACAGCAAAACCATAACAGTTTCTCCATTGAGGGCGGAAGCCATCAGCAGCCTGTTTGGCTACTATTCGGGGTTGTTCACCAACGACCCGGCATTCAGTAAACTGAGAAATGACTATGCGATACCGGAGAATGCCATTAAGGATGCAGAGCGGATGCGTAAGATGAATACCTTCTTTTTCTGGGCATCCTGGGCCTGCGTTACCGAGCGGCCGGGAGCATCCATTTCCTATACACATAACTGGCCACCCGATACCATAGTAGGCAACAAACCAACCGGGGACCTGATTTTATGGACCGGGTTCAGTGTGATTATGCTTCTTCTCGGGATAGGTTTGCTGATTTTTTATCATGCGCGAACAAAAGAGGATTCTGACATAGAATTGCCTAAGGAAGATCCCCTGATGCGCCAGAACATCACGCCTTCGATGAAAGCAGTGGAGAAATATTTCTGGATTGTTAATTTCCTGATTCTGTTACAGGTTGTAATGGGGATTGTAACCGCCCACTATGGAGTGGAAGGTGAAGGATTGTATGGGTTTCCACTGGCAGAATTTATGCCATATGCCATTTCGCGCACCTGGCATGTACAGCTGGCCATTTTCTGGATAGCCACGGCATGGCTTGCCACCGGGCTTTACATTGCTCCGGCGGTATCGGGCAGTGATCCGAAGTTTCAGAAGCTAGGTGTGAATTTTCTGTTTTTTGCTTTACTCATCATTGTGTTGGGTTCCATGGCCGGTCAATGGTTTGGCGTGATGCAGCGTCTGGGACTCGTTGAAAATTTCTGGTTCGGTCACCAGGGTTATGAGTATGTTGACCTGGGCCGGTTCTGGCAGATTTTCCTCCTGGTAGGTTTGTTTATCTGGCTGGCATTGATGGCCAGGCCATTGATCCCGGTATTTAAGAGAAAAACCGAAGAGAAAAATCTGCTGATCCTGTTTCTGATCGCATCGGCAGCCATCGCATTGTTTTATGCAGCCGGGCTGATGTGGGGAAGGCAAACCAACCTGGCCGTCGCTGAATACTGGCGCTGGTGGGTGGTCCACCTCTGGGTGGAAGGTTTCTTTGAAGTCTTTGCGACCGTTGTAGCTGCTTTCCTCTTTGTCAGGATGGGGCTTCTCAGAACAAAAACGGCTACTTCAAGCGTTTTGTTTGCGACCATTATCTTTCTTTCAGGCAGTATACTCGACACATTCCACCACCTGTATTTCACCGGTACTCCGACAGCGATTATGGCTCTCGGCGCTACCTTCAGCGCTCTGGAGGTAGTTCCCCTGATCCTGATAGGATTTGAAGCTTTTCACAATTACCGCCTCAGCAAGGCCACAGAGTGGTTACGCGACTATAAATGGCCCATATACAGCCTCCTTTCCGTTTCATTCTGGAATTTCCTTGGTGCCGGGATCTTTGGATTCGTCATCAATCCACCCATTGCCTTGTATTACATGCAAGGCCTGAACACCACACCGGTTCACGGGCATGCAGCATTGTTCGGAGTATATGGCATGCTCGGCATTGGGCTGATGTTGTTTGTTCTCCGCAGTCTTTACAGGCAGCAGGTATGGAATGAAAAACTGCTTGGTTTTTCGTTCTGGGCAATTAACATAGGCCTTTTACTGATGATATTTCTCAGTGTTTTGCCGGTTGGATTTATGCAAACCGTTGCCAGTGTGAATGAAGGTATGTGGTACGCCCGTTCGTCTGAATTTATGCAACAGCCAACCCTGGTTACCTTCCGCTGGCTGAGAACAATCGGTGATACCATTTTTGCAATGGGGACATTATCCTTGTTTTGGTTTGTTTTCAAACTGGCGCTGCAGAAGAAAACGAGGTAGTTTTATATAGAAGGGACGAGGGGCGTAAAGGAGGGACGAGGGACGAACATTCTGCTTCAAAAGACAAGGGGAAAAGGAGACAAGGGGACAAGGGATGGGAGACAAGGGTTAGATGACATCGTAAATTTCTAATGTCTAATGTCTAATTTCCAATGTTCCATTCCAGTGCCCTGAACTGCAACGGCTCAAGCCTGCCCGCCGAAACAGCGTGCAGGCGGGGAGAATG
Source organism: Bacteroidales bacterium (assembly GCA_016709025.1). Taxonomy (GTDB): domain Bacteria; phylum Bacteroidota; class Bacteroidia; order Bacteroidales; family Lentimicrobiaceae; genus Lentimicrobium. The sequence continues at coordinate 329,853 of JADJEQ010000005.1, read as the reverse complement.
GGAGACAAGGGGATAAGATGAAAGATAAAATCTAACCAGCCTGCCGGCTGGCAGGTTTCTAATGTCTAATTTCCAATGCATTGTCTTTTTCCGGCCAAAGGTCGGGACTTCAGTGTTTACTAAAGTAGGGATACGACATGTCGTGTCCCTACTTTGAGTGAAAAATATTCCAATGCCCTGTGCCCTGTGCCCTGAGCCCTGTGCCCTGAGCCAGGAAGGGACGAGGGTCGCAAAAGGGACGAGAGACGGAACATAAGTTTCCAATTTCATGCACCATGCTCCATGCCCCATGCTCCATGCCCTGAGCCCTGAGCCCTGCCCTGTGCCCTGTGCCCTGTGCTCTGAGCCCTGAGCCCTGTGCCCTGAGCCCTGTGCCTACTCCACCCAATCCGCGATAAAGAGATTGGTGTAACGGGTACCACCATTGTTGCGGTTAGAAGAGAAAATCAGCTTTTTGCCATCGTATGAAAACATCGGGAAGGCATCGAAAACCGGATCAAAGGTTATCCGTTCAAGACCGGAGCCATCGATGTTGATCATATAGAGGTTAAACTCAAAGCCTCTTGCACCGGCATGATTGGAGCTGAAGATGATTTTCTTGCCCGAAGGATGAAAGAAAGGTGCCCAGTTGGCTTTGCCAAGCCTGGTAATTTGCTTAAGGTCGCTACCATCGGTGTTACAGGTGTAAATTTCCATGTTGGTCGGTGCAACCAGGCCCTCTTTAAGTAAATCTTTATACTCTTTAATTGCTTCCGGGGTTTGCGGCCGAGAAGCTCTGAAAACCAGCTTCCTGCTATCGGGAGAGAAAAAAGCACCGCCGTCATACCCAAGACCAAAAGTTACCTGCTTAATATTGCTGCCATCGATATTACAGGTATATAATTCAAGATCCCCTGTCCGGTCGGAAGTGAAAACAATCATTTTTCCATCAGGCGACACCGTTGCTTCGGCATCATAGCCGGGATTTTTCACAAGCGTGTCGATTACATCGCCTTTCAGATTTGAGATGTAGATGTCGAAATCCTGGTAGATTGGCCACAGGTACTTTCCATCAGCACGTCTTTCAGGATCAGGAGGACATGCATCACCGCCTGAACGGGTTGAAGCATATAAAATAGACGTATTCCCCGGCATAAAAAATGAGCAGGTAGTCCGTCCAACTCCATTGCTGATGAGCTGTGGCATTTGATCAATCATATCGCCGTCGCTGAATGGAAACATATAAATCTGGTCACACATGGCACCCCAGCCTTTGCTCTTGGCCTGGAATGAGATCATGGAATCATCGAAACTGAAATAAGCTTCGGCATAATCTCCATCTTTGGTCAATTGCCTGATATTGGTGAGGTGTTTTTCTTCAGGGTACAGGCGTGTGGTATCAGTGCTTGAGGCTGTTCCACTGTTTCCATGTAATTTGCAGGGATTCCCCTTGCTGTTATCCGCGGCGGATACCAAAAGGGTAAATACCAGCGAAAGCATAGTTAAAACAGAAATCTTCATCGTGTAGAATTTGTTGCGAATGAATAAAAAACGTGTTCCGGTATTAAAACCGTTGTTGTGTTCAGTAAACTGTTTTTACGCGACTTGGTTCAATTGATGCACTAAAATTCCGGCAAATGTCAACTGTAACCGGCTTATTCACTATTTTCGTAATTGATTTTTCCGGGTGATGGTTGTATTCACGAAGTAGCTCTGAATGAGGCTTCCGGAATGATCACGTATCTGATAAACTTACTTTTTACTATATGGAAGTCGTTTTTTTTCTGAACATGGATGAATTCCGGGGATGGCTGGAGAATTTTCATGACAAGGCCTCAGAACTCTGGGTTGGGTATAATAAGAAGCAAAAAGGACAGTTCCAGACCTTTGATTACCCCGGATCGGTTGAAACAGCATTGTGTTATGGCTGGATTGATGGTAAAACGCAGTCTATTGATCAGTATACCTATAAAATCCGTTTCACGCCGCGTAAGCCACGCAGCATCTGGAGCAATATCAACATAAAAAGGGTTGAAAAGCTCACAGAAGCCGGTCTGATGCACCCTGCCGGATTGGCGGCTTTTGAAAAGAGGAGTCAAGAAAAATCTGGCATATATTCATTTGAACAACCGCTCAACACCCTGTCGCCCGAATTGGAATCTGAACTGAAGGAAAACCGCAAGGCATGGACATTTTTCACCGGCAGTACCAATGCATACAAAAAAACCAGTATCTACTGGGTTATGAGCGCCAAACAGGAAACTACCCGGCTAAAACGGTTTAAAGTGTTGCTTGACTGCTCTTCGGCAGGTTTGAAAATTCCTTTACTCAGAACTATCTCCGGTCACAAGAAACCTTAAAAACATTATTCACAATTCGCATTCATGAAACGCAAAATTCAGATCTTCATTATATTTACGCTTATTACACTTAACTCTTCTGCCCAGAACATCAATCTTTCCGGAGGAAGTATTTTTGACGGGGAGCCCTACCTGGCAATCAATCCACAAAATCCCCGGCACCTGGTTGTTGCCTGGATGGGTTATGTTTTCCTGAACCGGATAATGATCAAAACCAGGGTTAGTTTCGACGGGGGCACAACCTGGAGTTCTGCGCAGAACACGCCTCATTTTGCCGCAGGCTACACTTCAGCTGATCCTTCGCTGGCTTTCGATGACAACGGAAATGTATTCCTCAGCCTGATAGACCATGATGCTGATTTATTTTCCGGTGCAGTTTATGTCAGAAAATCGCAGGATGGCGGGATAAGCTGGGGGAATCCAGTTGAAGTAATCAATTATAATTCCGATCCCGGTAAAATCCCCATCGATCGGCCATGGATCAGCATCGACAGATCGGGAGGTGAAAATAACGGCAATATATACATCACAACAACGAATGCATCCGGCGCCAGCGGGCCTCCTTATCATCCTTACTTTATCAGATCAACTGACAATGGGGAATCATTCGGGCCATGGCGATTTGCTGACACAACAGGATGGTTGTCAGGTTCACTGGTTAAAAAGCCGATGCCTGCACCCGAAGTAACTTCAGATGGCACTTTTCACTGCGCCTACCCCAGTTATGTCATTACACAGAATATTTTACCAAGGTTTATTCTGGCTTCTTCTGAAAATGCCGGCACAGGTTTTACTTATAATACCCTGGCAGCCTCAGCTTCTGCTATTGCAGTGACCGACACTTCGGCCAAAAAAGGATATTTGCTCAGGGCTAATCCAGGCAATCCACTACACCTGGCATTCTTCCACCTGAGCAATGAAAATGGTGATGCAGATGTTTATTTTCGGGAATCCTCAGATGGAGGTTCCACCTGGTCGGAAGGTGTAAGGGTAAATGATGACCCGGTTGCAAATGGCAGAATGCAGGACCTGGTATGGGCCGCTTTTGACACCGATGGTGATTTGGTGGCAACGTGGCGCGATCGCCGGAATGCCCCCGATACCGGATACGCGGCATCCTATGAAATTTATGGTGCCGTCAGACTGAAAAATTCTCAAACATTCTCGGCTAATTTCAGAATTTCAGAACTTTCTGTTCCATTTGACAATATTTTGCTTGAAAATGGAAACGACTTCATGAGTACTTGCCTTTTAAACGATACCATCAGCGCCGCATGGGGTGATACCCGCGATGGGAAACTCAACATCTGGTTTCAGCGGATGACATTGAACGGCGTGATGGTTTCGGTGCAACAAATCGCGCAGGAAGAGCTTCCCCGGATCAGGGTATTTCAGACCGGTGTAAATACGCTGATTATTGAAGCCGATGGAATAAAAAAATACAGCCTGTTGAATGCTACCGGTAAGGTACTGCGCCGTGCTGACAATTTACCCGGCAATCACACCCAGATTGTTGATATTACGGATTTAGCCACTGCGGTCTATCTCCTGAAAGTTGAAACCGTTGATGGAATGGTCGTTACCAAAGTGCGCATCAGCAGGTAAGTACATTTTATAAAGGATGAATCTGCAAAATAACCTGCATCAATAAATTAATCAATCAACCGGTATGAAAAAGCTAAAAACAATTTCCGGCTCAGAAATCAGGTTATTGGCCGGTGGTCGCAGCAACGTTTTCCTGGTATCAAACAATCGGATTAAAATCCTGATCGATACAGGGCCGGCATTTTCCGGTAACCGTTTATTAAAGAAACTGGAGCAGCTTTCAATTAGTTCGATTGATTATCTGTTACTTACCCATACCCATTTCGACCACGCGGCCAATGCACAGAAACTCAAGGATAAGTTTGGGCTAAAAGTAATTGTGCATGAAGCTGAGGCCGGTTACCTGCTTTCCGGTAACAGCCCGGTTCCGGCCGGGACCAACAGTTTCACATCCTGGCTTATCGGGACCTTTGGAGATTGGACTGAAAAAAAAGTCAGGTATCAACCATGCGAAGCCGATATAATCATCAAAAAGGAAAATGAATTTTCATTCCCGGGTATTGATGCAAGAATAATACACACTCCGGGTCATTCGGCCGGTTCAGTATGTTTGATTGTTGACAATGAAATAGCATTGGCCGGCGATACCTTAATCGGAACATTCTCAGGAAGTTGCTTCCCCCCGTTTGCCAATGATGTACCTGAATTAATGAGAAGCTGGGAGAAAATTTTAAAAACTGGTTGCAGATTATTTCTACCATCCCATGGCAATGCCAGAACTAGGCAGGTGGTTGAGAGAGCGTTGATAAAGAAAAAGAAAACTATCTGCTGATTCCGGTAATACTCAAACCGACCCCCGGAAATCCACTTTCCTGCCCGCTGGTTTCTCCCAACCCAGGCAAGAAAATCAGGAATAATTTATAAATAAGTTGAGCGATTGGGTTTGTAAAACTGTTGAGGTTGGGTATTTGCAATCCATCCCACTATTACCCGTTTTGGGGCAGTAAATACACACAACACCTTACTTATCAAAATGCTATGTAATTGATTTAATGATGTTTATATTTATAATAGTAAAATGGCTTTTTATTTGCAAAGAGTCGTTTAACTAAAAAAACAACACTATGAAAAATTTGATTTTAGGTTTACTTCCTGTACTATTCCTTCTGGGTTCCTGTGAAAACAAGGATCAAACTAACCGAATCAGTCAGCTTGAAAATGAGCAGGCACAACTGGTTCAGGATGCCTCTTCTAAAGATTCACTGATCAATAATTTTCTGGAGACACTTAATCAGATAGAAGCTAACCTGGCCGAAATAAAATCCAAAGAAAAGATCATCAGCCAGGAAACTGCTATGGGTAACGAGCTAAATAAACCAGCCCGCGAACGGATTAACGAAGACCTGAGAATGATCAACGATCTTATGGCAGACAACAAAAAAATGGTAGCTTCAATGAGTTCAAAACTCAGTCAGTCAAGATTTAAAGTATCTGAACTCGAAAAAATGATTTCAATGACCAATCAACAACTGGCTGAAAGGGATACCATAATTTTTGGTTTGAAAAACGAATTAGCCAATCTGAATTTTTCGATTGCATCATTGAATGATACCATTTCAAAAATAAACAATCAGAACAAGGATCTGGCTACAACAGTTGTGAATAAAAACAACGAACTAAATACTGCTTACTTTGTTGTAGGTCCACGTAAGGTTCTGATTGAAAAGAAGATACTTAACAAAGAAGGTGGTTTTCTTGGTCTTGGCAAAACTCAAAAACTTGCTGGTGACGTAAACCTTGCCAATTTTACAAAAATTGATATGCGTTCATTGAAATCAATTCCGCTTGGAGTTAAAAAGGCAACACTTATGTCGGTGCATCCTGTTGGCTCTTACGAAATAGTTGGAAGTGATAAGAATGTTGAAGAAATCATCATTAAAGATCCCATTGCTTTCTGGCAAAAATCGAAAATGCTGATAATTTCAACAGAAGTTTAATATAAAATAAGGTTAACCTGTTATAGGTTACAATCACCTCACCATCAACAAAAAGCCCCTGCAATTAAACAGCAGGGGCTTTTACTTTTCTGGAAAATTGCAACAATTCTGCATAAAACCGGGGAATCAATATAAGGCAATGGGTTTATTTCCGGGGTTGTGCAAAGTGATTTTATCATGTTGAATCACTGCTATATCAGGACCGGATACGATTTTTCGTTGCTTTTAATGGCACAACCCAGGTAAACCCCTATCCGGAAATTTTAGCCAATCACCAAAAAATTGAAAATGTAAGACGTTGAATTGCTCACATAATCCTGACCGGGTGAGCGATTTTCTTTCAAATCGCTCAATTGGGTGTTAATTGATCTTACCTTTGCAGACTATGAAAAAACAAGGTCAGTCTGAAGGTGTAAAAGGCAAGGTGATTTCGGGATTTTTCCTGCTACTGGTTCTTGCCCTTGTTGCCATTCTTGCGGTAATCCAGTTGGCGAGCCAGCTCAGCCCGCCTGATTCCGGGGTATCACAATCGGTAATTAAGCTCACGCTCGTCAGCAATATGTTGTCAGAACTGATCGAAGCAAATGGACAGGCCCGGGCCTACATCAATACCGGGGAGAAACGCTATCTGATAAAATACCGTAAACTTGATAAAGGCATACAGCAACTGGCTGATTCCCTGAAATACTTCAGCACCCTCCAGCCGGAACAATATAAAAGAATGCTCTCGATCGACAGCCTCTTAAGGATAAAGAGAGGCACAATGGAGAACTTTTTCAGGGTACGCAGAGCTGACGACACGCTGGCAATGAAACTTGAAAATAAGAACATGCTTGCGAACGGGAACAGAGATACGGCGTCATTGTCAAAATATCCGGTAATCCGACCTGGTTCAGATCGCCAGTTATCGCAGGAAGAGAATAATGAGGAATCGAATCCGGGCTTTTTCAAGAAAATTTGGGATAATTTCACCGGAAAACGCTCTAAAAAGGACTCTTTGCAAAAGCCATCCCCACAATTCATTCCGTTGAAAGACACACTGGCACTTGCTGCTTCGACCGACACCACCATTGAAATGATCAAGTCGCAGTTACAGCAAATGGGTGAGCAGGAAAGGATTTACCGGCAGAGAATAATTGACCGTGACCTCTTGCTTTTGCGAACCGATCAGGTTATTATGGATGAAATCAGAAATGTATTCCTGCTATTTGAAAAAGAAGAAATAAACAGGGCCATTGAAGAAAGCGGGCATGGGCGTGAAGTGTTCAGGCGGCTCTGGTATACAGCCATTGTATTGGCTGCAGTAGGTCTCATCACCATGATCGTTTTTGTCATCCTGATCTGGAAAGACCTTGCGCGAAGCAACTTTTACCGCCGTCAGCTTGAATCGGCCAGACATCTGGCCGAAAAACTCCTGAAAGTAAAAGAACTTTTTCTGGCCAATATGAGTCATGAGATCAGAACCCCGATCACCAGTATAATTGGTTTTACAGAAAGGCTTGAAACTACGAAACTTACGAAAGAGCAGAAAAATTACCTCAGGTACATCAATTCTTCGTCAGAACACCTGCTTGGGCTGGTAGATGACCTGCTGGATTATTCGCGGATCGAAAGCGGAAAATTCAATCTTGAAATGACCGCATTTATTCCTGCCGATCTATTTCTTCAGTCGTTTGAAACCCTCAGGCACAGAGCCGAAAACAAAGGACTGGAGATGATTTACACCACAACCCTGGAACCGGGCATTGCAGTGTTGGGAGATCCGCTCAGAATCAGACAGATTGTTTTCAACCTGCTGAATAACAGCATTAAATTTACTGAAAAAGGTTTTGTAAAGCTCACAACATCGGCTGTTGTTTCGAATGGCCATATGAAGTTAAATTTTATTGTTTCGGATTCGGGAATTGGCATTCCGGAAGAAAAACAACAGGAAATATTTGGCGAATTTACGCAGGTTGATGTGGGCATAACCCGCAAATACGGAGGATCGGGACTGGGCCTCGCAATTTGCCAGAAATTAACCAACCTTATGAAGGGTGAAATTGCCCTGAGCAGTTCTCTTGAAAAAGGCACGACTATATCGGTTACTTTGCCTCTGGCTGTCTATGAAGGAAAGGTAGCAGTGATTCCCGGCGAAAACCGGCTTGCAACCATCAACCTTACGGGTTTCAGGATATTAATGGCTGAAGATGATGAAACAACCCGTATATTATTGACAGAATCACTGAGATCGGCCGGGGCATCGGTTGATGTGGCAGAAGATGGCTCGAAAGCCTGGGAACTTTTCAACGAAAACAAATCAGGCTACGACCTGGTAATGACCGATATACAGATGCCTAATTTAAGCGGGCCAGAGCTTGCCGAACGGATAAGTAAATCTGAAGAAACCAGTGGAACCGGTCATCCTCCGATTCTGGGATTGACAGCACATGCAACCAATGAAGAACTTGAGCAATTCAGGCAGATGGGGATTAGCAGCATTCTGATAAAACCTTTCAGACATTACCAGTTGGTTGCTGCATTGGCAAAAGTATTGAAGATTTACATCATAAATCATAGCGAATCGATAAACGAAGAGGAAAATACAGACAGAGCCATTAATCTTGAAGCATTTGCAAAATTTTCGGGCGATGATCCTGAAGCATTCATCAGGATATTGACTTCGTTGGCCGATAATATGCAAAGTAGTCTGGTAGATATGCATAAAGCATTCGAATCATCAGATTATCAAAACCTTGCGTTACTTTCACACCGGATGTTGCCCAACATACGCAATTTGGGGGCACAAGAGGAGGCCATACTGCTTCAAAGTCTGGAAACATTGAGAACCAGTAAAACCTTTGACCACGATGCCATTGATAACCAGCTTAATACCCTTAAGAACGGCATTACAAAAATAGTATCGGCACTCAGAAAAGAGATTGATCGCTACTGAAGCGGAATGCCATACTGTTTCATTTTATTATAAAGTGTCTTCCTGTCTACATCCAGCAATCGGGCAGCCTTCGATTTGTTGAATCTTACCTTCACCAGTGTGCTGACAATGAGTTCACGTTCACTGCGGTGTGCAACTTCTTTCAGGTTACTTTCATCGGGTGTCTCAGCAATTTCTTTTACCGCCGGTATTACAGGCTCCCTTGACGAGGCATCAACGATCAACTCTTCAGGAAGGGTGTCTGACTCAACAATTTCCCCATTCGACAGCAAAACAGCCCTTTTAATAATGTTTTTCAGTTCCCTGAAGTTACCAGGCCATGAATACCGGGCGAATATATCAAGAACCTCAGGGGAAAAGCCTCTGACATTTCTGATCAGTTCTCTGTTGGCCTGTTCCAGAAAGTGCCGGGTGAAGATAACAAGGTCATCGGGCCTTTCACGAAGCGGAGATACCTGGATCGCAAACTCGTTGATGCGATGAAAGAGGTCTTCTCTGAATTCACCGGCCAAAACGGCTTTTTTCAGGTCTTCATTGGTTGCTGTAATAATCCTTACATCTATCGGTATTTCGCTTGTTGAGCCGATTCGCCTTATTTTCCTTTCCTGAATAGCCCTTAAGAGTTGTACCTGAATATCGTATCCCAGGTTACCGATTTCATCAAGAAAAATAGTACCGCCATTGGCTGCTTCGAACTGCCCTTGCTTATCGGTAAATGCGCCGGTAAAAGAACCTTTCATGTGACCGAAAAACTCACTACCGGCAAGATCGCGGGGTAAAGCACCGCAATCGATGGCAACAAACGGTTTATCATTCCGTGTGCTTTGCTGGTGGATTTTTCGTGCCACAAACTCTTTACCGGTACCACTTTCGCCCATGATAAGCACCGACATTCCAGTCGGAGCTACCAGTTTGACATACTCGCTGATCTTCCGGGCCGGTTGGCTGGCACCTTCAACAAAAAAAGTCTCACTGTCATTTGTGGAAACCTTGCCCTCGCTTTGAGTCTGAATGCTTAAGGCCCTGTTTATTGTCAGTATTATTTCATCGGGATTAACCGGTTTGGCAACGTAGTCGAAGGCACCGAGTTTCATGGATTGAACTGCGGTGCGTATATCCGCATATCCGGTCATAAGTATTACCGGCACGCCCGGAGCCTCGCGAAGGGCAAAATGCAGAATATCAATCCCATCATGGTCAGGCAAACGAAGGTCGGTCAGTATGATGTCAGGACCGAATGTTTTGATTTTTTTTACTGCTTCACTGTATGAGAATGATTGTTGAACCTCAAATCCTTTCTTTTGGAGAAAAGTCTCCAGCATTAGACAGAAAGTAACATCATCATCAACAATCAGAACTTTGCTCATCCGTTAAAAGGTATTGTTTGCCAATAGCAAAAATAAACACTTATCCCGATTATTGAACATCTGATACCTGTTTTAAAGCAAAATAGCTCAAGTCGGGTATTCTGATCATTACCCGGCAACTATTTCAGATATTTTTGAAGCCTGTCAATCAGTATCTCTCTTACAATTGGCTTGGAAATATAATCGGTGCAACCTGAATTTAGTGCTTTTTCCCGATCTCCTGAAAGAGCAAGGGCAGATTGGGCTATGATTACCAATCCCGGCCTGAGTTTTCTGATTTCACGGCTGGCTTCAAAGCCATCGGTACCGGGCAATTTCAGGTCCATTAAAACAAGATCAATTTTTCCGTTTTCAGCACAAACCTTTATTGCATCTGCTCCGTTTTCCTTCCAGATAATATCAAAGTTAAGAGGCTGCAGCATCTTAGTCAGCAATTTGTAATTATAAAATTCATCTTCAACAATCAGGATTGTTTTCTGCTCAGGAAACAAGCCAGTTGTGAAAGCTTCATCACTCAGTTCATTTGCAGCAGTCAAATCAGCCGGTTTATAAGGAATTGTAAAAAAGAACTTCGATCCGGCTCCGGGCTGGCTTTCAAGCCAAATCTCGCCGCCCATCAACTCGATATAAGACTTTGAGATGGAGAGTCCAAGCCCTGTACCACCGTATGTGCTTGATGTAGCACTATTTGCCTGTCTGAAACGATCAAATATAAATTCATGCATTTCAGCCGGAACGCCTATACCGGTATCACTGACGCAAAACTTTAGAAATTTCCCTTCAATCGTATAACCAACCTGAATCCCACCTTTCATGGTAAATTTAACTGCATTGCTGATCAGATTCGTTAGCACCTGTACCAACTTGGTTTCGTCAGTAATTATCTGCGCCTGATTAATACTGAGACTCTCAGAGAATGAAAGCCTGAGATTTTTTTCACTTGCTTTTGAAACCAGCTGTTGATATACAACATGCATCATTTCATTCAGATTAAACTGATTTTCGCGCACCCTTTCCTGTCCTGCCTCTAAAGTTGCAATGCTGACAATATCGGTTATAATCGACAGCAGCTGATTGCTACAACTGCTAATAATGGAATTATACTCAGAAACATCTTCAGGAGTTATCCCTTTTTGAGTCAGTAAATTGGCAAATCCCACAATCCCATTCATCGGTGTTCTTATTTCATGCGAAATATTGTGGAGGAATGAGGTCTTAAGGCGGTCGCTTTCTTCTGCTTTTTCGACGGCATGGTAAAGTGCTTCTACCAATTGCATTTTTTCGGTAGTATTGCGTATTACTGCAAGTACTTTATCAGATGCGAGTTTAACCATGCTGGCTTCAAAATATTTTTTAGCCCCCCCGGAAGGAATTGAATATTCATATTTATGCATTTCACCTGTTTTCAATACAAGATCAATGCTTAATCTGGTTTGCTCAACGGTTTCTTCAGGTAAAATTTTACTAACAATCTTTTCCGCTGAAGAACTGTAATCAGCCGGTTGCATGTCGGTCTCATGAGAGAACGACTCAATCAAGGTTCCTGCCCGATCCAGAATAAAAATTGAATCCGGGAATGCACTGACTATGCTGTTGGTTTTCGTCAGGTTGGTTTCAGCAACTTCCTTGGCGGCGACTAACTGACTGATCATATTGTACTGTTCAGTTATGTCATTTGCAATCACAATGGCCACCTCGTTACCAAAATAACTCCCCTTGTAAAACCTGATATCTTTCGGAAATATTTCTCCATTGCTTCGCTTTCCCCAGAATTCAATTTGTTGTGGAATTCCATCAAATGTCATTTGTAAAATTGAAACAATATCAACGGAATCATTCTTACCCGGAGCCGAGAGAAACTCCGGTGTGTTACCGATAAACCTCGTTTTCGGATATCCATACATTGCAATTGCTCCTTCATTCACATCGAGGAACTTACCATTTCTATCCTGAATGTAAACAGCACTGGTAATACTGTTAAATAATCCGCGGTAGCTCTCTTCGCTTTCTTTCAATGCTTCCTTTACCTGCCTGCGATTCAATGCCACTGCGGCAACTTTTATAAATGCTTCGATTACTTCAGTGTTTTTCAGCAATTCATTTTTAGGCATAATCACCGTAACATCACCGAGCAGATAATCCCGGCGGGCAAAACCCATTTCGTAAATTTTCCCGATATCGAACATCTTTTCAAATATCCTTGCAACCGGCTTGCTGATCGCGCCGGAAAGCATTTCATAAAGATCTTTCCTGAATGTCAGCTTTTGAAACAATACATCCTGTTTACGCTCAGGAGAGAGGTATGATGACATCCCAACAGGATGTTGTTTCAGGATTTTTAGTACTTTTTCGATGGTTTTTCCAACGCCATGAAGCGATTGGAGTGTTGCATGCTGGGTTGATTCATCAAATGATGTCACCATAACAATGCTTTTACCGGCTAGTTTGTGTACTTTCTCTCCGATAAATTCATAAATATTTGCCTGATCTTCAAGCTCAATAAACTCGAGCGCACTTTCATTCAGGAACCTGGTTTGCTTTTCAGCTTCAATTCTTGGTGTAATATCACGTCCGAAAACAACCAATCCCCTTCGTGAATTATCGATGTTGTAAATTGGAACCTTGATTACATCAAAAACATGAAGGTTTCCATGAATATCAGGGATGGTTTCTTCTGTTCTGGATTGTTTGCCGGCTTCCCAGGCTTTCTCATCGGAATCACCGCAATTTTTAAATGCATCTTTGTAGATATCCGCTGTATAATCAGCAAGTTCAGGCTCCGTTTTACCCCAGTAATCAACATCCCGGAGGCAATACAATTTTAAAATACTATCATTGGCCTGCAACCATCTTCCATCGCTGTCCTTAAAACAAATAATATCAGGCGTTGAATTAATGAGGGCCATCAGCTTTTCCTCAGTCTCTTTCAATGCTTTTGAAGCCTTTCGGCGGGTTTCCTCCACGCCAATAGCGTTGGCAATCATATCGAGCAGATTAATCTGCTCAACTCCCGGAACGAAGTCCTGCTGAAATACTGCACAAACAGAACCTACCGCGCTGCCATCACAAAAAACCGCTTTTCCTATATATGTTTTTAATTTATAAGGTTTTACATTCGGATCGGAGGTGTAATAGCTTGTCTGATCCAGGTTGCGGACAATCAGTATATTTTCAGATTTGTTCTGAATTACATCGTAGCAAATATGACCTTCAGGACCATCAACAGATCGATAATCAGGCGGTGTTAACCATTGTCCAACCGAACAAAGCAAACCTTCTTCCAGCCGGTTGTAAAGCGCACAGGTTGCTCCGAACAACTCACCAAATAATCCGGTGAGTTTATTTATATTCAGTTCAAAATCAGGACCCAGGTTAAGGAGAACCTTATTGATAAGGATCGAAAAATCCTGCAGGCCCCTGCGTTCACTGATATCGCGCATTACCATATCAAGTCTGGATATCCTACCTTCGCTTCCATAAACCGGCTTTACCCTGGCATGCACCCATTTGATCTGTTTATCCGGCAAAACAACCCTGTATTCAAGTTCAGTTTTACCCATATCCGTCAGTTGCTGAAGGAATCCTGAAGTCATTGTCCGGTCATCCGGATGGCAAAATGACATTAAAAGGTCCGGGTCATTTTTAAGTTTACTAACGTCTTTCCGGAGTGCATGAGCCAGCGACGGAGAAATAAACAACGGCTTAATTGATGGATAATCAAAAGAAATTAAAAAATCATCCATTGAATTCAGTATACTGTCAGAGAGATTTGCCGGAAGACAATTTTTTTTGAAGTCATCTTCTGTGGCTGATTTCTTTTTATATGCTTCAGAATCATTCTGTTCAATATAATTCCAAAGTTCATTAACCAATGCTTTGAGTTTACCGCCCTCGTCTACTGCAATATCATCAACATCCGGTGTAATTACCTCCTGAACCTTTCTGCTCAGATCATTTCTAATATCCATTTGCATCTTTTCTGTCATATAAATAATATGCTGATTGACTAATTTCAAATGTTTAACAAGAATCCGAAGATTTATATTCGTTTTCCGATAACAATAATCCCAAATCCACTATATCACACCCGTCTGCTTACACATTACACTGGCCTTCGTAATGTGTTCAGGCAGAGAGGGATGTCTGAACCCGGAAAACGCGCCGGGACAGGCTGCTATCCCAATACCATCAGGATGATTACAAATTATTTATAGTTACAAACGGCTAATTTTCAATAACTTGTAAATCAAACGTCTGAAAAACATGAACGAGTCAAAATAATAAAAGAGGCGATGTTAATTTATACGGGTGAAGATAAATAAAAACAAAAACTTATCAAAAGCTTTTTTTGTTTCATATTTCAATGTCGTTTAGTTAAGGGAATGAATAAAAAATTAACCGCAGAGAACCGCAAAGTTGATCGCAGAGAACCGCAAAGAAATGTGAATGCTAATTGCTTTGCGGCTCCCTGTCTGCCGGTTTACCCGCCTCAGGAGGGCAGGCAGGTTTGCGTGTCCTCTGCGCACTTTGCGTTTAGACCTTTCTGAATCCAAATCCTTAACTAAACGACATTGTTTCATAATCTGTCTTTTTACTGATTCCCAAAAATTTTAAAATGCCCATTTCTTCACTTTTTTGCCACAACCTTTTCCGGATCAGACACTTTCAACGTCTGGAAACCTATAACCTTTTTTAATAGAAGCAGTTCTTTTTGCATGAACCGGATGCTATCAGAATTAATTGTAATAATTTAGCATCCATATGGGAATCACTGTTAACACCTACGATACAATCATAATCGGTGGCGGTCCTGCCGGATTATTTGCAGCTGTCAACCTTAAAAACAGCCGGGTATTGTTGATCGAAAAAGGAGAACGTCCTGGCCGGAAGCTGCTGATTTCGGGAAGTGGTCAATGCAATTTTACGCATGCCGGAAATGTTGGCGAATTGTTGAAACATTATGGAGGAAATGGCAGATTTCTCAGAGATGCCCTCCACACTTTCAGCAACAAAGACCTGATCGGCTTTTTCTCAGGCGCAGGAATCGAGCCTGTTGAAGATAAAAACGGGAAAATTTTTCCGTCTTCACTCAAAGCGAACGATATCTATAAAGTGTTGATCGACAAATGCAATGACAACAGGGTTACCATACTGGCTTCCAGCCCGGTAACCGGTATTGATTATTCTGACGGGAGTTTTGCAATATCAGCCGGGAGCACGATTTTTAAATGCAGAAACCTGGTTATTGCAACAGGGGGACTTTCTTATCCTGCAACCGGATCATCGGGCGATGGGTACAGATTTGCAGAAAGTCTGGGTCATACCCTGGTTAAACCGAAACCTGCCTTAACCCCTGTATATATTCATGGGTATCGCATGACTGAGCTTTCGGGAATTTCACTGACGGATGTTAAAATAAACCTGTTCAGGAACGGGAAAAAAGCCGGAGAACACACCGGTGACGTCGTTTTTACCTATAAAGGGCTATCCGGGCCGGGTATTCTGGATTTCAGCAGGTTTATTACCAATGGAGACATTTTAAAGATCAACTTCGCGAATGAAAATACGGAAGCTTTTAACAGGAATTTTATTCTGGTTTCACAAACAGACGGAAAAACAACACTCCAATCATTTTTAAAACAATACAATATTCCCAGGAATCTTATGCGATTTCTTATTGAGATTGCGGGTTCAGCTCCCGATCAGCAAATTGCTGTCATCACAAAATCTGTGCGCATAAAATTAGCTGAACTATTTTGTGAAAGCCCGTTTTTAGTTGAAAAACCCGGCGATTACAAAGTGGCCATGGCAACAGCAGGAGGCGTAGCGCTCGGGGAAGTTTCTTCAAAAACAATGGAATCAAGACTAAAAGAGAACCTTTACTTTGCCGGAGAAGTCCTGGATATTGACGGGGACACAGGTGGGTATAATATTCAGGCTGCTTTCTCTACCGCATTCCTGGCTGCAAAGTCCATCAATACCAAATCAGGGTTTTAAAGAATGATTAAATCTACAATTCCTTTTTCAATAGGTCCGTTCTTAAAGGCGGATATATCAATAAACAACAGAAAAAATGGTGATATTTTTTTGAAACCCGCCCTAAACTCCGGGCCTGTTCATAGAGTTTAGCAAAATTTAAACAGTCTTCCAGGACAATAGTATTTATTTCATTCAATCCCGGCAAAGTGTTTCATAAACTGAACACGCTCATACGCCGCAGGATTTTCTGCTTTCCTGAAGCTCATTAGCCCAATGAATTCCTCTGTATTTTTATAACCATGCTTTTCCATCCATGTTCTCAAACCAGCATTCATTTCATCAATCCGGTTAAACCCGTTTTTGTAAAGGGTCGAAGCAATCTGAACAGCTTTTGCCCCGGCAAGTAACTGTTTTATCAAACCTGTACTGTCGTGAACCCCCGTTGAGGCAGCAATATCACAATATAACCTGTCGCTGAGCATGGCTACCCAGCGCAATGAGGTAGCGATTTCATCCGGCGTACTGAATACATTGGTTGCAACCACTTTCATGGTTTCAATATTGATGTCAGGCGAAAAAAATCTGTTGAATAAAACAATTCCTTTAGCACCGGCCCATGAAAGTTTAAGGGCCGTTTTGGCAAGACCGGAAAAGTAATAGCTGATTTTCAGGGATACCGGAATTTTAACCTGCTTGTTAACCTCATCGAGTATGCTGAAATAGATTTTCTCATTTTGCTCGGCCCCCATATTCGGATCGCTGGGCATTACAAATATGTTGAGCTCAAGTGCATCGGCGCCAGCTTCTTCAATCTTACGGGCAAAACTTGTCCATTCATCAGCAGTGATACAATTTATACTGGCTATAACTGGAATTTTAACAGCTTGTTTGGCATTTCTGATCAGGGTGAGATATTCACCAACCCTGTGATTATGACTGTAATTGGCAATGTAATCGTGTGCTTCGGGATAGTAATTAGAGCTGGACTGATAGGAAGCAGTGTTGGAGATTTCATATTTAATCTGTTCTTCGAACAGCGATTTAAGAACAATTGCCCCTGCTCCACGTTTTTCAAATTCAATAATATTTTCAATTGAATTTGTCAGTCCTGAGCTTCCAATAATTACAGGGCTGCAAAGTTTTAGCCCCATATAAGTCGTTTCAATGTTTGTCATAAGCCAGATGCTGAATTGTATTGAGTTTGTTGAATATCGCGGTTAGCTTGTATTTTGCTAACAAATTTAATCTAAGATTTTTAAAATCCTACCAATTCAACATCAATTTTAAGATGAAAATAAAAAACATGTTTGATGAATTATAAACACGTGTTTAACAAAAAGTCATTTCTCTTTAAACCATGATTTCTGAACCCAGTTATGATTTTCAGACCAGGGCATCCAGATGACAGGATAAAAATCCGGAACAAAAAAAATCCGCTTCTCTGGAAAGAAGCGGATTCCTATAGATTGATTTTCTGTTTACATAGCGATACTAAGCTTCCTGAACAGGTTATCTTCGTGCATAACTTCAATTGCCCGCATCAATTCATGATCAATCGGGCTGATCATTTCAAAATAAGCACTGACATCAAATAAGTTTCTTGCGATTAAGCCTTTAAGTACGTACTTGATTTCCTTGCCGGATTTTTCAAGCCCGTCTTTGTCCACAGGTACCTCTTTTGATGCGGCAAACTCAGTAAACCTGTTCATCAGGTTTTCATCCACATCGAAGCTTTTACGAAATGCTGCAAGATCAGGATACTGAACTTTCAAATCATCCCTGTTTTTTTCCATGTAATTGATAATGAATTCATTTAAGAGTCCTTTACGGAGAATATCCGTATAATACTTTGATGAAAAAGTAGTGTCGAGCGGAATAAATACATCGGGCATGATTCCTCCTCCCCCATAGACTACCCTTTTTGAAGGGGTATAATACTTAAGTGAATCCGGGAAGCGAATACTGTCGGCCGAGACAAACTCTCCGTGCTTAAACCTTTTAGTCAGGTCATCATAATAATTATCTGCTCCCTCTTCGTAAGATTTCTGAATGCAACGGCCTGTTGGTGTATAATAGCGGGCGGTGGTAAGTCTTACAACTGAACTATCAGGAAGTTCGAACGGACGCTGAACCAAACCCTTGCCAAAGGATCTGCGGCCAACAACAAGTCCGCGATCCCAGTCCTGAACTGCACCGGCCACAATTTCGCTGGCAGAAGCGCTGCCCTCATTCACCATGAGAATAAGCTTGCCTTTTTCGAATCCTCCGCGTGAAGTAGCCTTGAAATCCTGACGAGGGCTGCGAAGTCCCTGGGTATAAACAATTAGCTTTTCTGAGGGAAGAAATTCATCAGAAAGGTCGATGGCAACGTCAAGAAAACCGCCGGAATTGTTTCGGAGGTCAAGTACCAGGTTCTTCATTCCCTGTTGCTTAAGCATTGTAATCGATTCTTTCATTTCGGAAATAGAAGTCCTGGCAAAACGGGTGAGTTTTATATATCCTATATCCTCAGACAGCATATAAGTTGCATCGATGCTGTTAATCGGAATTTTATCCCTGACGATGGTGTATTCTATCAGGCCTTTGGTACCTCTTCTGAAGATTTCAATTTTCACTTTCGTACCTTTGGCTCCACGGAGCCTTTCCATCACAAAACTGTTCGACACTTTTGTTCCGAAAGCATCCTCACCATTGATGGTAATGATTTTGTCTCCGGCCAGGATTCCCAGTTTATCAGATGGGCCTCCCGGAACTGCGGCAACGACCAGTATTGTATCATGATAAATCTGAAACTGGATACCAACACCTTCAAAATTTCCCTGCAAGGGCTCATTGGCTCTTTGTATCTCATCTTTAGATATATACACCGAATGAGGATCCAGTTCTTTAAGCATTGAAACAATAGCATCTTCGGTCAGCTGAGCCTGATTGGTTGAATCAACATAGTAATAGTTGATCATCTGTAACAATGAAGCAAATTTCTGAACCGTTGCTTTTGAATCGGAACGTTGCTGTGCAAAAACATTGTTGACTGCGGGATTTAACAGTAAAAGAAGCCCGGTTAGAAGAAAAAGAAATCTGATTCTTGTTAAAGTACTCATATAAAATTTGTTAAAAAAGTTCAGGTTATTTGATGATACAAAGTTAATGATAATTCACCGTCTCCATGTGAACAATTGTTATTCAGTTTCGTTTACATCAAACCGGACTAAAATTCTTAATGTTTGTTAACCTGCCCAAACTCGCTATAACTTAATGAATGTTTTTTCTCATGGCACTAAAACCCTATTCTGTTAATTACCCGGCATTTTTAATGTATTTTTTGTTTTTACTGGTATTTGCAGGGTGCAAGCATGAACCTGAAGAAATAGTAATAACTGATCCTGTAATTCCTATCGATACAATCCCTGACACAGGCATTACGTGCAACCCGGATACGGCCTACTTTCAGAACGATGTATTACCGCTTCTTATTTCCGGATGTGGAATGTCTGGCTGCCACGATGCAGCTACGGCACAGGAAGGAGTCGTGCTGACTTCATATCAGTCGGTGATGAATACCGGGGGGATTATTCCGGGAAACCCAAACGGCAGTGAACTTTACGAAAAAATTACAGACAATGAACCGGATGACCGGATGCCACCACCACCCATGGCAGCGCTAACGACTGATGAGTTGCTACTGATACGAAAATGGATAGAGCAAGGGGCTAAGAACAACTATTGCGATGCCGGATGTGACACAAACAGTTTCGCATTTTCGACTTCAATTCAGCCATTGATCAACACCAACTGCAAGGGTTGCCACAATGCCACACTTTCCTCAGGAGGCATCAGACTTGATAATTATGCTTCGGTTAAATCTGTTGCTGACAATGGCAGACTGTTTGGAGCGATCAGTCACCAGCAGGGGTATGCTGCCATGCCGCAGGGAGCGGCCAGATTGCCCGAATGCAACATAATTCAGGTAAAAAAATGGATTGCCGCCGGAGCTCCTGATAATTAAAACTACAACGACAATTGTCTGCTTAAATCAAGGTAATACAAGTTTCACTTTTGCGTTTCAGATAAAACAATATGGTCAGGAGAATCCTTTTTTCAATGGCATTCATTCTGTTTGCATTTATGGTTATGCAATGCAAACATGAAACTGATTTCATTGATTTCCCTGCCAACCCGGACCTTCCGGCTCCTTCCGGGAGTTGTGATCCGGATTCGGTATATTTTGTAAATAGTGTGCTCCCTCTCTTAAAATCATCGTGCGCCATGTCGGGTTGTCACGATCTTGGTACAGCCCGGAGTGGCATTATGATGACAGATTATTACCGGATAAAGATAACCGGTGAAGTAAAACCGGGTAATTCCGGAGGAAGCAAACTTTATAAAGTACTTTCCAAATCAGGCGAGTCAAAAATGCCTCCATCTCCCTATGCTGAACTTTCAGACGATCAAAAAGCTATTATTGCAAAATGGATTGACCAGGGGGCCAGATACAACTACTGTACAGGGGAATGCAATCCGGATAATTACACTTTTTCTGCTGTCATTTACCCGATTATTTCAGTCAACTGTAAAGGCTGCCATAGTGGTAACCAACCATCGGGCGGAATAAAACTGGATGATTATGCTTCAATTAAATCAGTAGCTGACAATGGAGCCCTTTATGGATCTGTAGCCCATCTTGCGGGTTATTCCCAAATGCCCAAAGACGGTATTAAACTCAGTGAATGTAACATCAATCAAATTAAAAACTGGATCGACAATGGTGCGCCCAACAACTAATAACTCTTTGCGTTCAATAATAAACCCGGTAATTTTCGTTTTGTCGGCTTTTTTGGTTACCTCATGTTATTATGACAATGAGGAATACCTGTACCCTGAATTGCCAGGAGGCCAATGCGACACCACCGGGGTCACCTACTCCGCATTTGTAGCACCGCTGCTGGCTTCCAATTGTAATAGCTGTCACAATGAAGCAACCCCCAATGGCAATGTGATCACCAGCACCTACACCGGGCTGAAGAATGCAGTAAACAGCGGAGTGTTCAGAAAAGCAATCAACCATGAGTCTGGCACATCGTTCATGCCGAAGGGTGGCAATAAATTACCCTCCTGCGAGCTGTTGAAAATTGATGCCTGGATTAATCAGGGAGCCCCACAGAATTAATTATTATAAATCTGCACAAATGAATAAACTGTTAATTACCGGCATTCTATATCTGATCATTGGTCTTCATGTTCCATCCGGAGCCTTTGGCCAGGACCTGATGGATGTATTTGGCAAAGAGGAACTCACCACCGATTATACTTACGCAACTTTTAAAACCACACGGGTAGTGAGTGGTCATTCGGTTGAAAATCCGGCGAATGGCGTCCTGTTGTTTATGATCTCACATCATTTTGGCAAAGTAAATTCCGGGGCTTACGAATTATTTGGCCTCGACCAGGCAACCATCCGGCTGGGTCTTGAGTATGGAATCAATGATTTTCTGAGCGTTGGTTTTGGCAGAAGCACCTATCAGAAAACATATGACGGATTTCTGAAAGCGAAAATACTTCGTCAGAGTAAAGGAGCCCGGAAAATGCCGTTCACCCTGACTTTGTTTTCAGCCATGGACATCTACACGCTCAAATGGCAGGATACTGAAAGAGAAAATTATTTTACCTCACGCATGGCTTTCGTTAATCAGGTGTTGATTGCACGAAAGTTCAACGACAAACTTTCCCTGCAGCTTTCACCGACTTTCATACACAAGAATCTGGTATCGTCCGCAACTGAAGATAACGACACGTATGCTATTGGAGCCGGAGGCCGTTTTAAGCTAACACAACGCCTCAGTCTGAATGCTGAATACTTCCATGTTTTACCTGGCAGCGTGGCCGATAATTTCGAAAATCCATTATCCATCGGAATTGACATCGAAACCGGTGGACATGTGTTCCAGTTGCATTTTTCAAATGCCCAGCCTATGTTCGAACGGGCATTTATTACTGAAACCATGGGCAAATGGGCCAACGGAGATATTTATTTCGGGTTTAATATAAGCAGGGTTTTTACCATCAAAAAGCCCGCGATACCGGGCGAATAATCAGCCTTTTTGGAATCTGGTAAGAAAATTACAGTTAGCAGGAATGGTTTTTGTACCTTTCTGCCTGTAATTTCAAAAATCCTACCTGTCATGCAGGATGAAAAGCGCAGGCTTTTAACATCTTCCGCCATTTTCGCATCAATTCTTGCTGTAATGTGGGCTGTCAAAGCATTTGAGCTAATCTCAGGCATCTCTTTAGCACGGTTGGGTTTGCTTCCACTTCAGGTTAAAGGCCTGGCCGGCATCCTGTTTTCTCCTTTGTTGCATGCCGATGTGGCACATATCGCTGCCAATTCAGCACCTCTTTTCCTGCTTGGGTCAGCACTCATGTATTATTACCGGTCCGACGGTCTCCGCATCTTTTTTTATTCGTGGTTGCTTACCGGTGTTTTTGTATGGTTGTTTGCCAGGGGCAACAGTTACCACATTGGTGCCAGTGGAGTTGTTTACGCGCTGGCCTCTTTCCATTTCTTAAGCGGAATCCTCAGACGTGAACCCCGGTTGATGGCCTTTAGCATGCTGGTAATTTTTCTCTATGGAAGTATGGTCTGGGGAGTTTTTCCGGAATTTTTCCCCGAAAAGAACATTTCCTGGGAATCACACCTGATGGGCTTTGTGGCTGGAATTATTCTGGCATTTGCATATCGTGAATCAGGCCCGCAGCCTAAAAAATACGAATGGCCCGAAGAGGATGATGACGACGGGGACCTTACCCCAGAATGGAAACAGGAAATTTCAGATTCACCCGGCAATGTCACAACCACGGAAACCCCTGATTTTAAATGACAACAAAATCTCTTAAAATGCTATTTTGAATTTTGCTTCCTGATATACTGCCATCTAAAAATCATTATCATTAAGAGAAAAACCATTCCCAGAGCTGAAAAAACATAAGGAATACTTGTATTCTTCTCCGAAAGACATGGTTTCATTTGTTCGTTGCGGTCAGGAACCTCATTTGCCGACTCATGTGACCCCTCCAATTGACCGAATCGGGCAAGATATAATCCGATACTGTCGGTTTGTTTCAACGCAGCAAATGTTTGTATTATATTGGAATATAAGATTCTGAGATCCTGATTCAGTTCAAGCTGCCGGGCTATTGCAATACCCTGGCGCAGATATGCTTCGGCTCCTTCAAAATCGCCTTGTTTATTGAGCATTTCACCCATCGAGTTAAGGGTAAAGGCAATGGACCGTTTATCCTCAAGTTGCTGGCTGTATTTCAGGGATTGATAAAAGCAACTGAGGGCTTTATCAAAATTTCCCTGACCGGAATACATTTTGCCCAGATTATCCAGCACTGTTGCCATCCCGGCTACATCACCAAGATCGTCGCGCAGGGCCATTGCTTCATTATAATATTGGCCCGCTTTCTCCATATCTGAAGCATGTTGATATGCCACTCCCATATTGTTCAAACAATATGCTTTACTGTAATCATCGCCTGATTTTTCAGCCATGGTCAATGCTTTTCGCAGGTACTTCAAAGCCGAATCGGATTTCTTTTCATTGTTGAACACTGATGCGATGTTTATGCCGGCATCAATAAGCCTCGCAGTATCATGTGTTTGGGTCGCTATTTTGACTACTGTAAAAAAAGCAGCAAGTGCTTTCCTGTTTTCACCTTTGTAGTTGTATATGGTACCTGTATTGATGATTCCACTGGTAGCACCTGTGGTATCCCCGAGTTTTAGCTTCAGTCCGACTGACTTTTCAAAACATGCAATGGCTTCATCGTATTCCCCTTTCTCCTGGTGAATCACTCCGATATTATTTAAACAGGCAGCGATTCCTTTTTCATCATGTAGTTTCGTGTACAATACATAAGAAGAATCAAAATGTTGACGCGCTTTTACCAGATCGCCTGTCATAAAATACAGCACCCCAATGTAACGGTGAACTCTTGCCAGTGAAGGGCTGTGATTTGCCTTTCCGGCCATTTCAAGTGCCGATGTTGCTATCCCGATGGCCTGTTTTGTATCGGTGTTTTTATACCCATCGGCTTTCTCAATCAGGGATTCAACATCAGGTAACGCCTGAGAAAAACCTTCGAAAACCGGAATAACCAGGAACAAAAGAATCATCAGCATCACTCCTGTCCTGAAAAAGGACTTTATTCTTATGATACTCATATATATATTCATTCTGTCAATCATGGATTCTGGTTCGTGGAAATATACGGTCTGAGTTTCTTAAAGAGTGTTTCGTAAATCAGCGGAATCTCACTCAATTCATCCGGGGAAGAAAACTCTCCTCTCCTGATTCTCCGGTCAACAATTGCTTTGGCAACATAGTAATCGATGTAAGGGTGTTGTCTCAACTGGATAATGGTAGCAGAATTAACATCAATTTTTATAATCTCCCCAGCATCTGCGAAGACCCCGTCTTTAATCATTTCGTATCGTGCGCTGTCTACGCCGGGTACTTCCTTCAATTGGTCAGGAGATGCAAATCCACCCAGTTTGTCACGGTACCTGAGTATCCTTCTGGCAGTTGCAGGACCAATACCGTAAACTTTTACAAGTTCAGCAGAATCCGCACTGTTCAATTCAACCTGGTACTTTTTTAACATGAAGCCAGTGGCTGATGCAGGCCTGTTTTCATCTTTATCAGGATATTTCCGCTGCGGTTCCTGATCGGCTATTTCGATGTAAGGCTCCAATAGTTTGTATGTTTCTTCTGAAATAACATATAATTTTTTCAGGTCCTCCTTCTTCCTGAAGCGTCCCCCCTTTCCCGTGTATTTTAATATCCCGGTAGCCTGCTTTTCCGAAAACCCCAGTTTCACCCATCCGTTTTTATCAAGACTGTTCGGGTCAAAGCTGAACGGAGTAATGGACCGTCTGACAATTTCCTTCTCAGGATTTGAGAAATCAAAACTCCTTTGGTCAGTTTTTGTAAATGCCTCTTCAACCTTTAGAAATTCAGCTATTTCCTTGTCAAATTCAGCATCAATAACCTGTTCCGGTTTATGGAATCGACTGTATATCAATGGGAGGAGTATGATACAAATTATGAACAGGACAACTGTAATAATAGCCACCCGCTCTGATTTACCAAAGTTTAAATAATCAAACAATTGATTTTTCAAGGCTAAAAACCTTCAATATTAATTATCAGTACTTTAAAATAAAATATAAATCCTGCAATTCTCAGTAAAGCTGTTTTATAATCATATACTAATTAGTTGGTAATGCCAGGAATTAATTTATATACCAATGCAATCCACCAAATTACCTGATAAAGATCTTTTATGTATCCGGTTTTATTCGGCTAATGTTTCCAATAGTCAATGAAACAGGTTAAACCGGAAGCCATCTAAACAGTAAAAATATTAAAAAAAATTGTCAGCATGAAATAAATCCTACCTTTTCTTTTCATCATTTTTTGTGAATGAATCAGGCTCCGGTTTGGGTTTTGTTGTGAGCACCTTGTAGAAGAACCAGATTGTAAGAAGTGCTACAATAGATTCAACTGAAATCATCATTATTAATGCTGAAGTATTCATCGTCTGATCCTCCTTTCCCTGATGCGTTTATTCCATGCTATATATACAAGTAATGAGATAAGCAGAAAAACAGTCAATAGCAATAACCTGGCCATATCCAGATAAAACACACGATTAATCACTGGTCCCGCATAAACAGCCTGGCCTGTAAATACAACATCTCCCTTTTCAACAAGTAATTGATGTTTGGAAGGATTATACCTGTATACCTTACTACTTAGTTTTCCGGATTTTTGGATGGCAGATGTCCTGAAAAAGTAGTTATTGCCTTTCGTTGAGTAGACAGAATCGACAATTCCATCTGCTTCAGCATAAAATGAACGGGAGAACCATTGGCGGTTTGGGCCTGCTCCTTTGTGCTGCAACTGACCTATAATACTTTCATTGTGCAGTTTCCAACCCTTCAGGTTTATACTTGACCAGTCGTCGTTAACAGGCCTTAGCAGTGCACCTGTAAAGACAAGGATCAGAGCGACAGGGGTTATATACTTGATTATAAATCTATAAACAAGTGGCACCTGGATATCCGCACCATCGGTAATCTCTTTCCATCCCTTTTTCATCCCGAAAACCCAGGAAAATAAGATGGCTTCAAGCAAAGCAAAAATTACAAGAGAAATGGTGCCTGCCCAATAATCATATTCATCGAAAACGCCTTCATTAAAGAAAAAAATGGTTGGCAGACCCAGTATCATGACAACAAGTCCAAATGCCCACGCAGACTTTGGTCTCGACCACTTATACTCATCCATCATAAATCCCATGCCGGGTGTACCCATGGCCAGTGATGATGTAATTCCTGCAAAAAACAATAAACCAAAGAATGCCACCCCGGCAATTGCAGAGAGTGCCGGTCCCCATTGTTCAAAAAGGAAGGGCATGGTACGGAACCCAAGTCCAAGACCACCTAAATTGGTTAATTCAATGATTTTATCGATTCCGAGATAGCCTATTCCAATCGGAATAATAATGGCACTGCCCAGGACCACTTCAACGAATTCATTCATCCAGCCTGCCGACATTGCATTCAGTGCAACATCGTCGCGTTTTTTCAGGTATGAAGCGTAACATTGAATCGATCCCATTCCGACACTTAGTGTAAAGAATATCTGACCGGCAGCGGCCAGCCAGACCTTAGGATTTGCCAGTGAGGTAAAGTCAGGTGTCCAGAGAAAGTTAAGCCCGACCGTGCCATCGTTGATGGCTCCGTGCACTCCGGCTTTTAATGTAATTCCTTTTATAGCCAGAAATATCCCGAAAATTATCAGTAGCGGCATTCCGATCATGGCCACTTTTTCTACCCCTGAACTCAGCCCTTTGCTCAGTATCCAGGCATTCAAGGCGATGCAGAATACAAAGAAAACCAGTGCTTCATAGGGGATACCGGTGGTAGAAGTTTTAACATCCAGGTAGTCAGAAAAGAATGCAGCAACCTGCGTTTGATTTAATCCATCGAACGTGCCGATTATTGAGTGAATCATGTAGGACATCGTCCAGCTTTCGATATAACAGTAATAAGCTGCGATGGCGATGTTTGAAAAAATTCCGAAAACCCCGACGTACTTCCATATCCATCGTCTATCCATTGATTGCAGGATAAAGGGTGTGGAATGGTGTCTGTATTTCCCGCCGAAACGTCCGGAAGACCATTCAATAAATAAAAGTGGAATCCCCATCAAAAGAAAGGAAACCAGGTAAGGAATAATAAAGGCGCCTCCGCCATTTTGCACGGCCTGAACCGGAAACCTCAGAAAATTCCCGAATCCGACCGCATTACCTGCCATTGCCAAAACCAGTCCTACTCTAGACCCCCATGCTTCGGTATTTGATGCCATATAACCAGGTTTATTTAATAATCAAGGATTTATTCCGATTCATGGTAAGTCGTTGAACTGAATTTCTTTTAATTCAGCATCGCTTGATTTGATGTAAGCTGATGCGGGTATGTAAAATTTTCTGTTAAGATTTACCTCCTGCAATATTATTAAAAAAACCTGACTAATTAAAACTGCACTTTATCACTTCTTAACAACAAATTTCCTATCCGGCAATCAAGACATCTGAACTTATCGCAATAGTCAGATTTTAAACCTATCAATGCCTGGGTATAGAATGCTTCTGAGATGTCGAGTCCGGCCTCCTTCCAGTGTTTGGTAATGAAGTTTAATTCACCGGGGATTTGCCGGTAAAAGCCCAGCGCCCGGTTGCACAACTCATCGTTTGCAATGGCCCTGCCATAAACAAACATAAAAGGCAATACGGCATTGATCACCAAAAGACCGGCAGAAGAAGCGCCCAGCCTTTTCTGACCGGCAATTGACTCCTTGCTGAAATGATAATGGGTATCCCAATAACCTGAGGC
Source organism: Bacteroidales bacterium (assembly GCA_016709025.1). GTDB lineage: Bacteria > Bacteroidota > Bacteroidia > Bacteroidales > Lentimicrobiaceae > Lentimicrobium. The sequence goes on along the minus strand of JADJEQ010000005.1, from coordinate 301,729 downwards.
AGTGACATCGAACAGCGCAGTCAATTCTGCTACATTCCTGCACTCCAGCACCTTCGATAAAAGGTTTTCATGGCTGCCAATCAGCATAGCAAACTGAGCCAGCCTGATGGTTGGGAAGTTAACGGGTCTGAGCCGCATAAACTTCCACAAGTGGACTGCAACCGGCACTAAACCATATTTTTTCCGGAGAAAGCTATACTCGGTAAATAATTGCTGTGGCCAGGGATCCGTCAGGTTCTGATCGAGGAAACCGGCCTGTCCAAAAATCAAAGCTTCCGTTTGCATCGGATGATCATGGTGCTTCGACAGGATTTTATATGGCAACGATCTGGCCATCATCTCAAAAGGAAGTGAATTCAGATTAAAGCCAAAACTGCGGGCCAGTATCAGGTAAAAGACACCCTCCCAGTCATTTTCAGTGGTCACCAGAAAATCCTGGATAAATTCCGCTTTGTGCTCAAGGCGTTCAATCAACATTCTTTCGAGCCAAAGCGCAATCTCGCTTTTCTCAATCTGACCGATCTGGTTGATACATGGCACCCAATTCCTGCCCGCCATGAAAGCGCTATAATTTTCATAGATCCTGAGGTTGATGCAATTTTTAATTTCTGTTACCGGCATATTGTTAACCGGTTCCCGTAGATCATGATTAAATACAACATGCAGGATTACACTATCATAAACAGGATCGGTCTGATGGCCATGCCTGATCCAGTCGGATGAGTTAACATGTATCTCTACATTACCGGCCCAAACCGTTCCGGCAATCCGGATGCGGGCATCGCTGAAGTCAGGACCTCCGTTGTGGTTATGGATTCCGGGGGAAAGAATTTCGATGGGCTCGCCATCAGCGGTAGTCAGCAGGGAAGTAAATAACCTGAACTTCCACAGGTAATGCAGAAACTCTTCTTTCACGATAAAAATTTCATTAAAATTAAAAAAAAATATAAAGTTGTGGTTATAATTGATTATATTTGAACAAAAATGACCACAAACAGCCAATCCGGCTATTTGAAGGTTGCAAACTTTAATATATATTTGCCGCTTCATAAGAAGGGTTTCATGGAAAAAGCCGAAACACTGGTTGCAGGAATTGAATATAAAGTGCGCAGGCTTATCGGCCAAACCGGAAAACTTCTGGAAGAGAATAATCAATTAAAAACTGAGGTTATTACGCTTAAATCTGAGATTGAAAAACTTGAATCAAGAGTTTTTGAACTTCAGGAAAAACAAAAGACCATAAAATTGGCGAAATCGCTAAACAAGGAAGAAAAAAGGACAGAAGTTAAATTGAAAATTAATGAACTTGTGCGGGAAATTGACCATTGTATTGGGCTCTTGAATAAATAACAATCTGTGAATCAACCTGATGGATGAATTATCGATAAATGTGCTGATTGCTGACAGAACTTACAAACTGACCATTGAACGGAGAGAAGAAGAGACTGTAAGGGCTGCTGCAAAAGCGATCGATGAACAAATGAAAAGCTATGCAAGCCATTTTGAATATAAAGACAAGCAGGATTTGTTGGCGATGGTTGCTCTGCAATTTTCAATAAATGCCATTGATCTGGGAAATCAGATAAATTTCTCGGAAAAAGGATTACTTTTGAAACTTGAGGAGATAAACGGATTATTAGCAGCTTCTTTTGAGAAGTAAGAGTTCACGATAAGTTCTTTGAAAACATAAACAATATTCCGCATTGATTCATTCAAGTTTGTAAACTCAACATTTTCAACTTTGGGACAAAGCTCAGATTTGGTCATAGAACAGGCCTTAACCCGGTTTCGGCCGGGACTCTCTCAGGAGGGCATTGGAAGTTCGAAGTCCCTGGCAGTTCCATTCATGTAGTTTTGGGGTTTACCAAAACTCTGGGTCAATGCGGTTTTTTTTGTTCTGTTTCTTCCTCCATTCACTATATCTCAAACTAATTTATTCACAATGGAGACAATTTTAATAATAATTGCAGCCCTGGCCGGGCTGGTAGTCGGAGGGCTGGTAACCAGCACGCTACTTAGAAAGGCCGTCGAAAAAAAGAGTGAGCACATCCTGAAAGACGCCGAAGAAAAAGGCGAAATGATTAAAAGGGACAAAGTCCTTCAGGCTAAAGAAAAATTTATTCAGTTAAAAGCCGATCACGAAAATCAATTACAGGAAAAAAACAAGGAATTATTAAAAAACGAAAACCGCTTAAAACAAAAAGAAGCTGTCATCTCTCAAAAATTTGAAGAGCTTCAGCGAAAACAAAAAGAAACCTCTATCATCAAGGACAACCTGACTGCACAGCTTGAACTGCTCAATAAAAAACAGACAGAACTTGACAAAGCAACCAAACAACAGGTTGAGCAACTTGAAACCATTTCAGGGATGTCGGGCGCAGAAGCCAAGTCGCTGCTGATTGAAACCCTGAAAGACGAAGCCAAATCCGAGGCAATGATCCATGTGAAGGACATTGTTGAAGAAGCCAAGCTTACCGCCAACAACGAAGCCAAGAAAATCGTTATCGAAACCATTCAGCGCACCGCTGCTGAGCATGCCATTGAAAACAGCGTTTCAGTTTTCAACATCGAAAGTGAAGAAATCAAAGGGCGTATTATTGGTCGTGAAGGCCGTAACATCCGTACCCTGGAAGCCCTTACCGGCGTTGAAATCATCATCGACGATTCACCGGAAGCCATTATCCTTTCGGGTTTCGACCCTGTACGACGCGAAATTGCCCGCCTGTCGCTGCATAAACTGGTGACCGACGGCCGTATTCACCCTGCCCGCATCGAAGAGGTGGTTGCCAAGGTTAAAAAACAAATCGAACAGGAAATCATTGAAACCGGAAAACGTACTACCATCGACCTCGGTATTCATGGTTTGCATCCTGAGCTGATCCGCATGATCGGTAAAATGAAGTACCGCTCTTCCTACGGTCAGAACCTGCTTCAGCACTCGAAGGAAGTTGCCAATCTCTGCGCCACCATGGCTGCAGAACTTGGCCTGAGCCCCAAGAAAGCCAAACGTGCCGGACTGCTGCACGATATCGGAAAAGTCCCCGATAACGAACCGGAATTGCCACATGCCATTCTCGGAATGAAGCTGGCAGAGCGTTACAAAGAACCAGCCGACATCTGCAATGCGATCGGTGCTCACCACGATGAAGTTGAAATGGAAAGCCTGATTGCACCGATTGTTCAGGTGTGCGATGCGATTTCCGGTGCAAGACCGGGCGCCCGCCGCGAGGTTGTAGAAGCTTATATTCAGCGCCTCAACCACCTCGAAGAACTGGCCCTCTCCTACCCCGGTGTTGTGAAGACTTACGCCATTCAGGCAGGCCGTGAACTCAGGGTGATCGTAGGTGCCGACAAGGTATCCGACGACGATGCCAACAAGATTTCGTTCGATCTCTCGAAGAAGATCCAGGATGAGATGACTTATCCGGGACAGATAAAAATTACGGTTATCCGCGAAACCAGGGCAATCAGTTTTGCCAAATAATTAATCTGGACTATAAAAAGCGATGTAGGGACACGACATGTCGTGTCCCTACATCGTTTTTTATGGCAGTTCGTTAAAAAAGAAACTGTCTGAAAAGTCTGTTTAGGCTTCGATTCCGCTCAGCCTGACAACTAATAATCAATTTATTGTCATAGCGAGCCTGTCTGCCAGGCATTCAGGTAGTCGTAGTCGAAATAACGTAGGGACACGACATGTCGTGTCCCTACCAATGTTTTTGTACACATCTGTTTATTAAAGCGCAATAATCCCCTCAATTTCAGCTGCCTTCCGGTAGCGTTCGGTGATTTCGGCCGGGCTGATCATCATCTCTTTAACTGTAACAGAAATGTATTTCCCTCCCGATGAATGCCGGGTGAACAGCCTTGATTCTTCCCCGAAAAGGCTTCGGAGCAGGGCATAGCCCTGGTTGCTTTCGGGAATAATAAATTTGAACATATATACCGCCGGCCAGGTGGTATTCAACTCAAGTTGTTTCTCAAGCCGTTGAAAGAATTCGTCGTTGATTGCCATTCTAAAAGGTTTAAACTATAAAGCCACAAAAGGTAAAATTGTTTAATTTGCACCGTAATAAATAACGGCTAACGGGCCTTACAAAATTAAGCAGATGATCAACCAGATAAACGAAACAGCAGATTTTCTTAAAAGTAAAGGCATTCAGAACCCTGAAACCGGTATCGTGCTCGGCACCGGCCTCGGCGAACTGGCCAACCGCATACGGCCGGAAGTTGTTCTTGATTATGAAGAGATCCCGAACTTCCCGGTTTCGACCGTGGAGACCCATCATGGTAAGCTGATTTATGGAACCCTTTGCGGTCAAAAAGTTTTGGCGATGCAGGGCCGTTTTCATTATTATGAAGGTTACACGATGAACCGCATTGTATTCCCGATCAGGGTAATGAAACTGCTTGGAATTAAGCAGGTAATGATCTCCAACGCGGCCGGTGGCATCAACCTTGAATTCAAAAAAGGCAGCCTGATGTTGATCACCGACCACATCAACCTGTTGGGCAACAGTCCGTTGATCGGGCCCAACGACGAAAACCTGGGGGTGCGTTTCCCGGATATGAGCCAGGCATATCACCCATCCCTGCTGCAGAAAATGCGCGATGCGGCCCTTGCAGAAAAGATTGAATTGCATGAAGGTATTTATGCCGCCGTGCCCGGACCCAACCTTGAAACAGCGGCTGAATACCGGTATCTTAAAATCATTGGTGCCGATGTGGTGGGCATGTCAACCATTCCCGAAGTAATCGCCTGTAACCATATAAAATTGCCCTGTGTGGCTGTCAGTGTAATCACCGATGAATGCGATCCTGACAACCTGCATCCGGTAAAACTTTCGGATATCCTGGAGACTGCCGCAACTGCTGAGAAATCGCTGACGAGGTTGTTTGAGGGGTTTCTATCCGGCTTATAGAGGATTCAGGCAAGGAGATTGAAGCAAAAAACAGTATTACTGCATTTCACTGATGGCATAAAAATGAGGATGTTACAGGAAATAAAACTATTCCATTAATAAAAACGTTCGTATCTTTGCAAGGGCTAATAATCCGTGTTTTAAGGACATTTTCTAAATTATATTTAACTAGATTTCAGTTGATTACAGATTTCAGACAATTTAAAATTGAAAAATAATGAAAATACTGGTTGATATAAAGGATAGTAAGGCAGCATTTATAATGGAACTGCTGAACAACTTTTCATTTGTTAAGGCAAAGCCCATTACTAACGAAAAGGCGTTGCTTATGGAAGAAATTAAAGAAGCTGTTGAAAACGTAAAGTTAGCCAGGCAGGGAAAAATAAAGGCTAAACCACTTAACGAGCTTCTAAATGAGCTTTAGTGTTGTTACAATACCACCGTTTGACAGACAGTTAAAACGGCTGGCAAAAAAGTATCCTTCCCTTAAAAATGATATGGCAGAACTTGGCAGACAATTGGCCGAAAACCCCGCAATGGGTAAGCCCATCGGTCAGGACTGTTATAAAATACGGCTTGCAATCTCTTCGAAAGGCAAAGGTAAAAGCAGTGGGGCAAGAATCATAACCCATGTTTATGTTTCCGGTAATACCCTTTACTTGCTTACCATTTACGATAAATCAGAGCATGATAATATCTCTGACAAAGAACTTAACGATTTGTTGCTATTCATATAGGAATACCAGAAATCAAACGACTTTTTGATTTCTTTATAGGATTTTTTTAATCTATTGAAAGTCTTAGAGCCAAACTCCACTTCATTACGTCGGGCAAACTTAAAAACTGCCTGACAATTAGAGGGCAGACTGCCTGATTACGTCAGGAAGTCGATGCTTTCAACTTTGGGCCTCAAATTTATCTAATGCATTCGGTGCGACCCTGACAACCTGAAACCGGTAAAACTTTCGGATATCCTGGAGACTGCCGCAACCGCTGAGAAATCGCTGACGAGGTTGTTTGAGGGGTTTCTAGAGGGAGGTTAAACGGAAATGTGGTTAGTATTAAGTTTTTAACGTTTGGCGTTATGGCCAGTAAGGGATTGTGGGCGATTACCTATCATGGTACAAGAAAAGTTGTAGCGGGCTACTAACCTTCGCATATCTCTGAAACCTTTATTGGCTATACCGAGTGTTAGCCATACGTGCATTTTACAATTCTATATACAAATTTCCTAAAATTGAATAATTAAGCAATTTATCAGGTATCAGAAATAGATTGTCATTTGGAAAAAAGTTTACCCAACTTTGAATTCCTATATTAATCCTATTACTAATTTTTACTACTAGTCCACCTGAATAAGATGGTGATAATAATCCAATTGAAAAAGACGGTCTTATCCGATAGGAATTTGGAGCTAAAAATCCAATGTGTATCGGAATCTTTATATAATTCTTACTTTCACCATACTGTTCCACTTGAGAATATAAAAATCCAGTTTTAAAATAAATTTTCTCATTTGTTCTTGGCATCCAAAAATGTGCAATAACTCCGCTTTGGAAATAGTATTTATCATTTAAGTCTTCAACATTTTCGAAATTGACAACACCTGCAACAGCTTCAAGATTTACCTTAAGAAATGGTTGTTTCTTTTCATATATGATACATTTTTCTCCTTCGCAAACTGAATTGTGATAGTATTCCGCTAATTTAATTAAGTTTTTATGTTCAGGTTTTTTTACATTTTGTATTCTTGATTGAATTTCCGGAGCATCTTGCATATAGTAATTAAGTAATCCAATGTGTTTTGTCGTTTCAAAAAATACTTGTTTATCATCAACGTATTTAATTCCTTCCTCATATGGAATCTCAGTTAGTCTTACATTTTCTTTGTCAAGATAATAATGATCCCCTTTATCATTGCGCATGTAATAAATACTGACTTTACCTTTAATAAGGTATTCTAGAAAAACATTTGTTCCATTTACTTCTTTAGATAAATAGTATTTGCTGTCAATAAATCTAAATGCTGTAATATCATATGGTGAATATTCTTTAATTACATTCTCAGATTTAAACTTACAAATACTGCTCATTAATAAATCGCCACGATAATCAATCTCTCCATATATAGTATCACTTGAATTTTTAATAATATATCCTGGTCTGAAATCAGTTTGTGCATTTAATACTAATCTTGAAATGAGTAATCCAAAAAAAAATAGTTTCTTTAATTTCATATTTTTCCTGTAATATTTATTTGTAGAATATTGCTTTTGCATGATGGCTAACTAATTGCTATATTGATATTTCCGGGTAGTTTACAATTTATCTTAATCATATCTTTTACAAATATACTACCTGAATCTTGAAGCAATAAGAATGATGAGGCTTTTATAACTAAACCAGACTTCTTTTTCAACACATAGAATCATAGAAAGGACATAGGCACATAGTTTCGTCTGTGGGACGATCCATTTTCTTTCAGATAGAGTTTCGGATTTGATGATTATCCCAAACTTTGAACTTTGAGTCCGCCTCCACTGAGTTACTTCAGGTAAACTTTATACTTTGAGCTTTGAGCTTCAAATTTCTTTAATGCATTCTGACCCTCTTCAACAAGTAAGGCAGCAATACCTGCCTGTATCCCTGGTTAATATCGGCCTCCACCAGGTCAATGTGGTAACCGGCACATTTTACAGCCAATTCTGATTTAAAAGCCTGCATGCGTTCTTTATAACCAGCCCGGATTTCGTGGGGCTTGATTTTCAGCTCTTCGCCCGACTCCAGGTCGACAAAACGGTAAGGTTTGTTATCGTATGCAAAATCCAGTTCATGCTCCTTATCGTAAACATGAAACAGAATCACTTCATGTTTATTATGCTTCAGATGCTGCAGGGCCGGAAACAACTCGTCACGGGCCTCGCTGCTGTCGAGCATATCGCTGAAGATAACCACCAGCGAACGTTTGTGAATGTTATCGGCAATCTGATGAAGCGCTTTGGCGGCTGAGGTGTATTTTCCCTTCACTTCGGCAATGGGATTCAGCAACTTCTCCATTTCACTGTACAGATACTTATGATGCGTGGCGTTGCTGTGGGCCTGGGTGTGCAGGGTAACCTCATCGGTGAAGATGCTGAGGCCAGCGGCATCGCGCTGCTTGCGTAAAAGAAAGATCAGCGCAGCCGCCGAATAAACCGAAAAAGCCATTTTATTGGCAGCCTCGGGTGAGGCGCTGTCCTTCATCGGGAAATACATGGATGAACTGCCGTCGATCACTATCTGGCAGCGAAGGTTGGTTTCTTCTTCGTACCTTTTGACGAACATCTTGTCGGTGCGGCCAAAGAGCTTCCAGTCGATGTGTTTCACCGATTCACCCTGGTTGTAGAGCCTGTGTTCGGCAAATTCAACGGAAAACCCGTGAAACGGACTCTTGTGCAAACCGGTAATAAACCCTTCGACTACCTGACGGGCAAGTATTTCCAAAGGGCTGAAATCGTCGAAACGAGCCTGTTCTATTGTTATTGGCACTGCCTGGTTATTAGGTGTATTTCAAATAAAAAGGGATACATGCCCACACATGCATCCCCCGATCGTTGTGGTTGGAATTACAGCAGTTTTTCAAGTTTGGCAACCAGTACCGATTTGGGCACTGCACCTACCTGTTTGTCAGCTACTTCACCATTCTTGAAAAACAGAATGGTTGGAATATTCCGGATTCCGTATTTCGCGGAAATCCCGGGGTTACTGTCCACATCGAGTTTCCCGATGACAGCCCGGCCTTCGTATTCATGACTCATTTCTTCGACCAGTGGACCTACCATGCGACATGGACCACACCACTCAGCCCACAGATCAACGATTGCAGGCTTATCGGATTTTACAACCAGTTCTTCAAAATTAGCATCGGTTAATTCAAGTGCCATAACATTTATATTTTGGGTTTGACTTTAAGTGAACAGGCTTCAAAGGTAACAGATTTTATTGCTGCCAGTCGGATTATATGGTCAATATTATTGATTTTCTGCCAAAGTTTATAAAATTTTAATCGAAAAAACAGCATATGATAAAAAATACTTTTGTAAGCACCTTTTTTATCATGACAGGCTAATGGTAATCTCAGGTAACTGCCTGATTTTCTCGATAAAAGCCCTTGGACTGGTTTTAATCCGCGATGGCATCTTTACATTGAGTTTCGAAACATCATCGTACACGTTGATAGCAAAACTGCATTCCCCTTTGTTACCGGTGGCTGCCAGTTTAATCTGCTCAATCAGGGCATGATTGACACTATATGCATTCAGGGCAAGTGTAATCTTCTTTGTCATTTTCTCGAGCGACTCAGACAGCATGCTCATGTTGCTGATCTTAAACTCGATCTGATCCGAGTCACGGAAACGTTTCTGAACGGTTCCCGTTATAATCAGGGCAATTCCTTCTTCCAGCAGGTGTTTGTTTTTCAGGTAATCTTCCGAAAACATATTCAGCTGAACCGAATCGTTCCAATCTTCAAGAGTGAATGTTCCAAAATACTTGTTCTGTTTCGAAAGCCGGTGATTCACGGCCGACAGAATTCCGGCCAGAACAAGCTTTTGACCCAAAAAATTCCGGATATTCTCTTCACGGATGTCATTTACCTTATGTTGACAAAATGCATCAATTTCATACTTGTAATCGTCGAGCGGATGACCCGACATGTAGAAGCCGGTTACTTCCTTTTCAAATTTCAGTTGTTCGAGGTTGCTCCAGGGTTCACAAACCGGCATTTTTATTTCCGGCATCTCAGCTTCGGACGATCCGCCGAAAAGGCTGACCTGCAAACCTGATTTTTGGGCCTGGTAATCTCCGGCATGCTTCAGAACTTTTTCGAGAAATGTCTGTCCGTCTCCATTTTCCTTTTGGAAGTATTGGGCACGGTGGGTTCCTTCGAATGTATCAAAAGCTCCCGCCATGGCCAGCGCTTCAAGGCTCCGGCGGTTCACTGTCCGGAGGTTCACCCTGCGTGCAAGGTCGAAAATATTCAGGAAAGGTCCGTTGGCTTTTCGTTCTTCAATCAGGGCATTCACGGCATTTTCACCAACACCTTTCACAGCACCCATTCCGAAACGGATTTCTCCATTTTTGTTTACCGCGAAATTGTACGCTGATTCATTCACATCGGGACTGAGCACATGAATGCCCATTCGCTGGGTTTCATCAATAAAAAAGGTAATTTTCTTGATGTCGCTCAGGTTGTGCGTGAGCACAGAAGCCATGTACTCCGGCGGATAATTGGCCTTGAGCCAGGCAGTCTGAAAAGCAACAAAGGCATAACAGGTGGAATGCGATTTATTGAAGGCGTACTGGGCAAAGGCTTCCCAGTCAACCCATATTTTTTCGCAAACTTTCAGGTCGAGGTTATTGGCCTTGCACCCATCCATAAACTTGCTCTTCTTTTCATTCAGGGTTTTAATATCCTTCTTACCCATCGCCTTACGCAGGGTATCGGCATCGCCCTTGGTGAAATTGGCCAGTTTCTGCGAAAGCAGCATCACCTGTTCCTGGTATACGGTAATCCCATAGGTTTCCTCCAGGTATTCCTTCATTTCGGGAACATCGTAGGTAACAGGTTCCCGGCCAAACTTACGGGCAATGAAGTTCGGGATATACTCCATGGGGCCCGGCCGGTAGAGGGCATTCATGGCAATCAGGTCTTCAAACTTGTCGGGTTTCAGTTCGCGCAGGTACTTCTGCATATTGGCCGACTCAAACTGAAACGTAGCGTTGGTTTCGCCGCGTTGGTAAAGGTCTAATGTCTTCTGGTCGTCGAGCGGAACCTCGTCGATGTCAATTGTAACCCCATGGTTTTCTTCAATCAGGAACAGGGCATCGCGAATGATCGACAGGGTTTTCAAACCAAGGAAGTCCATCTTGATGACCCCTGCATTTTCGATCTCCTTACCTTCGAACTGGGTGATCAGCAATTCCGATTCTTTTGAAGTCAGTACCGGGATGATACCGGTGAGGTCGGATGGCGCGATGATGATGCCGGCTGCGTGAATACCAGTACTGCGCACCGAGCCTTCCAGCGCGATCGCTTCCTTCAGAACTTCCGCCTGCAGGTCTTTTCCTTTGGCTATCTCACGCAGCTTTTTAACATCTTCAATGTCTTCAGAGGTCAACTGATCTTTTTCCTTCAGTCCCTTATCCCCGTCAATCGGGGCAAGCATCACCCGTTTAAGCTCTATGCCGGGCTTATCGGGCACCAGTTTGGCGAGCATATTCGCTTCGTTCAACGGAAGATCGAGCACCCGGGCAACATCCTTGATTGAACTCTTGGCTGCCATGGTGCCATAGGTAACAATCTGTGCCACCTGATTGCGGCCATATTTTGCTACAACATAATCGATGACTTTCTGACGGCCTTCATCGTCGAAGTCGGTATCGATATCCGGCATGCTCTTCCGGTCAGGATTGAGAAAGCGTTCGAACAGCAGACCATATTTCAGCGGGTCGATTTTGGTAATCCCGATGCAGTAAGCTACCACGGAACCGGCTGCCGAGCCCCTGCCCGGACCAATTAAGACGCCCAGGTCACGGCCGGCCCTGATAAAGTCGGCCACAATCAGGAAATAGCCTGTAAATCCCATATTTTTGATAGTCCCCAGCTCAAAAGCCAGGCGTTCTTCTATCACAGGGTTCAGTTCTCCGTAAAGTCGTTTGGCTCCTTTAAAGGTAATGTCTCTCAGGTATTCAAACTGGTCGGTAAAACCATCCGGGATGGCAAAGTGAGGAAGCATGATGTCCTTCCTGAGATTCAACAATTCAACCTTTGCGGCGATTTCATTGGTGTTGTCGATGGCCTCCGGAAGGTCAGAAAATACACCTTCCATCTCTGCCGTAGTCTTAAAGAAAAATTGATCGTTGTAAAAAGCGAACCGCTTCCCTTTCACCGATGATTCTTCGTCGTTGTAATCCTTTGAGGAGGGTGTGCTCTGTTTTTCCCCTGTATTTACACATAAAAGAATGTCATGGGCGTTGTAAAAATCCTGCTCAACATAATGTGTATCGTTGGTAGCGATGATCCTGACATTGTATTTCCGTGCAAAACGGACCAGCACTTCATTTACCTTGTCCTGATCGGCAATCCCATGGCGCTGTAATTCAACGTAATAGTCTTCTCCAAAAAGGTCGAGCCACCATTTGAAGAGTTTCTCAGCCTCAGCCTCGCCCTTGTTCATTATCGCCCTGGGCACCTCAGCAGCCAGGCAGCAGGTAGTTGCAATCAGGCCTTCATGGTATTGCAGAATCAATTCCTTGTCAATGCGGGGATACTTGCTGTAAAAGCCTTCCATATATCCCAGGGAAGCCAGTTTGACGATGTTGTTGTATCCGGTGGTATTTTTTGCCAGCAACAATTGGTGAAAGCGCTGATCCTTCTGTTCGCGGGTAAACTGCTTTTTGTGACGGTCTTCAACCATGTAAAATTCGCATCCTACTATCGGCTTGATAACCGGAGGCTGGCCAATGATGTTATACTTTTCAGCTTCGGCAACAAACTTAAAGACCCCGAACATGTTGCCATGGTCGGTTAAGGCGATGGCGGGCATTTTGTCATCGACTGCCTTTTTAAACATGTGACCGATTTCGGCTCCACCGTCGAGAATAGAATATTTGGAATGTACGTGTAAGTGCGTGAATCTGCTCATAAAAAAATCGTTGCCGGAAATTCCGGCCATCAAAAAATCTAAAAAACAACCCTGTAATTGCTCAAAACCAGTTGGTTGAAATGTTATCTGGTTTTTGTCAGGGAAAGAAATAACAATGGGTAAAAATACTTTAAAATCGCGCTGACACAGGAGATGTTAATAAGTTTTGAGAACCTTTTTCAAGTTTCAATAGTCCGGTAATTTTAAGAATCACGCAAGGACACAAAGACGCAAAGTGATGATTATTAGAGTGTTGAAAATTATCCATTCTTACATCCAATACTCTGCAAATCTGTGGCTTAAATAATATTAGCGGAGTATTGAAATTCAACAGACTGGTAAAATTTCATTAGAATCTTTAAACAGGTCCATAATTTAGGGCGGGTTCCCATTAAACTTTACAGATAAAGGTAAAATCCTGTGAATTTGCGAGTGTTGTCTGGAGTATTTTGAAATGGCTTCTAGGATTCTAAGCGTAGCCAAATGATAGATTGTGCGATGCGCTTCGACTACGCCTGCCTGCAAGATGGAATCAGGCAGGCTCAGCGTGACATTTATTTAAATATCCAGAAATCACTCATGAAACTTCCTCTAACCAAACATACAATGTAATAAACAGATAATCAGCTACTTCACCAATTTTGTCAATGGTAGCATTAGCGAAGAATCCTTTCTATAAATTTTTCAGGATTTTGCCTCTGGTTTGAAATATACTGCTACATCCGCCCTAAAGGACATCACCTGGGATAGTTGACTTCCAAACCGTAAAATACCTTAATTTTGCGGAAAATCAGCTGACCTGCCATTAAGATATCTGCCCGGTGAAAATGAAAAACCCCTTCCTCAAGGCCATCCTGATCACAGCAGGTATCATTGTCCTCCTCCTGATTGTTTTCATATCTTTCCGCAATATCCTTTTGAACAATGCGATTGATAAAAAGATCAAACAAATCAGCCGGAAACTGGGAGCTGAAATCACTTATTCGAAAGCAGCTTTCGAGGGTGTAAGCACCATTAATATCAGCAATTTCGGAATTATTCCTCCGGATAGTGACACACTCCTGGTTATCAATCAAATAAGTATCAGAATCAAGCCTTTGGAGCTTCTCAGGCTAAGGATTCGTTTCGACAATGCAGAAATTATTCATCCCTTCATCAATCTCAGGAGAAATGGTGACCGAAGCAATTACCTGTTTCTTCTTGAACAAAAAAGTGCGGATACACTCAGGAAACCGGCTGAGCGTGACTCAACCGTGAATTATGCCGGAAGGGTCACCAGTCTTTTTAATGCATTTTTCGGATATACACCATCCTCCGTTAAGATTGAAGATTTTACAGTTAAGGCTGTGATCAACAACCACCGTTTCTCGTTTAGTTTTCCGGAACTTAAAATCCGTGACAATTACTTTAAAACACTTGTAGATGTGACCGACGATAGCCTGGCGATGCACTGGCAGGTTGCCGGTATCCTCAATCCCCGGATGCAGAAAGTCGCTTTATCCATCAAAAAAACCGACAGTCTGAAAGTACAGATCCCTTACATTCATGCAAGATGGAAAACAATACTGGCATTCGACTCAGCCAGTATCCGGCTCAATTTCAGCACTTCCGGTGAAGAGACCGCTCACATCGACGGACAGGCAGTGGTGTACAATTCATTGCTGAACAACCAGCGTATTTCACCTGAAGATGTGAGACTCGAGCGAAGTGAAATCGCCTACCGCCTGAATTTTGGCAAGTCGTATATTGAACTTGACAGTGCGAGTCTGATCTCTTTTAACAGGATCGGATTTAATCCTTATCTGCGTTATGAAATATTACCTGAGAGAGCATTGACCATTCGCATTCATGAACCTGAATTTGGTGCACAGGATGTCTTTTCTTCCCTGCCCGAAGGGCTGTTCCCAAACTTAGAGGGATTGAAAGTAAAAGGAAAACTTGCCTTCCACCTCGACTTTGAGTATGCATTTCTGCGACCGGATTCCTTACTCTTTTCCTCAGCGCTCACTTCGAAAGGGTTTGGCATCGAAAGGTTTGGGAAAACCGCTTTTACCTATATCAATGAGCCCTTTTTATACACGGCTTATGAAAAAGGCGAGCCTGTCCGACAGTTTATGGTGGGTCCTGAGAACCCTGATTTCAGAACCATTGACCGTATTCCGCAATATCTGAAGAATGCTGTGATGACTTCGGAAGATGGTTCATTTTACTTTCACAATGGTTTTATTCCCGATGCCATCCGCTCCAGCATCATTACCAATATTAAAGAAAGGCGGTTCGCCAGGGGTGGAAGCACCATCAGCATGCAGTTGGTGAAAAATGTATTTCTGACCCGGAACAAGAATATAACCCGGAAAGTTGAAGAGATGCTCATCACCTGGCTGATTGAATCGCAGCGCCTGGTGAGCAAGGACCGGATGTTTGAGGTTTATCTGAACGTTATTGAAACCGGACCGATGGTTTACGGGGTGAATGAAGCTGCACGCTTTTACTTTAAAAAAGATGTTTCGAAACTTACCCTGGCTGAAAGTATTTACCTTGCCAGCATAATCCCAAGGCCAAAATGGTTCCGTTATTCATTCGATGAAAACGGTGCATTGCGCGAATATCTGCAGTCGTATTACAGCCTGGTTTCGGGAAAAATGCTCAGGAAAGAATGGATCACCCAGGAAGAATTTGATAACCTGAAACCTGAAGTTGAGCTGAAAGGCCCGGCCAGGGACCTGGTGTTGCCGACTGATTCAATCCCGGCCGAAGAAGAAATTGAAACGGATTTGTTGTAGTTTTATTGAATCAATAGTCCGTTAATTCTTAATCTCACGCAAGGACGCAAAGACGCAATGTATTGATAATTAATATTTTACAAATCAAAATTGCATTTTGTCAACACATTGATAATTAGATGTTTAAAAATATTTAACGAAGTATTATTAATAACACAATTCCAAAAAAATCTTATTGCAAAATAACTGAAAGATGTCAATTTTAAGAGTACTCCTGTGCATCATCTTCCCGCCGCTGGCCGTCATCGACAAAGGTTGCGGCTCAGTGCTAATTGTTTTTCTTTTAACGCTGGCCGGCTGGATTCCCGGGGTAATCGCCGCATTGATCATTGTGAACAGGAGATAAGATATTTTTCCATTTGGCATGTCAAACAATGGGAACCGCAGGAGGCGCGCCCCGCCTCTCTTCCTCCGGGTATTTTTAAACGCCTTTCTCCCGGGAAAACCCCGGGGGTGGCGGCGGGCGCCCCCGCCTTCTTTACTTACCGAATTTCGAAATAGGGTAATCCTGAAATCCTGAAACCTGAAACCTTGGAATTCTGATACCTTGTAATTCCGAAACCCTGAAACCCCGAGACCTCACCCCCCAACCCCCTCTCCAAGGGGCGAGGGGGAGCCGCCCCGCTCAACCGTAACTGTAATTCTGAAACTTGAACCCAACTCTGAACTTCCCTGACCCCCCCCCCTCTCCGGGGCGGGGGAGCCAACACATTGTCCCAGTCCCTAACCCTGTAATCCTGTAATTCCGAAACCCTGAAACCTAAAATCCGGATGGTTTCGACTTCGCTCAACCACCGGACTATGGTAGCTTGTAACCCTGTAATCCTTTAACTCTGTAACTCTGAAACCCTGTAACTCTGAAACCCTGTAACTCTGAAACTCTGAAACCCTGAAACTCTGAAACCCTGTAACTCTGAACCTTTGAACCCATATACTCTTGAACTCTGAAACCCTTGAACTCTTTAACCCTGTAACCCTGAAACCCTGAAACCCTGAAACTAATAAAATTCCTCTCCAACCGCTTTTTTATCTCAAAATAAATTCGTTTCTTTGCACCCCTGTTAAAAAATTATTTTTCAACTACTTAAAATTGATTTTATGCCAACAAAAATGAGATTACAACGTTTTGGTAAAAAGGGAAGACCTTTTTATCACATTGTAATTGCGGACGGTCGTGCACCCCGGGATGGAAGATTCATCGAAAAGATTGGCACGTATAACCCTGTTGCAAAACCCGCCATTATTGAGCTGGATTTTGACAAAGCTTACGATTGGTATGTTAAAGGAGCTGATCCTACACCAACCGTTAAGACCATACTTTCTGACAAGGGAATCCTCTACTTCAACCACCTGATGAAAGGTGTAGCAAAAGGAGCTTTCTCAAAAGAAGTAGCCGAAGAACGTTTAAACGATTGGAAAGCTGCTAAGGAATCGAAAATTACAAGCGCTGTTAAGTCAGAACAACTCACTGAAAAAGAGGCCAGTAAAAAACGTCTTGAAGAAGAAGTGAAGATTAACGAAGCCCGCGCTGCTGAAATTGCAAAGAAACGTCAGAAAGAAGTTGATGCCGCCAGAGCTGCTGCCGAAGGTCCAAAAGCTGAAGCTGAGGAGGTTGAAGAAACCGTTGTTGAGGAAACCGTTGCTGAAGAACCAGTTGCTGAAGAACCAGTTGTTGAAGCACCCTGTTGCTGAAGAGCCTGTAGCTGAAGTACCTGCTGTTGAAGAACCAGTTGCTGAAGTACCTGCAGTTGAAGAACCTGCAACCGAAGAACCTGCAACCGACAAACCGGCTGCTGAGTAATTCATTTGCGACCGAAATGGAATAAATGGACGGCTATTTTTATCTTGGCAAAATAACCAGACTTTTTGCCGCAAAAGGTGCCCTCCAGGTATATCTCGATACCGATAGTCCGGAAAATTATCTCAAAATGGAATCAGTTTTCGTTCGTATGAACGGTCAACTGATTCCATTTTTTATTGAATCCATCGAATTGCGGCATAACAATATGGCTGTGGTCACTTTTTCAGATGTTGACACCGTTGATATGGCCACCCTCCTGCTCAACTGCGACCTGTTCCTGCCCGAAACCCTGCTCCCACCCCTTACCGGAAACAGGTTCTATTACCATGAAGTCAAAGGTTTCAGGGTTGTTGATAAAAACTTCGGGGAAGCCGGCACGGTGGACGAAGTGCTTGAATATCCCCACCAGGCAGTGTTAAGGGTGCTGCTCCGAAACAAAGAAATCCTTATTCCCATTACCGACGACATTGTCCTGGATGTTGACCGCGAAGAACGCATCATCCACACCGAAGCTCCCGAAGGACTGATAGAGCTTTACCTGGAATAACCCGAATCCGGGAAACCATTGAATCAGTTTTTGAAGTTTACCTGAAATTCTTTCGGTCATGTAAGGACTGCAAAATTCACAGGCTCTATTATTTTTTGCTAGCCGTTACTTTATATTTCGGAATTATCATATTATAGACTTTTATTCGGATGGCCTCGGCTCCGCTCGACCACCGACGCTACCATATTTTAGTATCAAATGAGAAAGATTGCTGACTGAATTGAAAACATAAGTCACAGACCTACAGCCTGAAAGGCTGAGACAACAAAACAAAATGGTAATAAATTGTTACATACACCCTGTAGGGGTTAAACAAACCATATAAGGAATCAGTGAGATATGATCAGAAATAAAACAGGTATAATCATATAATTCAAATATAATTTATTCAAATATATTTTTTCATAGATTTGTATCAGATGTATCATAAAGTTATCCTGTATGAATTATCTCAGAGCAATTCTGCTTGTCATTCTTTCGATTTCTGTTTCTTCGCTACAGGCCCAATTACCATGGACCAGAATTACCCCTACTCCCCAGGAAAATACAATTAACGATATCACGCGGATTCCCGGCACTGATCGGCTGATGGCGGTGGGTGAAGGCTCAACGGTAATGACATCGGACGATGCCGGAGAAACCTGGAACATTTTGCTGAACCCGGCCGGCATGGACAATAGTTTTATGGGTAAAGGAATCCTTTTTATCAATGAAACCACCGGATTTATCCATGGCAGCGACCTGGCCATCCTGAAAACAATTGATGGAGGCCTGACCTGGAGCAAAAAAAACATTGAGAATCCAGGTACCGGATTACCGCTTGTTGAAGATATTGAGTTCCTGAATGAAGTGCATGGATTTGCAGCCGTTGATGGAGGCCATTTGTTTGAAACCACCGATGCGGGTGAAACATGGCTTCCTGTTGTCACTGGTGGTGAGAACGCACTTAAACAGATCGTGTTTGCTGATAGCCTTACAGGATTTGTTTTTTCCTGGGATATGTACTGCCTGAAAACAACCGATGGTGGAATTTCCTGGAACTGGGAAGTATTATCGGACCAATTACCTCAGGGCTTCGTGTATGACTGCCATTTCACCAATGATACCACCGGATTTGTTTTTATAATGGTTAACACTCCTGAAAATATTGGCTATATCTATAAAACCACCGATGGTGGACTTACCTGGAATCTGGAATACACTGATATTTCAGCTTATTCAGGGAAATTTGCTTTTTTTAATGAACAACAGGGAATGGTTGCATGTACTACCTGGGAATATCAAATGAAAATTCTATTGACAAATGATGGTGGTTTAAGCTGGAGTGAAATTCCACAACCCTGGCTTCCATGGGGGGCAGCCAATTCAATGATTTACACAGACCAACTTAATGCTTTATCACTTGGCGGTAAAGGAATGATATTCAAGACAAGCAATGGGGGGCTTTCATGGCAACCAAAACAAAACAAACTGTTTACAGGCGAAATTTATGAAGCGCAGTTCCTGAATGATGATGTAGGCTATGCCCTTACTGATGCCGGGAGTGGCGGGGTTGCCGGCATCGGAATAAAGAAAACAACGAACGGCGGGAATAGCTGGGATTATATCTACACAAATTACTGGAGTTCCGACCTTAATTTTTGTTTTCTGACTGCTGATAGCGGATTGGCATTTACTAAAAGTTTTAACGACACAATCAGCCTGCTCAGAACCACTGATGGAGGTGAGAACTGGACTGAAATAAGCACCGGATATGAATTCACGCCTACTGATATCAAGTTCTTTGATGAGAATAATGGTATAATCTGCGGGGAGTACCTTGTTATTAAAACTTCAGATGGTGGGCTCACATGGGAGGATGTAACCCCTGGAAATATTTTTGGGGCTGAATGTTATAAAATCAAATACCGATCTTCAAATGAAGTGTTTATGGCTGGTTCTGAAAATTATCCGGCCACCACAGTCTTCCATTCAACCGATGGAGGGAATATCTGGCAAATCATTTCCATCGGCCAATTTGGACCCGCTGAAGATATTGCCCTGCCGGATGAAAATACCATTCTGATAATAGCAGGTTTAGAGATATTTAAATCGGTCGACAATGGGCTTACCTGGAATCAGTCAGCGTTGACGAACCCAAACTTTCTTTATTTCAATGCGCTGGATTTTACTTCGCCAATTATAGGTTATGCCATGGGCTTTGGTGAATTTACCAATATCCTAAAAACCACCGATGGTGGGGATACATGGTTCCCGCTTGAGACCGGGGTTACTTCCGGCTTAAATGCTGCCTGTTTTTTCAATGATGAAGAAGGCCTGGTTTTCGGAGATAAGGGCGTAATGATCAGTACCACAACCGGCGGTGTTACCGGATTCAATGACCCGGAAATAGCTGTGACTGACAGTTATTTTATAGCCAGCCCCAATCCCTTTGAGGATGAGATAGTCATCAGGCCGGTTGCGGGAAGGAAAGTAGCCTATCCTGTTCAGGTTATGCTCACCGATGCTGATGGCAAGAAAATACTGGAAAAGCAGATTGCCGTCAAGGGCGATGATATTCTACTTTCTGGTAAATGTTTAAGGCCTGGCGTGTATTTTTGCCGGATCAGTGCGTGGAATGGTGTGGTTGAAACGCTGAAACTGGTAAAAATAAAATAGCCACAAAGCAGCCGCTTTCATAAACAAATGAAGAAGTATGAGCAGATTAACCACTGATTTCGCAGAAAATATGCAATAAACAACGTTGTTGGGCCCTGTATTCAGCTGAATAGAACTTGAAAAATTCCTTACCGGATGACAGAATTTGAGCTCTTGTTATAGTGATTTAGATGATAAGTGCGCTGCATAGAGCCAGATTTTCTCCATTATTGTAAATTATCTGGCCATTTTTTTGACATTTCTGTAAAATATATGGACATATTTACAACATTCGACTTATCTTTGCATAGAGTTAATCATTTTACTTATGGTAGTCAGGGCTTCATATCTGGAAAAAATTGCCGTTGCATTCAGCATAGTACCCATAGTTTGTCTTATAGGAGCCAGGCAGGTCGGAAAAACCAGTCTGATGAAAATGTTTCATTTTGAGGGAGATACATTATTCCTGAATGGACAGGACCCCGAAGTTTCAGGCTTGTTTGAAAGGCTCTCACAACTTGAAGCATACCTGAAAATCTATCTGAATCCTGAATTGAAGGGTTTGCTATTAATCGATGAATTTCAGTTTATTCCCCGGATTTCAACCATGCTGAAACTGCTCAGCGACAAAAATGACAATTTAAAAATTCTCTGTTCAGGTAGCTCCGGCATCAATATTCAGCAATCTGTTGAAGAATCGCTTGCAGGCAGAATAAGAATAATTGAGGTGTTTTCATTGTCCTATAGGGAGTATCTGATGTTCAAAGATGAAAAACTCCATGAATTGTATAATAGCCTTGATTTGTCAACCAATAATTCTGCATTGACTGCTCCTTTTCAATCGCTCTTAAATGAGTACCTGTTGTATGGAGGGTTCCCGAGAGCGGCATTAACTCAGGATATTGACCAAAAGATTGCTGTACTGGATGATATTTATAAGACTTACCTGATTCGCGATGTAAGAAGTTATGTTAAGAATGAACACTTTACCGGGTTCAACAGGTTGTTGCGAATGTTGGCAGCTCAATCGGGCAATATGATAAATATCAATGAATTAAGCCGGGAATCAGGTTTGGCTTACAGGGCCTGCGATGAGTATGTTCAGCTTCTGCAACAGATGTATATAATTAAACTTTTAGATCCGTTTTCCAGCAATAAAAGATCGGTAATCACAAAAATGAAAAAAGTGTATTTCACCGATACCGGCTTGCGGAATATCATCAATACCGACTTCAATCAGTTTGAATTCAGAATTGACAAAGGGGCCCTGCTAGAAAATTATGTGTTACTTGAACTATTGCGGAATCTGAGATCCGGGGGTAAAATTCAGTACTACCGCACCACCGATGGTACAGAGGTTGATTTTGTGGTAACCCAGCCTGACAGCCGGTACGCATTGGAGTGCAAATCTTCCAATCCCGAAAAGCCTGTTCATACCGGGGCGTTACAAGGGTTTGGCAAGCTGGAGGGTATTGACGATCTTTATTTAATTAATCTGAGCCTGAATCTCCGGACTGATCAGGTAAAATATCTTCAGGCTTACCTGGTAGGGAAAATATAGGAAGCTCTACTCAATTTTAAAAAATCTCTTTGAGATAACTGCCTTATTATCCCTGCAAGCTGGAATCCATTTCCCCATTTGGAGAAAAATTGTTGTTAATTCATGTTTACAAACCTCTGAATAGATGAAATTTCTAAAATCTACATCATTAACCTCCCCAGTATCCGATATGCTTAAAACTACATAAAATGTGTTTACTTCAGCCCCGGGATTGTATTTAGCCAATACCGGCACAATTCTTTTTTGCAAGAAGATATGTAAAGTACTATCGGCACCACCATAAACAGCAATTTGAGAGCAAGTATCTGAACGTGAGTTTACCCTCAAATTCACAGCTGAATACTTCTCTGCATTACAAGAAAAAACGAATACTGTTAAAAGTAAGAGCAACAACTTCATAGCGTCATTTCTTTTCATTGTTTTTCTAATGCAGGATTCTCAGATTGTAGTTAGTGGAGCCATGTTTTCTCTGTTAGGATTACAAGCAATTAGATAAAATGCAGTTATTATAACATAGAAAACATCTTGATTATCAATTTTTAGCATGGTATTCTTTATATGTTTTCCAGGGTAAATTTAGGAAAAATTTATGTTCCCAATCGTTTAATCATATCATCAGCATCCAGACCTATATTTGAAAATGCAAACCAACGTTTGCCCAGATCTTTTAACGAAGCTCCGATGTGATATACTGTTTCGTTGTCAATAATCAGAAATCTGTCATGGGATTTATCAAACGTATATATTTCGATTTCAGGGTATTGCAGGTGGTACTTTTCCAAATCAAGTTTGAGTTGCTTTGTTATGCTTTTAGTGTAGATCGCTGCCTTTACGTGCTTTTCGCGCTTCGATAACAAAATCAAAACACTTTCATCAACGTAATTATCTATGAGTTGGATTGATCTTTTCGCAGATTTTATCAGTTCTGAGACAAATGCATAAGCATCAAA
Organism: Bacteroidales bacterium; assembly: GCA_016709025.1. GTDB lineage: Bacteria > Bacteroidota > Bacteroidia > Bacteroidales > Lentimicrobiaceae > Lentimicrobium. The sequence goes on along the minus strand of JADJEQ010000005.1, from coordinate 278,843 downwards.
AATTTGCCCGTCGTAGAAAATGCCTTGATTAGGAGGAAGAGAGGTTTTTAATTGAAGCTTAATTTCACCAAGTTCCGTTTTTACATTATGTACTTCATGTTCGAGTTCTTCAAATCTCTGATTTACAGCATAGCCTTTTAGCAGATATTCCTTCAATACTTTATTTGCCCATATTCTGAACTGGGTACCTCTTTTAGATTTAACCCTGTAACCGACTGAAATAATAATATCAAGATTATAATACTCAATTCGTCTATCAACCATTCTGCCTCCCTCATTCTGAACTGTCGCAAATTTTGCGACAGTTGATTTTTTCTCAAGTTCCCTTTCCTGAAAGATATTATGGATATGTTTCCCTATTGTTTTAACATCTCTGTCGAACAACGATGATATTTGCTGTCGGTTCAGCCATACTGTTTCTTCTTCAACTCTGACTTCAAGCCATGCTGAAGCTTCATCATCCTGATAAATAATAATTTCATTCTTCATATTATAGGATACTTTATACAATATAAATATAAGCAAAAATGGTAGTTTTATACTTAACAAGTCTATATTAAAGGAATAACTACAGCCATCGCTTCTCCAAAAGATAAATATAACGCGAATTGTCTTTTGAGATTTTTGCTATTGTAAAATCCTGGCTAAAATAATGCAACATTGGTTACATTTGTCCTATGGCATTCCGTTTCAAACAATTTTCGGTCGATGATACCGGTTGCCCCATGAAAGTAGGCACCGACTCAGTGTTGCTCGGGGCCTGGGCCAGCCTTGAAAACAGCCGCACCATCCTCGATATCGGAACCGGTTGCGGATTACTGGCTTTGATTGCAGCTCAACGGTCGGTTGCATCTATAACAGCAATCGAAATTGATCCGGTTGCTGCTGAAGTTGCTGCAGCAAACTTTAAAAGAAGTCCCTGGTCTGAGCGGTTGGAAGCCATCTGCATAAGCCTTCAGGAATACCTCAAAGAGGGAAATCCCGGGCTTTTCGACCATATCATCTCCAATCCGCCCTACTTTATCAATTCCCTGAAAGCACCCGGTAAGGAACGCAGCAACGCCCGGCATACCGACCTGTTACCCTATGAGGTGATCACAGAAGCAGTATCGAAGCTTCTTGCTCCCGAGGGCTGTTTCAGCCTGATTCTGCCTTGTAACGAAAGCGCTGTCTTCAAAACAGAGGCTTCGAAATCAGGGTTGCAACTCACTGCTGAGATACTGGTTGTGCCAAAAGAAGGCAAAAGTGCAAACAGGGCACTGCTGGAATTCAGCAAATTAAAACAGCCGGTCCGGCATTCAACACTGATGATCCGAAATGCAAACGGTGAATACACGGAGGAATATAAAATGCTGACCAGCCAGTTTTACCTCAATTTTTAATCGCCAAAGGCACTATTTTTGTGAAACGATCTTCAAATCCTGCCACATGAAGAGAGCAATACTCCTGATTGCATTTATCCTGATTTCGGTAATTTATGCAGATGCTCAACTGATCTACTCCTGCGAAAACCGTTACGATGCCGATTTTAAAGTATATATTGTGGACAACCGTTACGATGCCGACCTGCTGGTTTTCAAGGTCGATAACCGCTATGATGTCGGGAAGGACGGGTATTGGTTCTTTGTGGAAAACCGCTACGATGCTGCTAAAAAGATCTGGTTTGCCGAAAACCGCTACGATGCCGACCTGCTGATCTTTTTTGTTGAAAACAGGTATGATGCGGGATGGAAGAACCGGAGTAAGATCCCCCTCCTTTATTAGTGAAATTGGAGTAAGAGGAATTTCTGATTAACAAGCTCAAAGCTCAAAGCTCAAAGTTTAAAGCTCAAAGTAAGATTGGATTTTAATTTTCATCCTGAGAAATTACCCTGAACTTTTTCTCAAATAAATGCCATTTTTCATAATTTATAGGCTCCGCCAGCGATCCAATTTTCCCATTTACAGTATTCCATTATTCCAATATTCCAAACCCCAATCTTCTAATTTTACTAAAACTGCTAATTGGCTATTCCGCTAATCGAATTTCCTGATTTCTCAGTAAATCCCAATATTCCATTATTCCACTATTCCAAACCCCCATCTTCTAATTTTACTAAACCTGCTAATTGGCTAATCTGCTAATCAGCTAATTTGCTAATCAACTAATCTGCTAATCTGCTAATTAGCCAATCAGCTAATCTCCACAATTCTTTTGGGAAAGCTCGAATTCTATCGTGAAAGTGAGGTGATGAGTTCTTCTGATTCAGGATAGAGGCTGATCAATTCATTTCTTTCTGCCATTTCAAAATCACTGAAATCGAAACCGGGCGAAACAGTACAACCAACCAATGAAAATGTTCCCGGATTTTTTACCCTTGCAGCAAACCAGCAACCTGCAGGAACTGCAAACTGCAACAATTCACCGGCCTCCGGGTTGCGGCCAAGCAGGATTGAACGTGGCTTTCCGGTTTCATCAAACCAAAAGATCTCCAGCGCATTTCCATCATAAAAATGCCAGACTTCATCGGATTTGATCCGGTGGAAAGAGGAAAAGTCGCCCGATTCAAGCAGAAAATAAATTGAGGTAGAAGCACTCCGTTTTTCAGCTGACCATGGCACTTCGACCTGCAAAGCAGCCCGGTAAACTTCACGAAACCAGCCTCCTTCCGGGTGACGGCCAAGATTCAACAGCGAAATATAACTTTCCGGAGTGTTCATTATTGCAATGGTTGGGGACTCTGATTGCGGCTTTGGCGGCTCAGCTGTTCGTTGAAAACATAGTAAAGCCGGAAGGTAAACAGGTTGTTGTACTGGTCGCGGATATTGGGTTTGCCGGTTTTTGAATCAATAACTTCACGCGTAGCGATGGGCCGCAGCGAATATGCATATCGTACATTAAACCTCAGTCGGTCAATTAATCTGAATTTGATATCAAACAGGAGATTCAGGTCGCTGCTGCGATAGATCCCACTTTCGATGGTCGTACCGGGCATATTGTAACCGTTGCGTTGTTCTGATATATCAACCAATCGTCCCCACGAAATGCCGGTTCCAACCGTCACAATGTCCTTATCGGTGTATTGAATCAGAAAGGGAACTTCCAGGTAGTTCAGTTTCAGATCGTACGATCCGTCGAGCGAGTCATTGGCCTGCTTTTTCTGGTGAGCACCTTTCTGGTTATAAATGGTCTCAAGGCTCACCGACCAGTTGTTCCCAAACGGCACAATGGCTGCCAGCCCGGTGTTCAGTCCGAATTTATGAAATCCATACACCTCATCCCCGTCAACCTGGGTGGCATTAACGCCCACTATCGCAGCGCCCATAATCCGCTGGGCAAAACTTACGGGAAGTGCAATAAAAGCAATAAAAAGAATCAGTACGGTTAGTTTCAGTTTCATCAATTCTAAAAGTTCAAAGGTTCGAGAGTTCGAGGGTTTCAGAGTTACAGAGTTTCAGAGTTTCAGAGTTTCAGAGTTTCAGAGTTTCAGAATTACAGAGTTCTGTAGTTCAAATGTAAAGTTAGCAATTGGCAAAGGGCAGTTGGCAAAGGAAAGTAAAAAGTTTAAAGTAAAAAGTAAAAAGTTGCATTCAGGTTCAATTGATAATGGTAAACCTGAATCGTCATTCGTCACTCGTAATTCGTATTACCTCACCCCCCAACCCCTCTCCACCTCATCCGCCCTTCGGGCACCTTCTCCTCAATAGGAGAAGGAAATCGGACTTTCCTATAGTTTGTGAGGGGAGTCTGAATTCTGGTTAAGGTTTCGTATTCTTAAATTGTTGATCGTAAATCGTAAACCAAACTTCTTCATTCGTCACTCTTCATTCGTCATTCGTCATTTTTACCCTTAGCGGCGGTGGTCGAGCGAAGCCGAGACCAGCCGAAGGGTGTCATTTGTCATTCGTCATTCGTATTACCTCACCCCCCAACCCCTCTCCACCTCATCCGCCCTTCGGGCACCTTCTCCTCAATAGGAGAAGGAAATCGGACTTTCCTATAGTTTGTGAGGGGAGCCTGAATTCTGGTTAAGGTTTCGTATTCATGAATCGTAAATCGTCAAACGTAAACCAAACTTCCGTCCTCCCCCCCCCCCCCCCCCCCCGCAACGAAACCAACACATTCGTCATTCATTCGTCATTCGTCATTCGTCATTCGTCATTCGTTTTTAACCCTGAGCGGCGGTGGTCGAGCGAAGCCGAGACCAGCCGAAGGGCGTCATTCGTAATTCGTAATTCGTAATTCGTCATTACTATAGACTTTTTACTTTTTACTTTAGCTCACTGCCCTATTGCTTCCTTCATGGACAGCCCGATCCTCTTCCTTTGCATATCCAAATCCATCACCTTCACCCTGACTTTTTGGGTAAGTTTAACCACTTCGTTGGGATCCTTGATAAACCGGTTGGCCATCTGGCTTACATGTACCAGGCCGTCCTGGTGCACCCCGATATCAACAAACGCGCCAAAAGCGGTGATGTTGGTTACAATCCCGTCGAGGATCATGCCCGGCCTCAGATCTTCCATAGAATTGATGTTCTTATCAAATTCGAACAGGTCGAACTGCTCGCGGGGATCGCGTCCGGGTTTGGCAAGCTCTTTAAGAATATCAGTAATGGTTGGCAGTCCGGCAGTTTCGGTGACAAAATCGCCCGGATTGAGCTGTTTCCGGAGCTCCTCTTTTTCAATCAGTTCCTGAACCGTGCATGCGAGCTTTTTAGCCATTCTGCTGACAATCGGATAGCTTTCCGGATGCACCGCACTGCGGTCGAGCGGATTTTCGGCACTGCGGATACGGAGGAATCCGGCGGCCTGCTCGAATGCCTTATCGCCAAAGCGCTTCACCTTCAGCAATTGAGCCCTGGTTTTGAATTCCCCGTTCTGATTCCGGTACTCCACAATGTTCTGTGCAAGCACCGGGCCCACGCCCGAAACATAACTCAATATCTGTTTGCTGGCCGTGTTAAGCTCAACGCCGACAAGGTTTACACAACTTACCACGGTATCCTCCAGGCTTCGCTGAAGTGCCGGTTGGTTTACATCGTGCTGGTATTGCCCCACCCCTATGGATTTGGGATCAATTTTAACCAGCTCGGCAAGCGGGTCCATCAGGCGCCGGCCGATTGATACAGCCCCCCTCACCGTTACATCGTAATCGGGAAACTCTTCACGGGCTACCGAAGAGGCTGAATAAACCGAAGCGCCGCTCTCATTCACCATGATGCTGATCAGCGGCCTGTCGAACGGAATTTTCCTGATAAAGTTCTCAGTTTCACGTCCGGCGGTGCCATTGCCGATGGCCACCGCTTCGATGCCGTAAGCCTGTACCAGGTTCCTGATTTTTGAAACCGCCGGACCTACCTCGTTCTGAGGCGGATGCGGATAGATGGTTTCGTTGTGCAACAGACGGCCCTGACGATCGAGACAAACCACCTTGCATCCGGTGCGGAATCCGGGATCGATCGCTAAGATATTTTTTTGCCCCAGTGGAGCTGCCAGAAGCAATTGCCGGAGATTTCCGGTAAAAACCTTAATGGCTTCGTCGTCGGCCTTTTGCTTGGCGAGTTGGCGCATTTCAGTTTCCATCGATGGCTGCAGCAGGCGCTTGTAAGAGTCTTTCAATGCCAACTGAACCTGTGAAGCTGCGTCGTTGTTTGCCTTGATAAAAATCCTGTCGAGAATACCAATGGCTTTTTCCTCATCCGGTTCAACGGAAATCCGCAGAAATCCCTCCTCTTCACCACGAAACATAGCGAGTATTCTGTGCGAGGGTGCCTTCAGGATGTTTTCTCCGCTGTCGTAGTAATTCTGGTACAGAATACCTTCCAGCTCTTTGCCTTTAACAGGCTTTGAAGTAATGAATGCTTCACGCGAAAAGAGGTTTCTTACCCGCTCGCGCGATACTTTATTTTCGTTTATCCATTCCGCAATGATGTCGCGGGCTCCGGCCAACGCTTCTTCAACAGAGTGCACTGCTTTTTCATCATCAACAAACGCTTCGGCTTTCAGTTCCGGATCAATGGATTGCTGCGCCATCAGCAACTTCGCCAGCGGTTCCAGACCCTTTTCCCTGGCAATGGTGGCCCTGGTTTTCCGTTTCACTTTATATGGCAGGTAAATATCCTCCAGTTCAGTAAGGGTAAGGGCTTCATTGATCTGCTTTTCGAGCTCAGGAGTCATTTTTTCCTGTTCCGTAATGGATGACAGGATAAACGCCCTTCTTTTTTCAATTTCGGTGAGTTGCTCATTCCGGTCGCGGATGGCGGCCAGCATAACCTCGTCGAGTTCGCCGGTCATTTCCTTGCGATATCGGGCGATAAACGGGATGGTCGCCCCTCCTGCCATCAGTTTCAGGGTGTTGAATACCTGCCAGGGCTGCAGATGAAGCTCCCGGGCAATCTTTTCCGAAAAAATTTCTATCATTTCAGTCATAAATCTGAGAATGTATTATGTAAGCGATCCAGTAATCAAATAATTGGGCATTTTCTTGTTTACCGGAATGGTGAAAGTACGGCTTTCCGGAAACAACTCAGCAAAAAGACCTTCAATGGATCTTAGCTCTGAATGGCCTTCTGGACCCGAAACCAGCTTATTGAAGACCAGTTTTCCATCCGGCATGAGGCAACGTCTGGCTTCCTCCAGGAATTGTTTCCGTTGGAACTCAACAGGCACCACATCATCCAGATAAATATCAACAACAATCAGTTTGAATTTATTATGGCAATGCAGGATAAATTCGTTTGCATCTGCGTTAATTAATTTGAGATCAGTTAATTTATCAATCCCAAAGTGTTCCACCCCGGCCCTGATCATCATTTCATCCAGTTCCACTCCGGTGATGGGGTTGGTCAGTCCGCGTTCGGTTCGAAGAATTGTTGCAACACTTCCACCGCCAAAGCCAAGAATAAGTATGGGTTCAGAAGGTGCCAACACAGGTGGGTCAAGGTTAAAATACCGCCGGAAAGCATCGTGGAGCGGACCATAGGAGTAATTTACGCTTCCCGCGTTGATCTGATAACGGCCATTGATAAGACTCACTTCAATGTCGGGTCCGACCTTGCTTATATAGCTACCAATCAATTGTTCAGTGGCAAAACTGTTTAGATAGCGAAAAGTCTCTTTAACTCTGGTCATCCCGGATGCTTTATGCAAAGATAAAAAAAGAGGCTGTCTCAAAAGTCTTTAATTGTCTATATTTCGACTTCGCTCAATATGACAATAAATTGATTTTCAGTTGTCAGGCTGAGCGGAGTCGAAGCCTAAACAGACTTCTGAGACATCCTCATAAATACTTCTGCTACAATTTCAGGACGTTACAGACTTATCTACCGCAACAGGGTCACGAAACCACGGTATTTAATTTTACCGATTTCCATGATATTTCCCTTCACATTAAAAGCCATTGTCCATGCATAGACTCCGGTTGGCAATGGTTCACCGTTAAAGGTGCCGTCCCAGGTGTCGGAAAAGTTACTGGCTTCCCAGATCATTTGTCCGAAACGGTTGAATATTGACAAAGTAAAATCTTCTATTCCTTCGTCAGGACCTAATGCTTTGAAAACATCATTCAGGTTATCGTTGTCGGGTGTAAATGCATTGGGCAGAGAAATGTCCAATGCTGTTACTTTAATGGAATCGGCATTGCGACAACATTTGATGTCAATATATTCAACATTGTACAATCCAGGATCTGAAACGCTGAGTCCCTGGTTGTTACTACCGTCCTGCCATAGATATGAAAACATATCGGGGGGGGCGAAAAGGGAAATAGTAGATCCGGGAAAGATGTAAAGGCTGTCGGGAAGAGATTTTGGTGGAAGTGAATCAATATGGACCGGGAAATTCGTGATAAAATCCTGACCATTGAAAGTTTCAGTCATTGTAACTGTAAAGTCTCCCCATGTACTGAAAACATGCGTTGGATTTAACCCTGTTCCGGGGGTCGTATTTCCGGCATCGCCAAAGTTCCAGTTAACCTGATCGATGTTTGATTCATTCAGTATGTTGAACACCGTTTCATCCCCATCACATTTGGTATCGTAGTCAACGGGAGGAATATCGAAGTAACTCTGGATAAAGTTAGGCAGGCCATTCAGTGCTTTCCTAGCGCCCAGATCGATTACATCCTGATTATAGTTGCAGGCAATTCCCGGCCGGTTTGGATTTTCGATTACACCCAGCATGCTTCGCTGATAGCGGCTTACATAGATTTTACCGTCACGTCCAAGCTGCAGGGCAGAAACATCAGCTTCATCCGGAGCCAGGTTAATTTCGGCCATGCTACCACCATTAACAACATCATACTGGAAGAGGTGATTATCTCTTCCGGTTGATAAATTGGCCACTGTAACATAAAGCTTAGTTCCGTCAGGAGAAAATTCAACATAATAAGGTCCCTGGTTTGCTCCCGATACCGGCGGATTAAGGATCAAAGGACTACCTACCCTGCCCGATTGGTTATCGAAAGTGAACAATTCAAGCGTTCCTTTTCCAAAAGAGGCAAAAGCTACCTTATCTCCTTTGGGAGAAATTTTCATGGCACCGAGATTTTCTCTCAGATTGTAATCATCGCTAAGAACAGATCCGCCTGAGCTTTGCACGGGCGATACATCCACTCCTGTTGAGCTAACCAGATAAGCGTAGAAATTATTGTTGCTCAAACCATGTGCAAGTACCCAGTAATCAATACCATTTGCATGCCTTACACCGGAAAGCATTTCAGAAGAAGACGCAAGCAAATTGATGTTGTGGTCGGTTACCGCACCATAATTGTTGCTGATCGACATGTCAACCCGTGAATAGTTGAACCCTTTTGTTTGTCCGAAGGATGCCGGATAAATAATATCGGTTGTAAAAATGTAGGATATCTGAGGTGATCCGGGCATTGGAACAATCAGGGAAGATTGTGTAGATCCAAGATCTCCCGAGAGAAGGGGTCCAAAATTAATGACGTTGTTGCTGCTGTTCCACACCTTCATGCCATCGGTGTATAGCATCAGGTTGCCATCGGAATCTGATATGGTGGATGTTCCTTTACCTGCAGCGACGGTTGGATCAGCAGGATGGTTAACGGTTACCCCGTCATCGGTGAACCGGATACCGGCATTCTGAAAGAACAACCAATTATCGGCCTGTCGCGGAGGAACATAGGAACACCTGTTGGGGGCCTGGGCAATGGTGGAACTGACTGTTAGTAAGAAAAGCAGCGCCAATACTGAAAAATTCTTCATCAATTAGTCTGATTAGTTCCGGGTTATGCAACTAACTCTTTGGGTAAAGCCAGGTACTCTCGGAAAATTATTGTTATTATTTAGATATAATCAACCTTTTAAGTATCATTGTTTTATCTCCTGTAAGTTTCAGGATATATACACCATTGGCAAATCGTCCAAGGTCAGCAACTGTCTCAAAACGCGTACCATTCTGTAATTTCAATGTTTGCGATGACACCGGTTTGCCGATAGAAGTGAAGACCTCAAGTTGCATTTCTCCCGAAAGTTCAGATATCATTATCTTGAACTGACCATCGGCTGAAGGATTCGGATAGACAACCAGGCGGCTGTCAGATTCATTTTCTTCAATACTATAGCTACAGTTCTGGAATGTAAAATATGCTGTTATGCTGGTGCTATCGTAACATTGAGTTTCAACATTTGTAACAGTTACATTATAGCTTTGAACATCAAAACTGATCCCTGAGGTACTAAGTTCGATGTTTTGAGAAGAAGCTCCGTTGCTCCAGAGGTAGGACATTCCGGGGTTTCCGGCGTCTATGGTAATGGTGTCGTAAACACAGATGCCTATCTTGTAAGGTTTTGTATTGCTGATGATCTGAACCCTTGGATCGTTGTGCGGGATCAGGTCTATCTGAGGAAGTTGGTTAACTGTAATGGTTACCGCACCTGTTGTGGTATTAAATCCATCGTTGACCGAAACATTATAAGTTGTTGTGAGAATTGGAGTTACGGTCGGATTTTGAACCGATGAGGTGAAGCCGACGGGATCTGAAGTCCAGGCATAGGTATAATTGGCAGAACCACCCCCGGGTATAGCCCTGAGGGTAGTGGATTCGTTGCGGCAAATAATAGGCTGATCGGCTTCAGGGTTCACCTGCAATGGCCCGCCTGAGAGGGTTACTACAGTCTGTCCTGTGGCAATGCAGCCCTTACTGTCGGTTACCTGCATGGTAAAATTCTGCGAAGCGTATATATTCAGCGTTGGAGTAACCCACATGGTTGGTGCTACCACCAGAGAAGCAGGACTCCACAGATAGGCAGTATAGGGAGGAGTGCCACCGCTTACCATGGAGGTAAGGACAGTACTAGTTCCATGAGGAATGGTTTGATCATCACCTGCATTGGGGTTAGGGAGTGGATTCACAACTACCTGAATCTGTGACTGAATGGTGTTAAAATTATCATAAATTGACAAATTGTAAGTTGTTGTGACGGTAGGATTAACAGTTACATCCTCGAGTGTGGAGGTAAATCCCGGAGGATTTGAAGTCCAGTCAAACGTATAAATGCCGGATCCTCCTGATGGCAAAGCATTCAATAATGTACTTCCACCTATACAAATTTCAGCAGGGTCAGCCTGAATAAGGGTTGATAAAGGACCGCCTGTGATGTTTACTGTCATCTGATCGGAGATCTGACAGCCATTAAAATTATCGGTTGAGGTTAAAGTAAAATCAGTGGTAGCAGCCAGCAACACTGTATTTGGAGATAATACGGTGGCATTATCCACTTTGTCGGCAGGTTGCCATTGATAAGCATAGGACCCGGTAGCACTGCCTTCTAATTGAACATTGGTTCCATAGGGAATTGTTTTGTCGGGCCCTGCACTGGCAACGGGGGTAGCATTGATTTCAACCGGTATTGTAACTGATTCTTCACATCCGTTGTTGGCTACGGCCATAAGCGAAACATTATAAGTTCCCGGATCAGCAAATGTATGTTGCGGGCTTTGCAGATTTGAAGTACCTCCGTCGTCAAAGTCCCAGTTCCATGAGGCAATTCCACCAACAGGTACCGTAGTTATATCGGTAAACTGGGTCATTAACCTTGAACAAAGATTGGCTGCAGTAAAATCGGTGACAGGTTTTTGCCTGACGGTTACCACTGCAGATCCGATAACCGTACCCGGACAACCCGGGTTACTGATACCAGTAAGATTGTATGTTGTGGTAACAATAGGTTTAACCCAGAATTGATAGGGTGATTCAGTGAAATTAATAACCATTGGAATTCCTGCGCCTGCGCTGACTGTTGCCCTGTAAGGGCCATCACCAACTGCACTGATAGAAAGCTGTGTTGAATCACCAATACAAATGGATGCATCTCCGGAAAATGTTGCTACAGGAGGATCGAGAACAAATATTTCAGTAGTCGTAGGATCACTTGTTTGACCGTTGACAGTAATAGTTAATGAATATTCACCGGCGTTACTGTGTTGTGCATTCGTAATCGTTGGATTTTGCTGGTTGCTCATAAAGCCATTGGGACCCGTCCATTGATATTGAGCACCTATAACGGTTGATGCATTTAACTGTATCATTTCACCAACGCATACTGGTGAATTGTTTGTCGCGGGTGGAGGCAAAATGGTACAGTCGGTTGACCCTGTTCCACCAGATTGCTGGAATGTAATGTCGCAGGGTTGATTTGAATAATTGGTAATGATCAGAATGTAATACTGGCCTGTTTGTCCATTTGGAATATTGGCTGTTTCAGTGGCATTTGGAGAATAGCTGCAGTCCACAACCTTTGAACCGGTAAGACCTCCATTTGAATTGTTTAACGGGCAGGGTGTTATTGGGTCCATATAAGGTCCCCATAAACAGAAATCTATATCCCGCGAAGGGGTACTGAACATATAAACGGCAATAGGCCCCGGATCAAGAATCTTCAGATGGTACCATGCCGGATTGGGCCTGGTACTTAAACAATTGTAATTGGGTCCAACCTGAGCCTGGGTATTAACCCCGGCCGGAAATGTGTAGATCGTATTGGTGCAAAAGGGATATGATTTATGACAGGAGTCATTGGTGGCAGCTCTCTCTCCGCTTAAAGCATAAGCTTCAATCCAATCGCCGTTGCTGGAAATAAGGTTGTTGATGACTTCTGTTTCCTGATCTTTATCGTAATCCTTATCCAATGTCTCAGCATTCTTCACGATCTGTTTAACATGCCCGTAAAGTTGCTTAATCTGCTGATTCATTGAATAGATATAGATTATACCAGTTTCATCCGACAGAACGACTTTCGCATTTTCGAGCTTCTGGAAGTCATTGACCATCATCATCCTGCTGAAATAGGAATGACCCATAAGTTCAACATTGATATACTGACTTCCATCGTCTGAAGTAATCAACTGCTGGGCAGATATGCTCAATGAAAAAACCATTGAAAAAACAGTTAACAGCATGATTCCGGTTGACGCCTTTAACCTGTTGGTAATAGTTTTCATTTTTAAAACTTTTTTACTGAACTATTGAATAAAAAGGTGCTGTTCCAGATAAAAAACAGATTCAATGGCAGGATGACCGGCAACCTGTTCAGAACAGATAACTGGTGAGGCTTTTTAGCCACAAAGTATGAAACTTATAAACCTGAGCCCTGTTGAATCCCCCCGGAAAAAACGGCACTATAACTTCTCCAAAATTAATAATTTATTAACAAACGACGCAAAATTCAAGGAAATAATAAAATTTTTTATTATGATACCTTCTGAATCCCCTATTCCATCGCTTTCTCCTCGGCCATTTCTGCCGCTATGGTTCTTCTGAAGGAATATCTTCCCCATTGATAAAATAGGAGATTTTAAACGAAGGTCCGGTTTGTGAAGCCTGCTCTGACTGAATTATTTTGTCGGCTAACCTGATTCTGGAAACATCTATGCCGCATGAATTAAAATAATTCAGGATTCCGGACGACCTTAAAGCTTCCCTGCGTTCAACATCCGCTTTTAGTTTCTCATATCCGCAGTATTTTACAACTTTCTGCTGTATAGACTCAAGCCCCTGATTCTGACCAGACTTACTGTCAACCCAGACATTAAACAACGAATCCCTGTTAGATATTGAATTGATTGCGTTTACCTCCGTCAACCCGGTCGAATCACCGGTACCAAATCCGGCATACTCCTGTTTGGCCCTGAACAAAGCAAGTAACTCAATTTCGTGTTGAGTATTGGTTTGCTGGATCAGGCCGAGGTTTAATTCTGGTTTCCCCTTAAGAACTTTGTTGAGATTTTCCAACACCTGCATTTCGCTGCCTCCGGGATTTGTCTGCAGGTAATTCATCCTGATTTCTTTATATTGCTCTTCGTCACCGCCAAACATTCCGGCAATCAGCCGGTAAGGTGCAACTGCAGCTTTGATCGCGATGTTTTTAAGTACCTGCAGCAATGCCCTGCCCCATTTAAAAGTAGGGTCGTTCAAATCACCGACCACCGGAATGGTGAGGTTGATATTTCCTTCGAGATCTTTAAGCAGAGAAATGGCTAGTTTAACCGGTACGCTCATTGCAGTGGAATTTTTAACCTTTTCCCCAACCGCAACCTGGTCAATCCTGAGCCGGTTTTCACTCCTGAGCTTCTGATCTTTTATACTTGTTATATTCTCGAAAAACAGCCGCCCCTGAACGAAAGGGGTTGCAACATAATAAACCGAATAAGGATTGATGTCGGAAAGCAACAATTCCTTAACGGTATACCGGATATCCATCTCGGAAAATCCGTCGGGATTCACGCTGAGCGTGCCATTCATCAATCCGGAGGTATTCATAACCGCATCAAGGCTGATCAGCAATCTTTCATTGGAAGAGTTCAGGTTGCGCGAATGCAGTTGCAAGGAATCAAGGTGATAAAGAAACTTGTCTTCGAGGGTATAATCCGTGTACACCAGTTCACCACCGGTTAGTTCAAAACTATCGGCCTTGTAGTTGCTGATCTTGTATTCATTGGTAAAATAGGCAATGTATCCGGCAATCATCCTGAAAATATTGGTAAATTCCTCTACCGGCGCTTCACCTGTCAGGGTATCGGAAGTTTCACTCACAGCCATAATCCGGTCGAAATTATAACCGTCATCATACATGGCAAACCTGATAAAAGGCCTGGCAAGCGAAATATTGCCAAAATAATAAATGTCCTTTGCTGAGTTTAAGGAATCTACCGGTATACGCATGGTTCCCACAGAAACAAGCTTCTCAGCCGTAGTATCAACAATAGAAAAGTCCCTAACTTCTACCAGTCCGCTTGCCGCAATGTCGGCCGGCCGGTCGGCATTGCCTTTCAGATTCATTTGTGTGGAAAAGAATCCATCCAGGCTCTGCACATACAAATAATCGCGGAGGTAAGGATATAATAAACTGATGTTAAAATCCTTAAGGTCAAGCTTGAGACCGTAGTCAGCAGTCTCCATATTGTACTGAAATCCGGCTTTTGTTTTGCCACCTGAGGAGATCCGGAAATCCGAATTCAGAATTAATAGCGGATCATCCCATGAAATTTTCTGACATTCAAGGTTTAAACTGTCTACACCGGCATTGATAGCTGGGGAATTACAGATGTAATTAATGTTGCCCTGATTGACTCTGAGGTTCTGAAGCAAATACTTCACCGGCTCCGCAGCGGTTGTATCAACCGTTGTAGTGGTGTCGGAGAACCGGGTAATCAGATCGTCGAAATTGAAATGTTCTCCTGTTTGCCTGATGTTTATTACCGGCCTGAAGAGGCTGATCTCACGTATCCGGTTGTTGCCATCAACAAAGCTGTATAAGTCTGTATTCACAAAAATGCTTTCTATTCTCAGAAATTCCTGACTTGAACCAGCTTCATAAATTCTAAAGTGGTCAGCCTTCACTACACCATTCAACAGGTTGATTCTGAGATTGTCAAGTTGTATTAGCCTCCCTGTATATTCAACACTGTACTTTTCAAGAAAAAATTCAGCGATGGGTGAGATAAACAGGAAAACTGCAGTGAACAGGACAATTACAACTACAGCAAGCAGATAAGCTATTTTACGGAGAATCCTCAGGAACATTTCAGCCAGTTTTTCGGAAAATCAATAAACAACAGTAAACGGGAAAAGTCGTATTCACAAAAGAAACATAAAATCAGCTATCAATATGTTCAATAGTCTGTTAATTTTAAGAACCCCCCCCCCCCCCGGCCGGCCCGGCGCCGGCCCCCCCCCGCAGCGGCGGGGGCGGGGCCGGAAGGGGGAATTTTAAAAATATAAAAAAATTCCAATTTCGCCCCCCCAATACCCCCCCAATCAGGTGTTTAAAATATTTGCGGGGTGGTGTTGGTTAAACCCTGATTAATGGACTGATCCTGAGATCATCAGTTTAACCATTGAAATCCCGCTACCGGTAATAACCCTGACCAGATAGAGTCCGTCGGCCCGGTTACGGAGGTCCAGTTCCACGCCATCAGTAGTCCATTGCCCGCTCGTTTCACCAAGAATTTCCCCTCTGATTCCGATCAATTGAATCAGGCATTCGCCATCAGCTTCACCAACAGGTTTAACCATTACTTTTTCGCTTGCCGGATTGGGATAAACAACAATCCTTTTGTCAGCTGAAAAATCATGAACACTGTATGAACAATTAATGAAATTGAACAACACATTCACTTCCTTTCTGGTCAGGCAGCCGGTAACAGTGTCAGTTACTTCCACCCATATCTGTCTGAAATCGAAACTGAGGCCTGAAGTCCATAATTCAATTGTTTTTGCGGTTGACCCGTCAGACCATAAAAACCGGCAATGAGGGTTATCAAGAGGTATGGTTACTGTGTCGAAAACACACGACAGGATTGTGTTGTCTTCATGATGAACATTCGATCCTATAAGGTTAACTTCAGGTAAAGGGTTTACGGTAACCGTTACATTCCGGTATATGGTTGCAAAACCATCACCCACTTCCAGGTTGTATTGTGTTGTTGAGGATGGCAATACTTCAATAACAGGGAGGTCTGAGATAAAGGTAGATCCTTCGAGCCAGCGGTAAGAATAACCTGCTGTTACACCCCCGGTAGGCAGTGCATAAAGTGTTGCATTCTCTCCTAAACACAACGTATCAGGGATTGCCTGTGGACTGGCAGTCAGCCCTCCCCCTTCAACCAGTACGGTCATCTCATCCGACAGGCTCACACATCCGTGAACATCGGTGACTACCAGTGAAAAAATTGTACTGGTAATCAGCGGAAGAGTCTGAGGGTTCTGAATGTTTGGATCTGCAAGGTAATCGGCAGGTTGCCACTGGTAGGTGTAGTTTCCCGGAGGGGTAACACTTCCTGTAAGCTGTGCCTGGGTAAGGAAAGGAATCTGAACATCGTCACCGGCATTGGCTACAGGCAATGACCAGACCTCGATGGTTATATCGCCTGAAAAAGTTGAGAATCCATCCCAGACTTCCACTGTATAAACAGTTGTTTCTGCGGGATTTACTGTCAGGATTTGCAAATTGCTGAACATGGTTCCATTCTGATACCAGGTAAACTGGTAATTACCACCCGCACCACCAAAGGCTTCAACACTCAGCTCAGTAGTCTCACCTTCGCAGATTGATTCAGGTTCAGCTGAAATCATTGCTACCAGTGGCGCTCCTTCAACCTCCACCAAAACTTCATCAACATCGTTACAATCGGCATCTCCATCGGTAGCAGATAAAGTAAAGAGCGTTGTATTTGTAAGCGGAAGCGTTACCGGACGTAAAACATCAGGATTAACACAGAGTCCGGCAGGCTCCCAGTGATATTGCATTGATTGCAGGTTTCCGTTTACTGAACCATTCAGCGTTATTATTGCATTGGCCATTACAGTTGTATCATTCCCTGCATTTGCCTCAGGTGTTTGGGCAATAAAAATTTCAAGGGGTGATGAAAAAGGTCCGGCTCCGCAATCGTTTTGTGCGGCTACTGAAAGCTGAACCGGTCCATAAAAAAGAGGATTCCAGGTTACATTGGCTGAAATCGAACTGCCGCTGATGACTCCTGCATTTTCAGGCGTCAGAATCCATTGATAAGAAGTAGCATTGGCTGTTATTCCGGTGGTATAAACGGCTGATGTTTCCCCTGAGCAGAACAATACCGGCCCCTCAGGTTGAGAAGCAGTCGATGGAATCGGAGCAACAAGAATATCGAGTGGAACCGACCATATCGAAGTACCACAATTGTTAACTCCGCGAACCGACAGCTGCGCAGTTCCGGAAAAGCCAGCCAGCCAGGATACGCTGATTGATTGACCATTTCCAAATACTGAACCTGCTTCAGGCGGAGTCAATAACCATTCGTAACTATCGGCATAAGCTGAGCCGGATGTTTCATAAGCAGCTAAACCACCACCCTGACAATGGGAAGTCGGCCCTATGGGTGTACCGGTTTCCTTCGGCAATGGGTTGATGTGAATGATCAAAGGCAGAGAGTTTGTACCACTACCACAGGCATTGGTCCCGTTAACAGCTATACCGGCATTACCAATAAAATTGTCGCTCCAGTTTACCAAAGCATTCGGTCCGCTGCTTTGTAAAACCCCTGCAGCAGGTGGTTGCAGCGTCCAGGTATATGAAGTTGTATTAGGCAGTGATGTGGTGCTGTACTGCGTGTTTGCCGGGTTCTCACATAAAATAGATGTTCCCTGTGGCATCGCAGCCGGAGGTGGCAGGGTTAAAATTTCCACATTCATAGTATAGCTAACCTGTGGACAGGCTGCAGAAGGCGGAATGGTGTTGGTAATGTTGTAAACGCCTGGAGTTGAAGCAGCAAGATTAATCTCTCCGGTAAACTGATTGGCAAAAACCAATCCTGCCGGGGACGAAGTAAAAGTACCAGCCGATGAGCCCGGTGGAAATACCGGAAACGGATTCAGGGATGAAACACAATAAGCTGATTGAGGGTAACCGAACATCGCAGATGGGGAAAGAACGACTGAAAGGCTAATGGTAGCTGTATCCGGACACAGACCGTTGGTAATATGGGTTACCGTATATGCACCCGGGGTACTTGATCCCAGGTTGATGTTTCCTGTTGTGGGATTAATTACAAGCCCCGGTGGAGTAGAAGTATAAGAGCCTCCCGGGAATGGGGCTACCGGCAGACCCGAATTGCCACTTTGGCAGAGGGTGGAAGATCCATAGGAAAATGAAGCATTGTCCTGAGGGGTGACAGAAACTACAACATCATCTGTAAATACCTGTCCACCACATACATTCACGACTGCGGTATATGTTGTGGTAACCCCCGGGGTTACAATCAATTCAGGACCATATCCTACAATGGTACCATTCGGATAGCCCCCTGCATACCATTTGATACCACTCGGAACAAAACGGGTGCTCTCGTTTGTTGTTACCCATTGCGTTGAATTGCGGCCGGTAGCTGTAAACGCAACAGTTCCGTTGCTGTTGTGCACACCCTGAGTAGCGGTTCCTCCAGCCCAGGAAGTACAGTTGGGCTTGTTGGTGAGGTGGTTTTCCACGATGCTGCTCTGCTCGTTCAGCACGATCTGAAAGGAGCCATAAGTTGTGGTACACGAATACATCGGGCAACTTTTCCAGTAAACTACCAGTTTTCGGTTGGGTGCGGCACCAACCGTTTTATAAAAAACATATGGAGGCCCGTTAGATGAACTTACCCCCGGATGCCAGTCCTGCCATGGTGCCATAATACAATTTTTAGGGACTGCAGATGAGGTACTTGGAATTGCTGCGCTCGTGTAGGTAGTCCAGGCTGAACTGTATGAAAAACCAACCCAACCATTCGAGCCAATATAGAACTGGTTATAATAGGTGTTAAAGAAGCAGAACTGAAACCCGAGCTGAAATGGGCCGGCAATCTGATCGTCCTGATTTCCGCCGAAAGTAACGGGCGTACCACCAGTATATGTTTCCGGTTGATAGGGATAAACTTCAAAAGTATAACTATCAGTTCCGTATCCGCCTGTCGCTACGGCATTAAGAGTAACTGTTGTGCCCTGACATATAAAAAGATCAGGACCGGCATTTATCTGGGCAACAAGTACCGACGGAAATAGAATGGCTATGCAGATAGCCAGCAAAATACTGAATATAAATCTCATTATAGTACCCTCCAGGGACCCGATGTCATTTAATTACCGGTTCGTAATCCGGCAAAGAATAGATTTTATTATTTATCTTCAATTGCTCAATCCCGAGGTTTAGCAGGGTTTTCTTAACGTAGTAAATATCAGTAGGGTGTATAAAAAGGAGAGAGCATCGGTAATTATTTCTTTTGATTTTATCAGACTTGAACGTAAAGGTTTCAGGCATAGTCAGTGCCCTGGAGACCAGCAAATCAATTGTTTCTTTTCCTGTCTCCAATAAAAAGATTGTCTGATATTGATTATTTTCAGTTTTGAGGTAATCTTCAGTGCTTTCAAAAACAGCAACTACCTGACCTTCGGCAGGTTTTAAAGATGAGAAGGATAATAATAAAGTTAATGAAATGAATGTGAGCCTGCTCCCGAACTTAAAAAAATTGCGAAAAAAATTGTGGTTCTTTTTCATAGAAGTCTATTCAATGCGAAATTACTATTTTCTTAACAACATAAACATCGGGTGAAAATATTTTTACAAGACAGGTTGAGCTTGCAATCTGCTCCACATCGATGAGGCAGTTAAAGACTCCGCTTATTTTTTTACTGAAATTTTTCTGTAATAATACCCTGCCACTCAGATCAGTAACCTGAATGAGAAAATCACCTGGTTTCCCGTCGATTGAAACCGTAAAACTATCACCGGCCGGATTGGGAAAAAGTTTAACCAGATCATTCGCATTCAGGTCATCAATACCATAGGAACATTCAATAAAAGTAAACATAACCTGCACCGAATCCCGGTTGATGCATCCGGTTTCTGAATTTGTAACCCTTACCCAATGCTCCTGAAAATCAAAACTAAGACCAGAAGTAGCCAAAACTGTTGTTTGTGTAGTAACTCCGTTATTCCAGAGATAATCGCTTCCCGGATTCCCGGCATCAAGCGAAATTGTATCAAAAACACAAACCTGGATTGCTCCGTTAACTATATGAAATTCAGGGTCTATGAGGTTTATAACCGGCAACGGATTGACAGTTACCGTTACTTCATGGTTGATTTCATTAAAATCATCGGTTAACAGCAAAGAATAAGTAGTGGTAGTCAGGGGATTGATCACCGGATCCTGAATGGTTGAAAACTCTTCTCCGTTAATACTCCAGCTATAAGCGTAGTTTGTATATTGTCCTCCGCTTGGCAGAGCAAATAATTGAGTAGTATCGCCAAAGCAAATAACAGGGGGAGATGCCATAGGGGAAGCAGCGAGTGGTCCGCCGACCACATTCACCTGCATCTGATCGGGCTCACTCACACAATTGTTGCCATCTGTAACTACCAGGGTGAAAAGTGTTGAACCACGGAGTTTCCGGGTTACCGGATTCTGGAGGTCAGGATTCCAGAGTGAGTCGGCCGGTTGCCATTGATAGACAAAAGGAGGTTCACCCACCGAGGCACTTCCGGTTAAAGTAGTAAAAGTCCCATGATTGATTTCCAAATCCGTCCCGGCATCGGCCACAGGCAGCGGATTTACTACAACTGTAACCTGCGCGGTCGTAGGATTGTACCCATCGTCAACAGTAACTGTATAGGTTGTCGTTGTAAGGGGTTCAACAAATGGATTTTGCTGGGTTGAGGCAAAACCATCCGGAGAGGTCCAGCTGTAAGTATAGGGTTCCTGGATGTTTCCGCCAAATGCATTAACATTGAGTTGCGATTGCCCGCCTATGCAGATCTCTTCGGGTATACAGGCCGCGGAAGCAGCCAGAGCATCACCGACAAATAATGTAGCAGCAGACGATTGTGTTGGTGGAGGACAATCACCGCTGACAATACACCTGAACTGATACTGACCCAGATCGAATGTACATGGATTGACAGTCAGTGTGTTGGTTGTTACACCGGAATAAGGAACCAATTCGTCAATATCCTGCCAGAAAGTGGCACCCGGGGGGCGCAACTGCCAGCGAAATGAAGTATCTCCCAGCGTTTCAACAGAAAAAGAAGCTGAACCTCCAATCGGAACAAGGGCATCAACCGGGCCCGCCAGTACAGCCGGAAGCGGGTCGAGGGTAACCTCAAAATCAAAACTATGGGGAGCAGAAGAGTTGGTGCAAAGGTCGGTAACCTCACCTATCAACTGCAGAGTATAAGTTCCATCAAGGTAAATCGGAGGATAAAATCCAACAGTAAAGAATTTTTCCTGTTCGCCTCCGGCCTGGCAACCCGCACCGTTTACGCTGGTTACAACATGCTGTGAACCATCAGGCCCAACCAATAAAAAATCAGAAGGTTGCACTGAAAAACACTTGACATTTTCAGTAAAAGCAAAACTCATGGAAGTAGCTCCGGCACACCCGATATCGGTGTTAACTGAGGCAATAACAGCCTGGATATCGTCGAAAATGTCAGCTGTGGAAGCTCCAAAATCGAGCAGGTAACCACTCTGAGTCGCAGTCCAGTTACTGACACAGAGTACGTAAGTATCGCCTGCATTAACTGGCAGGTCAGCATTCCATTTAAAAGTATTTCCACCTCCATTGCAGTTATGGGTTCCACCATTCGCACTGCTGATTCCTGTCGGGCCCTGGAATGAAGGTCCACCGGCTGCGTTACAGCTCGATTGCATAAAAATCGCATTGCTGTAAATGTCGCTACACTCCATAGAATTGAGGTTATAAACAGCCCAATCATAATCATCGGCTGATGAAACCGGAGTAATCACGAAACTCAGAAGTCCTCCTGTCTTTACAGAAATTACATACCATACTGAGTTTAATTCGCCATCCATACAACTGCGGGGACATGTCTGAGTCGCATTGATTTCATTGGGATAATTGCCGGTCCCTTGAAATGAAAGCGGCTGATTATACTGGTAAGTGCAAACAGGGATAGCTCCCAGGCAATCCTGAACAGTTGGCACCTGGGCAAATATTTTACCCTGAAAAAACAATACTGAAAGTAAGAAAGAAAGAAAATAAAAAACCGATTTGTCAGAGTTCTTCATGATTCATTGTTTAGCCCGGTTATAAAGGATTTCCGGTTAGAATATTTGTAGGAAATGCAGCAAAAGTGACTTATGCAAATATAATAAAAAGTCACGGAATGAATTGATTTGTCATTGGCAAATATAATCCTTCGTTCGATAACCCGACTGTGATATGATCGTTTAATAGAACATTGAAGCATTTCTTTCATTGCCAAAAACAACCCGGTGAACGAAAAATAGGAAAATTTTTTGTTATTTCGCATACTGATTCCTGATAATTTACGTTAAAACTCTGGTCAACACCCGTTTATTATGACCAGAATCAAAAGCAGGTTTTCTGTGTTTAATTCATACCTTTCATTAAGGGAGGCTCCTAAATTCAACTACTTCATGAAAAGACACTGCGGTTTACAAATAAAATCTCTTTTGGGCATCTTTTTGATATGCATATTATTTATCAGTGTCAGTTGCAAAAAAGACGGAATTAATAAACAGAATTCCCTGCCTCTGGCCAACTATGTAGTTTCACCTCTCAGGGGAGATGTAAATACTGTATTTGATTTTGATGCAGGCACTGTGAGCGATTTTGAAGATCCGGTTTCAATACTTGAAGTGCGGTGGGACTGGAACAAGGACAAATTGTACGATACGGAATTCTCAACATTGAAGACCACCACCCACCAGTACAATACTGTAGGTGTTTATTTTCCAATGATTGAAGTACGCGACACCAAGGGAATGACCGATACCATTAAACAAATGGTGGTGGTTGTAAATGATCTTTCAAACCAGCCACCGGATATTCCTTATTACATTACGCCACCTGAATGGCAGGACTGGATGGACGAAACTGTTATTTTCAAGTGGACCTGCAACGATCCTGAGAATGATCCCTTAACCTATGATATATGGACCGGTAAAAGCAGAACATCACTTTCACTGGTGCAATCGGGCATAACTTACTTCAACCTGGTTGATGGTGTTCCGCAATATGAAACTACGCTTTCAGGGTTCGAATACAATACCGACTATTACTGGCAGATCGGGGTAAAAGACATTGCCGGCAATTACACTGTCGGATTGATCTCGAAATTCACTACCCGACCTGAAGGGGCCAAATAACCGAAAAAAAATCACGGGTGTTTGATCGTATGGAAAGCCATTCCGTTACAACTCCCAGCCAGATGCCAGGATATCAGCCAGGTGAATGGTTTTTACCGGTAGTTTGTTCTTGTTGATAAACGCCTGCTGGTGCATCAGGCAGGAAGAATCCGTTGAAACAATATATTCCGCCCCGGTTTCCAGTGCCCTGCTGACTTTATACTCAGCCATCGCAGCAGATACAGGTTCATTCTTCACAGAAAAAGTTCCGCCAAAACCACAGCAGGTGGTTGTTTCTTTCATTTCAATCAGTTCCAGGCCCCTTACATGCCTGAGCAATGTTCGCGGCTCATCTTTCAGACCATATTCACGCAAAGCAGCACAGCTATCGTGGTAGGTAACTTTATGATTGAATGTTGCTCCTATATCTTTAATATTTAGTACATTAACCAGAAAATCTGATATCTCATAAATATTTTTCTTCAACAATCTGTATTCGTTGTGGAGTGCAGAATTGTAAAACATTTCATCATAGTAATTCCTGACCATTCCGGCGCAGGAGGCAGAGGGGGTAACCACATACTGACAATCCCTGAAATCATTGATAAATTTCTCTCCCATTGCCTTGGCATGATCCCAGAATCCGCTGTTAAAAGCAATCTGACCACAACACGTCTGGTTTTTATTATACCTCACCCCCACCCCGATTTTCTCGAGAACCTTAACCATATTAAAACCTGTTTCAGGATAAACCTGATCGATAAAACAGGGTATGAAAATGTCAACTATCATTGAATTCAAAAAATTTTAACAAACCTACGCTATATTTGTGAAAATTTCAAATCGAAATAAAAATCACGGGCTGCGGCCTGGTCTTTCATCTAAAAATCTGTTGGTAAATCCCATGAAAAAGATTGTATTCATTATTCTTTTAGTAGTCATGTGCCTTCATTTTCCGGGGTCAGCAGTTCATGAAACCGTCATCATTCAGAACACTTCATGGAAGAAGTATTTTAACGAAGCAGGGGTTAAAGGAACCTTTGTTCTGTTAAACCTGAAGACGGGCGACTATACCATTTACAATAACAAGAGATCAGAAAAGCAGTTTCTTCCGGCCTCAACTTTCAAGATAATGAATACCCTGATCGCTTTGGAGAGTAAATCCATCAGCAGCATCGATGAGGTATTCAAATGGGACGGAACCAAACGATCCTATGAAGCCTGGAATAAAGATCTGAGCGTCAGGGATGCTTTCCGCGTTTCCGCAGTGTGGGTTTACCAGGAAATGGCGCGCAGAACAGGCAGAGAAAAAATTGAGGAATGGATGGTCAATTGTGCTTATGGAAATATGAAAACAGGCCCTGAAATTGACCGGTTCTGGCTCGATGGTGAAACAGCCATCTCAGCGCAGGAACAGGTGTTGTTTCTAAAGTCATTATATAATGAAAAGCTTCCCTTTTCGAAAGATGTTCAGCAACAGGTAAAGGAGCTTATGTTAGCAGACTCGGCCGGAGATAAAAGACTTTACGCCAAGACAGGCTGGGCTGCCCGGGTTGAACATCAGATCGGGTGGTATGTCGGATTTGTTGAGAATGGTGAAGATGCATGGATATTCGCACTGAATATTGATATCAACAAGGAGGAAGATTCCAGGTACCGGATTGAGATAACAAGAGATATTTTAGACGAAGAAGGCATTTTCCCGAAAAGGGAAACTGGTAAAAAGTGAAAAGTGAAAAGTGAATTTCTAACCAGCCTGCCGGCTGGCAGGTTTCCAATTTCCAATATTCCAATATTCCAATTTCTATTTCATTGTCGTTTAGTCAAGGGAATGAAAAAAGGGTGGAGAACGGGATTCAATAAAATTTGCAGAATCTGGTTTAGAAGGCACTCAACCTCAACCTCAACCTCAACCTAACCTTTTAACGCTTTTGAAAGGAAATCAACACTGCTCCGTATCAAACCCTGCTTGTTGCAGATCGTGCCAGAAACCGGGATATGACTTTGAAACAACCGATGGATTGTGCACAAACAGTTCACCGGCTGCCACTGACAATGCTGCAAACGCCATAGCGATCCTGTGGTCGGCATATGTTTTTATTCTGTTGTCATGGGTTTCAATCCGGCCAGGCAATATTTCAAAAGAATCTGCATCGGTATGCATGATCTGGTAGCCGAGCCTCGCAAGCTCGGTACCAACTGATTTCAGCCGGTCGCTTTCCTTAACTGCAAGGGTCGACAACCCGGTGAACCGGCTTTTTACACCAAGACCGGCGCAGGTGACAGCAATTGCAGGAAAAAGGTCGGGACAATCAGTAAAATCAGCTCTAAACTCATCGGAAACATTTCCGTGCCTTAACAGCAGCAGGTTTTCACCATCCCACCTGCTTTCAACACCAAGTCCTTCAAATAAAAACGCCAATTTTTGGTCACCCTGAAATGATTTTTTGTTCAATCCCTCCAGGCGAATCTCAGCATCAACTGCCAATGCAGCCATTGCATACCAGTAAGATGCAGCCGACCAGTCGGCTTCGTAAAGGCCGGCATTAAATTTATATTGACCGGGTCTAACGCGGATTTCACGTTCAAAAAATTCAACATCAATTCCTTGCATCTGCATCAGCCAAACGGTCAACTCAATGTAAGGTCTGGAAACAATTTTCCCTTTCAGCATTATTTTCAGGCCATACGTCATGGTTGCCCCGGTCATCATCAATGCCGAAATAAACTGGCTGCTTACAGAGGCATCAATCAGAACTTCTCCCCCATGCAAAGGTTTACCTTTAATATACAAAGGCGGGAAACCAGTCTGAAATTGATAATTGACATCGGCTCCAAGTTGATTGAGTGCATTCACTAATGGGGCGCAGGGTCTTTGGTGCATCCTTTCTGATCCTGAAATCAGCCGGTCACCTTTCATATTGGCAAGTATTGCGGTCAGGAACCTGAAAACGGTACCTGCATCTCCGCAATTAAAAACTTCTGTGGTTTTATCCGAGCGTAAAAGGTCAAGCAAATCGCGCATCAACAGCGAATCATCGCAATCGGGTAACCCGTATTCATCTAAACTACCTGAAAGAAAACGTATGCACAACTGCCGGTTAGCAATACTCTTTGACAGTGGCAGGTCGACAGTAACCTTCAGAGGCCCCTTCGGTGGTGTGATCCGAATCATCGCCCGGAATTATTCACGCGGAACATGCCTGCTGAAATCAATATACCTGAACAGGCTTTCGCGTACCAGGGCAAGTTCACATTGCTGACCATCAACAGCGTTACCGATATCACGAATCAGAGTCATCATCAACCGGCCCTTCCGGTTCTTCTTATCATAGTGGGTAATCTCAACCAGTTCATCGATGGCAGTGGTTGGAATTTTATAATGACTGAAGTTCAGCAGGATATTTTTCACCAGTTCATCCCGCTGCAGGTGGTTGAACCCAAGAATCCGGTAGGAAATGTATGCTTCACAGATCATGCCCATGGCAACAGCCTCACCATGTGTCATCGGAGAGGCATCGTTACGCAACGAATAGGTTTCAAATGCATGTCCGATGGTGTGCCCGAAATTTAACTGTCGGCGCACTCCTTTTTCATTCGGATCAAGATTTACAATTTTTGATTTTATCTTAATGGCAGTCAGAATGTGATCTTCCCAGTTGGAGACAACAGCCATCGGTATCTTGGTTAATTTTTTCCAGAAACCGGAATCAGCTATAAGCGCATGCTTCATCATCTCTGCGAAACCGGAAAGCAGCTGACGATGTGGCAGTGTTGCCAAAAACCCCGGCCAAACGTAAACGCCTGCAGGTTTCGAAAACAATCCTATCTGATTTTTGAGTGAATACAGGTCAACACCGGTTTTCCCACCAATTGAGGCATCGATCATGGCCATAAGAGAAGTAGGGATGTTGATAAAGGGCATTCCCCGGTGAAACACCGAAGCTGCAAATCCACCCAGATCACAAATGACACCTCCGCCAAGATTAACCAACAGAGATTGCCTGTTGGCGCCTTCCACAGCCATTTGATTCCACACCTTTTCGCAGGTAGCAAGTGTTTTATTCTCTTCCCCGGATTTGATGATGATTTTATTGGCTTTCTCAAGCTGCGGCACCATCGAAATAAGCAATGGATAACAATGCTCAATGGTATTTTCATCTGCCAGAAGGAAGATTACCTCTTTCGTTGCCAGTTTTGAGGATAGTTGTTCCTGTAATTCTTCAAAAACGCCCTGACCAACATAAACCGGAGAGCCTGAAACATCTACTGTGTTAATTTTCTTTGCCATATTGCAAACTTACAATTTTTCAAATAAATTTTAAAAAAGTATTTCATCCGACATGATTTTGATGCTTTTGGTCGGATAGCCTGTTCAGCAACAGGCAGGAAACACAATGTATATTTACCAAAAGACATTGCACGGCTATTTGGTTTTTATTGGGCCAATGGCTACCATGCCGGGAAAATTTATAACGAGCCGGACTGCCTGAGCTTACAGGCAAACTTGTTGAACCTTTAACAATTACTAACCGGTGAAAACAATCTGCAGGCATTTGGGTTCATTCGATCCATTTTAATCATTGTTATTTCAGATGAAATATTATTTTTGAAGTCAATTTTCAAGATCAATCTATGCAACCCACCTTAAATGGCTTTAACGATACCAGGACCGCTTTTTTAAGTAAGACCAATTCTGAATTGCGCAAAGCACGGCTCCTGTTTAAAATAATGGCCAATCCTGGTTTTGTAAATGCCGGTAAATCCCTGATTGGCATGGCTTTCAAAATCGGAATACCTGTGGGATGGGCAGTGAAACCAACAATTTACAGCCATTTTGTTGGTGGCCGGACCTTGGGGGAATGCAGCCCGATTGTGCAAAAGCTCAGCCAGTACAACCTGAAATCCATTCTTGACTATTCGGTTGAAGGCAAACATGACGATGCCAGTATGCAGGCTACGCTGGATGAAACCATCCGCTCAATTGCCAATGCAAATTCAAATTCGGGTATCCCTTTTGCTGTTTTTAAACCAACGGCTTTCGCTTCAGCAGATTTACTGGAATATTCGGAACGCGGCAAACCTTTAAGCGAAAAACTTGAACTTGAATACCAGAATTTCAGAAACAGGGTCGAAAAGCTCTGCAGTGAAGCCTCCCGATTGAATGTTCCTTTGATGATCGATGCCGAAGACAGCTGGTATCAGCACCTGGTTGACGAAACCGTTGAGGAGATGATGCTGAAATTCAACAGGGATAAAACTATAATTTTCAACACACTACAAATGTACCGGCACGACAGGCTTCAATACCTCAAAGATAGCATTGAGCGGGCCCGCAAAGGAAACTACAGGATCGGGATCAAGTTTGTCAGGGGTGCCTATATGGAGAAAGAAAGAGAGCGTGCAAATGCCATGGGATACCCGTCTCCCATTCAACCCGATAAAAAAGCCACTGATGAGGCTTTCAACCAGGCATTGCTTTTTTCACTCGACAACCTCGATGTTGTTCAGATTTTCTGCGGCTCGCACAACGAAGAAAGTAATTTGCTGCTCGCCCGGGAAATCGACACCAGGGGATTGGCCCGTAACGACCAGCGTATCTGGTTTGCACAACTATATGGCATGAGCGATCATATCAGCTTTAACCTGTCTGCTGCAGGCTATAATGTAGCCAAATATGTTCCCTATGGTCCGATCAAGTCGGTGATGCCCTATTTATTCAGACGCGCAGAAGAAAACACCAGTATTGCAGGGCAAACCGGCCGCGAATTACGATTGATCCAAACCGAACTTGAACGCCGGCGAAAAGCCTGAACGTTTGCAATTCTTTCCTGAGATTCCAGTTCATCCCTTTTTTCAGGCGGTTCATCCTTCTTATTGCCGCATACACCGATATTCATTTTACCGGCTGTTCCAACCAATCTACATTTGCGTTGTCATTAAGACAATGAATGCAAATATTTGCAACCCATGAAAAAATTCAACACCTGGACTGCCGTGCTAATTCTGATATCAATATTGCTTTATGCCACCCTGGCTCTGGGGAAACAAGACAAAGGATTACGTATCCGGCATTCCGGATCAGACCGGAATACCGGTGCACAAAATTCAAATCTGAATGAAGACAGCTGTCAGTCTGACCGAAACAACAACATTACAAGCGAAGCAGTGTTTAACTTAATCAAACGATTAAAATTAAACTGACCTTTTTTGACGGCTGCGGGTTTTAATTTGCAGAAGTTGAAAGGTAATCAGTTTCGGTAAGGCAGATTTCGCAAAGCTCAGTTCATATGCAAACAATCAAGCGGATCATCCGGTATTACAAAATGAAAAATGAAACACATTAATGAATGAATGAAATGAAACCACAACTATTACTAATACTGCTATTTTTATTGACAATTGCCCGACCGGTGATGGCCGGAATCACCCCTGAGGATACAGGTGGAAAAAGATTTACCATCAGCGGCCACATGAAAGATAAAAAAACCGGAGAAGAACTGATTGGTGCCACAATTTATATCAGGGAAATCAAAACCGGCACAACCACCAATGTATATGGGTTTTATTCCATCAGCCTTATCCCTGGAAAATATAGCATACTTTACTCGTATATCGGTTATACTTCCGTTGAGGAAACCCTTGAACTAAAAGAAAACTCGACAGTCAATATTGAATTGGTTACCCGTGAAACACAGCTCAGAGAAGTCGTGATTACCGGCGAGCGACCTGATGAGAACATCCGGAAGCCCGAGATGAGCGTGGTTAAAATGGACATTAAAACCATCAACAGGATTCCGGCCCTTATGGGTGAAGTCGATATTATCAAAGCAATCCAATTGCTCCCGGGTGTTCAGTCAACTTCAGAGGGTTCATCTGGCTTCAGTGTCAGAGGTGGTGGGCCCGACCAGAACCTGATACTGCTGGATGAAGCCATTGTTTACAATGCATCGCACCTGCTCGGATTTTTCTCTGTCTTTAACAACGATGCGATTAAGGATGTAGTCCTTTACAAAGGTGATATCCCTGCTTCGAGCGGGGGCCGTCTATCATCCTTACTCGACATCCGCATGAAGGATGGCAATCAGAAAACCCTGTCGGGAGCCGGTGGAATAGGAACCATTTCGAGCAGACTTACGCTTGAAGGTCCCATCATTGCCGACAGGACTTCATTTCTTGTTGCGGGAAGACGGACCTACGTTGATATCTTTCTCCCCTTTGCCAAAAACAAGGATATCCGCGACAATGTTCTTTATTTTTATGACTTTAATGGAAAACTAAACCACCGGATCAACGACCGGAACAGGATTTTCCTGTCGGGATATTTTGGTCGTGACGTTTTCGCCAATGATTTTGCACGGATGAGCCTTGGAAATCAGACAGGCACCTTCCGTTGGAACCACTTGTTCTCACAAAAACTGTTTTCAAATTTCACACTGATTCAGAGTGCCTATGATTATGAGCTGGGGACACCCGAAGGAAATGCAAGTTCATTTATCTGGAAATCGAAAATGCAGAACCAGAGCCTCAAAGGTGATTTCACCTGGTATGGCGGACCTAACAATACCATTCGCTTCGGGACCTCTGTTACCAGGCATACTTTCGATCCCGGAAATGCCAAAGGAACCGGAAGTGAAAGCCTTTTCACAGAATACAAGCTTCCCCGCAATTATGCACTCGAATATGGCGTGTATGTCAGCAATGAACAGAAAGTCAGCGAAAAAATCCTGATTAAATATGGTGTCCGCTTTTCGGCTTTTCAGAACATAGGGCCGGGTACAATTTACAACTACGACGAGTATTACAATGTAACTGATTCGGTTGTATACAGCAGCGGAACAATCATTAACACCTATCATGCTTTTGAGCCCAGACTGGGTCTTAACTACATGCTCACAAACACCGCATCCATAAAAGCCAGTTATTCACGAACAGTGCAGTATGTTCACCTTGCACAAAATTCCACCGCAGGCACCCCGCTCGATCTGTGGTTTCCAAGCAGCCCGAATGTAAAACCGCAAAAAGCCGATCAGTTCGCCATTGGGTACTTTAAAAACCTGAAAGACAACAGCATCGAAACTTCTGTTGAAGTGTATTATAAAAACATGTGGGATATCATCGACTTTAAAGACAATGCGGAACTCCTGCTCAATGCGGAACTCGAAGGGGAACTGCGCACTGGCCGGGGTCATGCTTACGGACTTGAATTAATGGCCAGAAAGAATTCCGGGAAACTCAACGGCTGGATAAGCTATACTTTATCGGCATCCCGTCGTAAAATTGAAGATATCAACAACGGAAATTCGTACAGGGCTCCTTACGAAAAACCTCACAACATTGCGATCGTACTTAATTATGAGTTTAATGAAAGGGCGGTTTTATCGGCAAACTGGGTATATTCAACCGGTGCACCGGTAACTTTTCCGACCGGGCGTGCAGTTATCGGCAATGTGATTGTTCCGATTTACAGTGACCGAAATGCCTACCGGTTACCCGACTACCACCGGCTTGATCTTTCATTCTCTATCAAAGGAAAAAATAAAAAAGAGCGCAAATGGCAAGGCGAATGGAATTTCTCAGTTTACAATGCTTATGGACGAAAGAACGCCTGGACCATTAACTTTGTTCAGGACCCGTCCAATCCCGGTCAGACCTATGCTGAAAAAACCTACCTGTTCAGTATAATCCCGGCAATAACCTATAATTTCAAGTTTTAAACTGGTAAAAAATGAAAACTTCTTATATTTTCAAAAATCTTAAAGCATTTGCCTTTCTGGTTGCCCTGTCAGCTTTTGTGAGTTCATGTACAGAAAAAATAGATATAAAACTGGATGAAGGCTATACACGGCTGATTGTTGAAGGAACAATAACTACCGATACCACGGCCCATACCATCAGTCTGAGCCATACAACCAGCTATTACTATTCAGAACCGGCACCAGGGGTCACTGGAGCAACAGTTACCTTGAGTGATGGTGAAGCAGAAATTACCCTTGCCGAAACTGAACCCGGAATTTATCAGACGCCTGCGGACTACTATGGCATTCCCGGCCGGACTTACCGGTTGAATATTATTCTCGATTCACCGATCAGTGGAGAGGACACATACACAGCCAGTTCCTATATGTTTCCAGGGGTAAAACTTGATTCAATAAAGGCTGCCTATCATGACGACTGGGGAGAAGAAGGATTCTATGAACTGCAATGCTATGTGCTCGACCCTCCGTCAACTGACTTTTATCAGTTTAAAACCTATAAAAACGGTGTTCTGATAACGGATACCCTGAGTAAGGTTTTGATAACCGACGATCGCTTTTACAATGGAAATTATACCAATGGCATTGGAATTGGATTTCTTGATCAGTCAAAACCGAAAGAAAAGGTTGCAACCAATGATCGGCTTTCGGTTCAGACCTCCAGGATAACTGAAGAATACTTCAATTTTGTAACCGAACTTCAGATCCAGTCAGGCTATCAGACCCCGCTCTTCAGCGGCCCTCCTGCAAATATTAAAGGCAATATCAGCAACGGAGCTGTCGGATTCTTTGCCGCTTACCCGGTTAGCTATGCCCACACGCTGGTTAGTGAAAATTGACCATTAAGAAATTGTTTAAATTTTATTAAAACCTGTGAATAGGCCCATCCTTTAGGGCGGCTTTCGAATAAAATATCACAGTCAATAACAAAATCCTGAAAAATTTGTAAATTCAAATTTAATTTTCCGGGTTTTTTCCCCTGTCCCCCTTTTTTGTTATACCCGCCCTAAAGGACGAGCCTATTGAAAATCGAATTGAAAATTTTAAACAGTCTCTTTAACAGGCCCTTATTGTTTCAAGAAAAGTCCATTATCTGGTTAATTCAGGTAATATAAATCATTGTATTTGATTGCTTGCAAATAATAGACTCATGACTATACAGCAGTCTGTCAATGGCATTTATTTCCGAAACTGCAACAGATTAAAAAAATGTTAAAATCCGTATTACCTATAACAATTTCTGTGATTAATTCGTTAGTATTGCAAACGATTGCACCAATGAGTTGTAAACTAAATATACTGAAACATGCTGGAATATTCTAAACTTATTCTCCAAAAAGTCAGTTTCAATGGTGACCTCTTCCGGAAAGAACTTAAAAAAGCCATCCGGTTTCTTAAACGTGATGAGATCATAATGCTTCAGATATGGTGCCTGATTAGTTACAACGACAAATACGGCGATATCATACGTGAGGTCTTCAGAAATGTTACCAGATAATAATTCATAAGAAAGCCTGCAAATTCATGCAGGCTTTCTTTTTTTAAGGCATTCTCCCAACTATCTTTGTCCGACAAAAGGAATCATTATGAGCGATTATCAGGCCTGGTTCAGCAAAACCACAGGCCTTAAAGTTGTTGAACGACTTAACCGCAACTCATTCAACGGGTTATATTTCGAAACTGCTGCAGAGGCAACAGATTATATATGCGGACAGATTACTTCCGGCATGCACGTTGCTTTCGGGGATCAATGACTGTAAGACAAATGGGGATCAGGGAGAGGGCTGTCTCGCTTGGGGCGATTTTGATTGACCACGGGGCTCCTGGTCTGAACGAAGAAGAACGGCTGGAAATGATGCGCCGTGAACTTACCAGTGATCTGTTTATCAGCAGCACCAATGCAGTTACCTCCGAAGGAACACTGGTTAATGTTGATGCCTATGGAAACCGGGTAGCAGCCATGATGTTTGGCCCGCGAAAAGTAATCATCGTAGCAGGGTTCAACAAAATAGTTCAGAACGAAAAAGCGGCATTCGACAGGCTTGAACAAATAGCAGGTCCGATGAACATGAAAAGGCTTAACCGTGAAACGCCCTGTACGCACGATGCTGTTTGTCACGATTGCCGGACGGTTTCCAGGGGTTGCAGGGCTTATACCATTCTTCGGAGAAAGCCGTCTTACACCCCCATGGATGTTTTGATCGTTGGTGAAATAATGGGTATGTGAAATTTGAAAAACCATAAATCAACATCGTAACATGGAAACAAAACAAACCGGCTGGCTCATCATCATCGTTATGGCTTCCGCAATATCATTGATGTTTGGACTGAGCTTCCTGACCAGAATGCCCGACGATGAAGTAAAGTTCCTGTATATTGTTGCTTCGTTACTGGTAATTCCGGCCTTATTGTTTTATCAGTTAACCATCGTGGTTGACTACCAGGAAATAAAAATCAGATTCGGGATCGGACTGATTCACAAAAGCTGGCAACTGGAAAAAATTGAGAAAGCGACAGCTGTGAAAACCAACCTGCTTCAGGGCTGGGGAATTCATTATTCGCTGAATACCACCATTTACAATGTAACCGGATTTAAAGCTGTAGAACTGAATTTTAAAAACAGTAAGCGTAAAGTGCGAATCGGCTGCAACGAGCCTGAAAAACTGGCTGATTATATCAACCGGATGGTAGCTCAGAAGCAGTGAAAAACATAAAATACAACTTCATTATCCTGCTATAGAACATAAAATCCGGGTTCGAATGAGCGGTTGAAAGTAAAAACTGATAAAAAAGATAAAAAAATTTGCTCACATTAAAAACGCTTGCTTACATTTGAACCTTGTAAAAAGGACTTGTCATGGAAATTACAGTGTTGAATGCTATATCCCCCGTTGACGGGCGCTATAGAAAGCAGGTTGAAGGACTCTCCTATTTTTTTTCAGAAGCAGCCCTGATCAATTACAGGGTATTCGTTGAAGTTGAATACTTTATTGCCTTGTGCGAATTGCCGCTTCCTCAATTGAAGGGCGTTACAAAAGCAGATTTTAACAACCTGCGTGATTTATGCCGTGATTTTACCTTTTCGGATGCGGCAGAAGTAAAAGAGATCGAAACTGTTACAAACCACGATGTTAAAGCCGTGGAATACTACCTGAAGAAGAAATTCGACAAAATGGGACTTGGCAAATACAAGGAGTTTCTCCATTTTGGCCTGACCTCGCAGGATATCAACAACACCGCGGGTCCTTATGCACTCAGGCTCGCCATCGATGATGTGATATTGCCCATGCTCGAAGACCTGCTTAAAAAGCTTACCGAGAAAGCCAAAGCCTGGAAAAACATCCCCATGCTGGCTCACACCCACGGACAACCCGCATCACCAACTACGGTCGGAAAAGAGCTTTATGTATTTGTAGAACGGCTCAGGCAGCAAATCAAACAAATGAGGGCAGTTCCTTTTACTGCAAAATTTGGTGGTGCTACCGGCAATCTGAACGCACATTATGCCGCATTCCCTGAAGTTGACTGGATCAGCTTTGCAGATCGTTTTACAAAAGAGCACCTGAACCTGGAAAGGCAGAAAGTAACCACCCAGATTGAGCATTATGACAACATGGCTGCTCTTTTCGATGCGTTCAAACGAATCAACAACATCCTGATCGATCTTAGCCGGGATATCTGGGCCTACATCTCGATGGAATATTTTAAACAGAAAATCAAAGCCGGTGAAATAGGTTCATCCGCCATGCCGCATAAAGTAAATCCCATCGACTTTGAAAATGCTGAAGGTAACCTTGGTATTGCCAATGCCCTCTTTGAACATCTTTCCTCCAAACTTCCGATCTCCAGGTTGCAACGCGACCTTACCGATTCAACAGTGGCCAGAAACATTGGTGTGCCTGCCGCTCATACGGTAATTGCCGTTAAATCACTCCTTAAAGGATTCAGCAAACTGGTCCTCAACGAGGAAAAAATATCTGCTGATCTTGAGAACAACTGGGCAATAGTTTCCGAGGCCATTCAAACCATCCTGCGCCGCGAAGGCTACCCGAAACCTTACGAGGCACTCAAAGACCTGACCCGTACCAATTCAAAAATCACAAAAGAAGTTATTGGTAATTTTATTGAGAAACTGAATGTGAGTGAGAATGTTAAAAAGGAGTTGAGAGCCCTGAGTCCGCATAATTATGTGGGGCACTTTGTGATCTGAGCCTATAGATTAAACCTTATAAAAAAGCATCAGACTAAAACTGGTGCTTTGTTTTTATGGCAATTGTTTTTATTCACCGCAATGGAACTGCGGCTTTAAGGTTCAGGAATCCCAATAAGATTATTTCCTTTTCAGACAATAGATTTTCCCGTCTGTACTTGAGAAAACCATGAAATCGTGTGCGATTGCAGGTGTTGAAAAAATTCCGCCAAGTTCACATTCAACTTCCAGGAATTGCTCATTCGATCTGATGATGGAATAAATATCATCCCTGTAGGAATCGTCTTCCTTAAAATAATTCAACCGCTTGTTACGGTAGCTATCCGTTTCAAAACTCCAGACCTTTTGCCCATTCTTTAACCTGATTCCATGCAATTTACCAATGGTTGTACCTACATACATCATACTATCAGAGTATGCATTATTTCCAAAAATCAAAAACTCCATCGGGAGATTCCAGAATTCTTCGCCGGTTGAAGGGTCTGCTGAAATCAACCTTCGCTCATCTGCTGAACCAATATAAAGAATGGAGTCACTGATACTGTTATTAAGTCCCCACCCTCTGGTAAACGCCTTATTCCAGTGGCAGAAACCGGTTTTCTGATCAATTGCATATACGTTATAGTCTCTCGCCCCGATAAAAACCAGGTTATTAAATGTGGTTGGAGAGCCCTGAACTTCCCCTTTCGGGAAATACCTGTGGCCAACAGTTTTAAACTTCCAGATTAATTGGCCGGTAGCAGAATTCAGCGCATAAACATACCCGTCGAATGAACCGAAAAAGACTTTTTCATGGTCGATGGCAGGCGTTGTATGTACAATCCCGCCCGTTTTATAAGACCAGATCAGTGCGCCTCTCTCTGCATCAATGGCGTAAAAACTACTGTCGCCTGAACCAAAATATAAAACATCATTAAAATGAACCGGTGTTGATTGGAAATAATCCGCAAAATCGTATTTATTTTCTCCTCCTGTTTTGAATGTCCAGATCAGTTTACCGGAAGAAGCATTCATCGCATATATGTTACCGTCACCACCATTCAGGTACAGGTAATCTTCACTAAAACAAACACTTGAACGAATCTCACCGCCAGTGTGAAAATTCCATTTCTCATTTCCTGTATGTAAGTCAATCACATGCAGGGTACTATCATTGCCACCTACATATATGCAGCCTTCCCTTATAACCGGTGAGGAAAAAATTGACTGATTCGTTTTATACTCCCATTGAATCTCAGGTTTTTTAGTAAAATCAAGATTTTCTACTAATTCCTGTGTATAGGAATGCAGGAAAAATCCATTGAAGAGGAGAACAAGAAAATAATTGATCATTTTTCTCATTTGGAAGAAACTTTTATAGTTCGGTAAGGATGTTCTATCCACTTACACCACAGAATAAAAAAGGGTTGTTTTCAATCTGAAGACCACAAAATCACATTTGAAAGTTGCTATGTGATTACAAATCAGCCCAATCAGCACTTTCGTTATTCTGACTGTTCAACCTGTTTATATGCTTCCACATTGTCAAGTAAGGCACCATCAAATCCGGCATCGATGATTTTTTTCATGTATGAATCATCATTACCATAAATGATGCTTTGCCATTCTTTATTCCGGAAATCTACCCAATACTCACCAGGATGGTTTTCATAAGGTTTCTCTATCCAATCCGGAGGACTTGTATTCCATGAATTTTGCCAGTAATACCGGTAATTCTCAGCCGAACCGATGCTTATTCTGGCAATAACCAGCCTTTTAGTGCCGTTTGGTGTGAATCTGATGCGTTCCACATCTGCCGGTGTAAGCATATAGTCATCAAAAAACGGGTCAATAATCACCAGATCATAATAGGTGGATGCAATAAGGTCGATCATCTGCGTATGATCAGAAAAATTTTTGGTACTTAGCAGGCACAGATAATGGTAAACCAGATTTAGTGATGTTACATCTCTATCCAGCCCAATATTACCAAATTCAGGAATCTGAGAATAATCATAGTTGTCAGCAAACCTGATGAAATACAGTAGATCAAATTCATCAGACATATACAATACTCTGGTATAATCATCATTATCAAGCATATAATCAGATACCATAACAGTTTTATGCTGAGCGTCTGGATAATCAGGGCCAAGCATGAGAAGAATCTCCCGACGATATTCATCAATATGAAAAGTTCCGGCACAATGCACTTCCTCAGCACTGAATGCATCTACAGCATTAAAAAAAGATTTGT
Source organism: Bacteroidales bacterium (assembly GCA_016709025.1). Classification (GTDB taxonomy): domain Bacteria; phylum Bacteroidota; class Bacteroidia; order Bacteroidales; family Lentimicrobiaceae; genus Lentimicrobium. The sequence continues at coordinate 240,511 of JADJEQ010000005.1, read as the reverse complement.
GAAGATTTCTGACACCTCCTGTGGTATCGGCATTGTTGAAAGCGAGCTCTTCCCCATTCTGCACGATGATAATAAACGAATCATCATAGTTCCGGGCATATCCGGCCATATTAATCACAAAATTCTGCATTTGATCTACAATGCCGGGAGCTTCTTTTTTTTCTTTGGAACATGCAGAAAAAAGAAAAACTGTTAAAATAAGATAATACTTATTGCGCACTTGTAAGAACATTCGAGAAGTCCTCCATTTTGATGATATATGGATTAATGAAACGCTGCAATCAGCAATTCAATATCCTTGTGTGGCAGGTGAAAATACTCGCTGATATACCGGTTGGTTGAAATGCCATTGTAGAGATAAACGCCATGTCTTACACCCCCATCGGTGCGCAGGATGTTGTTGATGCCACCCTCCTCCCCTATTTTCAGGATAATGGGCGCCAACAGGTTGCTCAGGGCCCTGGAAGCAGTGCGTGGCACCTTTGATGCAATATTCGGAACGCAGTAATGGGTTACCCCGTATTTTTCAAATACCGGATTCTTATGATCGGTAATCACAGAAGTTTCGAAACAACCGCCCTGATCTATGCTGACATCGATGATGATGGCTCCTGCCCTCATCTGCTGAACCATGCCTTCGGTAACGCAAACCGGTGAAAGGCCGGCCTGTGAACGGATTGCGCCAATGGCAACATCGGCAGTTCTTAATGCTTCTGTAAGCGGTTTAGGCTGAATTACACTGGTAAACACCCTGGTGCCCAGGTTATTCTGCAACCTTCGCAGGCGATAGACCGAATTATCAAATACTTTAACCAATGCACCCATACCCATGGCAGCCCTGGTAGCAAACTCACCAACCGTACCTGCACCCAGTATTACCACTTCGGTAGGCGATATTCCGCTGAGTCCGCCAAACATCAAACCTCTGCCATAATCGGGATGACTCAGGTAGTCTGCTGCAATCAGTATTGAGGTATTTCCGGCAATTTCACTCATTGCCCTGATTACCGGATAGTTGCCATCCCTGTCTTTCATGTATTCAAACGCAAAAGCTGTGATGCGTTTTGCCGACAGTTGCCTGAAATAATTATCGGAAAGTCCGGCCAGGTTCAGGGAGGAGAACAGTACCTGTTTTCCTTTCATTAGTTCAACCTCCGGTACAGTAGCGGGGGCTACTTTTATAACCACATCCGACTGAAAAACAACTGAAGAATCATAGGCAATTTCAGCCCCGGCATCGCTGTATTGATTGTTGGAGAAATGAGCAGCAGCACCCGCGTTGTTTTCAACAATAACCCGGTGCCCGGCATCGATCAGCAGGCTCACGGCCTCAGGCACCAGCGATATCCGGTTTTCAAGCAAAGCCGTTTCCTTCGGAATACCAATGCTGAGCTGACACGCCCTGTTACGCACTTCCAGCCGCTCTTCCTGGGGCATCAGCCCGACAGAATGAGACGGGAACATGATAAAGTCCCTTTGTTGTTCTTCCATATCCCCCATTTGATTGCACAGATTTGTTTCGCTAATGTACGAAGAAAATCAATTCAGTCAAGGGTCATACGGCCAAACTGCCAACTGTAATCAGCCTCTCCTGTCCCGGGTCTTCCACTTTTATATCAAGATGCACACTTTCATCTGGAATGAGGTCTGCAGCCAGTTCGGGCCATTCGATAAAACAATAATCACCGCTATAGAAATAATCTTCGTAACCGATGTCCAGCAATTCCTCAGCTTTGCGCAGGCGGTAAAGATCGAAATGGAATACACTGTTACCTTCATTGGTCAGGTATTCATTCACAATAGAAAAAGTCGGGCTGTTTACAACATCCACAACCTTAAGCTGCCGGCACAAGGCCTGGATAAACGTTGTTTTACCCGATCCCATCGGCCCGGAAAGTGTAAAGATTCGTTTGGCCGGAAACATCCTGATCAATTCTCCTGCAATCCGGTCAAGATCATCAAGGTCTGTACAACGGAATTCAACAGTCTCCATCTTTCGTTATTTCGGTTTTAATGTGATAAACGGAACCATCACCTCCTCCATCGAAATGCCGCCGTGCTGAAAGGTATTGCGGTAATAATTCACGTAATAGTTAAAATTGTTGGGATAGGCAAAGAAATCAGCATTCCGGCAAAAAACATAGCTTGAACTTACGTTGCCTTTGGGTAGGTACCCATCAGCCGGGTTCTTGATTTCGTATACTTCCTTGCGGTTGTAACTCAGGCTGCGGCCCGTTTTATATCGCAGATTGGTGTTGGTGGCCTTGTCGCCAATTACCTTAACCGGTGAATCAACCTTCACCGAACCGTGATCGGTGGTTATTACGGTTGTTATCTTTTTCTCAGCCAAAAACCTGATAATTTCAAAAAGCGGTGAATGTTCAAACCAGGAAACCGTTATGGAACGATAAGCGGCTTCATCATCGGCCAGTTCACGGATAACTTCCATTTCGGTTCGGGCATGAGAGAGCATATCCACAAAGTTGTAAACGACTACATTCAATCTGTTGCCCAGAAGATTGGGCAGTGTTTCAACCAGTTTCCGGCCGGCTGTAAGATTAAGTATTTTGTGATACGAATACTTGATGTCGCGGCTGTAGCGCTTCAATTGTTCGCCCAGCAATTCTGACTCAAACTGGTTCTTTGTTCCTTCTTCATCTTCATTCACCCAATATTTGGGATATTTCTTTTCGATTTCTGTTGGCAGCAGACCTGAAAAGAGTGAATTTCTTGCATATTGGGTTGTCGTTGGCAGAATGCTGTAATAAATCTCATCCTTCTCAACCCTGAAATACTCTTCAATAATAGGCTGTAACATTTTCCACTGATCATATCGCAGGTTGTCGATCAAAATAAAAAAGAGGCCCTGGGTTTCATCGATCACCGGAAGCAATTTCTCTTTCACCAAAGTATGCGACATCACAGGCTTTTCGGCAACCTTTCCCTGAACCCAGTCGAGATAATTGTTCTCAACATAACGGCTGAATACCTGACCTGCTTCATCTTTCTGTAATTTCAGCACATCTGCTATTCCACTATCGGTCGATTTTTCAAGTTCAAGCTCCCAATAAATCAGTTTCCTGTAGATTTCTTTCCATTCATTAAAATTAAGCCGGTTGCTTATTTCCATCCCAATACTGCGGAACTGTTGCTGATAGTTGAACGTGGTTTTTTCACTGATCAGTTTCTTATTCTCCAGGTTTTTCTTTAAACTCAGCAGGATTTGATTGGGGTTAACCGGTTTTATCAGGTAATCGGAAATATTTGAGCCAATGGCATCTTCCATAATGGTCTCTTCTTCGCTTTTGGTAATCATTACTACAGGGAGGCCGGGGAATGCATTTTTGATCTGCATCAGTGTTTCAATACCTGATATTCCGGGCATCTGTTCATCTAAAAAAACAATATCAAAAGGTCTGGATTTAATGATTTCAAGGGCTTCTCCACCGTTGTTGCTCGTAAAAACATTGTAGCCCTTATCCTTCAGGAACATGATGTGTGGCTTTAAAAGGTCAATTTCATCGTCGACCCATAATATGGTTGCATTTTCCATAATAAGATTTGTGAATATGTCTGGTTTGATTTTCGGGGTTCCAAAATCCTTAACTTTGTCCCGTCATGATCCGGCCCGGTTACTATAATGCTGATAATCTATATTTAGTATCAGGACACTTCTGAATTTAACAATTTTTCGCAATTACAAAGATAAGCTATATCGTGGGCCGCCCTTCACGCAACAAGAGAAAAATAATAAATGATCCGGTATATGGTTTCGTGACCATACCAACGGAATTGTTGTTTGATCTTATTGAACATCCCTGGTTTCAGCGTCTCAGGCGGATCAGACAACTCGGGATGACAGGCTTTGTATACCCGGGCGCACTGCACACCCGTTTTCACCATGCACTCGGGGCAATGTATCTGATGCAGGAAGCCATCGAGACACTCAGGATGAAAGGGATTCAGATCAGTGAAAGCGAAGCAGAAGCTGCACTTTGTGCCATCCTGCTTCACGACATCGGGCACGGGCCTTTTTCACATGCACTTGAGCATAGCATTGCAGGTGGAATTAACCATGAAGAATTATCTGTGTTGATGATGCAAAAGCTGAATGATCAGTTTGACGGAAAACTTACACTGGCCATCAGGATTTTCAACGATACCTATCACAAACATTTTCTGCATCAGCTGGTGTCCAGCCAGCTCGACATGGACAGGCTCGACTACCTGAAGCGCGACAGCTTTTATACGGGCGTTTCCGAAGGCGTAATCAACACCGACCGGATCATCAAAATGCTAACCGTGCAGGACGATGAGCTCATGGTTGAAGAGAAAGGCATTTATTCAATCGAAAAGTTCATCGTTGCCCGCCGTCTGATGTACTGGCAGGTGTATTATCATAAAACGGTAGTTGCCGCTGAGAATATGTTGATCAACCTGCTGGCAAGGGCTAAAAGGCTGGCCGAATCAGGTGAAGAGATTTTTGCCACTCCTCCCTTTTTGCATTTTCTCAGAAATCGTATTTCCAGGGAAGATTTTTACAAAGATGATTCACTTATTGAAAAGTTTGCCCTGCTCGACGATTACGATGTGTTTACCAGCATCAAAGTCTGGGTGAATCACCACGACGATGCCTTGTCGATCCTGAGTAAAGCAATGGTTGACCGTCATCTGTTCAGAATTGAACTCCGCGATGCCCCTTTCAGTGACGATGAAATAGATTCTGTAACTCAGTCTATCCGTGCGTCATGGCCACAACTTGGCATTGAAAGTGCCTCGTACCTATTCAGAGTTGGATCAATTACCAACAATGCCTATATTCCTGAACATGATAAAATCAACATTCTTTTGCGCGATGGTACAGTCTGCGATATTGCCCGGTCTTCTGACCAACTGAATATCTCTTTGCTCACCAGCACGGTAACAAAATATTTTATGTGCTATCCTAAAAACTTAATGACTGTCTGAATGTTAAAACGTTCACGTCACTATCAATAGCATTTAAGCATTAATAAAACTTGTGTTTTTTTTTCAAAAATCAAATCAACTCAAATAATATGAAATTCACTGCCGGCGAAATTGCAGCCATGATTAACGGAAGGGTTGAAGGTGACCCGGGAATTAAAGTCAGCAAACTGTCAAAAATTGAGCAAGGCGAGCCAGGTTCCATCACATTCCTCGGCAATCCGAAATACACCCAGTATATATACAACACCCTTGCATCGGTAGTGATTGTAAATGAAGATTTCATGCCTGAACAGGAAATCAGTGCTACCCTGATCAGGGTTGAAAATGCCTACAATGCTTTTGCCATGATGCTGGATGCCTATAACAAGATAAAACAAAACAAGACCGGCATCTCTAAACATTCCTGTATACATGAAACAGCAACCATCGGCAGCAACTGCTACATTGCTGAGTTTGTGAGTATCGGAGAAAACGTGGTAATCGGTAATCATGCAAAAATTTATCCCAATTCTGTCGTTGGCGACAATGTGACCATCGGCGATGAGTCCATCATTTATGCAGGAGTAAAAATATACAGCGACTGCAGTATCGGTTCACGCTGCACGCTGCATGCAGGCGTGGTGATCGGAGCCGACGGATTTGGGTTTGCCCCACAGAGTGATAACCAGTACCAGAAGGTGGCCCAGATCGGCAATGTTATACTTGAGGACAATGTTGAAATCGGTGCCAACACCACGATCGACCGTGCCACACTCGGATCGACAATCATCAGGAAAGGGGCAAAGATCGATAACCTGATCCAGATTGCACACAATGTGGAAATCGGAGAGAATACAGTGATCGCAGCTCAGTCAGGGATAGCAGGCTCTGCTAAAATAGGCGCCAACTGCATGATTGCCGGGCAGGTAGGTATTATAGGTCACCTTGAGATCGGCGATAATGTTAAAATTGCAGCCCAGTCTGGAATTTCAACCTCCGTTCCGGCAAATTCCATTCTTATGGGAAGCCCGGCTTTTGATATTTCGGCATACAGGAAATCTTATGTTCATTTCAGAAACCTTCATAAACTGAATGAAAGGGTGTCCCAACTCGAAAAGAAAACAGGAAATTAAACCACAAAAATCAAAATTATCATTTTATACTACTGATTATCAACGCACAACGCAATAGTGAGCGGATTAAAAAAATCACTAAATTTGCCAGCCGTATGATCGAAAAACAAAAAACCTTAAGAGAGGCTGTATCTGTTTCAGGAGCAGGCCTCCATACTGGCCAGGAAGTTACCCTCACTTTCAGGCCCGCACCGGAAAATCACGGATTCAAATTTCGCAGGGTTGACTTGCCCGGTCAGCCTACCATTGATGCTGATGCTGACTTTGTAACCGACACCTCGCGCGGTACCAGTCTTGAGCACAACGGAGTAAAAGTCAGTACGGTCGAGCACGCACTTGCCGCGCTTACAGGTATGGATCTCGACAATGTACTGATTGACCTTAACTGCGTTGAAACCCCTATACTCGACGGCAGCTCCGGTTTTTATGTTGATGCCATCAGGAAGGCAGGAATTGTTGAACAAAATGCCGAACGAAAATATTATAAAGTTACCGAGGTACTTCGTTTTTCTGATCCTGACAAGAAAGTTGAGCTTCTCATACTACCTGACGACACCTACAAGGTTTCGGTAATGATCGATTACGACACCAAAGTACTTGGTACGCAGAATGCCCATTTGAGCCATATCAATGACTTTGCAACTGAGATCGGCGCGTGCCGCACTTTTGTTTTCCTGCATGAGCTGGAATACCTTATTCAGAATAACCTTATCAAAGGCGGCGACCTGAGCAATGCAATTGTGTTTGTCAACCGGCTGATTGATCAGGATGAACTTGACAGGCTGGCAAAGTTTTTTAACAAACCAAAAGTTGAAGTACTCAAAGAAGGCATACTCAATAACCTCGAACTTCACTTTGCTAACGAACCGGCCAGGCACAAGTTGCTGGATGTGATAGGTGATCTGACCCTTGCAGGAATAAGAATCAAGGGACATGTAATCGCCAGCAGGCCAGGACATTCGGCAAACACTAATTTTGCACGGATCATCAAGCACCATATCAAAAGCGAACTTTCTCAACCCGTTATCCCACACTACGACCTGACCAAACCTCCGCTTTATGACGTAAACCAGATCAGGAGAATTCTGCCACACAGGCCTCCGTTTCTTTTGGTTGACAAAATTTTACATATGAGCGACCATGATGTGGTTGGGTTGAAGAATGTAACCATGAATGAAGGCTTTTTCGTTGGACATTTCCCGGAAGAACCTGTAATGCCCGGAGTACTCATTGTGGAAGCCATGGCTCAAACCGGGGGTATCTTCGTACTAAGCTCTGTGCCTGACCCTGAAAACTACATCACCTATTTTATGAAAATGGAAAATGTGCGTTTCAGGCAAAAAGTTGTGCCCGGCGATACCATTATTTTCCACCTTGAACTGATATCACCTTTCCGTCGAGGAATAAGTCACATGAGAGGAATAGCCTATGTTGGGAATAAAATCGTGACTGAGGCCGAACTGATGGCACAAATTACCAAAAAACCAAATTGCTGACATGAATCAACCATTAGCATATGTGCACCCACAGGCGAAAGTGGCAAAGAATACTGTTATTGAACCTTTCGTAAACATTGAAAAAAATGTGGAAATCGGTGAAGGAACCTGGATAGGCTCCAATGTAACCATCATGGAAGGTGCCCGTATCGGGAAAAACTGTAAAATATTTCCCGGAGCAGTGATTGCCGCTGTTCCCCAGGATCTGAAATTCAACAACGAGGATAGTATTGTAAGAATTGGTGACAACACGGTTATCCGTGAATTTGTAACCATCAACCGGGGAACAAAGGCAAGCTATGAAACAGTCGTCGGAAACAATTGCCTCCTGATGGCTTATGTGCATGTTGCCCATGATTGTTATGTAGGCAACAATGTTATCCTGGCCAATGCAGCAACCCTGGCAGGACATATTACCGTTGACGATTGGGCGATTATCGGTGGATTATCGGCTGTGCACCAGTTTGTAAATATTGGTGCTCATGTTATGATTTCAGGTGGTTCGCTGGTGCGCAAAGATGTACCGCCTTTCACCAAGGCTGCCAGAGAACCACTCTCCTATGTAGGTATAAATTCGATTGGCCTTCGCCGCAGGGGATATTCAGCAGAAAAAATCAGTGAAATTCAGGATATTTACCGATACATCTATCTTAAGGGAAATAATGTGAGCCAGGCCCTGGAGTACATCGAAGCCAACCTTCCGGCAACATCCGAGCGTGATGAAATTATCTCATTTATTTCAAAATCAAGCCGTGGAATCATGAAGGGCTATTCCAAACAACTCTGATCTGATCCTAACTCCGGTTACTTCAACTCCAATACATCTTTTTACAACCACTGCCCGAACATCTATCCGATATGTTAGATATTATCCTTGAAAAAGCCGGTAAACAATACAATGAAGACTGGATTTTCAGTAATCTCGATTTTACATTTTCAACTGGAAATGCAACTGTCATTCTTGGTTCAAACGGATCGGGTAAGTCGACCCTGCTGCAGGTTATTTCTTCTGCTATTATGCCTACCCAGGGTAATATCCGTTACGAAATGAAGGGAAATACCATCCGGCCTGAACACGCTTTCAGGCTGATGTCGATTGCAGCCCCTTACATAGAACTGATTGAGGAATTTACACTTACCGAGATGATCTGTTTTCACAGGAGACTAAAACCCCTGGTCCGGAATATGTCAACTTCGGAACTGATCAAAGTTTGCCAGTTGGAGAACAATGCTGATAAACCGTTGAAGTATTTCTCCTCAGGCATGAAACAAAGGCTCAAGCTTGCTCTGGCTATTATGAGCGATACGCAGGTTCTACTGCTGGATGAGCCGGTTTCAAACCTCGACAAAGCGGCCATCGCGTGGTACAATGAATTGATAGCGAAAAATACCAACGACAGGCTGGTAGTAGTCAGTTCAAACTCCATCGAGGAAGAATTCGGATTCTGCAACCGTCAGGTCAGGCTGGAGGACTATAAGAAAGCACCTTTGCCTGAAACTGCATCTCTCCATTATTGATAATAACCGGTTCCCTTAATAAGCTATGATTCTGTTACAAACAGACAAATAAGTTCTTGTCTGCAATCAGGATTTTTATACCTTTGCACCCTCAAAAATAATATTCCAGAATTTATGGCAACAACGGCAGATTTTAAAAATGGCATCTGTATAGAATTCAATGGCGAATTGTACTCTCTTGTAGAATTTCAGCATGTAAAACCAGGAAAAGGCGGAGCTTTTGTAAGAACCAAACTGCGAAACCTTAAAACAGGTAAAATAATACCCAATACTTTTAATGCAGGCGTAAAGATTGATATTGCCCGGGTTGAACGCAGACCTTATCAGTTCCTTTACAAGGATGAGAACGGTTATAATTTCATGCACAATGAAACCTATGATCAGGTCAGCATTGAAGAAGCAATCATAAGCGCACCCCAATTCCTCAAAGAAGGACAATCTGTAGAGATCATGTTTCACGCCGAAACGGAAACTCCGCTTAGTTGCGATCTTCCACCATTCGTTGAGCTTCAGATAACCTATACTGAACCCGGCCTTAAAGGCGATACCGCAACCAATACCCTGAAACAAGCTACTGTTGACACTGGTGCAACCGTTTTTGTTCCTCTTTTTATTACAGACGGTGAACGCATCAGGGTTGATACCCGCACCGGGGATTATTACGAAAGAGTAAAATCCTGATTAAACAATTTATACATCAACCGGGCCTGCTGATTAAAAGCCCGGTTTTTTTTACCCGTAAGAATAATTTATGAAATTATCTCCTTCCTTTCGTCTTGAAGACATTGCCAGATTAATTGGTGCCGGATTTTCCGGTGATCCTGATTTTTTAGTCACCGGACTGAATGAAATTCATATGGTTGAGCCGGGCGATCTTACTTTTGTTGACCATCCGAAATATTACGCCAAAGCCCTCAGCTCCAAAGCGACAACGATATTGATTAATAAGGAGGTAGAATGTCCCGAAGGCAAGGCATTGTTGTTTCATACCGACCCTTTTGCTGCTTTTGTATCATTGGTGAAAAAATTCAGGCCTTTTGAACCTTCATCTGTATCGGTATCCCCTTCCGCTGTTATTGGTGAAGGAACCGTGATTCAACCAAATGCGTTTGTAGGCAATCATGTAATCATTGGCAAAAACTGTATAATTCATGCAAATGTCAGTATATACGATCATACTGTAATCGGTGACAATGTAATTATTCAAGCCAACTCTGTCATCGGAGGAGATGCCTATTATTTCCAGCGGAAACCGGAAGGTTATCGCAAATTTGAATCATGCGGACGCACTGTAATCAGCGACAATGTGGAAATCGGAGCGCTTTGTGCCATTGATAAGGGTGTTTCGGGAGATACATTTATCGGAAAGGGCACCAAATTCGACAATCATGTACAGGTTGGGCATGATACCTATATTGGCAGCAATTGCCTGATAGGATCACATTGTGCGATTGCCGGAGTTACCCGTATTGAAGATGATGTAATTCTTTGGGGAAAAGTAGTTATCAACAAAGATCTCGTTATTGGCAAAGGTGCTATTGTACTGGCTACATCCGGTGTTGGGAAAAACCTTGAAGGAGGTAAAACGTATTTTGGTATCCCTGCCGATGAAGCGCGTAAAAAATGGAGAGAACTGGCAGCTTTGCGTCAATTGCCAGGTATCCTTGCATCTATAGGTAGTGTTGCAACACTTGATTCATCAGAACCGGTTTAGCACATACGGGCTATCTGCCTGCACCATTCATTTCTGTTCTTCATCAAAAACCTGCGTTTTTTACCATCACTGGTAATCAATTCAAGGCCACGTGGTATGAAATGCATCACGTTGTACAACAAAATATCCCGGATTTCGCCCGGTGAGATTTCGAAACCCCTGTGATCATCTGAATTTAGTAAAGGCTTGAAATAGAGCCGCTGATTTGTCATAATAAGTTTTCCCCTGGTTTCATCAGGTCCTGTTGTATGAAGTGTATCCGTAGCTTTTATTACTACTTCATTGGCTTTAAGATCTATCCGCATGGCCGAAATTTTTACATGAATTGTGTTCAGTTACCCAAAGAATATGCCATGAATATAACTAGTTGTTTGCCAGTTAAATACATTCATAAGCCGATATAATATCCGATTGAATTGTACGGTAATGAACGCATAACTGTCCGGTAGAACAGGCTTATTCCTTTGTCAGAAATAAATATCAGGTTCAAAGATTTGAAGAAGAACATTCTCAAATCGGGGTTTCCTGATTCTTTACTCAGGTAATAGACGATCATTGCAACCGTAAGTTACAAATGAGTTGAAAGAATTGGATAAATAAGGGGGATCAGGGATTCTCTTCGACGGCATTCCCTGTTTGGTCCGGCTCAGGAAGTGGGTCATATATCTCCTCTTTATCCTTATGGTATAGGTCCATTGCAACAATCATTGCAAAGAATCCCCAAAAGGGAACCGATGCCTTGTCGGTATCAAGGAAATTATTCAAAAGGCCATGCACAAAATAGGTCACCAGGGCAAGTACAGAAATAAGGCTGAATAATTTGATTTCCTTATTTTTCGCTTTGCGATAAACCCTGATACCTGTAATCAGAATCAGGACTATCAATGATAATATACTTAGAAGCCCCGGAATACCCTGTTCCGACAGAGGGCCGATATACTCGCTATGGGCATTTCCCATATCTCCGGCATTGGTACTGATAATTGTTCGTTCTTTCGAACGTTGAAAAGGAGCATAGATGAACTGATATGTACCCGGGCCCCATCCAAATAAGGGTCTTTCGTCAAACATTCTGAAAGCAGATTGCCAACGGTTTATACGCTCAAGATTTGAGGCATCTGATGAAATGTTGTAAATTGATTGAACGTGTTCGATGAAATTGGCCGAAGAATCCTGCTTATTCTTCTCAAGAGAATAGAGAATCTGACTCTCAAACATGTAAAATGAAGCAATAAGTATGAGGATCCCGGTGAAAATCCACCTGAACCTGATCTTATAAACAATCAGCACAATCACAATAAGCGCAACTGCAAGGCTGACCCAGGCAGCCCTGCTGAAAGAGAGATAAAGCCCACCAAGCAGAATTACAGAAGCCAGAAGCGCATAAAGTCTGTATGTCCTAGACCTGGTTTTATTTAAAACATAGCCAATCATTACCGGAAGGAAAAAAGCAAGAATACCACCATATGCTGTATGGTCGTTGTAAAAGGGCTTCATTACCCAGTGGCCTTGCTTTTCAGCAAAACCATATTCAGCATGGTGCATGGTTGTGTAAATAACAACTACAATCAGTGCTATAACATAAAGCCAGTTGAACCGGGAGATATTGCGGGCATCTTTGAACAGAGCAATTCCCAGAAAATAGAAAGGAACAATAAACCATAACCTGGCGATCAGAAATTTGAAAGAAACCAGAGGTATTTCACTGGTAATACTTGTTATCAGTAGCCAGGCCAGGTTGATAAAAATAACAATCGTTACGGGATGCTTTAAAACACGCTTATCGTATTCTCCGTTAAAAAGTGTTTTCAGCAGAAAGAGCAGCATAACTCCAACCATCAAAGGTTCTGAGGGCATTGATATTCCGATTCCAAGTTCGGAATCGGCAATATTTACAGATAGTGGAGTGGCAAAAACAATCAGGAGCATAAGTTTATCGAGCCAGAATATATACATCAGCGCGATCACTATAGCCAGTGGAATAAGAAAACCGAGGTAGAGTTCTTTAACAAGAAACAAGGTATTAAGCAGGATGAAAATTCCGCTTAACAGGTAAAACCATTTGATTTTGATATTTGTCAACACCTTGAGTAGTTTTGATTATGAATAATAATCAAAATTAACCCTTTGCCAGGTTCTTCAATTCATCGTTGATTTTGCGGTTCTCGATAACCGAAATAACCACAACAGAAAAGAAGAGAGATGCTACCATCGCATAGACTACAATCAGCCACCTGACAGGGTAGGTTTTTTTATCAGCAATAACCGGTGGAGTTACGATGTTAGTGTAGGTAAACTCCTTCTGTGCATCGTAATATGCCTGATCATATTTCAACTCGAATTCAGCATAATTACGCATTATGTCGTTACGCCTTTGAGTAAGAATTGCCATCTCTCCGGCCTTTTGCTGAAAATTCTCCTTCAAGCGCAAAACATCTTTCATGTTGATGTTTGTGGAATTGGATCCGTCAACAGTACGAAGATAGCCACGGGTAATTTCACGCGCCTGGGATTCATAGTCAATTAATTCGTAATTGATCCTAAGGTTGGACAATTGTTTTTCAACACTGTCGAGCTGTGCTCTTTGCACCTGCAGTGCACTGCCTATACTAAGCACAACCTCAAAATATTTATCACGATGGATCTGTTGAATTTTCTTATTACAAAATTCCATAATAGCCAGAACCATATCGTTGGCTACAGCAGGGTCGGTATCCATCACTTCTATTTCAATAGATTCCCATTGTGTCTTATTGATCTTTACATTTTCATTGTAAAGATTTGCCATAGTGGAATGAAAATAACGGTAACCGGTATCAATGCGGTAATGCTTTGCCAGGTCAAATTTCCTGATTACACTGTCCCTGATATCTCTGGATTGGAGCCATTGAAGCATTTGTTCAGACTCGCTTTCATCAGAATAAGGAGCAATATTTGAAGGATACACCAATGCAAACGATTTGAATTTTGGTTTTATGAAAAATGAACCTGAAAATATGAAGGCAAATATAGCTGCCACAGATGCAATGATAAGCAGGTGCCATTTCCACTTGATAAAAATCCTCATCAGGTGAATGTTACTGAAATAGTTTTCCATGGTTGGCTTAATGTTGTCCATTATGCTGAGATTGATTCTTCTTTTCTCCGGAAATGAAGTTTTTTTTTTAATGTTCCGGGTTTTGCAAACTTTTCAACACTGATAATAGCCAGTATCGAAAGGAAGAAAACTGCCAGAGTTGAAACCAGTACAATGATCCACCGAACCGGATATGATTTCTTTTCAGCTTTGTACGCAGACTCTACAACGAATTTTTGAGGCAGGTTCTCTTCAGCATCCACCTTTGCTTCTTCATACCTGGCTTTCAGGTAGCTGAGTTGTTTCTTTGCGTGCTCAAGCTGATCACGAAGCGATACGTAAGCACCTCCATACTCGGCTAAAACTTTAAGCTTATCTTCCAGTGCCTTTATTCCGCGGGTGTTATTATGGGCAATTTCAATGGCAAGTTGCTGGTTAATCATTTCAGACTGGGATTCATAATCGAAAACCCCTATTTCCCGTATCTTTTTCAGAGAGTCTTCCATCAGGGTAATCTCACTTTGCAGCCGGTTGTATTCCTGCTCAACAATTTTGAAACCTTTTACAGCCCTTTCGCGCTGCATTGAATTTTTTGTAGAATCGAGCAACTCGGAAATCGTGTTGGCAATATCCGCAGCCATCTGGGGCTCTTTATCGAGAACCGTTATTTTAACAGCCATGAATTCAGTGCGACGGAAAGTAATATTGCTTTCGTACTCCTTGTATAGGTTGGTGTATTTGAATTTGGAGGTCGGACTAATCCCATAATGCTCCATCAGATTGTATTTCTTCACAACATTGTCGCGGATGATACTTGAACTCAGAATCTGAAGCATTTGTTCCGTCTGCTCGTCTTCACCGAATTCCAGGATATCAGATTTTGCAGCAAGTTGATCGGTTAGCAGTGCCTTGGAAACCGAATTGCTTGAAACCGGAAACAAGACGACTGTTGATTTGTAAAGTGGAGTGATAAACAAGGGAGATGAAAAAACCACAGCCAGAATAGCGGCTATAGCACTTGTGATGATCAGGTGTTTACGCCAGTTGTATAAGAACATTCCGAGGCTGGTCGAGTCAAAATCCCTGATTTCTGATAACTTATTCTCCGACATAATGGAATGTAGGTTCGTTTTGGAGGGCCAAAGGTATAGAAAAAAAAATCAAAAAATCCAGTCAGCTACAAATATCTATATCTGCGTTTTTTTACCGGCCACAATTTTTATAAAATTCTGCAGGTCAAGCAGGCGTAAAAGTGCAGCAAGTATCAGTGATGTTGCAACCATTAAACCGAAAGCCCTCAGCCAGGGCAACTCCAGATATACAATTAACATATTGATTACCAACACTCCTGCTACAAATACAACAAGTGAAGCAATATACCGGTAATTAATATGGAAATTAAAAAAGTAGATGGCAAGAATTACCTGAATCAGCGCCATGATACCCTGAGTAGTAAGGCTTGCCCAGGCCGAACCCAAAGCCCCGTAGCCTGGAATCAACACAATATTAAGTCCGATGTTTAAGACCATGCCGACAGCCGCTGCGATATTAAGTTGTTTTAAATTTCCGTTTGCGGTTAACAACGTTCCGAAGACATAGGTGGTTGATATTGAAATGAAACATCCCATCAGTACAGCAAAAACTGAAGCAGATTCATTGATATAATGATCATACATAAGGGTCATTAATTCAAATCTGTAAAAGACAGAACCAATGGCCAAAATCACGGATGCAACAAAGAGGATTGAAAAAGAAAGCCTGACAAGATTTTCAATTTTTCTTCCTTCTTTGATCAGCTTTGCAAACAAAGGCAACAGCAATACAGAAAACAGGTAGGCGATGTTGTTCGATGCATCCAGTAACCGGTATGCATGAGCATAAATCCCGGATTGAATATTACCTTCCTCTCCACTTAACATCCGCTTGATCATTACTGTGTCGAACCGGTTGTAAAAAGTCATCAGCAAAACCAGAATTGCGTAAGGCAGGCTCTGTTTCATGATCATCAGAAAAAATGGAAAGTTCCAGTTGAGCCTTCGAAAAGATGCTTTTTTAATTACTATAAGCAGTGCAATGAACGCTGTAAGAAGATAGGATGCTGTTTGAGAATATACAAACCACTCAATCTGAAACTGTTGGCTGGTCACTCTACCCCAAAGCAGCACACTACAAATCCCAATCATAAGAATCCGGTCAAGAACGGACAAAATGCTATCGGTTTTAAATAACAAAAGAGCGGATACATTTGAGCGAAGGTATAGTATCAGCGAGATCAGAAACTGGTTGAGCCCCAGTAATCCAAGCATCCATAATTCATTTCCACGAAAGCCCCAAAGCAATCCGGCAGAAAATGTAATTATGAAATACACAAAGGCAAGCAGAAATTTAAGAATAAGTATGCTGGAAAAATGCTTATTCAGCAATTGGGTATTCTGAGCTATATTCCGGTTGTTGAAATTGGTGATACCAAAATCAAAAAGAATATTAAACAGAAACGAGAAATTGAATACAACAAAGTAGAATCCGAAATCTTCTGCCCCGACCATATTCTGAACCGTCCGGTCGATACCAAAGATCCAGAAAGGCTTGATAAGCATATTCAATAACAGAAGGAAACCAAGATTGGTCAGAAACTTTCGTTGCATCGGATCAGCTGGCCGGAAAGTGGCCAGAAAAAGCAAATGGCCGGGACTTCTTACAAATCCACGACCGGATTGTTATTAATTATAAATTTGCGCAAAAATATCATTATTCCTTTTCATTTCATGTCTGATGGCAGATAATTCGTTGGGAAAATAATACATAGTCAATTGAGAATAGCGGTAAATACGAGATTGTTGCTTCAGGGAAAGCTGGAAGGAATCGGATGGTTTACATTCGAAAACCTGAGGCGGATAACTGTTTCACATCCTGAGCATGAGTTTTTCTTTATTTTTGACCGGCCATATCATCAGGACTTTATTTTCAGTAGCAATGTAAAACCCATTGTAATCGGACCACAGGCAAGGCATCCTATCCTGTACTTTATATGGTTTGAACTTTCAATAAAGTACATCCTGAAAAAAATAAAAGCTGATATTTTCATATCCCCCGATGGATATCTGTCGCTGGGTACCAAAATACCTTCGCTGGCGGTTTTTCACGATCTCAATTTCGAACATTATCCTGCTGATCTTCCCCGCGCAGAGCGGTTTTACTACCGGACCTTTTTCAGGAAATATGCACACAAAGCAAGCCGTATTGCTACTGTTTCAGAATTTTCAAAACGGGATATTGTCGGCCAATATGGCATCAATCCTGAAAAGATTGATGTGGTGTATAACGGAGCCAATGAAATGTATGCTCCCATTGATTTGCTGGTGCAAACAACAACAATTCAGCAGTTTACAAGCGGAAGGCCTTATTTCTTTTTTGTAGGTGCTTTGCATCCCCGTAAGAACCTGGTAAACCTCTTCAGGGCGTTTGACATCTATAAAAAGACCGATAAGTTAAACACTGTGCTTCTCATAGCAGGAGCCCGTAAATGGTGGACAGGTGAAATTGCAGAGGTGTATGAAAGCATGACCTGTAAGCAGGATGTAGTATTTGCCGGACGCCTTGAAACTCCGGATATGCTGAGGGTAATGGGGTCGGCCATTGCGTTGACTTATGTTTCTTATTTTGAGGGGTTTGGAATTCCGATTGTTGAAGCCTTCCGTTGCGGAACACCGGTTATTACTTCAAATGTAACTTCTATGCCTGAAATTGCAGGTGAGGCTGCTTTGCTGGTCGATCCCTTCAAACCTGAGGATATTGCCGGAGCCATGCGCAGTATTTCAACCGATCACACGCTTCGTGAGAAACTGATCAAAGCCGGTACTGAACGCGCAACCCTCTTTACCTGGGATAAATCTGCAGAAAGGCTTTGGGAATCCATTGAAAAAGTAATGAAGCCTTAAACCACTGCCTTTTTCCGCAGGCCGGTTATCATGCTCACCGCAACGACTGCTGCAAATGCCAGCACAAATGAAGCAAACCTTGCAGAGATTGCCTGATCCAGATAGCTGATTTCAGTCCAGACAATTGTTGACACCGCTCCGGTGATCATTCCGGCAAGGACTCCCTGCCAGGTCGTCTTTTTCCATTTCAGCATAAGCAACAGGGCCGGCCCGAAGGAAGATCCCAAGCCTGCCCATGCGTATGAGACCATTGAGAAAATCAGTTTTGTTGAGGTGATGGCGATTATAAATGCTGCGATGCCAACGGATAGGGTCACCAACCGGCTAAGGTTGACCATAGCCCTTGAAGAGAGATTAATATGAAGTACATTATGACAGAAATCCTCTGCAACTGTTGAAGAAACCACCAGCAACAGGCTATCGGCGGTTGACATCATGGCTGCAATGGCTGCTGAAATAATAATACCTGCTATCCAGGCCGGCATCAGATCTGTAGCCATTTGAGGCATAACCCTTTCAACATCAGCAAAATAATTCTGACCATACATTACGGATCCGATCAAGCCTACGGTAATGGCTCCGGCAAACGCAGGAATAGCCCAGATAAAGGCAATTCTCCTGCTTGACTGCATCTTTCCGGGATCTTTTATCGACATGAATTTGGTTAGCAAATGTGGTTGCCCCATATATCCAAATGCCCAGCTTAGCCCACCTATGACAACGGCCAGGGCAGCCCAACCGGTTCTCCCTCCGGTAAAACTCAGAAAGTCAGGTCCAGCATGACTTATACTTTCAATAAAGGGTTTTCCTGTGGATGATAATTCTAAAAATCCCGCTACCGGGAGAATAATAAGTGCTGCAAACATTAAAACGCCCTGAATAACATCAGTCCACACCACAGCCAGAAAACCTCCCATCATGGTATAAATAATGATTACTGCAGCACCAATCACCATTCCATAAAAGTGGTTGATACCAAATGTTACATTCAGCACCTTGCCTGCACCATTAAACTGGGCTGCCAGGTAAAAAGTAAAAAAGAAAATGATGATTGCCATGGCTACCAAACGGAGCCAGAATCCGCCCTTATTGAAATAGTTGGCAAAAACATCAGGCATTGTGATTGCGTTGATCTTTTCTGACAAACTGCGGATATCAGAGGCAATAACATACCAATAGAATACAATCCCAAGCAGGCATCCCAGTGCAGTCCAGACTTCAATCAGGCCCATTGCCAGCGCAGCACCGGGCAAACCCAGCAACAACCAGGCCGATTCGCCGGCCGACCGCTCTGATAAAGCCACTACCCAGGGATTCATTTTTCGACCTCCCAGGAAATAATCGGTATTGGACTCGTTTTTGCGATAGGTGATCAAGCCGATTGCAAGCATTACAACAAGATAAAATATAAATCCGATCAGGGTAGCATCCATAATCCCGGGCTTTTATCAGATGAAAGAAAAAATTGCTCTGCTAATATACGGGAATAAAAAAATCCGGCATAACCGGATAAAGTTTTTAATGATATGTTATCCTTCAGATTATATTGACCTCCGGCTCCAGCAGTACATCGAATTTCTCTTTAACCGATTCAATGATCTCCACTGCCAGTGCATAAATCTGATTCCCGGTCGCCTTGCCATAGTTTACCAGAACCAATGCCTGCTTCGCATGCACCCCGGCATCACCTTCGCGGTATCCCTTCCAGCCACATTGCTCAATCAACCACCCGGCTGCCAGTTTAGCACCATTTTCGGCAGGGTATGCCGGCAATCCGGGATAACGGGATTTAATTTCATTATAAACAGTCTGGCCGACGACCGGATTTTTAAAGAAACTACCGGCATTGCCTATCTCTGTCGGATCAGGCAATTTACTGCGGCGGATATTTGCTACGGCTTGCGCGATCGATCTGACTGTCGGGGCCTCCCCCATGGCCTGCAATTCTGCCGGAATAGCTCCATAAGAAGTATTCAGCAAAGGATGTTTCTGCAGGCGAAAAGTTACAGACAAAATAAGGTAATGTCCTTTCAGTTCATGCTTGAATACGCTGCTTCTGTAACCAAAGGCGCATTCATCGGCATAGAACTCGCGAAATTCGCCGGTACGCAAAGATACGGCATCAAGCATGTAGAAAGTATCTTTAATCTCAACACCGTAAGCACCGATATTCTGAATAGGGCTGCTGCCAACATTTCCCGGAATCAGGCTGAGGTTTTCGAGGCCTCCGAAATTGCGCTGAACACAAAACTGTACATAATCGTCCCAACATTCGCCGGCCATACCTCGCACGAACACAAACTCATCGTCCTGATCAACAATCTCAATCCCTTTGGTTGAAAGCTTCACCACGAGCCCTTCATAGTTGCAGGTGAACAATACATTGCTGCCACCACCCAGAAACAAAACCGGGCCTTCATAGCGGCTGATAAGTCGCAACAAATCAGGCATCTGAGATTCGGTGGTAATTTCAGTAAAATTCTTAGCACGTACTTCCATACCAAAAGTATTGAAAGGCCGGAGGCTGATATCTTTTAAAAGAGTAACTGAAGTTTTGGAATCCATCAGGCAAAGGTAAGGGCTTCGGGGGAATAATGGTATTTATGGTCGCTACTTTGGGCGTGTTTTTGCAGTTTTTAAAACAAGAGAACCAGCTGCATATTGATCAGTTGTGTAAAAAAAAGTACTTTTGCAATCCACTTTTGGTTGAATTACCCTGCTTTGAATAGAGTTATTGTTTCGGTTACCAACGATTTAAGCACTGACCAGCGCGTTGACAAAGTATGCTCTACCCTTGCCGGGATGGGGTTCAGTGTAATGCTGGTTGGCAGGAAACTAAAAGGGAGCATGGTGCTTGACAGACCTTATGCTACCCACCGCATGAACCTGTTGTTCCGTAAAGGCCCTTTGTTTTATGCAGAATACAATCTAAGGCTGTTTCTTCTGCTCCTTACCCGCAAATGCAATTTACTGGTGTCTAATGATCTCGACACCTTACCCGCTAACTTTCTGGCTCACCGCCTAAGAAACATTCCCCTGGTTTACGACAGCCATGAGTACTATACCGAAACGCCTGAGTTGATCAACCGGCCATTGGTTCAGGGAATCTGGAAATGGATAGAAGGCTTGATTTTCCCCAGGTTGAGTGACACAATTACAGTGAATGATTCCATTGCCGGGCTGTTTGAAAAAAAATACGGGAAAAGACCGGCTGTTGTGCGCAATATACCCAGAACCGGGAATGTGGTAATAAAGAAAACCCGTGAAGAGCTCGGACTTCCTGCTGATAAGCGCATTGTGCTGATGCAGGGCGCGGGCATCAACATTCAGCGTGGTTCGGAAGAAGCGATAGAAGCAATTGAGCATGTACCGAATGCCATTTTATTGATCATCGGTAGCGGAGATGTTATCGGTGAACTAAAAAAGCAGGCTGAACAACCATCCTTAAAAGGTAAAGTTATGTTTCTGCCAAAAATGCCATATCCAGCACTCATGCAATACACGAGGCAGGCCGATATTGGGCTTACCCTCGATAAAGACACCAATATTAATTATCGTTTCAGCCTGCCGAATAAGCTTTTTGATTATATTCACGCTGGCATTCCGGTGCTTGCATCGCGGTTGCCCGAAATCAGCAGGATTGTTGAAGGTTATAACATCGGATTGATTACCGGTAGCCATGATCCCGGGGAAATCGCCGCTAAAATCAACCAGATGCTCAGCGACAGTGAATCCCGGAGAATCTGGAAGGAAAACCTCGCAAAAGCTTCAGCAGCGCTAAACTGGGAAAATGAAGAAACAGTATTGAAGGCCATTTATCAAAAATATGTCTGAACACCACCTGCATATAGTCTCTTTCGATGTCCCCTATCCTCCAAACTACGGTGGAGTGATTGATGTATTTTATAAAATCAGGGAGTTACACGCGAAAGGCATCAGGCTTCATCTTCACATCATCGAATATCCGGGCCGCGACAAGGCTCCTGAACTTAACCGGTACTGCGAGGAGGTATTTTATTATCCCAGGGTTACCGGGTTGAAATCAGCTTTCAGCCTGATCCCTTATATTGTAAAAAGCCGTCATTCAGAAGCGATGGTTCGGAACCTGATGCGCGATAAATACCCTATTCTGTTTGAAGGTCTTCACTCCTGCTACTATCTGGATGACCCAAGGCTGAAGGACAGAATGCTGATATACCGGGAAAGCAATATTGAACACCGCTATTATTTCAATCTATTTATAGCAGAACACCACCTGGGCAAGAAAGCATACTTTCTGGCTGAAAGCCTCAAATTGTTGCTTTTTCAGCACAAACTGAAACACGCCAGTGCGATGCTGGTGGTGTCGGAAGATGATACCCGTTACCTGAAAAGACACTTTCCGGGTCAACCTGTTTATTATCTGCCCAGTTTTCATGCAAACAATGAAGTGATAATTCCGGAAGGCACCGGTGACTACACGCTTTACCATGGCAATATAGAAGTCCCTGAAAATGAGGCTGCTGCGGCCTTTCTGATCAATAAGGTATTTTCGGGATCAACTCACCGGCTGATCATTGCAGGGATGAATCCGCCTCAGCGCATCGTTCA
Source organism: Bacteroidales bacterium (assembly GCA_016709025.1). GTDB lineage: Bacteria > Bacteroidota > Bacteroidia > Bacteroidales > Lentimicrobiaceae > Lentimicrobium. The sequence continues at coordinate 218,099 of JADJEQ010000005.1, read as the reverse complement.
ACTCGCCGCACGCCACAACAACATCAGCATCATTGCCAACCCTGACGATGAAACACTGTTCTCCCTGATCAGAAATGCTCATGTAAATATTCTGGTTACGTTTCAGGCAACCGGACTTAAACTCAAATTATTGAATACGTTGTATAACGGCAGGCATTGCCTGGTGAATCCACCCATGCTCAGCGGAACAGGCCTCGACAGTCTTTGCCATATTGCCTCTACACCTTCAGAATTGCTTCAGAAACTGGATGGGCTGAAAGACATGCCTTTTACGCATTCTGATGCTTTAGCCAGAAAAGAGTTATTAAGCAAATCGTATTCAAATACCATTAATGCCAATCGCGTGATTAGCGCTATTTTCGGCAGTTGAAACCCGCCCGGCTTCACATTTCAGGGTCCTTGTCGGGTATTTCTCCATCAGGGCGTAATTGTGTGTGGCCATCAACACGGCTCTTCCCGAATGGCTGATGTCGAAAAGCAATGACATAATTCCATCTGACGTCTCGGGATCAAGATTACCGGTTGGTTCATCGGCAAGAATAAGTTCAGGATCGTTCAGCAAGGCACGTGCAATAGATACCCTTTGCTGTTCACCACCCGATAACTGATGAGGCATCTTAAATCCCTTGGTTCCAAGACCCACTTTATCCAGTACATCCTTGATCCTTTCATCCATAGTTGTCTTATCGTCCCAGCCTGTTGCTTTTAACACGAACATCAGGTTATCATTAACACTCCGATCATTCAGCAACTGGAAATCCTGAAAAACAATACCAAGTTTACGGCGCAGGTAAGGTACTTCGCGAAGTTTAATGGTCTTTAAATTATAACCTACCACCTCTGCTTCACCCTCTTTTACAGGAAGATCAGCATACAGGGTTTTCAGCAGGCTGCTTTTACCGGTTCCTGTTTTACCAATCAGATAAACAAACTCCCCTTTGCCGATTGAAAGGGTAACTTCGGACAATACCAGGATATTGCGCTGATAAACACTCAGGTTATTTAGTTCGATGATGGTATCCAGGGCCATGGGGATTCAGGTTTTAGATTGTAAAGATAACAACTCAGAGAATATGGATTATGAATTAGTCAAAAATAGCCCTTCACATGGATACATGAATTTAACCGACTCAGGGATTGTTTAAATTTTAAATTCCATTTATAACAGGCCCATCCTTCAGGGCGGGTATAATAACAAACAACAAAACCAGGGGCAAAATCCTGAAAAATTTGTAAATTCAAACGGAATAACAATAACTGCTTATCTGCTTTAGACAAGTAAAGCATTTGGTAAGCAAGTTTCAGGTAAATTTACACTTGAGTACACCCATGACATTGAGACCGTGAACTTCAGACTTCTATCAGACCTGGTAATCAAACACCAAGGCAATTAGAGCACAATAGGAAAACACATAGAAAATGCTGGAATAGAATCATTTAACTCTGTTTTGAGATTCATAAATTTCACTGCCCGAAAACTACGCTCTACTTTGCTATTTATTTTGACTTCTGAGGTGAATTGAGTATAACTGCATCCGAAATTGTCTTATTGAATTAGAAGTCCAACCTGATTAAAGCAGATAAGCAGTTAACAATATTTAATCATTCTTTTGGAAACAGGATTTTTATGTATTGTCAGATCGCTCATCTGGTTGTTTTTTTCTGGGGGAAAGTTTATAAATAAGCCAGCCGAAACCGGCCACCAGATGCAGGATAATCAACATCAATCCAATTTTAACCCAAAAGTCCATTTAGTTTTTTTTTGCAAATCTATTCATATATAAGCAATGTCCGGCGTTTTCTATTCTTCTTCATGCCTGAATCTGGCATGTTACTATCTGAGCAGAACTTCTTAAATAAGAATCAATAATGTGTTAATTATTTGTGAATCCGCCGAAATCAATCATCAAAAAACGAAGAAAATTGTTCTTTTATCGAACAGTTAAACTAAACCAAATTATTAACTAAACCCCTTTAATATGAAAAACATAATCTCAAAAACAGCCCTTTGGTGCACTTTACTTCTTCTTTTTGCATCATCAGTCGTTGCGCAGAGCGATGCCGAACTTAAATCAAAGATTGAGAAACTGAATACAGAGATGGCAAAAATCATGGTCTCAGGTGACATGGAAAAGGGCCTCAGTTTTTACACTGCCGATGTTATTTCTCTGCCAAACTACGATAAAATGCTTTCCGGCATTGACGCACTCAGAAAATCGAATGAAGAGATGAAAAAATCAGGATGGAGTGTGACCAGTTTTAAAGCCAACACCATTTCAGTAACGAGTTCCGGGAGCTCCATTACAGAACTGGGAACTTTTGAAATTTCATTTGCAATTAAAGGCAGTGATCAACCCATTAAGGATACAGGTAAGTATGTTACAATTTGGGAAAAGCAAAAAGACGGATCACTTAAAATCAAGCTTGAAATCTGGAATACGGATAAATATCCCTGCGAAGAAAAGTAAAGGGGAATTACACCAAAGGCCCGGCAGATTGAAATCTGCCGGGCCTTTCACAATCAGGGAATTGATAATACCATCGATTCTCAGGGTTATCGATCATGTTACTGGACAGATAATCAGTATATCGCCATTTTAACGCTGGTTGTTTGCAGACCTGCTTGTAATTTAACAAGATAGATACCCGGAGGGAGATTCTGCAATTCAAAATTTTCTTCCACCCTGTCTGTTTCTCCAAATTGTCTCAGCATTACCGTTTCTCCATGAGTGTCAACGATACCAATCTCAACATCTGAAGATTTCTCCATTGAGGCACTTACCCTGAAAGCCCCGTCGCCCGGATTCGGATAAACGTTGAGGGAACCCTGAAATTTACGTTCATTGGTTGCATTTGGCAATGCCAGTTCAAACCAGTTGATGTTGAATTCTCCTGCTACTGCATAAAGTCTGAGGATCTGATCTCCCTGCGGCAAAGTAATTTTCATCTGAAAATTCTTCCAGGTCTGCCATCCACCGGTTGAGGTGAATACAACCTGACCAAGGCTGGTAAAATTACTCCCTGATCCAACCCTGACATCCATTCTACCGGTTGTTGACTCTGTGGCATACCTGATGTTGAGCGTATACTCTCCGGCTTCCGGAACATAAATGAGGTAATCGAGATAATCGCCCGGATTGGCAAATCCTGTATTTTTTCCTCCGCCTGTATCGGTGCAATCCTCAAGCTGGAATCCGTTGTTGAAGTAAAATGCTTCAGCCTGAATGACTGTTGGAATTGAGAATCGTGGCAGCAGGTTATTTTTAACATCCTTATTTGCGAATATTGCCAGCAAGTCAGTACCGGTTAAAACAGAAGTGCCGTTGTATGAAACCTTAACAATCTGCTGATAACGCACCGAAGGCTCAACTGTTAGTATAAGACCCCGGACATTGGAAGGATCTGCAACAACTGAAGTTACATTGATGGCCACGCCTGCTGCCGTTACACTAAAATCTGAAGGCAGAGAATTTACTGAGGTAATCTCTTTATTCAGGGTGATGTAAATACGGGTACCGTCGTTGGAAGTACGGGCAGAAACGAACTGAAAAGGAACCTGGCTTACCGGAACGGGATTGGTAAAACTGAGAAATCCAAAATTAGAGCCTGCACGATCGAATACCAGCCTGACTTTGTGTGTTCCGCCAGGTAAAATTACCTGGTCAATCGTTGAAGTACTCCATGTTTGCCATCCTCCGGTAACCGGCAGGGTATGAGGGCTGCTTATATCCACACCATCTGCCTGCAGGTGAATGATTGCGGGGGTTCCGGCTGAAGCCGAGCGAAACGATACCGAATAAGCAGCAGCTGAATCGGTTTGAAGTGTATATTGCAGCCATTCCCCTTCCGATGTCCAGCCAACGCTGTAACCAATGTTACCCGGATTGGTATCCATGCACTTTTCTATGTCAACCCCATCGTTGCGGTATGACCAGCCTTCATTCCAATTCACAAAAACGTTTGTACTCAACCGGTAATTGGCTGTATCGGCATCCCAGTAGGCTGAAGAACAACGGCCAAGATCATAATTCACAGCATGAACAGGTTCTCCGGGATGATAGATTCTGAATGGTAAAGTTGCAGTTGAATGTGGTTGCCTGATCATGGCATCGATGACATCGCGTTGTACCGTGCAGTTTTCGATTCTGTGATTTTCAGCAAATTCCATAACCGCATCGAAAGCCTGTTGGGCTGTCATGGCCGGACTTCCTGTTTTCCAATAGCTGATCAGGTTGTCGTAATTCTGGCCAGCGGTTACCCTGAGTACATTGTTGATGCCATCTTTTTTAACCGGCCACCACGACCAGCCTATCTTGTTGGCTTCGCTTAGTGCAATAAGGTCGGTAAACCAGGAGTTAGAGTTTTCACCGGTTTCACCAAGCCAGATCGGCACATTGAAATTATTTCTGATATTCCTCATCCAGTCAATGGATGAGAGTGTATTATAGTTCCAGTACTTATGGAAACTGTAAACCATGTTATTATCCCATGGAGGTGTCAGACCGGTGTAATCGTTGGCAAACCAGTTACCTTCGATGATAATCATATGATTGGGATCAACAGCCCGGATGGCGGTTGTAATCTGCTGATAGAGCTGTTTCAGCAGGGTACCGTTGGGAAGTTCCCAGTTGGGCTCGTTGATCAGGTCGTAACCACCCATCCAGGGCTCAGTGGCATAGCGGGAAGCCAGCCGGTCCCATAAAGCTACCGTTTTCCTGCGGTTCTCGGGGCTTTCCCACAACGAAGGTTTGGTATCATCATAGTCTGAGATGTTGGAGTCGTGTCCCTGCCCTCCCGGAGCGCCGTGCAAATCAAGAATCAGATACATCTGGTTATCAGAACACCAGTCCAAAAGACTGTCGATGCGTACAAAGCCATCCTCAAGCCAGGTATCCTGACCGGCTACAGGCTCATCTTCAATGGGCAGGGTAAACCATTTATAATGCATGGCCACCCGCACACTGTTAAAGCCCCATGCTTTCATTGAATCGACATCGGTACGGGTAAAATGATTATCCAGCCAGGCTTCATAAAACGTATTGGTATTCCCGATTCCAATGGTTTCTTCCAGTAATTGCCTGAATTCGTGTTGAGTACCTGCAAAATCTGCAGTTTTCATCATATAACCTTCCTGTAAAAACCAGTTTCCGGTTCCAATACCCCGCAGGATAACTTCCTGTCCATTGGCATCGTAAATGTATTTCCCCGACGCATGAAGATAGCCCTGTGCGTTGAGATTAATTGAGCATATAAACAGAATTATCAGCAGTAGTGAGGACTTTGTAGGAGATTTCATGTGAGTAAGGTTTGGAAATAACAACTATCGAACGATTCAGTACCTGTTTTTACAGACTGCAAACTTAGCCAATATACAGTTTAGTATTAAAGTAAGTATTACATCAAAAATACATCAATCAGCAGGGAGGTCTCGTATCCAATATGCTATATTTAATTCAGTGTCGTTTAGTTAAGGAATTGGGATGTTGAAAGGTTTAAACGCAAAGTGCGCTGAGGACACGCAAAGAGCCGCAGAGCCGCAGAGCAAGTAAAATTCGCATTTCTTTGCGGTTCTCTGCGATAAACTTTGCGATACTCTGCGGTTAATTTTTTATTCATTCCATTAACTAAACGACATTGATATCTAATTTCTAATTTCTAATTTCCAATATCCAATATCCAATATCCAATATCCAATATCTAATTTCTAATGTCCATTTTCAATTTCCTAAATCAAAGAGAATCAGGCAGTGGAACTTCTGCAACGTGATGCCTTCCCCTTGTCCCCTTGCCAGTAGTTTCGAAGACGATATTTTCCAGGTTAATTCCATGCTCTGTGCCCTGAGCCCTGAGCCCTGAGCCCTTTGCCCTGCGCCATACTATTGGAAATCCTACCACGATTTATCAGACAAGGAGACAAGGGGAGCGGGAGACAAGGGGAAGGAAATCCCAATTTCCATTTTCCACATTCTTTACAGCCTGATTGTAGGCTTCTCCTTGTCCCCATTTCCCCTTGTCCCCTTGTCTGTTGATTCGAAGACGGGAATTTCCCGGTTAAGACCGTGCCCTGAGCCCTGAGCGAAGATGGGACGAGGGACGAAAAGAGGGGACGAGGGACGAAACCTGAGAAGTCAGACATTAGAAATTAGACATTGGTAATTCTACCATGCCCTGAGCCCTGAGCCCTGAGCCCTGAGCCCTGAGCCCTGAGCCCTGAGCCCTGTGCCCTGTGCCCTGTGCCCTGTGCCCTCAGACAAGTCCTGCGAAACCCATAAAAGCGAGGGAGAGTAATCCCGCAATAATCAACGACATTGGAAAACCCTTCATTCCTGCCGGATAACCCGTATTCTCCATTTGCTCCCGGATTCCGGCCATCAGGATCAAGGCAAGTGTAAAACCTGCAGCGATCGCACTTGCATAAACTACACTCTCAACCAGGCTGTAATTTTTCTGAACAGCCAGGATCGCAATGCCAAGAACGGCGCAGTTTGTGGTAATCAACGGAAGATAAATTCCAAGTGCCTGGTATAGCGCAGGAGCAGCTTTCTTCAGGATAATCTCAACAACCTGAACCAGGAATGCAATGATGAAGATAAAGGTGATGGTTTGCATAAATTCTATATGCAAAGGCACCAGGATAAAAAACTGAATGAGGTAGGTAACCAGGTTAGCGAGTGCCATGACAAAGATAACAGCCGCACCCATACCCAGGGAGGTGGATACCTTCTGCGAAACACCCAGAAACGGGCAAATGCCTAGAAACTGAGCCAGTACAACATTATTGACCAGCAGGGCGAGAATGATAATGCCAATGATTTCCATAGTTTCGCAGGTTTAGATGTTGTACCTTTTTTTCATGCGGTTCATAATGGCAATAAGGTAGCCATAAGTAATGAAAGCTCCCGGAGGCAGGATAAAGATCAGAATGGTATTGGCATCCTCCGCAACCAGTTTTATGTTGAAAATTGATCCGTTACCCAAAATCTCGCGGATGCTTCCCATCAGGGTGATGGCCAGTGTAAACCCGATACCCATGCCAAGCCCATCAAGTATAGCCGGGACTACGTTACTTTTTTGTGCAAATGCTTCGGCCCGTCCCAGAATTATACAGTTGACGACAATCAGGGGAATAAAGATACCCAATGTGGCATACAGATCGGGTGTGAATGCTTTCATTACAAGATCAACAATTGTAACGAAGGTTGCAATGATCACGATGAATGCAGCAATCCGGACTTTGTTGGGAATCAGATCCTTGAGTGCGGCGATCATCAGGTTTGAAAAAACCAGTACAAAAGTTGTCGCAGCACCCATCCCGATGCCGTTGATGGCTGCAGTGGTAACTGCCAGAGTCGGGCAGGTGCCCAACACCAGCACAAATGACGGATTCTCCTTAAACAATCCGTTGGTAAAATATTTGAGTTGACTCATTGTTTGCCTCCCTTCATCATTGTTGAGTCATTTACACCGGCAATATTCATTGCAAAATTCTTCATGTAAATGTTGTACGCTTTCTGAACACCGTCGCAGAACGCCCTTGAACTGATGGTGGCAGCGGATATGGCGTCAATGGTTCCACCATCCTTCTTCACTTTCAGTTCTTGATTATTCAGGCTGCCGATATCCAGGGTATTAAACTGATCCTTGAATTTTGGCTCTTTCATTTTTGTACCAAGACCGGGAGTTTCCTTTTGCTCAAGGACTACAATGTTGTTGATTTTCCCATCAGGAAGAAACCCGACCATCAGATCGAAACGTCCGGAATATCCTTTTTCGGTGTATGTTTTTACAGCAAACCCAATAGGTTTTCCTCCCTGAGTGGCCGGATAAAAAGTAAGACCTTCCACAACCTTAATTTCAGTTGTGGGGTCGTTGTCAAATTCAGGAAGCACTTCCTTCACTGCTTTCACTTCTTTCGCCTTACTTGCCGCTGCAATCGGGTCTTTGGTAAGATTATATACGAATCCCAGTGCAGCCGACATAACCAGTGAGATCAGCAACAAAGAGAGAATCATATTCCTCAGCGATGATTCGAGTTTTGCCATAATTCTAATTTTCAATATTGATGAAGGCCTATTTCTTAATTATTACTTCACCAAACCTTCTCGGTTTAAAAGCCTTGTTTATCAATGGAGTAAATGCATTCATAATAAGGATTGCAAACGAAACCCCCTCGGGATAGGCTCCCCAAACCCTGATCATGATGGTAAGTAATCCGGCTCCAACACCATAAACGATCTGCCCTTTGGGCGACATCGGAGATGAAGACATATCTGTTGCCATGAAGAAAACTCCCAGAATCATTCCACCTGCCAGCATATGCATTGCAGGGTCAATGTACCTGGTTGGATCGACAAGCCAAAGAATTCCGGAAAAAATGATTGCTGAACCTGCATAAGCGACAGGGATATGCCAGGTGATGATCCTCCTCAATAACATGTAAATCGCACCGATTAACAATGCTATTGCAGAAATTTCGCCCAATGAACCGCCCTGTGCTCCGACCATATCATTTACATAACCGGGAAAACCCGAATTAGCCATTAACTCCTGAACTGTTTTACCGGCATTGAGCCCTTCCTTCAGGATGCCAAGGGTAGTTGGTCCGGTTATCGCATCGGTAACCGATGAACTGAACAGGGCCTTTGGGATCGGCCAGGAAGTCATTTGAACCGGGAAAGAAATTAACAGGAACACCCTGCCAATCAAGGCGGGATTGAACGGGTTTTTGCCAAGGCCTCCAAACGACATTTTTGCAATTCCGATTGAAACAAGCGCTCCAACAATGATCATCCAGGCAGGAAGGTTGCTCGGAACATTGAAGGCCAGCAATACTCCTGTTACGAGTGCGCTTCCATCGTTTATGGTTAACGCTCCTTTAAGCAGATATTTCTGAATGGCCCATTCAAAAAACAGGCAGGCGGAAACAGATATAAAGATCACACGCGCAGAGTCGAGTCCAAAGAAATATACGGAAACGAAAATGGCCGGTATCATAGCCACCACAACTCCATACATAATGGATTTCACATTCTGATGGTCATGCACATGGGGTGAACCCGATACAGTCAGTAAGTTCATATTATTTCTTCCCCCTATTTCTGATGATTACTCCGACTTTATTTTTCCCAAGACGCAGGTAGTCAAGCAATGGCCGGCCTGCCGGGCAGGTGTATTGGCAGGATCCACATTCAATACAATCGAGGATATGCTCCTTTTCAGCGGCTTCGTACACCTGATTCTCAGAAAGCTGGGCCAGCAGAACAGGTTCCAGCCCCATTGGACAAACCGAAATGCAGCGGGCACACCTGATACAGTTAATTACCGGTATCCTGCGGCTTTCATTTTCAGGTAGAATCAGAATGCCCGATGTCCCTTTAACTACCGGAACTTCAAGTGAAGTTAGAGCCTTACCCATCATGGGTCCTCCGTTGATCACTTTGCCGGTATCTTCCGGAAGCCCACCGGCAAAATCAATCAGCTGGTTTACGGGTGTACCGATCCTGACAAGTAAATTGGATGGTTTCTTTAACGATTTGCCTGTTACAGTTACCACTCTGTCGATCAAAGGTTTATTCTTCTGAACAGCTTCGTAAACAGCCAGTGCAGTCCCGACATTGTTCACAACACAACCAACTTCAATGGGCAGTTTTCCGGAAGGCACTTCGCGGTTAAGCACGGCTTTGATCAGCTGCTTTTCGCCACCCTGCGGATATTTTACTTTAAGCGGAATAATTTCAATGCCAGGAAATTCAGCAGATATCTTCAGGAGGTGATCTATTGCATCGGGTTTGTTCCTTTCAATTCCAATATATGCCTTTGTAACGTTCAAGCCTTTCATCAGGATCTTAACCCCGATCATCATTTCCCGTCCACGTTCAAGCATCAGACGGTGGTCGGAAGTGAGATAAGGTTCGCATTCAACCCCATTGATCAGCAGATATTCTGCCTTTTTGCCTTCAGGAATCATCAGTTTCACATGTGAAGGGAAGGTAGCCCCGCCAAGTCCGACAATCCCCGTTTCATTCAGTCTGCTAATGATTTCTTCCCTTGATAGCCTGATATCGGAAATGATATCCTGACTACGGTCAATGGATTCTTCCCACTCATCGCCTTCCACATCGATATAAACAGCAGGCCGTTTATAACCCGAAGTATCAATTACGCTGTCGATTTTGGTAACTTTCCCTGACACGGATGAGTGAACATTCGACGAAATAAAAGCCTCCCCTTTGGCAATAAGTTGCCCCGTTCGGATTACAGCTCCTTTTTCTACCACAACCTTCGACGGTGCGCCCAGGTTTTGAGAAACAGGAATACAAACCTGGGTAGGTAAAGGCAGGATTTCAATGGCAGCACCCGCCGAGAGTTTATTTTCCCCGGGATGAATACCGCCCAATTTAAAAGTCTTCAAAATATTGATCCTCCAGTGATTTGATTTATAAATCTCAGAGATATATGTCTTTATGCTTCAGTTTTTTCAGCCACTATTTCGGGTTCACCTGGTTTCTCTTTTCTTGCCGGAAAATTGGTTTCGAGGATAGATCCTGTGGGACAGACCGGCTCACACTTGCGGCATAACCTGCATTTTGAAAAGTCAATCCATGCAAGATTATTTACCAGGGTTATGGCATCATACGGACATTCCTTCACACATTTGCCGCACCCAATACAGGCAACCGAACAGTTCTTTTTTGCGGGTCCACCCTTCTCGGTATTCACGCATGAGACAAAAATGCGGCGGTCCTTTTTCCCTTTAAGTCTTAATTCAATGATACTTCTTGGGCAAGCCGTGATGCAGGCTCCGCAGGCAACGCAGTTTTCATCGCTGACAACCGGAAGCCCGGTCGTTTCATCCATGTATATAGCGTCAAATTTGCAGGATACCACACAATCACCCAATCCAAGGCATCCGTTAGGGCATCCGCTTTCACCTGCAGAAAGGGCATGGGCAAATGAGCAGGAAAGTGCACCGTCATATATTACTTTTTGTGGCGCATTCACTCTGCTACCACTACACCTGACCACTGCAATCATCGGATCTCTTTCGGGAGCTTCGAGTCCCATGGCAGCGGCTATCTGTTTCATGGCGTCACGGCTGCTGACCGGACAATTAAGCTTTGATAAATCTTCACTCCTCACAATTTCCTCGGCAAAAGCACGGCAGCCCGCTAATCCACAACCTCCGCAATTTGCACCGGGAAGCAGATCGGCAACAATGTCAATCCGGGGGTCTTCAATGACTTTAAATTTCTGGGCAACGAAGTAGAGGATTATTGCTGAAATAACTCCGATCGCACTTAACGAAATTACAGCATATACAAGGGTTTCGTTCACGGTTCGCTCCTTTAAGTTGGCTTTTTATCCGCAGGCCGGGGATAATCCCCAGCGTGCCACAAATGTAACAACAAATAAAAAAAACAACCAGAAACCAAAAGAAAATCAACATTCATACATATACTTGATTATCTGTTACTTACGTGACTTTTATATCAAGTAATATAGATATATTATTCATATTACGTTGATATTCAAAGACCAACACCTTTGTTTAGAATTCATATAAATTATATACTGCGTTAATTTCTATATAAAGCAAAATCCCACTGTCTTTCTATAGACAGTGGGATTCAGAATACAGAATATCAATAATTAATGGAGAATGATTTTCGCGGTTGTCATTTCCGCTCCGGTAGTAATCATGAGCAGATAAATTCCTTTTGCTTGAGAGGATAAGTCGATAATGGTTTTAAAACTGCCTGAACTGTTGTTGTGTTTTGAATCCACAATTGATTCACCAGTTGCATTGGTTACATTTAGCCGGAAACTGAGGTCGCGGGGCAAGCCTTCGATCTCAACACTAAATTTACCGGTTGTCGGATTGGGTAAAATTCTGATTGTTGCTTTGCTTAAAGATTCGACTCCGAGACACTGCGCGAATTCAAGGTTCTTCTGATCAACAACCTGATCGCAGCCAAACTGGCTTATGGCCGTCAGTGTTAGGGCAACCGATCCATTGATTGTATCCTGGGTACCGGGCAGATACCGGGTATTTAATAAGTTCGCATTATCAAATGTTCCGTTACCGGAAGTACTCCACATGGTTGAAGAAGCATTTGAGGCGGTTCCGCTGATCAGGATACTTGATGTTTTACAGATAATGGTATCGTTTCCGGCAAAGACATTTGCAAGTGGATTGATTGTTACCAATAGCTGATCGTTCGCACCTTCACAGGATCCTATTCCGATGGCAGATATTGTAAGAACTGCCTGCCCTGAGCTGATATCAGAAGGTCCTGGTTGATAGGAAGCTGCAAGAGATGAAGAATTTACGAATTGTCCATCTCCTGAACTGGTCCAGAGAAGAGTAGAATAACCTGAACCTGAGGCTGATGTTGCAACAGCCTGACCGGCGCAGATTGTTACGTCAGATCCGGCTTCAACCGTAGCAGATGCAATAAAAGTTATCGTCATCACATCTGTTGTGTCACCACAGGGAGTATTGCCAACGACAGTGAATGTCAGATCAACACTACCTGCGAGGAAATCATCAGCGCTTGGTGTATACATGGCATTTGCAAGTGTTGGATCATTAAAACTTCCGGTACCGGCTGTTGTCCATAAAACTGAGCTAAATGCGGAAGCTGTTCCGGCAAGCTGTACAGAAACTCCTTCACATGTTTCAACTGACAAACCGGCATCTGCAACAGGCATAGCATTGATCGTGAGCAGCACTGATTCTTCTGCCGGACTGCAGCCAAAATCGCTGTAGACAGTCACACTGATCATGACACTTCCGTTGGCGATATCCTGAGGACCAGGTGTATAATCAGTACGGGCAGCATTGGGATTTTCAAACACACCATCGCCCTGACCAACCCATTGAATTGAATCATGGTTGAAAGGAATGGAATTGATTGTGATTACAGAGCCGGCACAAACCGCCAATTCATCAGGAGCCGCAACAGAAGGCAAAGGAAAAACCGTAATACTGACTGCCGAAGTGGTGAAATTTCCGCCACTGGTTACGGTTACAGTATATTCAGTAGTAACGTCAGGAGTAACAGTTGGATTCGGGATATCTGATGAGAAACCGGCAGGGTTTGAGCTCCATTCGTATGTTACGCCTGCTCCAGCTCCGGAAACCTGGACGTTGAGCTGACAACTTTCACCGGCACAGAGCTGGCTAGTGCTGGCAGATGCCGTGGCTGTAAGAGGAGTTCCGAATGTAAATGAACCGATGCGTGTTTTCCAGTTCATATCGCTGGTAGAAGTGTAATACTCCTGGGTATACCAGAAAGCGGTATCTGCAGCGGGATCAACCGACATCATACTGTAATCGCCCCAGCGCTCCCACGAAGAGTTTTGTGAGCCACCGCCGGCAACGATGTCCTGTTCGGCAACAGTCATTTCTCCAAGTGGGTCGTTTGCCCTGCGGCCGGTAAAACGGATTGAAGGAAACAATAGGGTAGATGAAGCGGAAAATCCAAGGGCCATATCTCCATAACTGTTCATGGCAATGGATCCCATCCAGCGGTAGGTATCGTCCGGGGAATAGGTACCCTGCTGGTATATCTGCCATCCTGAACCGGAATCACGCAGTTCATACCAACGCACGCCGGCATGTCCTGCAACATTCACCGTATGATTGGTAACCATTGACTGGTAGGAGCCAAAATTGCGGTATTGCAGCCTGTACATCAATCTGCCGGAGAGCTCATCCAGTTTAACGGAAGTATTCTTTTGCGGAATTCCGGATATACTTGAGCTGAATGACTGAACAGGAAGGGTAACCAACTGGGTAAAGGTAGCATTTGAAGGGGTGGTCCAGTCAGCATGAAGCTGATACAGAACCAGCCTGTCGGGGTTTCCGTCGCGCATATAGCCAAACAAAGCGGGAGCACCTGCCGGAGCTGGTGCGCCATCACAATCGGCAGGCAGGAAGGTGGAAGGATCACCGCCTGAAGGTGTGGTAAAGAAGATCATGGAAGCTGTCGGATCACCTGCCAGCATCTTGGTGCGGTCGAGTGCAGCAACACCGGTTCCAGCCCAATTGAGGCTTCCGGAAGTAAAAGAGTTAACAGCAAGGTAATACCCATCGCGCCAAACACCAAGTTTCGGATAATCGGGCATATTGGTAAATGTAAATGCATACCGGTACCATGATCCGGTTGGATCACCTGTCTGCGATACAGCAATCATTTCATAAAACGGGCCATTCGGATAATTGGGAAGGGCAAACTGGCTGGCAATCCACCGGTCAGCCTGTTCGTCATAAAGAACGATCGGATCACCATCGTTGGAACCTGACCATGGACCTGGAAATCCATTCCACAATGTCTTGTTATCCACCGGACCATAAACAATGTTTCCTGTCTTATTCCATATGGCAAACGATGAGTTTACCATCTGCATATAATGATTTGGACCAACATCACCCTGTGTATCAGGAGGTAACACATAGCTCAGGTTACCAACTCCGTTAACACTCAACAGCAGTTCACTGTCACGATCCCCCTGCCTGGTCTGGGCAGTTGAATAATCTTCAGGGGTAGCCTCAGGAAGCGGAAGATCCCGGTATTCGGGCATGTCGAGTTTGTTTTTAATAACTCCGTCCTTCCAGCTCCGGTCACGCTTACCTGCCGGAATTACCGGCATATCGCGAAGCGGGGGAGAAATATCAAAATAAGTAGCTGTAGAAATTTCAGCAGGTTTAATAACCTCGTTTTGTGCAAGCGAGGATAAAACCAACGCAAGCATCAGGAAGATTGTGGTAAAAAATTGTTTCATGGTGATTTGATTGTGTTTTTCTATTGTTCAATTGAAAACCGAAACTGCTGCTTCAGCATGTTCCTGAAAAAGTAAAGCCCTGCAAAGTAAGGCAAAAGCAATGATATTGAAAATAAACCTGCAACACCCTCTGACATATAATTAGTTAAAACAACCAGAGAGATGATGAGGATGATAAAAGGCATTCCATATCCAAGTATTACAGCAAGTGCACCGTTCCGGGAATTCATACTGACCTTTACCTGCTGACCTGGCCTGGCATCCGGAGCATGGGTCCGGTCAACTTCAATCAGCTTCTCAGTTGATTCCGATGTAGTGCAGGATCCTTTAGATTCGCAGGATGCGCAGGCACTGACACTGACAATTCTGATGTAAATATTTTTGTCGTCCAAATGATCAACGATACCGGTTTTAACAATGCAATCTCCTGTAACAGACATTCTGAATCAGTTTTTTATAGATCAGGGCGTGGACAAAGATACAGGCAAAACCTTTCCGTTGAAAAATTTATGCCCATTCATTGCAAAATCAGCGACAAATCCTGCCATACCTGCTGCTGTAACCGGTGCTTTGTATCCCGGAAAGGCTTTATCCAGCATTTCTGTCTGCACGGAGCCAAAGGCGAGGCAATTTACCGAAATCTTTCGTTCAGCCAATTCTGCAGCCAGACATTCCGTAAGAATCGACAAAGCACCTTTACTCGCACTGTAAACAGATAGTCCCGGGAACTTCACACTTCCCTGCACACCACCCATACTGCCTATGTTAACCACATGCGAACCCTGCTTCATTAAAGGAATCAAAGCCTGTGTCAGGAGCAAGGGTGCCTTGACATTTACATTAAATATATCATCGATATCGGTCGAAGTAATCTGCCCTAACGACTTATTTACCAAAAACCCGGCGTTGTTGATCAGGATATCAATTTTTCCCAACTGCCTGTTTATTTGGAGAGCAAGCATATCGATATCGCCCTTCACCAGATCGAACTGTACCGGCTGGATCACCGTTTCCTGTTTTCTGATGTTGCATTCTCCGGCCAGAGCCTGTATTTTCATGAGGTTACGGGCTATAACGATAATCCTGCTGCCAGGAATATCAGACAGGATTTTTGCCGTCTCACGTCCGACTCCTGATGAAGCTCCTGTTATTACTATATTCATAATTAAGGTAAAGGTTAAGGTTAAGGTTAAGGTTAAGGTTAAGGTTGAGGTTGAGGTTGAGAAACTCACTACTCTCAATTCACAAATCACAACTCACTTCCGGTCTTACAAATAATCCACCGGCTTCCCACTTTCAAGGGTAAACGGCGCGACAGCCCGGTTATAGATACCATGCACCCACGCAATGGCCATACCGTAGTTCGTAACCGGAATCCCAGCATCCACGGCTGGTTTGAGCCTGTTTATAATCTGTTTCCTGGTAATCATACAGCCACCGCATTGAATCACCATGGCATAATTGAGTATATCTACAGGAATCTTACTCAGTCCGGCGACTACTTCATATTCAAGCTTTTTACCGGTGTAATTTCCCAGCCAGCGGGGGATTTTAACACGCCCAATGTCATCGCACGAAACATGATGCGTACACGATTCAAGAATCAGTATTCTATCACCATCCTTCAGCTTTGATATATTGGGCGTACCCTTCAGGTAATTCTGGAAATCGCCCCGCTGACGTGCCAGTAAGATGCTGAAGCTGGTCAGCGGGATTTCTTTGGGAACGGAAGCATCGGCCTTCAGAAATACCTGACTATCGGTCACCACCAGGGCAGGTTTCGGATTCATCCTGCGGATAAAGCTGTCGACCTCACGCTCTTTACAAACCACTGCAATTCCATCGTGATCAAGTATATCGCGAATGGCCTGTACCTGGGGGAGAATCATCCGGCCTTCAGGTGCTTCAATATCTATCGGTGTTATCAGTAAAACCACATCACCATATGAGATCAGATCACCCAGCAACGACGGGGAAGTATAGGCTGATTCGGGAATCAACCGGCGCATGGTGGAAACCACACTTGCCGTATCGGGACTTTGTGTTGCGCTGAAATCGAGAACTATTGTCTTATATTTTTCTTCCAGAAAATATTTCCAATCAGGATTTACGGGGTTAAGATCACTCTTGTTGTGGATGATAAAAAAAGGTACCGCTTTATCGTCAAACTCTTCCACCAGATCTTCTTCGGGAGCCCCAAAAGTATTGTCCGTAATCACCAGTAATGCAAGATCAATCACCTTAAGAGCTTCCCGGGTTTTTGCGACGCGTTTGTCTCCAAGTTCCCCGGTATCGTCGATCCCGGCGGTATCAATCAGGATTACCGGCCCGATTCCGGCAATTTCAATGGATTTTTTCACAGGATCAGTTGTGGTACCGGCAACCTCAGATACAATAGCCAGCTCCTGCCCTGCCAGGGCATTGATGAGTGAACTTTTGCCATTGTTACGCCGGCCGAAAATTCCGATGTGTGGTTTGGTATCCTTCCCTTTGGCCATTTTTTAATAACTTATTCAATTGAATTATTCAGTATTCTTTTACTGAGCTAAGAATTTTCAATTTCTAATTTCCAAATCACTACTCACTTCTTACCTCTTACTTCTTACTTACACTTCTACCTCCTAACCTTCTTCACTTCTGACCTCTTACCTCTTACTTCCACTTCTTACTTCGACCTCCTACTTCCTCCACTTCCTACTTCACCTCTGACCTCTTACTTTCTTCTACTTCTTTTTAACTTCTGACTTCGACCTCTGACTTCTGACTACTTCTTGCTTCCGACTTCCGACTTCTGACTTCCGACCTCCGAAATCCGAAATCCGAAATCCGAAATCCGAAATCCGAAATCCGAAATCAAAAATCCGAAATCAGAAATCACTCACTGTATACCCTGCCTTCAGAAGATTTCCCGGCTCAAGTAAGGATTTGAGTTTCTCTTCAGGGATGAGGTCTAGTTCTTTATTGATTTCAAAAATGCTTTTTCCTCCTGACTTCATCATTTTAGCCACTTCCGCAGCCTTATGATAACCAATATAAGGGCTCAGCGCCGTAGTAATGGCAGGACTGTGCATTAAACGCTCAAGGCTGGATCCTGTACTTACCTCTATTCCTTTCACCATATTATCAAGCATTGTTCTGCATGAACCAATCATCAGCTTAAGGCTCTGGATCATGGCATGACCGATCATGGGCAGATAGGCATTCAGGTCAAGGCATCCCTGAGCGCAAAGCCCCGAAATAAGGATATCATTGGCATACACCTGGTGGGCAGAACTAACAACGAATTCAGGGATTACGGGGTTAACCTTTCCAGGCATAATGGAACTCCCAACCTGTTGCTGAGGCAGTTTAATGCCAGCTCCAGTCAGATCAGAAGCCAGCAAACGCAAATCACCGGCAATCTTTTCAAGATTTACTGCGTGGGCTTTCAGGATAGCATGCACTTCAACAAAAGCGTCCAGGTTGCTGGTTGTATCGGTGAGATTCTCACCACGGGTCACCGGAAGTTTTGTCAGTAGCTGGAGCTGCTGAACCACCTCCATCACAAAATAACGGGGAACGGCAACAGAAGTCCCGATGGCACTTCCACCCAGGTTAACAACTTTGATCCTCTCAAAGCATTTGGAAACGCGCCACCAGTCACGTGAAAGGGCATCACTGTAATTTGAAAAAAGTTTTCCGTAGGAGGAAGGAACGGCTTCCTGCATCTGGGTATAGGCCACCCGGAGGGAGTCGCGGTAACGGCCTTCCAGCACTTCAAAACCAGCCCTAAGCTCATTTATTGCCGCTTCAAGATCATTCAGCAGGAACATCACGGCCACTTTCAGAGCAGTGGGAACCACATCGTTGGTGCTCTGAAAAATATTGGCTTCTTCGGTAGGATCAATTACCGGATAATTACCCGGTTTATGACCTAGTTTAAGTAAAGCGGCATTGGCTATAATTTCGTTTACATTCATATTGATGCTGGTACCAGCACCTCCGCTAATTGCTGGTACAATGAAGTGTTCACTGTATTTCCCGCCTGCAACTTCCGATGCTGCGGCGATCATCGAATTTAAAATCTCAACCGGAATTACCTTAACAGGCAATTGTTTCCCATTAAATTTCTGCTGTAATGCCTGATAATAAGACGAAGCGGTAAGATAACATGCCTGTTTAACCAGCCCCATAGCCCGAAACCACTCATGATGAAATGCAGTCTTGTCGGGAAAATTATCGCAGGCACGTAGGGCGTGAATGCCAAACAGTGCATCAACAGGCAACTGTCTGCTTCCAAGGAAGTCGGATTCGGTTCGGTATTCCATGCTTCAAAAGTAGCAATTTTTAGCATTTTAAGCAGAAGTCATTGGAAACAATGAAGGTAGATTTTACTTTGGGTGGCGGAGGGTCTCGGCCCGACCACCGACGGCTCCATTACTCTTCTAAACTTACCCTTAGCGTCCCGCTAAGGGTACCTAAAACATCTATATCATTCTAAAATGTGCCTGGTGATCCCGGCACCGCCCGACCTCCGACTGCTTTGCCCGAATACCTGTTACTCAGCTAAGCATTCTCCCGGAGGTCGGGCGATGTCGGGGCCAAACGAACAACCATTGCAATTCTGTTTCAGCCGGAAGGCCTGAGGTCAATCGCAAAACACCGGTTTCATCGTGGATGAAAAATATCTACCTTTGACCTGCTTTTCTTAAATTGTATGTATGAGTGAAAAAGTTTTTAGCATCGAATCACATAATCCACTTGATATATATGGTATTGGTGACCGAAACCTGAATGCCATCAAGGAACTGACTCCAAAACTTAAAATAATCGCCAGGGGTGAATTTATAAAAGTAATTGGTGAACCTGTCGAGATAGCAGCCTTCGAAGAGCTGTTTAACCTGATTATTATCCATTTCGAGCGTTTTGGCAGCATCACCGAAAACGATATCAGGCAACTGGCAGAACCGGGCGGGTCAAATGGCATGATCAAGGACAGCCCGCCCGATGTATTGGTACACGGCCGCAATGGAATGGTTATCAAGGCCAGGACTCCAAACCAGCTTAAAATCGTTGAAAGCATTGCCAAAAACGATATGGTTTTCGCCATCGGCCCGGCGGGAACAGGAAAAACCTATACGGCTGTGGCACTTGCTGTTCGTGCATTGAAGAACCATGAAGTAAAACGTATTATACTAACCCGTCCTGCTGTAGAGGCAGGCGAGAATCTTGGTTTCCTGCCCGGTGATATGAAGGAAAAACTCGATCCTTACATGCAGCCCCTCTACGATGCCCTTCGCGATATGCTACCTCCGCAAAAACTGCTTACCTACATAGAAGATGGCACCATTGAGATTGCACCCCTTGCCTTTATGCGTGGCCGCACCCTCGACCATGTATTTGCCATCCTGGATGAAGCCCAGAATGCAACTTCAAGTCAGTTGAAGATGTTCCTGACACGGATGGGCAGGTCGGCTAAGTTCTTCATTACCGGCGATGTCACGCAGATTGACCTTCCCCGTCATCAGCAATCGGGCCTGGTGCAGGCTTCCAAAATCCTGAAAAACATACAGGGAATTGATTTTATCATCCTTGATGAAACAGATGTGATCCGCCACAAATTAGTAACAAAAATCATCAGAGCTTACAGCAACGAAGCTGACGCACAACATTCCCAGGGTTTACCGAACCAAAAGTTGCCGGAGGAATCGAAAACTTCTTCGCCGGATGCAACCCTTTAAAAGCAAAAAAGCGGACATTGTGAAATGACCGCTTTTTTAATGATGTTTTACTTTCTATTATCTCCCAATTATAACCTTTTTCATTCCGGATCCTTCGGATGATGAATATTTCAGAAAATAAATTCCATTTTTTATTTCTGAAGTATTCAGTAAAACAATCCGGGTTCCAGAAATGGAATAATTAACAGGTGCGAGTACTTCCCTGCCATCGGCAGCAACCAGGCTTAACTCAACTTTTGTTTCTACGGCATTAGAAAGCTCTATCCTAAGCCATTCATTGGCAGGATTGGGGTAAGATTTCACGTTCAGACTTCCGGACCCAAAAGCTGTTTCATTAACTCCGGTAACAGAACTGGTATACGAAAATTCCCAGCCTTCGCCTTGTACATCGTTGTTGGTAGTAAACAGTATGTAAGCTTTACCGGAAGGAACCAGGATTTCGCCGGGAATCTGGTCGCCAGAATAAGTTCCGATAAGTGACTGAGATACATAGTCATAAATCTTTATCAGGTCAACACCTGATTCTGTGTTTAAACTGTTGAAGTTGATAGAAATATTGGAAGCTCCCTCAGGAGTAATTTTATATTTACATACAGAATTATTGTGATACAGGCGTCCCGCGCTACCATCATCGATGGTTCCTTCAGGTTCGGTAAGTGTTGTAAGTCCTGAGCAATAGGAAACAACAGAACTGGTATAATGCGCTTTCCATCCGGTTCCCTGGTTGCCGGATGTAAGAAATTCAATATACATTTCATCACCTGTTGCAGTGAGGGAAGGAGGCATGGCGCTGCCTGTGAAACTACCGAGTAAAGGCGATCCTGCATCAGGACCATCGTAAACATTCAGGGCATCGATGCCTGATGTAACATCAAACTTTTCGAAGATCAGTGTGAGCCCTGAAATTGAGTCTTCCGGGGCAATGAGCCATCCGCAATTAAGCCCAGAAGCATATGGATCAATCGGTCCGCTGCCGTCTTCAAGGGCGCCGTTGTGACGAGTGAGTGTGGTAACCCCGTTACAATAATATGGGTAATTATTTCCGGGAACAAAGTTGACGATGGCTCCCTGTCCTTCGGTGAAGTTATTGCCACCGGGATTGAGATTATTCAGATAAAAGTAGCCATTGTATGACCCACTCCAGCCCCAGTTAAAATGGAAATAATCGGCTCCCTGGTATCCATCAACATTAAAAGCATGACCACCCGTACCAAATCCATGATAATACATAGGCCAGCCATTGTCAAGATTTTCTATCAGCAGGCCAGCCCAGTCACTATCAGAATAATCTTCTTTCAATTCAAGAGAGATTCCACTGTTGTACCCAAAATTTTCCTCGAGTACCTGAACTGCATCCCAGCTATATGCTCCTGATCCGCTTGCAGAGTACATCATATCCACCGCAACCCCGCAATGATATTGTATTTCGGCCATTTCATAGTTGTCTTCACCGGCAATATTGTTGTTCATCTGATTGTAATCATAGGTGGATTCACCGAAGTTTACGAACAGGTAACCATAATCCGAATAGTATCCATGAGAGCCGATCCCCTGTAATGGATAGCGCCAATAATTGATTATTTGCGACATAGCCGTAGCCACGCAACCTGACCATACATGTCCGCCGGGACCTCCGTTATCTTCAGGGCAAAGTTCGTTGTATCTGGCTCCCTGGTCCCATGTAGAAGTTAACAAAGGGGAAACCTGTGTCGTGGCAAGAAGTGATGTATGAATCCCGGGATTGTAATTAAACAGATCGTCCCATTTCTGCTGTATTTCTATGGTTGGCTGAATATTTCTTTCCGCCAGATCACTGATCTGCAATTTATAGCCTTCTATCCAGGCCTGAAAAGTGGGTGGCAATCCTTCGCCGGTGTAGGTTCCTTCAAACGAATATCCAAGTACCGGAACTGATGCAGTGTTACCGGCAACCAGAACAAAACCGCCGGAAGTAAAATTCACAGCATAAATCTGAGAAGTTCCCGCTTCAATTTCTATGATGTTTGCAGTGTTAACTCCTGAAATATCAACCGGGCTGGTGAGATTAAGCCTGCTGTGCATAAATGCCCTGGCTGCTTTCCCAGCCTCCTCGCGGGAGGTATTATGTCCTGAGACATTCATAAATAGTGTGATAATCGCTATAAAAAGTCCGGCTTTTTTAAACATAGTTCTCTGGTTTTCAGGATTCGAAAGTAGTAAAACTTATTGAATAAGTAAAAAAAGAGGCTTCCATTTAAGAAAGCCTCCCTGATTTCTTTAATAAACAGTTTATTTAATAATCAGTTTACGTGTTACACTGCCACTCTGGCTGCTGATACGCAACATGTATACACCTTCTGAAAGCTGGCCTAATTGTAAGGTTTTATTAACAAAACCTGCGGCCATTTGTGATGACTCGCTGTAAACCATGCTACCCAAAAGGTTGTAAAGGGCTATTTTGACATTCTCAGATTTATTGAGATTGAATTTAATCTCAGTATAACCGGAAGCCGGATTTGGATAAACTGCCAGGTTCTGTGTAAAATCCTGTTGAGTTGTACCAACATTTGAAATGTAATATTCGGCTTCAAACCCCTGGTGATTATTAAATCCGTTTGTTGAGAACAACAGATACAGTTGCCCGGTAGGAGAAACAATCGGGTTAGGAATTGTATTGCCGGTAAGACTTCCAAGCAATTGATTTGTTGGAATGGCATAAACTTTCAGGTAGTCTTTTCCGTCTTCCAGATCAAAGGATGAGAAAGCCAGGGTCAGATCCTGCGCGCCATCGCCCGGGTTTATTTTCCATTTACATACGGTGGTATTGTTATAATTATGTGCTCCACTACCATCTGAGAAAGAACCAACAGGGTCGGTAAGGTTGGTAACACTGCTGGTGCAATAAACCGGAAATGTAGAATTGAATTCTGCCTGAAATCCCGGAGCCTGTGCTGTGCCATCTGAAGTTAAAGTAACAAACATTAGGTTACCGGTAGAATTAACCTGTGTTGTGCCTGAATTCTGGCCGAAACTGGCTAACAACGGAGCAGTTGCATCTTCACCATCATAAATTCTTATTGAATCACCGGTAGCAAGTTCTAACTTATTGAAGTTGAGCGATATTGCCGATACAGAATCGTTGGGAGAAATCAACCATGAACAAGAGCTGTTTGCTGCATAATCAGCAAGCGGTCCACTGCGGTCTTCAAATAATCCGAGCGGAGAGGTAATAACATGTGAATCACAATTATAAGGATAATTGGCAGGATTTGGTATAAAGTTCTTAACCATACCCTGTTGACTGTTAAAGCCATTGACATCGGAGATCGCGTAGAAACCATTTTCACTTCCACTCCAGCCAAAGTTAAAATGGAAGAGTTTGCCGGTTCCGGTTACCTGGTAGCCATCGAGAACAAAAGCATGTCCTCCGTCGGTACTTTGTCCGGAATAATAAAGTGGTTTCTTCTCGTCTATACTCTGAATAATCATATTCTCCCATGCTGTGGTAGTGTATGACATTTTCATCACATACTGGGCAGTTGTGGAATAGCCGAAATAATTTTTGATTGCCGGAGGAACATCAGTACTGTAAGCTCCTGAACCGTCTGGTGCAAAACCCATTCTTACCGAAACAGCACAATGGTACTGAAGTTCGGCAATTGCATTTACTCCTAAACCGCTCCCTGCTGTAATTGAATTGAGCATTGCATCCCAATTGTAATGGGTTTGACCGAAGTTGGCAGTTTGTGTACCATAACCCGGGCAATTGTACGAGTAACTTCCGGTTCCCTGCTCAGGGTAACGGTAATAGGCCATTACCATAGACATTGCTGTAGCAACACAACCTGCATACACATGGCCACCCGGTCCGGCTGCATCTTCCGGGCAATAGGCATTGTAAGGAAAATCCTGATTCCACATAATGGCAAGCAAAGGATCAACATCACGGTCACCTTCAAGGCTTAACCTTGCACTGGTCATTGTACTGTAATAATTCCATGCCTGTAAAACCCCATTGTCAGCAATAACATTGTTTGAGCGACCAAAATCAATCTGATCGGCATAGTCCTGAATAAAACTGTCGAATGTCTGATTCACACCTTCAGCCGGGAAACTTCCTTTGGTTGTATATCCGATTACCGGTGTGTAAAGATCATCAGCAGAAACAATTATGAAACCACCTGATGAAATATTGTAGGCATAATACACTGGTTGGCCGTTTAATTCGCGGATTTCAGCAATTTCAAGATTGATGTCATCCATATTAACCGCTAAACCCTCCTGAACAAATCTTTCATAGATAAAGTTACGGGCAACAATGCCAGCATTATCCTGTGTAACAACTGCAGCTATAACATTGGCTGTCAACAGAAAAGAAAGGATAAAACCAAGTAATTTTCCAAATTTCATAATAATTTTTTTTGATTGATGATTGACAAGGCCCCAAAAGTAGCAAAAAAAATGCCTTAACTTAACAAAGTTAAAGCATTTATATTTTTTTTCAGACTTTCTACCGGATGATAATCCGCTGGTTCATCTGCTGCTTTTCACTGTTTACAGATAAAAGATAAATTCCGGATGGAAGGGATGAAAGATCTATTGCTTTTGATAACGATCCGTTCACATAAATATCGCTGGTAGCAAAAACCACATTACCCAGTAAAGAAACAATTTTCAGATCGATCTTACCTTTCAGGTTATTAATCTGCAAGGTAAATTCGCCTTCTGAAGGATTGGGGAATACTTTCATCCCGGTTTCCTCTGAAGTATGCCCTGAAACAGAGGTCGTATTGATGATACTGACATTATCGACATACACATTATCGCCTTCACCCTGAACATGGTATGAAAAACGGTTGCATGCCTGCAGGGTTAAGTCAAACACGGATCCGGCATAAGCAGTGAGATCGAACGTAAGCCGCTGCCATGGATCGGCACCGGTAGTAGTTGGATTGAAATCCATAACGCCCTGGTCATCAGGAACCTGAACACCATTTACCAGAACCCTGAACCATGAATATCGTGGCCCGAGGCTATAGGTTTGCCGGAGATCAAGTTCGAGCGCTACATTTTCCATACCGGTGGCATCAACGCCACACATCTGGGCCTCAGAATGAAACTTGCGATTCGTAACCCAGGCTTGATCAGGTGTGCCGGCTGTAGGGCTGCCCTGCCATCCGGTTGGAATCGGATCACCATGAAAGTGAATGCTTTTGGCACTTTGATTTGCTGAACGGCCATCAACGGCTGATTGCGACTTGATTGTATCCCATAAAGTAAAATAACCCGGAGTTCCATCCTCCAGATCAACTGAATATGAAGGAACTGCACCCTGTGCCTTTACAAAATCCTGAAAACTTAGGGAAGAAACCCCATTCTCGTTCCAGGCTGAAAGGCTCACTGAATATGGACCCGGAACCATAAACTTAACTTCAGGGTTTTGGGAACTCAGACTTGTTCCATTCAGCAATTCGTAGGATGAAGGGGTAATACTCCATTCCCAGGCAGTTGGGCTATACAGAGACAGATCATTCAAAACAACCTGACTGCTGATACAGGGTAATGTATCAGAAGCGCCAATTCCGACCCAGGGTGTTGGAGTGGTTGTAACAGTAATGTAATTGGGAAAAACAACTGAACTTGTTCCGAAATCATTGGTAACAGTGAGGGAAACATCGTAAACTCCAGCGCTGGTGTATCTGACCGGGGCAGGAGTTCCGCTTGTGGATGAAGCCGGGTTTCCACCCTCAAAAGTCCACTCCCATTGAGAGGGAACACCGGAAGAAAGATCTGTAAACAGGATACCACTGCCACCGGGTAGAACGGTGGTAACTTCAGTGGTTAAACCGGCTGTCGGCTGAAATGGAGTATTCAGCGCTGCCTGGTATGCGTTCACTCTTCCGGCTCCAAGCATCCCTGTGTAAGTTGGGTTAACCGTATAGATATCATCAGCAGTTGATTCCAGTATACTTTCAACCTCTGCAGGAGTAAGCTGAGGATTGATCGAAAGTACCAAACCGCATAGTCCGGACACAATTGGGGCAGCCATGGAGGTTCCCTGCATCAGGTCGTAATTTCCGAAAGTTGCCGAGTTGAAGGTTGTGCTTAACAATCCGGCAGGGCCACCTGCACATGCACCACCGGGTGAACTTACATCAACAGAAGTAGCATAATTTGAAAAATCGCTCTTGACATCATCAAAGTCAGTAGAAGCTACCGATATAACATTTGCATAAGCAGAAGGGTAATGCGGGGTCGTAACATTATCATTTCCTGCTGCGCCCACCAGGACAATTCCCATATTTGAAATCGTATTGATCAGATTCTGATTCGTTTGCGAATAACCAGTACCTCCCCATGACATATTGATTACATCAGCACCATTATCCGCAGCCCACTGAATTCCTGTATAACCATAGATGCTGTTTGAGTTGGTATTGGCGGCTGCTTTTACTGCAATAATACTGACATTGAAGCCAACAGATGCGATACCGATGCCGTTGTCGCTGGCTCCGGCAGCCAAACCTGCACAATGTGTCCCGTGTGACCATTCGAGGGGATCACCTGATGAAGGAGGATTGGCATTGTTGGTATTGTAATAGGTATCCCGCTGAGCGACAATCTTACCTGCAAGATCCGGGTGATCAACCCAAACAGCATTGTCGACGATAGCTACCCTGATTTCTGATGAACCCTTTGAAATATCCCAGGCCCTATCCGCCTGTATCCGTTCGAGATGCCAGTTCCAGTTTTGCGGACCATTGTATAAATTATAAAGGGAATCGCCAGGCACATAATAAATCCTATCATAGGGTACACGTTCCGCGTATTCAAGTTCAGGTTCCTGATTTAACCGGGCCAATATCTGTCCGACTTTATCAGAATCATAAAACTCGAGCATCAGCGTCCTGACCAGTTTTGAATCGTTGTTGAGGTAAAAAGGCCTGGAAAGACCCTTCAGCCTGAATTCGTTTCCGAGTGCAGCAATAAACGGAACACTGCTGATTTCAACAGTATTGTCAGCCATTACAGGGAAATTAATTGCAACATTATCCCTGTATTTGAGATAAATCCGGCCATCATGATAGTCAGGGGAAACTGTCTGAGCCAGTGAAATCATACCCGGCATAGCAAGGAAAAGTATAAACAGAAAAAATTTCCCGGAAAAATTTCTGTAGAAGAGTAAAGTGTTTTTCATAGTAAAATAAATTGGGTTTGGATTATAAACAGAAATATTAAAGATTTGTCTTTGCCCCGGGTAATTTTTTGACACAAGGCAATGAAAAATTGCATAAACTACACACAATCTGATGCCTGAATAAAAGAGATAAAAATAATTTCCCGGTAAGTACAAAGTTACGAAGTATTTCAATATTAAACTAACTGTTCTATGACAATATTCATTGCGAGATCTGAATCAAGATGGCTGTAACAGAAAGATTACATCTCATTTTAAATGGCGTAAATTCCAAACACTCCGACTGGATTGGTTTTACTAACTTTGCCCCGGGCAAAGCACGGATCTCTCCGTTGAGTTTGCAAATATTCACTTATAAACCAACTGATTATGGCTATAAAAATTCTGATTACCAACATCAGTAAACTGGTTGGCACCGGATCTGAAGGCGTAGTAATGAAAGCAGGTTCTGCCATGTCGGAACTCGGGACCATTGAAGATGCTTTTCTGCTGATCGAAGACGGAAAAATAAAATCATTTGGCCATTTAAAAGAATACGTGGAACAAGATCCGGAAATGAATGACTGCAAGGTGATTAATGCCGGTGGAGGCATGGTTTTCCCTTCATTCTGTGATTCCCACACACACCTGGTTTATGCAGGTAGCCGCGAAATGGAATATGTCGATAAAATCAACGGACTTTCTTATGAAGAGATCGCCAAACGGGGTGGAGGAATCCTTAACTCATCACAAAGATTGCACGATACATCTGAAGATGAGCTGGTTGAGCAGGCTCTTGTAAGGCTTAACGAGATTATATCTTACGGAACCGGTGCTGTAGAAATTAAGAGCGGTTATGGGCTCAATACAGAAGATGAATTGAAAATGCTCAGGGTTATCCGTAAGCTTCAGGCTGTCAGTCCACTTACCATTAAGGCAACTTTTCTGGGGGCCCATGCCGTTCCGGAAGAATACAAAGGCAGGCAGGATGAGTATGTTGATCTGATCATTAATGAAATGATACCCGTGATTTCAGCCGGATACATGGCTGATTTCATAGATGTTTTCTGCGACCGGGGCTTTTTTACACCCGAGCAGACTGAACGCATCCTGATGGCTGGTATAAAGCACGGGATGAAACCGAAAATCCATGCCAATGAGCTCGACTATTCCGGTGGAATCCAGGTAGGTGTTAAATACGATGCCCTCTCTGTTGACCACCTCGAATATACCGGAGATGAAGAAATCGATGCACTGCTGGGTACCGAAACCATGCCAACACTTTTACCAGGAGCCGCATTTTTCCTGAATATGGTTCATGCACCTGCCCGAAAGATGATTGACGCCGGTTTACCCATCGCGCTGGCCAGTGATTTTAATCCCGGCTCCTCCCCTTCCGGTAATATGCAATTGATTCTGTCGATGGGTTGTATTATGTTTCGGATGACACCGGCAGAAGCCATCAATGCCTGCACGATCAATGGTGCTTATGCCATGGATCTGAGCGATGAACTGGGCAGCATTACCATTGGCAAAACAGCCAATGTCTTTATAACCCATCCGATTCCTTCAATTGAATTCATGCCATATGCCTATGGCAGTAATAAGGTTGCAACGGTTATTTTAAACGGAAACATTGTTAAGACTGGATAAAAGAGATGGGGCCCTGAGCATGGAGCATGGGGCATGGAGCATGGGGCTATTGATTTTAAAGATATATTATCCTGAATTTGATTGATTGAATGCGGCAAACATTAAAAAATCAAAAGAAATGAGCGATTTTAGATTTGAAGATTTGGATATATGGAAAGAGGGAATTGCACTTTCAGACAAACTTTTCGATATAGCGGATAATGCCGATAATAAAAGACTTTATAAATTTGCAGAGCAACTTCGATATGCTTGTATGAGTATTAACAAACAATATAGCAGAAGGTTCAGGGTCATTTTCTGACAAAGACTTTGCCAATTTCTTAAACATTGCACGAAGATCAATATTTGAATGTGCTAACATTCTGCATATTTTTGAAAGAAGAAAAATAATAAGTCCGGAAATCCGGTTAGAGATTTTTCCTGATTTGACCTCTTTAAGTAGGAAAATTACGAATTTCAGAAGGACACTCCTGAACCAGACAACCTAAAATCAATGCATGTGTAAGATACCAGTTCCGCAAAACGATGTTTAACTATCATGGCCATGCCCCATGCTCCATGCCCCATGCACTAAACCAACTATAGCTTCTAAAAACACTCAAAAACCTCA
The DNA here is from genome assembly GCA_016709025.1 of Bacteroidales bacterium. GTDB lineage: Bacteria > Bacteroidota > Bacteroidia > Bacteroidales > Lentimicrobiaceae > Lentimicrobium. The sequence goes on along the minus strand of JADJEQ010000005.1, from coordinate 188,173 downwards.
AAAAACCTCAAAAAACTCAAAATAAATGAAACAAATCATCGAATGCGTTCCGAATTTCAGTGAAGGACGCGATGTGGCTGTTATTCAACTGATTACCGATCAGATCAAAACCATTGAAGGCGTTAAACTGCTCGATGTTGATCCCGGGGCTGCAACCAACCGTACAGTGGTTACCATTGCCGGAGAGCCGGAAATGGTAATTGAAGCTGCTTTTCTGGCTGTAAAGAAGGCCATGGAAGTTATTGATATGAGCAGGCATTCGGGCGCTCACCCCCGGTTTGGCGCCACCGATGTGTGTCCTTTGGTCCCGATTTCGAACATCAGCATGGAAGAAACTGTCAGGTATGCACATATTCTGGGTGAAAGAATAGGCAGAGAACTGGGTATTCCGGTTTATTGTTACGAAGAAGCTGCCAGGAGCCCCGAACGCAGGAACCTGGCAAACTGCAGGTCCGGAGAATACGAAGGGCTTTCAAACAAACTAACAGATCCCGCCTGGAAACCCGATTTCGGTCCTGCTGAATTTTTACCAAGGACCGGTGCCATTGCAGTTGGTGCGCGTGATTTTCTGGTTGCCTACAATGTAAACCTTAACACAACATCTACACGCCGGGCAAATGCAGTTGCATTTGATATCCGCGAAAAAGGCCGGCCCATGCGCGAAGGCAACCAGGTTACAGGAAAAATCATGAAAGATGATAAGGGTAACCAGATCAATATTCCCGGTACACTGAAAGCCTGCAAAGCAATCGGGTGGTTCATTGAAGAGTATGGAATAGCGCAGGTTTCAATCAACCTCACCAACATCAGCGTTACCCCGGTTCATGTTGCTTTTGAAGAAGCCTGCAAAAAAGCGCAGGAGCGCGGTATGAGGGTAACAGGATCAGAGCTTGTTGGCCTGGCCCCGCTTAAAGTTTTCATTGATGCCGGAAAATATTTCCTGAAAAAACAAAACCGCTCGGTGGGAGTCTCGGAAGCGGAGCTGATTAAAATAGCCGTTAAATCACTTGGTCTTGATGATCTGAAACCCTTTAATCCGGAGGAAAAGATTATTGAGTATGTGCTCCGCGAGAAATCCGGTAAGAAGCTGGTAGAGATGACCTGCACTGCATTTGCCGATGAAACTGCCTCAGAATCACCGGCACCCGGAGGAGGCTCTATTTCAGCTTACATGGGTGTATTGGGCATTTCGCTCGGTACTATGGTGGCAAACCTGTCATCCCACAAAGCAGGATGGGATGAGCGATGGGAAGAGTTTTCCGATTGGGCTGAAAAAGGTCAGGCTCTGAAAGATGAACTGCTTCACCTGGTGGATGAAGACACAAACGCTTTCAATAAAATAATGGATGCTTTCGGTCTGCCAAAAGGCAACGATGAAGAAAAAAAGGCACGCACAGCGGCAATACAGGAAGCAACCAGGTATGCCATTGAAATCCCGCTCAGGGTTATGAAAAAATCCTATGCTACCCTTGAAATTATTAAGGCCATGGCTGAAAACGGAAACCCTAATTCGGTTTCTGATGCCGGTGTCGGGGCCCTGGCAGTCCGATCTGCTGTGATGGGGGCATACCTAAATGTAAAGATCAATGCATCAGGACTCAACGACAAGGCATTTGTTGAATCTGTATTGGCTGAAGGGGCTGATATCGAACAGAAAACCCGGAAAGCAGAGGAAGAAATCCTGAATATCGTGAACAATAAGATTGCCGGATGATTCCTGTGTAAATACCTTCCGGCTCCAATTTTTGCAATTTACAGACCTAATATATTTTAAAGTTCATGATCAGTCACGAGGTTTTTACAACAGCTCTGCTTTTCTTTACCTCATTCTTCACCATCATCAACCCACTCGGGGTGATGCCGGTATTTATGACCATGACCTCCGAAATTTCGGAACAACAACGAAAGCGAACTGCCGTAAAAGCGGTGATAACAGCTTTCATCACCCTGATGTTGTTTGCTTTCGGCGGACAACTGATGTTCAAATTTTTCGGAATTTCGGTCAACAGTTTCAGGGTAGTGGGAGGAATTATTTTCTTTGCCATGGGTTATGAAATGTTACATGCCCGCATCAGCAGAATAAAAATGGATGAAGACCTCGTTAAAAAATATGTTGACGACATCTCCGTTACCCCACTTGGAATCCCAATGATTGCAGGCCCCGGAGCGATTACGAACTCGATTGTTCTGATGGAAGACAGCCAGTCGCTCCAACTGAAAATAATCCTTATTCTTTCGATTCTGGTTACCTTGCTGATTACCTTGTTTGTGCTGCTGGGAGCCGGAAAAATAATCAGGCTGCTGGGGGAAACCGGCAATAAAATCATGATGAAACTCATGGGATTGATCATGATGGTCATTGCAGTTGAATTTTTCTTTGCCGGACTAAGACCCATTATTCAGTCAATCCTGAATATAACACCGGGGTAATGGCGCAGGGCACAGGGCACAGGGCGCAGGGCACAGAGCGCAGAGCTCAGGGCATGGAGCATGGAATTGAAAACTGAGGCACCGTCCCTCGTCCCTTCTTCCCGTCCCTCGTCCCTGCCTGGCACAGGGCATGTTACTTCACTGAAGAGTATTAATATGGATTCAACCTACAAAATATATAACCTCAATTTTACTGACTTCAATCTCAACGAAAGCCAGTTTGACCACCCCAGCAGATTGCATGGAATTCTGCATACATACAGGGTGATGCTTCATACTTTAAGGCTGGGATTGATGAAAGAGGCGATCAAAGAAGCCAGACTGGCATTCTATGCTGCATATATCCACGATATGTCGAGGAAACATGACGGCTATTGCACACAGCATGGAGCGGATTCAGCCAATTTCAAATTACCTGTTTACCGGGAACTTTTTCTAAAAAACGGAGCTACGGAAAATGAATTGCTGATTATCGGGAAAGCTGTAACACTCCATTCAACCAATACAGAATTGCCCAAACAGGATCCTGACTGGCTCACTGTTGCGATTCTGAAAGACGCAGATGCCCTCGACCGGATCAGGCTCGGAACCAGCGACCTGAATCCTTCATTTCTCAGGCTTGAAGAATCACATCAATGCATACATTATGGAGTGGAATTGTATGAGCGAACCCATGGCACACCCTATGATGATTTTCCTGATATTATAAAATATTAATTTTTTTTCTATTTAACCTATTATTTACCAGTATTTTATTAATTAGTCAGGCAATTTCAGGGGTGAAATTGTATTGCCAATAAGTAAATAGCTTATTTTTGCACTTCTAAAAGATCAGCTTTTTGATTATCAATTTACAATTTCAAACCAGGGTTTATCAGGCTTCTTAGCAAGGATAAACCATTTTTTTTGTGAAACACAGACTTAAGAAATGCAAAAACAAATATACTCAGTAATAACAGGAACAGGGAGTTACCTTCCAACGAAGGTGGTCAAAAACAATGATTTTCTCACCCATTCCTTCCTGGAATCAAACGGAGAACCTATTAAAAGGGCAAATGAAGAAATCATCTCAAAATTTCAACAGATAACGGGAATAGATGAACGCCGTTATATCGAAGACGAGTATGTGAACTCTGATATTGCCACTTTTGCAGCTGAAAAAGCCATTCAGGATGCAGGAATTGATAAGGAGACGCTTGATTATATAATTTTTGCGCATAATTTTGGTGATGTAAAATATGGCGATACAAGAGTTGATATTGTTCCGGCTCTGGCGTCCCGCGTTAAATACAAACTTGGAATTCTTAATCCTTTTACCGTAGCCAATGATGTTCCCTTTGGATGTCCGGGCTGGCTTCAGGCCTTGATTCAGGCCAATTATTATATCAAATCCGGTGATGCTAAAAATATTCTGGTAATCGGTTCTGAAACACTTTCACGTGTCAGCGACCCGCACGACCGCGACAGCATGATCTATTCAGACGGGGCTGGCGCTGTGGTTGTCAGTGCCGTTGAAAGTGAAGTGCCGGTTGGCATTCTCACCCATGTAACACGCACCGATACTGCTGAACAGGTTTTCCTCCTGCAAATGGGCAAATCTTTCAATCCTGAAAAAAGTGATGAACTTTACCTGAAAATGAACGGCCGGAAGCTTTACGAATATGCACTGAAAACAGTTCCAGCGGCAATCAAAATGGCAATTGATAAAAGCGGACTGCCCATCACCGATATCGAAAGGATACTCATTCATCAGGCCAATGAAAAAATGGACGACGCCATTGTTAACCGCCTTTACGAGTTGTATGGCATTAAAGACCGCCCTGAATTTTCGATGCCAATGACCATTTCATGGCTTGGCAACAATTCGGTTGCTACTTTGCCCATCCTCTTCGATCTTATTGTAAACAAAAAGGTTGATAACCATCCGCTCAACCCGGGAGATCACTTTGTTTTTGCATCGGTTGGTGCAGGAATGCATGTAAATGCGGTGGTCTATAAAATGCCTTAACAAGCTTTAGATTTCGTTCGGAATCATCCAGCCACAAACACCCTTGCCACCTTCATCCGGTGGCTTTTTTTTACCTTGCTATATCAATTTTAGTGTTCTTCTTCTTGATCTGTTCTTTTGATACAAGTTGAAGCATTGATGCGACTTTATGTTGCTTAACCGCTGCAAAGGAAGCAAAATCAAGGATTTCTATCCTTCCAAGTTCATCCTTGTCAAGCATTCCTTTTTGAATCAGAAAACCAGCGACATCACTCTTACTGATTTTATCCTTTTTCCCGACACCAATATATATGGTTTCCCATTGAGAGGCCTCGGGCAGCACAGTTTTTCCTTTCAACTCAACAAACAGGGGTTCTGTGCGGATAAATGAAGGAATAAAATCATCCTCAGCCATTACCAGCCAGGCAGTACCTGAAGCATGCATTCTGGCAGTGCGTCCATTGCGGTGTGTCCAGGAGATTTCAGTAGCAGGAAACTGATAATGAATTACATGTCTGATCTCAGGAATATCAAGACCTCTGGAAGCGAGATCAGTAGTCAGCAGTATGTGATGTGTGCCATTGCGGAAACGGATCAGGGCCATTTCCCTGTCTTCCTGCTCCAGCCCACCGTGGTAAGTACCATGGGTAATGCCTTTTTCCGACAGTAAACCACTGATGCGTTCAACAGCTTCACGGTGATTACAGAAAATAAGGCATGCTTCATTCTGAAGATGGCAAATAAGACTAAACAAGGGCTTCCAGCTTGTCAGTACCGGTCGCCCTGACAGCCTGTAGCTTCAATTGCGAAGGGCTGGTATCCTGCGTGAAATCGAGGATTACAGGATTTAAAATACCTGTAAAGTCAGGCATCTCCGGCAAACTGGTTGCCGATGTGAGGATGCGGGTTTTAACACTTTGCAGCTTCCCGGCAATGAATTCCATCTCTTTTTGAAACCCAAGTTCCAGCGATTTATCAAATTCATCCAGTATGATGGTCTGTACAGTGGATGCATCAAAGTTTCCCCGCCTGATATGATCAGCAATGCGGCCGGGTGTGCCAACCAGCAAAACAGGAGGTTCCTTCAGGTTGTTACGTTCTGTTGATACAGGATGTCCACCGTAACAGCTATTGACCTTAAAACCACTTTGCAGCTGCCTGAAAACCTGCTCTATCTGAAGGGCAAGTTCGCGTGAAGGGGTAAGAATCAATACCTGAACACCATTTCTGTCAATTTCAATCATTTTCAGGATTGGCAGAAGAAATGCCAACGTTTTGCCTGAACCTGTCGGCGACAAAATGACTACATCTTTACCCTGTTGAATGGTGTTTATTGCAGCTTCCTGCATGGGCTTCAACTGGCTGATTCCCAGGCGGTCGAGGTAAGATTTATACATGTTTGGTATTTAGCATGCAAAGGTAGTGCTATTATCATAGCAGCGACAACTTATAAGAGAGCAATAGAGAAATGAAAAAATCAACGAATCGAAAGTCAATGAATTCGCTGATTAACTGTGACTAAATAAAGATGCCCAGCAGGTAATAAACAAGGGCGGCGAGCACCATGGAAACAGGGATTGTAAGTATCCATGCCCAGAGCAGGTTGATGGTAATCCCCCACCTGACAGCACTTACGCGCTTGGTAAGTCCTACCCCCATGATGGCACCGGTTATTGTGTGTGTGGTACTTACCGGAATTCCGAAGGCTTCTGTCCCGAATAACAGGAGTGCTCCGGCTCCCTCGGCTGCAACGCCTTCAAAAGGTGTGATCTTGGTTATCTTGGTACCCATCGTTTTTACAATACGCCAGCCACCCATAAGGGTTCCGGCACTGATGGCAGTATAACAGCCCAGAATTATCCAATGCGGAATATCCTGAATTTTCCCATCCACGGTTTCAATCTGGGCCCAATGTGGAATCATCGCCGGATCAACACCATTGAAATATACCATCAGGGCTGCTGCTATTATTCCCATTACTTTCTGGGCATCGTTTCCACCATGCCCCAGACTGAAAAGTGCCGAAGATAGCAATTGAAGACTTTTGAACCACTTATGTAGTTTTGCCGGATTGCCCCACCGCGTAATGTGAAGGATAATGATTGATAAGAAATATGACATGATCATCCCGAATAGGGGCGCCAGAAAGATAAAGGCAACTATTTTTAAAACTTTTCCTGTATGAACAACATCCAGGCCTCCGGTATGGGCAATGGCCGCCCCTGCAAAGCCACCAACAAGGGTATGAGATGAGCTGGATGGTATGCCAAGATACCAGGTTAAAAGATTCCAGATGATGGAAGCCACGATTCCGGCCAGAATTACATTCAGGGTAATTGCACTTGTATCCACCGTTTTGGCAATCGTGTCTGCAACATGAAGATTGAAAACCAGGTATGCCAGAAAATTAAAAAATGCAGCCCAGAGAACTGCCTGAAAAGGTGTTAGAACCTTGGTGGAAACAACTGTTGCTATCGAGTTTGCAGCATCGTGAAAACCATTGATCAGGTCGAAACCAAACGCCAGTACTATGATTACCAGAAGTAAGATGAAATTAAATTCCATAGGTTGGAAAATTAGGCGTATTTGACCAGGATGGTATTCAGAATATCTGCCACATCTTCACAACGATCCATCGCCTTCTCAAGTGAATTAAGCACATCGCGTTTTTTAATAAGATTTATTGCATTGGTTTCATGATCAAATATCTCAGATAAATATGAAAAATTGAGATCATCTGACTCATTCTCAAGTTCACCAATCCTGATGCAATGATTTTTGTATTTGCCAATGTCATTAATCTTATTCAGACCCTTTACCACTGCATCTATCTCTTTGGATGCTTCACAAACCAACGCAGCCATTTGATGGAAAACAGGTGGAATCTCGTACAACTTGTATAATTGAATCCTTTTGGCAGAAGTATTTACCAGATCAACAACATTGTCGATGCGGTTTGCAAGTTTCTGTATGTCCTCCCGGTCAAACGGGGTGATAAATGTCGAATTCAGTTCATCGTAAATCGTAACTGTGATCTTATCCCCTATTTTTTCAAATTTCTTGACATTTTTAACGTATTCATTACGTTGATCTTCATCTTTGGTATTTAATAACTTCTGAAACTCCAGGCTGCAATTAACCAGGTTTGCAGAAGCTTCAGAAAAGAGTGGAAAAAACTTTTTGTCTTTAGGGACCAGGAATTGAAAGATCTTGTCAAGTTTCATAGTAGCTTAATTAAAAATTGAGGAATTTATCAAACCCTTTGAAGGAAACAGGTTTTTAAAAGTGCTGCAAATGTATAGTGGATAGGTCCAAAAATTTTCCACCCAATGTTAAGTAATTGTTAAGTTTAAAATCCGAGAATGAACATTAAACTTTAAAATCATTGCACAAATTTAAACAACATCTTTGGTTTCACGAGTCATTTTAAAAATAATGCTGATATTTTGAAGGCAGTCTCTTTCTGACTACTTTTGTTGCAATTGTAACCATGCCAATTAAACTGCCGGATGTCTCTTTTCGATAATGCTGTTCTGATCTTAACGATACTCGGATCATTAACGCTTTTCCTTTATGGGATGAAGTTGATGAGCGAATCCCTGCAAAAGATCGGGGGAAACAGTTTGCGTGGAATTTTCTCATTTATAGCTTCAAACCGGACAAGGGCCATCTTCTCCGGTCTTCTGGTTACTGCTGTAATTCAATCATCTACCACTGTAACCGTGATGTTGGTAAGTTTCACCAATGCCGGATTATTTACCTTGACCCAGGCGTTGGGCCTGATGATGGGCGCAAATATTGGCACTACGATTACCGCCTGGCTGGTCAGTTATTTCGGTTTTAATTTTGATCTTAGTATAATTCTTTTGCCAATTCTGGGTCTGACACTGCCATTTCTTTTTTTTCCCTCATCCAGCAGGAGATCTATTGGTGAATTCCTGATCGGTTTTGCCATACTATTTCTAGGACTTCAGTTTTTAAAGAATTCCCTTCCGGATATTTCGAACGATACCCAATTACTTAGCATGATTTCCGGCATGTCGGATTTTGGCATCGGATCAGTTTTGTTATTCGCTCTCTCAGGGATTGTTATAACGGTAATCGTTCGCGCTTCAAGCGCTACCATTGCACTAACCATGGTTATGTGCCATAATGGCTGGATCACCTATGAAGATGCAACCGCCATGGTGCTTGGAGAAAATATCGGAACTACCTTAACTGCCAACATCGCGGCAATTGTAGCAAACCGGTCAGCCAAGAGGCTTGCACTGGGTCATGCCCTTTTCAATGTTTTTGGCACATTCTGGGTCCTTATTTTCTTTTCATTTTTTGTGCAACTTTCAGCAAATGCGGCTGCTTTCATTACCGGATTTTCGCCACTTGATAATGTTGTATCCGTTCCGGTTGGCCTTTCAGTATTCCATTCCGGTTTCAACATTCTGAACACTTTGTTGTTTGCTGGTTTTATTCCACTCTACAGAAAATTACTCGAATTTATAATTCCGTTAAAACCCAATGAGAAAAAGAATTTCAGCCTCAAATACATTAACCCCGGTTATTTAACATTGAGCGAGATGTCATTGTTACAGGCCAGGGAAGAAATTCATTTATTCGGCACACATGTCGCCAATATGTTCAATCTGATCCCCGAATACCTGATTGAAAAACGTGAAAATAAATACCTGAAACTTCAAAAACGCATATTAAAATATGAAGAAAAAGCCGATGAAATGGAGGCTGAAATACGCCAGTACCTGACCAGAACCGCTGAACAGGATCTGACGGAATCCGGTTCAAGAAGAATCAGTTCGATGTTAAAAATCATCGATGACATTGAAAGCATTGCCGATCAGTGTATTCAGATGGAACGAACGATAAACCGCAAAAACGCAGAAAAAGCCTGGTTTACCCAGGAAATGCGCAGCGATTTGAATGATTTGTTTAATCTGTTGAAACAAGCACTTGAAACCATGAACTTAAACCTTGCGCAGGATTATAGACCCGGGATCCTGGCAAAGGCATCAGAAACCGAACTTAAAATAAATGAACTGCGCGACAGGCTTCTATCTGAAAATAGCCAGAGAGTAGACCGCGGTGAATATTCCTACCAGCATGCTGCATTTTTCACAGGTATTGTTAGTCAGTGTGAAAAACTTGCTGATCATATCATCAATGTGAACCAGGCCATTGCCAGTAATGTCAAGTAATTATCGACTTAACATTAACTTAACATTAGTTTACACCGGATAACTACAGGATAAGTAAATTTGTAAACCGATGAATTAACAGTTAATCATGGACAGCATCTATCTTATTTTCGTAATTATTCTATTTGTACTTGCCATTTCAGACCTTATTGTAGGGGTAACCAATGATGCGGTAAATTTTCTTAATTCTGCAGTTGGCGCCAGGGCTACTTCATTTAAGATGGTTATGCTGGTTGCGAGTATTGGCGTATTGGTAGGTGCGACCTTTTCGAGTGGGTTGATGGAAATTGCGCGGAAAGGGCTTTTCTTTCCGGCCCAGTTCAGCTATGCTGAAGTTCTGATCATCTTTATGGCAGTAATGGTCACAGATGTTATACTGCTGGATCTTTTCAATACTTTCGGGTTACCAACTTCAACCACGGTATCTATTGTTTTTGAACTTCTCGGAGCCTCAGTTGCCATCGCAATTATAAAGATCACCGGCTCTGATCAGACAATGCAGGACCTGGGACAATATATTAATGCAGGCAAAGCCCTGGCCATTATAACAGCAATCCTTGTTTCCGTGGCACTTGCATTCAGCTTTGGGGCTATTATTCAGTATATTACCCGCATTATTTTCACTTTTAACCTCAGGCATAACCTGAAATACTACGCAGCAATCTGGGGTGGTTTGGCAATAACCGGAATCATCTATTTTATTGTGATAAAAGGAGCAAAAGGAGCCTCTTTTATGACCGAAACAGCTGTCAATTATATAGAATCCAATACCGGAATAATTCTTCTTTCTACCTTTATTGGATTGACCATCCTGCTGCAATTACTTATGTTCCTGTTTAAATTAAATGTATTAAAACTGATTGTACTCCTTGCCAACGACGTAAAAACAGAAACCTGGATGCTCCTGATTGCCGGATTTGTGATGTCATTCACCTTATGGACATCAAAAAAAGCCCGGACAGTAATTGAAACATCGGTAGATCTCAGCAGGCAGGGCGAAGGCAACGAAAGGTTCAACTCATCAATTCTCTCCCGCAACATTGTTAGAGGAACCCGAAACATGGCCTCGGTCATCAGTGGTTTTATCCCTGACAAAATGAGCGAATGGCTCGAGAAAAGGTTTGAAGCTCCCGACGAAGAAACTACCAGGCAAATGCCTGAAGGTGCCGCTTTTGATATGCTCAGGGCAAGTGTGAATCTGGTTGTTGCCAGTGTGTTGATCGCTTTCGGAACATCCCTTAAATTGCCGCTTTCTACAACTTATGTAACTTTTATGGTTGCCATGGGTTCTTCACTCAGCGATCGGGCCTGGGGACGTGAGAGTGCAGTTTACAGAATTACCGGTGTGCTGTCTGTGATTGGAGGATGGTTTTTCACAGCACTGGCCGCATTTACGGTATCCCTGCTTGCCGCTATCATTCTTTTTTACGGTGGCCTGATTGCGACAATCCTGCTCATGGTACTTGTCGGCCTGATCATCTACAGGACGCACATCATACACCTCAGACGTGCCATCGCAAAGAAAGTAAATGACGAAATGGACCTCTTCCCATCAGAATTAACGACTGAAAATATCATCACAAAATGTTCCCTGGCCATACAGCAGGTGGTGGAACAAAGCCTGGGTATCTTCAATAAAACCATCATGGGCCTGGTTGATGAAGACCGCAAGCTGCTGCATAGTGCCAAAAGCGATTCTGATGCGCTGAATGTACATACCAAGAGGCTGAAAACGCATATCAATGCTACCTTAATAAATTTAAAGGAAGACTCGGTTGAATCCGGCCATTTTTATGTTCAGGCCGTTGATTACCTCCGTGAGGTTAACCACTGCATTGCATATATTGTTAATCCGGCATTTGATCATGTAGAAAACAACCACAGGCCATTGATTCCGGTGCAGGTTGAAGAAATATCCAGGCTTAATGCTGAAATTTCATTGCTGTTCGGAAAAACACTGGAGATTCTGAGGAAGAAAAACTTTGAAGATATAGAGTACATTTTTGAAAGACAGCGTAACATACTGCGTATTGTAGAAGAAACCCGTAAAAAACAGATCAGAAGAATCAAAAACAACGAAACCGGAACCCGCAACAGCATCCTCTTCCTGAATACACTGGCCGAAATCAAAAATCTCACCCTTTTCATCAACAACATCCTGAAAGCAAGCCGTGACTTCGAAGCAACCGGAGGTCCACATGCCGGAACAATTGAGTAACTTACTGATTTTAAATTAATATAAAAGAAAAGCAGTACTTTAAATTCTTCAAGGTACTGCTTTTCTTGATTTATTATAAACCAGATAAAGTGCTCATATTCTTGAATTTCAATCTATAACCAACACCTTCCCGAATGCTTTCCTGGTTCCGGATTCTACTTTTATCAGGTAGGTTCCGGTTTTTACCGGCTTGCCATCATGGGATTTACCATCCCACATAAATGTGTTCAAACCCTGTAACAAGCTGACAGATATATATTTCCTTACTTCGCGGCCCATAAGATCAACCAGGGTAACATCAGCAAAGCCTGTGACGGAGCATCCGATCGTAATATTCAACACTCCGCCATTGCCAGATTTAAAAGGGTTAGGATATACAGTTGAGATACTGAGCGTTTGCTCAGGCAATTGATTATTATTTACGCCAACATTCAACTGATTGAGGTCAAACTTATATGCCGATAGCCCATAAGTTCCTACAATGAGAAAGTTCGCATCCGGATGTATTTTCATTGAGGTCACCGGCACATTTCCCAGCCCCTGATTCATGCTTTGCCAGGTTGAGCCATCGTTTTCACTCATAAAAACACCTGCATCGGTGCCGATAAAATAACGGCCCTGTTCACCCGGATCTGCCACAAAAGCATTGACAGGAATTTCAGGCAGCCCGCTGCTGATGGGTTGCCAGGTCTGGCCCAGATCTGTCGATTTATAAACGTGCGCGATGGGCTCGTCCCACCTGAAGCCTGAAAGCGTCACATAAATGGTATTCACATCAAACGGATCAGTAGCCACGCGGGTTATCCAGCGTTCGGGCAATCCGCTGCTGATATCGGTCCAGAGCGAACCTCCATTGGTGCTGAGGTGCACTCTGCTGTCGTCACTCCCTGCAAGCAAAATGTCAGGTTCAATGGATGAAACCGCGAGTGTGGTGAGGGTATGATAGGAACTGCCATCGTCGCCATTGGTGAGATCACCGCTGACTGCAGTCCATGAATTACCGCCATTGGTGGTTTTCCATACGCGGTAAGTCCCAAAGTAGAGCGTCTGGGGATTTACCGGATGCATGACCACCGGGGCCGACCAGTTTACCCTGTCGGACGACCAATAGTCATTGATCGGATTCATCCAGCTACCACCATTGGTTGATTTATGCAACTCACCGTATTGATACTCAGCATAAATAATATTGGAATTGGTATAATCCACGAGGCTGTAAAAACCATCACCTCCCAATATGGCTTCCCAATCGCCCGTTTGACCGGTCCATGTGCGGACGGTGTTGTTATCCTGTGTTCCTCCGTACAAACGGTCGGGGTTCAGGTAGTCGATCTCAATGTCATAAAACTGGGTGAGTGGCAGGTTATTGATTTTATCCCATGAGTTTCCATCATCGTCGCTGAAATAAAGCCCGCCGTCGTTACCTTCATACATACGGCCCGTAACCGGATGAAAAACAAGTGCATGATGATCCACATGCATTTCGTAGCCGGTTTCGTTCCATGAATTTCCACCATCGGCGGTAGTGAACATAATTTGTCCCAGCAGATAAACCCTGTCGGGATCTTCGGGATGCACCCTCACCTGCCCGAAATACCAGCCGAATGAACTGTTCATCCCCTGCACGGAGCCATCGTTGGTACGTGTCCAGTTTTGCCCGCTGTTCTGGGTTTTATATACCGCCACTTCAAATTGATTGTCATAGAAAGAATAAAGCACTGACGGAGAAGATGGTGAAATGGCAAGTCCAATTCTACCGGTTTCACTGCCCTGGGGCAAACCAGTGGTTAATTCTGTCCAGGTATCACCGCCATCGGTCGATTTCCAGATGCCGGATGTTTCTCCAAATGAACGCCGGTAATTAAGTCCACGCATACGTTCCCACATAGCTGCATACAGAATATCGGGATTGGTCGGATGCTGAACAATGTCAATGGCTGAAGTTGAATCACTTACGAAAAGAACCCTTTCCCAGGTATTGCCACCATTGGTTGTACGGTAAACTCCCCGGTTGCCGTCGGGTGTAAACAGGTTACCACAGGCAGCTGCAAAAACCCTTTGCGAATCTGAATGATCGATGACAATTCGCCCGATATAGGCCGACAGCCCGAGTCCTGAAAACTGCCAGGTAGCACCACCGTCGGTCGATTTGTAAATGCCGTCGCCCCTGAAACTCTGACTCGAAGAATTTGCTTCACCGGTACCTGCATAAATCAGGTTGGTATTGGTTTTATCGATTGCGATGTCACCTACCGGAATGGTAGATTGATCTTTGAAAATATTGGTCCAGGTAGCTCCGCTGTTGGTGGTTTTCAGAATACCACCCGATGCTGCTGCAACATAAACAGTAGAGAATAACTCACCGGGAATTTCAATATCGGTAATCCTGCCACCAATATTCGTCGGACCGGCAAACTCCCAGATAAAGGTGCTCCGGTCAGCAGAGGCATGCAAATCCCTTGCCTGATGCATTGCTGCCAGGTAATAAGTTGTATTTATACCTCCATTCGGAAAGGTGCGTTGCCTGTCCATCCAATCGGTTGGCAGATACCCCGGACCTTTAGGCTGATCAACCCTACTGAGCATAAAATGCCCTGAATTTTTGTCTGTTTTATGGTTCAACGACAGGAAAACGCCTGCCAAAAACAGGATCAGCAAAGGAACAGACGTAAAAAGAAATCTTGATTTACCGGACTTCATAAGGTGGAATTTGAGATAAGAAAGAGTAAAATTTCAGTTAGCCGGACACAAAGATAAAAATTATCCTAACTTTGAGACTGTAAACCTAAAAGCCGGCTCAAATGTCAAAATCAGCCATTGTTTCCATTATTGCAGCAATCCTGCTCGTCATTTTTGCGATCCAGAATTCTGAAATCGCTGCGGTTACTCTCTTTTTCTGGGAGTTTAAAATGTCATTGTCACTGATGTTGTTTATCATGTTTCTGCTTGGGGCCGGTTTCGGATACTTTTTCCATATTGCCATTGGGCTCAGAAAAAGGAAGTCCCGGTTAGAAAAATCGGAAGCAGCGAACATTCCCCCGGCAAAATAACTGAGCTTCGGATTGTGTTTTGTTTGATTTATACCTGCACATAACTTTTAAGGTACCTGTTAACTCTTTCAGGTATTAAATCCGGATTTTCAGAAGGCGGCTTCAACGGATAGTTGATGAAATCCCAGTCACCAGGCGAATTAAAATAATGGTAGCTAAGCAGGTTGGCCGACCATTCCGTCCAGCAATCCATATGTCGGTAAGATTTATCTATGTTCGCTCTACGGGCACTCCATAAACTTACAGGTGCAATTTTAGTCCAGTAAAAAACAAAACCCCACTTCCTGTATTGCACTATATGGCCAAATTCATGACGCAACAAATCAGTGTCTTCCACTCCGGAATCACCAGTAATGATTCCAAGTCCCGGAATGGTAACAGCGGCACCTCTGCGGAAATTGCCGGCATTGATGGATATCAAATGTATGCCTTCAAATCTCCCGTGAATCATAAATCAAACCTTTAAATCATTTCTTTACCGGGCTTTTCCTGTCAGCGGTGTCCGACACAACCAGCGTGTCATATGAAGGAACTAAAAGTGCTGAATAAGAAGCAAAAATGAATGTACCTACAGTATCAGGTTTGAATTCAAATGTAGTATCGGCAGTAATAAGTATTTCTGAACAGATCCCATTGTAGGATTCGAATAAACCGGTTGCAGAAATTGCATAGATCGTGTCCGACAGGACAGACTTCCCCAGAAATATTGTCAGATCAGACCAGCAACCATTGGGTGCCATGGCTTTTGCATATACCGGAACAGTTTGCCCGATGACAACACTATCGGGCAAAGTAGTTTCTGTAATGCTTACGTAGCTGGTATATTTTTCGTGGCTTTCGCCCTGCAGTTCGCAGGAGGTTATTATAACAGAAAATAGCAACAGGCTCAGGAACAGTTTGGATTTGCTCATAGTTAAATCAGAGTTAAAATTATTTTCAGGCACAAATTTCCTGCCACAGACATCCTGGCGTTAATACGCATAATCAACCACCGAAAGTTTAGGACATTTCCCCCGGTTCCAGTTAATGAAATCCCTGTGGGCAGGATGCTCCTGGTAGGTCTGCAGTGATTCCATACTGTCAAAATCACTCAGCAATGATAGATCGGCAGCTTTGGGATCAATGGTTGAATTGATGCCGATCTCAAAGAACCGGATCTCCGGAATCAATGCGGGCAACGCTTCCAGTTTTCGTTTCACTGTGTTTAACAATTCCTTTTTCTCATCTGCAGGCAGGATTTCCGCCAGCCTGAATAATACAATATGCCTGATCATCTGGTTATGTTTTGGCGAAATTATAAAAACATTCATTGAGTACTTATAAAATCCGGATAAAGTGCAAAAATCCTGTTTTTCCGGTTTTGATAATATTTGCTTTTTATTTCTTGCTAACCAATATGGATAATGTAATTTTGCATAAGCTGAAAAAATCAGAAATCTATGGTTCCGGTAATTACGTTAACGACAGATTGGGGCATGCGCGATCACTATGCCGGAGCGGTAAAGGGAGCCATCCTGACAAAGCTTCCCGAAGCACGGATTGTTGACATCACGCACC
Source organism: Bacteroidales bacterium (assembly GCA_016709025.1). GTDB lineage: Bacteria > Bacteroidota > Bacteroidia > Bacteroidales > Lentimicrobiaceae > Lentimicrobium. The sequence goes on along the minus strand of JADJEQ010000005.1, from coordinate 171,724 downwards.
ACATTCCGCCTTTTGATGTTAAAAAAGCATCGTTTATCCTGCGTAATTCATTTTCTTCATTTCCCGAAGGAAGCATCCATATTGTAGGGGTAAACACAGAAGAATCGGAAGCTACTCCGCATGTTGCCATTGAATATAAAGGCCATTATTTTATAGGGGCCGACAACGGGGTTTTTACCCTGATGTTCAACAGTCATCCTGAGAAGATTGTTGAGCTAACCCTTGCTCAGGATACCGGATATTTTATTTTTTCCACCCGCGACCGTTTTGTAAAGGCCGCGGTGCATCTTGCAAACGGCGGCAGTATTGACGAACTGGGAGATGTCAGGAGTGAACTGAAGGCTCTGATTACCCTACAACCCCAGATTAACGGTAACAGCATTGCCGGAAGGGCCATTTACATTGATAATTACGAGAATGTCTTCATCAACATTACCGCAGCAGAGTTTACCGAAATCGGCAAAAACCGCAGATTCACGCTTATCATAAAAGGGAAGCAACATCCGGTGAGTGCTGTACGCGATGCTTATGGAGAAGTTCCGGAAGGTGAAATTGCAGTGCTCTTCAGCACCACCGGATTTCTCGAAATCGCCATCAATAAGGGCAATGCAGCAAGCCTGCTGGGGATTAAAAACGATGATGTTATCCTGATTGAATTCAGGTAAGCAGAGTCAGTTTCCTATTTATACTCGTTCCCTTTCATTCAGGCTTTAAATATTTCAGCCCCGTTCCCCCTCAAAGCCTATTTTGAGTAATTTAGCGGCCTGAATGAAGTCCGAATTATTATGATGTTTACACTTTACCGGAAGGAAATCTTCAGTTTCCTCAATTCACTGATCGGTTACCTGGCAATCATCGTATTCCTGCTGATAAATGGTTTATTCCTGTGGGTTTTCCCGCTGGGATTCAACATCATTGAAAACGGGTATGCCAGCCTCGACAACCTGTTTATGCTGGCACCCTTTGTCTTCCTGTTTCTGATACCGGCCATTACCATGCGCACCTTTGCCGATGAGAAAAAGAGCGGAACGATTGAAATGTTGCTCACCAAACCCATTACCGATCTTCAGATTATTATGGCCAAATACCTGGCAGGGGTTACACTGGTTTTCTTCTCGCTGTTACCTACCCTGGTATATGCCCTCTCGGTATACCTGCTTGGTCTGCCCAAAGGCAACATGGATATGGGTGGAATGTGGGGCTCTTATCTCGGACTCCTTTTCCTTGCATCGGCATTTGTTGCCATCGGGTTGTTTGTTTCATCAATTACCGATAACCAGATTATTGCTTTTATTCTTGCATTGGTTCTAAGTGGATTTGCCTATACCGGATTTGATTTTATCTCTGGCCTGGCCCTGTTCGGGAAAGCTGATCTTTTCATTCTTTCGCTCGGCATTCAGGCCCACTATGCCTCCATGAGCCGGGGAGTGATCGACACCCGCGATGTAATCTACTTCCTCAGCCTGATCATTATTTTTGTGCTGCTCACAAAGATCGTTCTTGAGAGCCGGAAATGGGAAAAAGAGGAGAAGAAAACGAAAAAAATTACCGGTAATTAAGGAGAGGAAAACAAATGGAAACTTCGCCTAAAAGCCATACAGATATTCGCCGCAACAACATCATTCAGTTTGTTCTGGCTGTGGTCATCATCATCCTGATCAATGTGATCGGTTCATTCATCTTTACCAGGTTTGACCTGACTACAGAAAACCGTTACTCCCTCTCCCCTTCCACGAAAAAACTTCTTCGCGAAACCGATGACATCATCTACTTCAAAGTTTACCTTGATGGTGAGTTCCCTGCCGGATTCAAATTACTTGCCAGATCAACCCGTGAAATGCTGGATGAATTCAGGGCTTACAGCGACAACATTGAATATGAATTTATAAATCCTTCGGCAGCTGAGAATGCAAAAACCCGGGGTGAGATTTACGAAAGACTGATTCAACAGGGACTTGAGCCTACCGATATCAATGTTCGTAAAAAACAGGGGCAGGAGCAGCAGCGCATATTCCCGGGCGCATTGGTAACCTACAAAGGCCGCGAAATTCCGGTCAGCCTGCTGGCCGATCAGCTTGGAGCACCTCCGGAGGCGATCATCAACAATTCAATTCAGGCACTCGAATACAATATCTCGAATGCCATCAGAAAACTCAGTACAACAAGTAAACCGGAAATCGCCTTTACCAGCGGGCACGGGGAGCTTACACCCATTGAAACTGCCGACATTACCTATTCACTAAGCGATTATTACAAGGTTGAAAGGGTGAAAATAAGCGGTAATGTCAATGCACTAACTGAACGTAAAGAAAATGAAGATGGTTCGTTCAGCATAGTCAACAAATTCAAAGCCATCGTAATTGCCAAACCCGATTCTGTTTTCAGCGAAAAAGACAAATTTATCATCGACCAGTTTATTATGCAGGGAGGCAGGGTACTCTGGCTGGTCGAACCCGTTTCTGCAACCATGGATAGTCTGAAGACGACCGATAATTCAGTCGGGATTACACAGGACATCAATCTGAACGACCAGCTTTTTAAATATGGGGTCAGGCTTAACAGCAATCTTTTGCTTGATCTGAATGCATTGCCCATTCCGATGATCACCGGTCATACAGGAAACCAACCACAGTTCAGTTTCTTTCCGTGGTACTTTTTCCCGGTATTGGCAGCTACTTCATCCCATCCCATTGTGAACAACCTGAATGCAGTAAGAACTGAATTTGTGAGCAGCATCGACACGGTTGGAAGTCCTGTAATCAGAAAAACCAGCCTGCTCAAAACTTCAGAATATACCCGTATTGCTCAAACCCCTGTCATGATTTCGCTCGATCTCCTGCGAAAAGATCCCGATCCGAAAGATTATGCTGATCCACCCCAATCGGTAGCAGTGCTGTTGGAAGGAGAATTTGAATCGTTGTTCAATAACCGTCTTACCTCCGAAATTTCGCAGGCCCCTGAGCTCGGGTTCACCGAAAAGGTGAAGGATAACCGGATGATTGTTATCAGCGATGGTGATATCATCAAAAATCAGGTGCAGATGAATAACGGAAACCTGATGCCTTTGCCGCTGGGTTATGACCGGCACACCGGACAAACATTCGGCAACAGTGATTTCATCATGAATTGCGTAAATTACCTGTGTGATGACACCGGACTTATGTCTGTGAGGTCGCGCGAACTGAGACTAAGGGCTCTTGATGTAACGAGAGCCCGCAACCAACTCCTGATGTGGCAACTCATCAACATTGCAGCACCTGTATTGCTCGTAATTCTTTTCGGAATGATACAATTTACCATCAGAAAACGCAGGTACGCGAGTTAAATAATTTTATAAAATGCTGATTTAATCATGCGAAAGAACAGGAATATCATCATCATCACACTTATCCTGGGCATTGTTGCAGCTGTTCTCCTGCTGAACAGGTCTGATAAAACGCTGAAACCTGAAATAAGTGAATTTTCGGTTACCGATACTGCTTCGGTTTCCCGGATATTTATGGCCGACAAATCCGACGATAAAGTTTTACTTGAGCGTACTTCTGAAGGCAGATGGTTATTGAATGGGAAATTTGATGCCCATGTTGAAAACCTGAACACTTTTCTTCATACCATCAGTAATTTGCAGGTAAGGGAGCCGGTAGCGAGGGCCGCTCATAACAACATCCTTAAACTGCTTTCCACAAAATCGGTCAAAGTTGAAATCTATCAGAATTCACACCGCATCAGTTTTGGCAAATATAAATTCTTCCCTTATGTAAAACTCGCCAAAACATATTACATAGGTGATGCAACGATGGACAACGTGGGCACCTATGCTTTGATGGAAGGAGCCGATACCCCGGTTGTACTCTACATGCCCGGACTCCGGGGCTATGTGGCAACCCGCTTTTCCACCCTTGAATCCGACTGGCGGGTACATACAGTTTTTAACAGGAAACTGCCTGATATGAAGCAAATCAGTGTTGAGTTTCTTGAAAGGCCCGAAGAATCATTCAGGGTTGTAAATAACAACAATCAGAGTCTGAGCCTGTTCAGTGTGATTGATAACAAAGAGATCATTCATTTCGACACCTTACAGTTGATGTCTTTTGTAAATGCTTTTAAAAATATAAGGTACGAACTTCTGATCAACGACATGGAACCAATAAAGAAAGATTCCATTATGGGGTCGTTGCCACTTCACCGCATAACGGTTGAGTTGAAAGACGGCACCCGTCAGACAGCCAAAACATTCGGCCGTAAGCTTCCGGTACCTGAAATTGACGTTTTTGACGGATCAACCGTAACGCATGACCGTGACAGAATGTATGCACTGATAAACAATGATCAGGATTTTGTTATGGTACAATACTTTGTGTTTGACAAAATTCTGTTACCTTTATCTTTTTTCAGAGGCAATTATAAATAATCAGGTACCAATTTTGAGCCCACTCCTAAAACTATTTTTCTGACACCAAAACACTAAAACACCAAAACTCATTAATTTTAATATAATGATATACAATACTTTGTGTATCCTGCCTGCCGCCGGCAGGATTGGTGTCGCCACTTGCCGGCGGGCAGGCTGGAGACCTGGTATCAAATCTTCTTTTTTGACTTTCTGGAGCAGGTTCAATTTTGCATTTTTAAGCTTCCTGATTTGAAAATAAAGTAAGTTTCCTTTCCCGCACATGCGGGACTCAGGATGACTGTTAGTCTGAGCCTGCCAGATTGCATCATGCAGACAGGTGAAGTCAAAGACAACTTTTCTTAACTAAACGACATTGAATAAGACAACTGAATCATATCCGATCGCAAAAAGCATGCGCAAACTTAAATCATCCAAAGTACTGGTAACCGGCGGGGCCGGTTTCATAGGGTCAAACCTTGTTGAAGCACTCCTTCACCAGGATAACCATGTTGTTTGCCTCGACAATTTCTCTACCGGAAAAAGAGAGAACATTGCCCCTTTTCTGAATCATCCGCATTTCAATATGATCGAGGGTGATATCCGGAATCCGGATGACTGCATGAGAGCCGTGGAGGGAATGGAGTTTGTGCTGCACCAGGCTGCCCTTGGCTCGGTACCAAGATCAATCAACGACCCGGCTACTACAAACAACGTGAATATCGGTGGATTTGTCAACATGCTTGTTGCCGCCCGAGATGCCGGGATTAAAAGATTTGTTTATGCCGCCAGTTCCTCTACTTATGGCGATCACCCTGCTCTTCCGAAAATAGAAGATAATATTGGCAAACCCCTGTCTCCCTATGCAGTTACCAAGTATGTCAACGAGTTGTATGCCGGTGTTTTCGCTGATCTTTACGGTATGGAACTGATCGGGCTCCGGTATTTCAATGTATTTGGAAAACGACAGGATCCTGACGGTGCTTACGCTGCCGTGATCCCCAAATTTATAAAATCACTGATTGATGGAATCCCACCTGTTATCAACGGGGAAGGAAACCATTCCCGCGATTTCACCTATGTTGAAAATGTGATACAGGTAAACCAGTTAGCCTTACTTACAGAGAATCCCGGGGCGCTGAACACGGTTTACAATGTAGCTTATGGTGAAAATACCAGTCTGAATGAACTTTTTGATCAGCTTACATCTTTCCTTTCCGTTTATAATCCTGCCATCGCTGAGATAAAACCCGTATATGGCCCGCCGCGTAAAGGCGACGTGCTACATTCGCTCGCTTCAATCGAAAAAGCAAAAAATTTGCTGGGCTATGATCCGGAGTTTGGGCTGAAAGACGGTTTGAAACAAGCCATCGGATGGTACTACGAATACCTCAGCAAGTAACCAACATCCTGATTTCTCCGTAATATACTGTTTATCAATATGTTATTGTTGCAACCAATCGTCTGTTGCCACCATTGTTGCGGAATTCACAAAGATAAATGCCCTGCCAGGTTCCAAGATTAAGCTTTCCATTGGTAATGGGTACAGTTATTCCTGAACCGGTCAGCACCGATTTGATGTGGGCCGGCATATCGTCGCTTCCTTCCGAGTAGTGCCTGTAATAAGGCTGGTTCTCAGGGATCAGCCGGTTAAAAACAGTTTCGAAGTCAGCCAGTACTGTAGGATCGGCATTTTCGTTGATACACAATCCTGCCGAAGTGTGTTTGATGAAGAGGTGCAACAGGCCTGTCTGAGGCAAATCGGGCAATGCAGCGACCACCTGAGGGGTAATCAGATGAAATCCACGCTTATAAGCGGGCAGTGTAATCTCTATTTGTTGAATCATGATTTAGGCTATAAAACCAACTGTCTTAAAAATCGGTTCAGGCTTCGACTCCGCTCAGCCTGACATTAGGCTAACAATTTATTGTCATATTGAGCGAAGTCGAAATATGATCAATTCCGACTTTTAAGACAGCCTGTATTATTCTTTATCAGAATAAGATTCAATTAATCCTCAATAATCACCTCTTTACCAGCGGCGATATCTTCGAGAATGGCGGTGGTGAGTGACTTTGGCCTTTCGAGCGGATAACCCAGCGCCCTGTCCCAGATGATATTGGCACAGATACCGATGGATCTTCCTATTCCGAAAAGTACAGTATAGAAGTCGAATTCCTTAACACCATAATGCCATTGAATAATGCCGGACTGAGCGTCCACATTGGGCCATGGATTTTTCGCCTTACCCTGCTCCAGCAAAATTGGAGGCACAATTCTGTACAGCATGTCGACCACTTTAAAGAGAGGATCTTCCGACAGGTTCTTCAGGCTGAACTCACGTTGCAACATATAGCGAGGGTCGGTTTTGCGAAGCACCGCATGGCCGAAACCGGGTATTACCTGCCCTGAATTAAGTGTATTCCAGACAAATTGTTTCAATTCATCTTCGGTAGGAACCTCTCCGTCCATTTTTTCCATGAGATCGTGCAACCAGCGGAGTACTTCCTGGTTAGCCAATCCGTGCAGCGGGCCGGCCAATCCATTAACCATTGCGCTGATTGAAAGATAAACATCCGACAATGAACTGGCCACAAGGTGACCGGCATGGGCACTTACGTTTCCACCTTCATGGTCGGCATGTACAATAAAGTGCATGCGGGCAACATCGTCATAAGGTTTCCCAATGCCCATCATGTGTGCAAAGTTTCCGCCAAAATCCATGTTCGGATTTGACTGAATCCTTTTTCCATCACGGTAAAGCTTAGCGTAGGTATAAGTAGCAATCTCCGGCAGCTTGGCCAACAAATTCAGCGAGTCCTCATAGGTTGAGTCCCAGTAATCGAGTTTATTGAGCCCGGCGTGATATTTCTTGGTGAAAAAGGATTCGCGGTGCATGGTAAGCACTGCTGTTGAGAAAATGGTCATCGGGTGGCTGCAGCAAGGCATTCCGTCGATGACTTCATAAATATACCTTGGAAGAATGCGCCGTTTGTTAAATTCATCAGCAACCTCAGCAGCCTGTTCTTCATTAGGCATATCGCCGGTAAGCAAGAGGTAAAACAAACCTTCTACCAATGGCATTTCAGAATGTTTGGCTTTAGGCAGTTTCTCAAACACTTCGGGAAGCGTATAACCACGATACCGTATTCCCTCCATTGGATCAAGATAGGATATATCGCTCACCAGTGATTTAATTCCCCGCATACCGCCCAGAATCTGGCCAATGGTAATTTTATCGACAACCACATCACCATATTCCTTCATAAGCCTTTCGGTGCGGGGCCTCCATTCCATTATTTTTTCATACAGGGTATCTTTCAGTCTCTTTGCCATTGCTTAAGTTCTAATGGTTTTACAATATTAAGGGCTCTCAGTTATTCTTGATTGTATTCACCAACTCTGTTCCAAATTCGGAAGTTTTCAGCTTGGTGGCATTTTCCATCTGGCGATGGAAGTCATATGTAACCTTTCCGGCCTGAATGGTTTTTTCTATGCACGAATAAATAAGGCCGGCAGCTTCCGTCCAGCCCATGTATTCAAGCATCATGGCACCTGAAAGGATAACAGATCCCGGGTTCACCATATCGAGTCCGGCATACTTCGGTGCTGTGCCATGGGTGGCTTCGAAAATGGCATGACCGGTTACATAGTTGATATTGGCACCGGGTGCTATTCCAATACCACCAACAATCGCAGCCAGTGCATCAGAAATGTAATCGCCGTTCAGGTTCAGGGTGGCAATGACTGAATACTCAGCCGGCCTCAGGAGTATCTGCTGAAGAAAAGCATCGGCAATCACGTCTTTAACCAGTATTTTACCTGATTCAAGCGCTGATTTCTGAGCAGCATCAGCTGCGTCTTTACCACTGGAAGCGACAATTTCATCATATTCGGCCCAGGTGAAGGTCTTGTCACCGAATTCGCGGCGGGCAAGTTCATAACCCCAGGTTTTGAAAGCCCCTTCAGTAAATTTCATGATGTTCCCTTTGTGAACCAGCGACAACGAAGGCAGGCCCCGCTCAATTGTATAATTAAGTGCGGCTCTCACCAGGCGCTCGGTTCCTTCTTTTGAAACCGGCTTTATACCAATGGAACTTGACTCGGGAAACCTGATCTTTGTTACACCCATTTCTTCTATCAGAAATTTCTTCACCTTATCGGCTTCCGGTGTACCGTTCATGTATTCAATTCCGGCATATATATCTTCAGTGTTTTCACGAAAGATGTGCATGTCAACCTTTGATGGATCTTTCACCGGGCTGGGAACCCCTTCAAACCATCTGACCGGACGAAGGCACACGTAGAGATCGAGTTGTTGCCTGAGCGCCACGTTCAACGACCTGATTCCACCTCCGACAGGAGTTGTCAACGGCCCTTTGATGCCGACTTTGTACTGTTTGAATGCTTCAAGTGTTTCTTCAGGCAGCCAGTTACCGGTTTGGTTAAAAGCTTTTTCACCTGCAAGAACTTCTTTCCATACAATTTTTCGTTTCCCATTGTATGCCTTCTCAACGGAAGCATCAATTACACGTTTGGAAGCAGCCCAGATATCAGGGCCGGTTCCATCCCCTTCAATAAATGGAATTACAGGCTCGTCCGGAACTGAAAGTATTCCCTTGGTTACAGTGATTATTTGTTCAATCATTCCTATATTTAATTAAGTAATTATGTCTATTGATAAATACCCTGAAAAAAGCAAAGATATAAAACGTTTTCAAACAAAATTCTGAAATTATTAACAATCCCTGCCCAAATTTGTTTCATCAGAAGGCCTGTTGAATGCCTGTCTTTAAACGTTTTTGAACAAATGTTCATAATACTGACTCCCAATGCTATTCACTGAAGAAACCCATCAAAGACTGATTTCAAAAGTTCCCGAGGGAGGTGGAATGGTGTTTTTCGATGGTTCCTGCGTACTTTGCAATTCTGTTGTTGCTTATCTTCTGAAAAAGGACAAAAACAGGAAGCTTTGCTTTGCAACTTTCAGTTCAGAAATCCTGAGGAATAAAGATGCTTCATCGATTGCATCTGAACACCCCAAAAGCATTGTTTATATTGATCAAAACGGCACCTATACCGAGTCAGATGCAGTTCTTAAAATAGCCACCGTAACAGGTTCCTTTCCCGTTCTCAGGCAATTTGGTAAGCTGTTACCAAAGATATTCAGGGATGCCATTTACAGATTGGTAGCCAGGTACAGGTACCGTTGGTTTGGCATTACCAGTCAATGCATGGTACCTTCGGCATCCGATGCCGGCAGGTTTTTCAGATAGCTTCAGTTATAAAACGATTGGTTCAATCCGTTGTACGTAGGTTAACCCTGACATGAAAATTGTTGCGATTCACCAAAGTCTTGAATATGTTTGATTTAGCAGATTGCTTACAATTCCATTATCAATTGAGCGATATACATTTCCAAATCACAGAGTCCGGGGTTGAAGTAAACTTCTTTTATATAACTTTGCACATCACGTAAAAAAGCACTTTTTTTTACCGATAACCATTTAATATCATTGCCTGATCACTTTCTACTGAACCATTTACTCACAAAGACTACAATGAAAAAATCAATTGGTTTTACCATCGTTACGCTTCTTTTAATGCTACTGATTACTCCGGATGCTTCAGCCCAGAATGGCACGATCAGGGGATTTGTGTATGAAAAAGAAACCGGTGAACCGGTAATTTTTACCAATGTTTATCTTTACCGGACCAGTTTTGGGGCTGCAACCGATGTTAACGGATATTTTACCATTACGAGAATTCCTGATGGCGATTACACCCTGATGGTTACCTATCTTGGATATGACACCCTGCGTGAGAAAGTATCAATCAAAGGAAATACAGTCTTAACAAAGAAATTATTTCTGAAAAAAGGAGCCTTTAATCTTGATGCCGTTCAGATCACTGCTGAGCGTGAGGAGGCCCGGAGCGATACCCGGACTTCAGTGATCAAGCTAACTCCCAAGCAAATCAGCCGCATTCCAACCATTGGCGGACAGCCCGACCTCGCCCAATACCTTCAGGTTTTGCCCGGGGTAATCTTCACCGGTGACCAGGGAGGTCAGTTGTACATCAGGGGTGGCTCCCCTATCCAGAACAAAGTGATTCTGGATGGAATGATCATTTATAATCCATTTCATTCGATCGGACTGTTCTCGGTTTTTGATACCGATATTCTCCGGAACGCCGACATTTATACCGGAGGATTCAATGCTCAGCACGGAGGCAGAATTTCCTCGGTAATGGACCTGACCACCCGCGATGGAAACAAAAAACGAATTGCAGGTAAAGCAGGAGCCAGCACATTCGGGGCAAAACTAATGATTGAAGGCCCTATCAAAAAACAAAATGAATCCGGAGGCGGAAGTTCGTCATTTATCATTTCTGCCAAGAATTCCTACCTGAAGGAAACATCGAAGTTCCTGTATGAATACATTGATTCAGCCGGCCTTCCATTTAACTATACCGATGTTTACGGCAAAATTTCAATAAACGCCGGCAATGGCTCGAAAGTTAATTTATACGGCTTCAATTTCAACGACAAGGTTGATTATACCGATCTCGCCAGCTATAACTGGAAATCATCGGGTGGCGGAGTGAATTTTCTGGTCATACCAGGAAGTAACCCAGTACTGATGGAAGGTAATTTTGCCTATTCAACTTATAAGATTAACATGGTAGAAGGTTCACTTCCTTCAAGATCAAGTTCGATCAATGGTTTCAACATGGGCCTCGGATTTACTTATTTTTTGGGTAAAGACGAAATAAAATACGGCATCGAAATGCTTGGGTTTAAAACAGTATTCGACTACTTCAATTCGGTCGGAGCTGCCATCAATCAAACTGAAAATACCACAGAACTTGCAGGCTTTGTGAAGTATAAAATGACGAGGGGAAAGTTATTGTTTGAGCCCGGACTTCGTCTGCAGTATTATGCATCTCTGTCAAATTTCTCTCCTGAGCCACGACTGGCTGTGAAATACAACCTCACCGGGAAAATCAGGCTTAAAATGGCAGCAGGCCTTTATTCACAAAACCTCATCAGTGCCACTTCCGACCGCGATGTGGTGAATCTCTTCTATGGATTTCTTTCCGGACCCGACAACCTGCAGGAATCTTTTAATGGTAAAGACGTAACCCATAAACTGCAGAAATCCCAGCACATTATTGCAGGCGTCGAGCTTGATCCGTTTGAGTTGATGACGGTGAATGTAGAGGTTTATTACAAGAATTTCTCCCAGCTCACCAATATAAACCGCAACAAGATTTTCCCGGACGAAGACCCTTACAACGATCCTACCGACCCTAATTACAAAGCAGACTATTACCGCAAAGATTTTATTATTGAGAATGGCGACGCAAACGGATTCGATATTTCTGTAAAGTACGATAACCGGAAATTTTATTTCTGGGCGGTTTATTCGCTCGCTTATGTTAACAGGAGCGATGACAGTATTTCCTATGTACCGCATTATGACCGGAGGCACAATGTCAACCTGGTCGGTTCGTACCGGTTTGGTGAAGAGCAAATGTGGGAATTCAATGTACGCTGGAATCTTGGTTCCGGTTTTCCATTCACCCAAACACAAGGCGAATATGAAAAACTACCGTTTGGTCAGGGTGCTGCCACAAATTACCTGGTGTCAAACGGAGACCTTGGGGTTCTATATGCTGAATACAATAAAGCACGCCTTCCTTACTACCACCGGCTTGATGTGAGCCTGATGAAACGGTTCAGAATCGGAGAAGAAGGAATTATGGAAGTAAACCTGAGTGTTACCAATATTTATAACAGAGACAATATCTTTTATGTGAACCGCATCACCGGTGAAAAGGTATACCAGTTGCCGGTTATGCCAAGTTTTGGCATTACTTTGAGCTTTTAGCGAATAACCGGTCTTAGCGTCGGTTTCTATTCCTTGTTCCTGGAATCAATAATAATGGTCACCGGACCATCGTTGATCAATTCAACCTTCATATCGGCCCCGAACCAGCCACTGACAACCCTCAGTCCGGTTTCGGCCCGCAACTTTTCAATAAACTGCTCATATAAAGGGATGGCATGCTCCGGACGCGCCGCCTTTATATAGGATGGCCTGTTCCCTTTTTTTGTACTTGCATGCAGCGTAAACTGACTGATTACCAATAGTTCACCCTTTACATCCATAACCGAAAGATTCATGATACCCGATTCATCGCCGAATACCCTGAGCCTGCCTATTTTACCGGTAAGCCAGTCTGCATCCTCAGCACCATCAGCCTCTTCTATTCCAAGCAAAATGAGCAGCCCGGTGCTGATATTGTTTTCGCCAAATCCTGAACTCCTGACCGATGCCCTGCTCACTCTTTGAATTACAACTCTCATAAGCAAATTATAGATAGAGGTTAATCCCAGTCTGTTTCCTCGAAATATTCATCTTTCAGAATGCTGATGTAGTTTGAATAGCGTGTGGGGTTGATGGTACCTTTTGCCAGGGCTGCCTTCACTGCACAGCCGGGCTCATGAACATGGGTACAATTATTGAACTGGCATTTATGCATCAACCCCCGCATTTCAGGAAAGCGCTCAGGCACCTCCTGTTTATCAAAATCAACAAGGCCAAATTCCTTAATGCCGGGCGTGTCGATCACAAACCCTCCGTTTGACAAAGGAATCATTTCAGCAAAGGTTGTTGTGTGCTTGCCCTTGCTGTGATACTCCGAAATATCGCCGACTTTGCGTAGAACTCCTGGCTCAATTACATTGATCAATGCAGTCTTACCTACGCCTGAGTGTCCGGCAACAAGACTGACCTTTCCCATGAGCAATTCGTTTACTTCATCAATGCCCTGAGAAAATAATGCCGATGTTTTATAACACGGATAACCGAGTTCTGAGTATAAGCGGATCATTTCATCAAGATTTTCGGTTTCTTCATCAGAATACTGGTCGCATTTATTGAATATCAGAAAAGCAGGAATGTGGTACGCCTCAGCAGTGACCAGAAACCGGTCAATAAAACCTGTTGAAGTGCGCGGCCTGGATAAGGTAACCATAACAATTGCCTGGTCAATATTGGCAGCAATAATATGCGACTGGGCCGACAAACGGGTAGCCTTCCTTACGATATAGTTATTTCTCGGGGATATGATATGGATCAGACCAAAATCGGTGTCTTGCTGAAAGCTGAATTCAACTTTATCGCCTACCGCAACCGGATTCGTTGATCTGATGCCTTTAATTCTGAAATTACCTTTTAATTTACATTCTGTAATCTTTCCGCCATCAGAAAGTACTGTACACCAGCTTCCGGTCGATCGAATGACAATGCCTCTGTAACTATCCAACATTACAGGAATTTATAGTGTTTGCGAACCGGTTTCCGTATATCCCAGATGCATTCGAGACCGGACTTAAAAATAACAAAATCACCGGGTTCAATTTCATATTTACCTGTCTTAGATTCAATTACAACTTCGCCTTCAAGAAAATAGCACCATTCTTCTTCCTCGTAAGTAGTTGGGAAACGCGATACTTCTTTCTCCCAGACGGGCCAGCTTCTGATTTGCTTTTGACTGATTTCCTCTTCAGAAATCTTCCTGACTTCAATCATATCTGATTTTAGCGTTAAAATAATTTGGTGGAGATTGTAAAATTACGAAATATTCATATATTTGTTTTACACTAGTTCTACAAAGACCACTATTCCATACCCGCATACAGACATTCGAAATTAAAGCAGGACCGGGAATTCTGCTACTAATCAACAATTTTTATTAAAAATTCATGTATGGTAACCATTGTAGGATTGCTGATCTCCCCCCTGATTTTTTTGTTTTTTTTACTCTATCTTAAATACAGGATCCCGGGAAGTGACTTTAATTTACTCATCAAAGCATTTTTCTGGGGTTGCCTGTTTTCAATACCGGTTATACTTGCTGATCAGGCAGCGCACTATATGCAGATAGACGGGGCAAGAAGCATCCGCCGGATGATCGCCTACTCATTCGTTGTCAATGCTTTTGTAATTGAAGTCTGCAAATTTTTGCCTTTAAGATTCTCACTGGCCAGGAAAATTCAATTTTCTGGTCCTAACCCTGGTATACATTTTTCAGTTGCTGTTGCCATGGGCCTGGCAACCATTTTTGCGGTATACCACGCTTACTTTTCAGATAGAAGCGGTGCCGACAATGTTTATTTCCTGTCAATAGGGCCTATGAACGCCATCCTCGGAATCATTATGGGCTTTTTTGTTGGTATGGGTAAATTGCGTAAAAATCTATTTATCGACTCCATGACCGGACTTATAGCTACCATATTCTTTCATGGAATTTACCGGTTCACACTATTGACACAGGATGTAACGCTTTTCTGGCTGTTTGCACTCGGTGCTGTCTTTGTGGTGGGCATCCTGATTTTTAAAAGCAAACAAATTATCGCAGAATCATATTAACCGGTAAATTTTTCCCGGCAGGCACTTGATCAATCCTTCAAATTCAAGACCCAGCAAGGCGGAGACAACTTTACTTGTCTGAAGCCCAGAGGACAGGCATATTTTATCGAAGCTGCAATCTCCATGCTCATTCAGAATGGCTACAACTGTTTCCTGATCCGGGTCAAGATTGATGAACAGGCTTCTCTGGGCAGGAATCTGCCTGGGCTTTTGCTTATCCCATCCCATAATGTAACAGATATCGGCAGCCGACTGAACCAGGGCAGCGCGGTTTGTTTTTATCAGGTTATTACATCCTTCTGAAACCGGGTCACCTATCCGGCCCGGTACTGCAAAAACATCGCGGTTATAAGAGTTTGCAATATCCGCGGTTATCAGTGCCCCACCTTTCACCCCGGCTTCTATCACTATAGTGGCATCGGCCAGACCGGCAATAACCCTGTTTCTTTTGGGGAAATTTTCCCTGTCGGGATTCGTTTCGCTGATAAATTCCGTTACCAGCCCACCCTGACTTAACATGCGTTGAGCCAGCGATTTATTCAGCGGTGGATATACCCGGTCGAAACCATGGGCCAAAACCCCCACCGTTTGAAGCCCTTCATCGAGCGCTGCTTTATGCGCACAGGTATCAATTCCATAGGCCAAACCACTCACAATGAGCACGTTTTGCAAAGCCAACCCGTTAATTAGTTTGCGGCATATTTCCTTTCCGTATTCGGTTGCCCTTCGTGTACCAACCACGCTGACTATCCGGGTACTACCAAGGTCAGCATTTCCAAGCGTAAAGATGAGCACCGGGCTGTCAACACATTGTTTCAGTCGTTCAGGATAGTCTGCTTCAGTGAAAAAAGTTGTATTGATATTGTATTTTCTGATAAACTCAACCTCCCTGGCTGCCCGATCAAGCACCTGGCGGTTAGCCATTATAAGATTCACAGTACCCTGACCCATGCCCGGTATCCGCATCAGATTGGCCCGCTTTTCAGCGAATACGGCCTCAGGACTGCCGGTGAAAGCAATAAGTTTGCGGGCATTGATGTCCCCTACTCCCGGCAACAGGGTAATGGCGATCTGGTACTGAAGGGTCTTATCGTCTGTAAATGGCATGTTGCTAATTTATGA
Source organism: Bacteroidales bacterium (assembly GCA_016709025.1). Classification (GTDB taxonomy): domain Bacteria; phylum Bacteroidota; class Bacteroidia; order Bacteroidales; family Lentimicrobiaceae; genus Lentimicrobium. Next base: position 155,772 of record JADJEQ010000005.1, on the reverse strand, counting down.
ACTTTTCGTTAATTTTGAAATATATGCGGATATATGCAAACCGTGTTATTACCTTTGCAAAAAAAGCATGTTCAAAGCCCGGTCACCAAGAATTCTGGTTTGCCCGCTCGACTGGGGACTCGGTCATGCAACCCGTTGCATCCCCCTGATCAGAGAGCTGGACTCTGCCGGTGCAACCGTTGTGTTGGCGGCTGCTGGCCCCCAGCTTAACCTGTTGAGGACAGAATTTCCGGAAATGGAATGGATAAATTTTCCGGGATATAAAATAAAATATGGCAATAAAACAGGGGCCGGTTATAAAGTCTTCTTCGGTGCACCCCGCCTGGCTTTACGCATACTCAGAGAACATTATCAACTTCGCAATATAATATTCAAATACAGAATCGACGGGATAATTTCAGACAACAGGTATGGCTTATGGAACCGCAAAGTATATTCCGTTTTCATGACACACCAATTAAATATAATCGCGCCGGAGTTCTTAAAATTCGCCGAACCGATACTTCATGCAGGTGTGAAGTACTTTGCAGAAAAATATGATGAATGCTGGATTCCTGATGAGGATGGGGATAACAATTTATCTGGCATTCTATCGCATGGCAAAGGCATTCCTAAAAATGCAGTTTATATAGGTCTTCTGAGCCGCTTCGACCGGAAGGAATTTATCAGGGCTGAAAAACAATATGACCTGGTAGCCATTGTGTCAGGTCCTGAGCCACAGCGGGCAGTTTTCGAAAACAAACTGCTCGGGCAGTTGCCGGTTGAGGGGAAAAAATGCCTGATCATCAGGGGAATTCCAGGTGAAATGAGGATTACCAACTTAAGGAGTAATCTCGATGTAGCCGATCACCTTAGTGCAGGGCAGATGCAAGGCATCCTTACCCATAAACCTGTTGTTGTCAGCCGCCCTGGTTATTCAACACTCATGGATATTGCATGCACCGGCAACAGAGCCATACTGATACCTACCCCCGGACAAACGGAGCAGGAGTACCTTGCCCGGTCGCTGGTTGAGAAAGGTTACCACGTTTCCTGCAATCAGAATGAGATGAATATCGGGAAAGCCTTGTTTCAAATTGAATTGATCAAACAAAGCCTTTCATACATGGCAAAACCAAAATATACCGGAGCGATCGGGAATGTCCTCAGGAAGTTGAAGGAATCACTCTCTTAACCGGCCGGATACAGGAAAGTAGAATTAAAAATATTACTTTTGTGGAGTAAACCGACTTAACAATGATGCTACAACAAATTACCTGGGATGTCAGTCCACTGATTTTTAAACTAGGTGCTCTTCAGATCAGATGGTACGGACTGTTTTTCGCTCTTGCCTTTTACCTGGGCTACCTTATTCTTGAGAAACAGGTGTTTAAACGTGAGGGTCTTAAGACAGAAATGCTCGACAGGCTGGCAACCTATGTAGTGATCGGAACAGTTGTAGGTGCCCGGCTTGGTCACGTATTCTTTTACGAGCCACAATCATACCTGCGCGACCCCATTAGTATTCTGAAAATCTGGGAAGGCGGACTTGCCAGCCACGGAGCAGCCATCGGTATTCTTTTAGCGCTGATTTTATTTGTCAGACAAACAGGCAAAACCTACCTGTGGACCCTCGACAGGGTGGTGATTGTTGTTGCATTGGGCGGTTGCTTTATCAGGATGGGCAACCTGATGAACAGCGAGATCTACGGTCATTTCACCTCGCTCCCATGGGGTTTTATTTTTGTCCGTGACGGACAGGCAGATCCCCGGCATCCAACCCAGATTTATGAGGCATTGAGCTACCTTATATTATTCTTTGCCTTACTCGCATATTACCGTAAGAATTACAAAACCATGAACGAAGGCACCATATTCGGGATCTTTTTAATTGTTCTGTTTGGTGTGCGGTTCCTGATCGAATTTGTGAAAGAACCCCAGGTTGCTTTTGAACAGACCATGGCGCTGAATATGGGGCAATGGTTGAGTGTTCCGTTCATTTTGGCGGGGATTGCTCTCTTGATTTATACTAAACGTAAGAAAGTAACAAATTAAGTTGGCCGGATGGTCCCGACTTCGCTCGACCAACAGTTACTTTATTTCTCATCTATACTTACCCTTGATGACCCACCGGATGGTCTCGACATCTCTCGACCACCGGCTACTTCGCCCGATCTCTGGCACTTCTGATAAACTCTCCTAAAGTTCTATTCGAGCGGTATAAAGACCTAAGGAATAACTCCACCACCTCACCCGGAGGTCGAGCGGAGCCGAGACTGAAGGTATAAACAGCACCACTTCACCCGCAGTTCCAGTAGAGCCGAAACCTAAGGTATAAACAGCACCAACCCTTACCCGCTGTTCGGGCGGAGTCGAGACCTAAGGTATAAACTATTTTTTGGTGATATTAGCACTCCTATCAAAATTCTTCGCAGATCAATTATTGCTATCGGCCATCGCATAGTATAACCAGGGATTCTTTGATTGTTCTATAGTAGATTTGGGTATGCTATTCGTTGGTTCACGCACATGCCTCACCTTAGTCCCTGAGGCAACGGACAGAATACCCATTTCGCTTATCGGTATAGCCCCTGTAGACTTGTCTGGTATTATAATTCAGGTAGTGGTGCCAGGCGTAGGTCGAACTGTAGTCAGTGGTACTCCAGAAGATGCTGTACCGACCACGGTAGTTGAACGTACCATCGAAGTCGCGGTAGCCGCCAGGAACACCTGAAAAGCCACTTATGTTGGTAGCGCCTGCATTTGGAGAATCCCACCTTGGATGGGCATCGGGTGCGGTGCGTGTGCTTTTCAATTTGCCACCGGCTTCGTCTTCACCGCCCATGTATTCAGTTAAGATTGTCCATTCTGCATCGGTTGGGATATGCCAGCCTGCCGGGCAAAGCTGCTGGCTGTCAACCACCGCAAACCAGCTGTACAAGGCGCCATAAACATCTTTCCAACTTATATCATTGCTGTACCAGCAGTAGGCACCTGAAGTATTGTAAAACCATTCTCTGTCTCCATTTATATTAAGTACTGCTTCCCCATTGCGATAGTGGGTTACTTTCAGATTTTCGGCCATCCATACTTGTGTTCCAATTTCTAGGGTCTGGTAAACATTACCATCAATATCGGTAACTGTGCCGGTGCCGTCGGAATTGGTAACATAAATGTAATTGGTCTTTTGCACAGTATCAGAGCCATAATTATTCGTTACTGTCAACTGCACTGTATAGGTTCCTACCTCGCTGAAAATATGACCAGGATTCTGAAGTGTGCTAAAGGTACCATCCCCAAAGTTCCAGAGCCAGCTTTTTGGGCTGTTGGTTGATTGGTCAGAAAAGCTAACTGTCAAAGGAATTGTTCCGGATGTTGGGGTTGCTGTTAATGAAGCAATAGGTGCATTTTTAACCTCATCTTTTTTGCATGTAGAAAATGTTATAAAAATTCCAAATGCAATAATAACACTCGCCACTCTACTGAATTCAAATAGCTTTCTCATTATATTGGTTTTGGCGTTTGTGCATAAAGTCAATTCCTGCTTCCAAAATGCATCAGCGTATAGGGTCTATTTCATCTTTACAAAATCCCATTCAGAATCAAAGACAAAATCCCGGAACGAACAGCACCGGGATTCTTTTATAATTGTTAAATTATCTGGATTCAGAGTAATCGCTGAATCCTAATTAAACAGATCCATATATTCATCAGGAATCATCATTTGTGACTTAAATTCTTCGAGCAATTGCTTCTGATTGAATTTACGGCCATACTCCCAGATCCTTGACATTACGGCATACGATTGCATTTTGTCGTCCTGGTAATAATTGCTGAATTCAGGACTCACCGATGCGTAATAAGTAAGGTTGCCAATATAAATCCCTGCGACGGTTTTCATAAAATTATTCGCCCGTACAGTGTCTCCGGCAAGGTAGTACACCTCAGCCAACGGAAGCATATAATAGTCAAAGGTCATTTTTTCGTTCGGGAACTCCTTGATGCAACGGTCGGCAACCGCTATAGCCTCAGTGTTTTTACCTTTATTAACCAGTGCCTGTGCCAGACGCATGAAGTTCTGCTTGTGCATCATTGAGTTGCGGTAGCTTTCACGGTCAATGTAAACACCCGGTTGATTCAGGTTGCCCCACTTGCATTTGTTCATCAGAATGTCATAAGAGGCTTTGGTATCAACTCCTCCAAGACCAGGAATATAATCATCGGCTACAACCGGTATAAATTTGTAAACAACCCCGGTTTGATGACAATACTTATCAATTGCCAACACCTTGCTCACACTCGATGGACTGGCAAAGTAAAGCGGGCGTTCCCAGTTGTTGCTGGCCAGGAAATCGAGCAGCATCAGATCGTTTTTATACAGGTAATTAGACTTGATCTCCCATTCCACAACAGGAACGATGCTGTCGGCCATATAAGAAGGTACAATGCCATTCCTGACGGCCTTGGCTGAATCGACGGTAAGCCTTACTTTACGAACGGGAAAGTAGTTGATGCTTTCGCCACTCTGAAGTGTTACCTTGCTGCGCTCAGACTCATCTGCAATAAAATCAATAATTTCCTTCAGCTCAAATTGCTGTCCACCTCCCCTGTCAACAAAAGGAATAAACTCATTAATACCTTTATTATATTGCTCAGGAGTCAAGGTAAGCCTGAGAGGTTCTGAGTTGTAGATTTTCCGTGCCAGCTGATGAACGTACCAGTCACCCGAAGCGAGCATGTAGTTCACGACCCTGATATCGGTTCTTAAACCTTCAACCTCCTGAGCATACCAAAGGGGGAAGGTATCGTTGTCGCCGTTGGTTATAAGTATTGCGTTGGGATCACAGGAATTGAGATAATTGGCTGCAAAATCACGTGCTGCATATTTGTTGCTGCGGTTATGATCGTCCCAGTTTTCGGCTGCCATGATGCCGGGAACCAAAACGACACAGCCCAGTGTAACAACGGCTGCAGAAACAACCGGAGACGCTTTCTTACTCAGAAAATCGTAAAGCGACATCACCCCCAGCCCGATCCAGATAGCAAATGCGTAAAAGGAGCCGGTATAAGCATAGTCCCTTTCGCGTGGCTGAAATGGCGTTTGATTGAGGTAGAGTACAATGGCGATTCCGGTCATAAAGAAAAGCAACGCCACAATAACTCCATCCTTGTAATTCCTGTTAAAATGGAAAAACATCCCAACCATCCCCAAGATAAGGGGTAATAAAAAGTAGTTGTTGCGGGCAGGATTGTTCATACTCTGGGGGAGATCAGACTGTTTGCCTAACCGCCACTCATCAAGGAAAGTAATACCGCTCAGCCAGTTACCATCACTGATACCGCCATGCCCCTCAACATCGTTTTGCCTTCCGGCAAAATTCCACATAAAATAACGGAAGTACATGTGGCCAAGCTGATACCGGAAGAAAAAGCGAAGGTTCTCGGTGAATGTTGGTTTCATCAGGGTTTCGGTTTCCCCGTCATTGTTGGTAGCCGTAACCGGTACACCCTGAATTTTACCCCAGCTCTGATAGGCTTTGATGTGATTTTCCTGGGCACTGTGCATCCGGGGGAAAATTGTACTGAACTTCCGGTCATAATTAGGATCGGCACTCTTACGGGGATCGGTGATCACATATTTACCCTTTTTGGAATCCCTGATATAAACCGGATTTCCATCAGAATATGGATTCTTTGCATCAAGTGGCGCATTGTAATATTGTCCGTAGAATATTGGCCATGAACCATATTGCTCACGGTTAAGGTAAGAAAGCAGGCTGATGGCATCGTCCGGGTTATTTTCATTGATTGGGGTATTGGCATTGGCCCTGATCACCAGCATCAGAAATGAAGAATAACCAATCAGGATGAATGTTAGTGCAAGAATGGCTGTATTCGCGATCAATTTGCCTTTTTTACGGGTATAGTGAATCCCAAAAATGAGTAAACCGATGATTACCATAAAATAGAAAACTGTACCGGAATTGAATGGCAGGCCAATTTTATTGACAAAAAAGAGCTCAAATTTAGCCGACAGGTCGACCACCCAGGGAATGATCACGTACATGATGAAGACCAGCAGAAAAACCGAAATTGCAGCGGTAACTAAAATCCCCTTTGTCCCGGGTTTGTATTTTTTATAATAGTAAACAAATGCAATGGCTGGTATCGCGAGCAGATTGAGCAGGTGAACACCGATCGACAAGCCAACCAGGTATGCGATGAAAACGATCCAACGGATAGAGTGTTTCTGATCCGACTGCTCCTCCCATTTAAGAATTGCCCAAAAAACAATGGCAGTAAAGAAAGATGACATGGCATAAACTTCACCCTCTACAGCAGAGAACCAAAAAGAATCGCTGAAAGTATATGTTAAAGCACCAACCAGACCGGCACCAAGAACTGCAAACATTTGTCCGGTTGTCATTTCCTGATCTGTAGGCAGCAGTTTCTTTGCCATGTGGGTAATTGTCCAGAACAGGAAAAGAATGGTAAATGCGCTTACCATGGCCGACATGAGGTTAACCATCATGGCCACATACTGATTGTTGCCCATTGCAAAAAGAGAGAAAAACCTTCCAGCCATCTGAAATAGGGGAGCTCCGGGAGGATGTCCTACCTGCAATTTAAAGGCTGTTGCAATGTACTCTCCACAATCCCACCAACTGGCAGTTGGCTCGATGGTGAGGGTGTATACAACCGCGGCTACCAGAAAACTGAACCAGCCGAAGATGTTGTTAAGCTGTTTAAAATTTTTCATCTCTATTAAAATGATTTAAAATATCGGTTTAAAAAAAATATCTTGTTGGCTTTCAATCAAATACATAGAACCCTAACAGCCACGGCAAAAAAGGCCTTAAACGCCGCGAAGTTAATGAATTTGAATGTACTGTAACTACCCAAAATGACAATAAGTGTTAATGTAATAGAAAACAGTGGCCAGGTTTGTTGTAGAACCGCCTCAGGACAATGAAGCTAACCGCAACCAAGGTGGTTTCTGTACCGGTTTCATTCATTAACGCGATGATTTCCTGTTGCTTATAACTCACAGTCGGGTTTCTATAATGCATTGAAATTCATAACATTAATATTACTTAACGATTTATTGCAAAAACAGGAACTTAGAAAACCAAAGTTTTACAAGACAAATTTTCGTAATTCAAAAAAAATGTCTATTTTTGCACACCTTTTTGAGGGAGTCTGTCCGATAGTGTAATGGTAACACGTCTGATTTTGGTTCAGAAGAGTCTAGGTTCGAGCCCTAGTCGGACAACTGATTGGATCCTATCGCCTGCCGTGCTGATGCCGGTTCCGTTACAAGGCGAAACGATGTTGAGGGGACTGATTTGTCCCCTCTTTTATTAAACAGGGAAAAATGATCAACGCGGAAGAAATTCGCAAAACCATTGAGCAGAAGCTTGATTCCACCGATAAATTCGTGGTTGAAGTTAAAGTGAAACCAGGCAACAACATAACGGTTTTGCTCGACAGTGATACCAGTATCAGTATTGATGACTGTATAGCTGTTAACAGACATATAGAATCGGTATATGACAGGGAAACAGAAGATTACAACCTGGTTGTTTCATCTTCAGGTCTTGATCAGCCGTATAAAATGCTGCGGCAGTATGTGAAAAATATCGGAAGAGATGTCGAAGTCAGTCTTCTGGACAAATCTGTTTTTACCGGTAAGCTTGTAGCTGCTGATGAATCCGGAATTACGGTTTATCGTAAAACAAAGGTTAAAAAGGTAGAGACCGAAGAAAGCAGGAAAATATCTTTCAGCGAAATCAAGCAGACCAAAGAGATCATCTCTTTCAAATAAATCAAATCATCATCCATTGTAAGGAACAAATTTAAAAAATGGAACACATTAATTTAGTCGAAACTTTCTCCGAATTCAAGGAGTTCAAAAACATCGACCGTGAAACCATGATGCGCATCATTGAAGATGTGTTCAGACATATGTTGATTAAAAAACATGGTTCAGACGAGAACTTCAATGTTATCGTCAACATCGATAAAGGCGATCTTGAAATCTGGAGGAATCGCGAAATCGTGGAAGATGGCGGTGTTGAAGACGAAAACAGGCAGATTGCCTACTCTGAGGCCATTAAAATTGAGCCTGATTTCGAAGTGGGTGAAGAAGTATCGGAAGAAATCAAAATGAAAGATTTCGGACGACGCGAAATTCTCACCATCCGTCAGAACCTGATGGCAAAGATACAGGAGTTTGAAAAAGACAATATTTTCAAGAAATACAAGGAAAAAATCGGGGAAATCATCACCGGAGAGGTTTACCAGGTCTGGAAAAAAGAAATCCTGGTGCTTGATGACGAGTACATTGAGCTAACCCTCCCCAGATCAGAGCAGATTCCTTCTGATTTTTACAGGAAAGGCGATACCCTGCGTGCGGTTGTTTCAAAGGTCGATATGAGAAACAACACCCCGGTGATTGTGCTTTCGCGAACCTCACCTTCTTTCCTTGAACGTCTTTTCGAAGCAGAAGTACCCGAAGTTTACGATGGTCTCATCACTATCCGCAACATTGTAAGGGTTCCGGGAGAAAGGGCTAAACTGGCAGTTGAGAGTTACGATGACCGCATCGATCCTGTAGGTGCCTGTGTAGGTATGAAAGGATCGCGCATCCATGGCATCGTTCGTGAGTTGCGCAACGAAAACATCGACGTCATTAACTTTACCTCGAATCCATCCCTATACATTACCCGTGCACTGAGCCCTGCCAAAATTTCCTCAATTACAATCAACGAGGGGACCAAAAGGGCAGATGTTTACATGAAACCCGACCAGGTTTCTCTTGCAATCGGTAAAGGTGGCTATAACATCAAACTGGCCAGCAAACTTACCGGATACGAAATTGACGTTTACAGGGATACCGATTTCGACAATGAAGATGTTGATATACAGGAATTTGCAGACGAAATCGATCAGTGGATCATCGATGAGCTCAAGACGATTGGTTGCGACACTGCCCGTAGCGTTCTTGACCTGAGCATCGAAGAACTGGTTAACAGAACCGATCTTGAAGAGGAAACCATTAAAGAGGTTATCAGGATTCTGCGTGCTGAATTTGAATAGTGTTTTAAAAAACACAATTGTTTAACAGGAGAATTCCGGAATTCGCGAGGCTTGAATAACTTAATTAGCGTAATTTTACAGAAAATCCGTATCAGTAAGCGGAGCATAACATCAGATTTCAATATGTCAGAAGTAAGCAAAAGCACAAGACTAGGGAAAGCGGCGCAGGAGTTCAACGTCGGGGTGCCTACTATTGTCGAATTCCTTCACAAAAAGGGACTTAAAATCGACAATAACCCCAACACGAAACTCGACCCGGAAGTTTACGCTTTGCTGGTAAAAGAGTATCAATCGGAGAAGAATGTTAAAGACCTCTCAAAAAAGATTGAACTTGAATATACCCAGCATAAAACCATCTCGATTACCGATAAACGGCCGGTAACTGACGATGAATTCGAAGCTGACAGCGGGCGCAATGAGCTTTTTATCCGGAATATGCCGCCCGAACATGAACCTGTGGTAAAGCCGAAACCAGTTGTTGAAGAAACACCTGCTGAGCCGAAAACGGTTGAAAAGAAACCCGCTGAACCCCAACCGGAAGTAATTACTGAGCCAAAAGCCGAAATTGAAAAAGTTACAGAAACCCCAAAACCAGTTGCGCCTCAGGTCGAGCCTGAAAAACCTGCTCAATTTGAAAAGCCTGAAATAGTAATCGAGTCTAAGCCTGTAGTTGCTGAAGAAACTCCAGCCGAAACAAAAATACAGCCCAACGAAGAACCTTTAAAGATTACCGGCGAAACAGCCACAGAGCATGCAGAGTCATCTGTAAAAGAAGCACTGGAAGAGCCAACCCAGCCAGGACAGTTAAAAGTGCTTGGGAAAATGGATTTAAGTACCCTGAACAGACCTTCACACAAGTCGAAAGATTTGAAAGGCAAGGGGAAAGCAGCCAAAACTACTGAATCCGAAAGCTCTGTAACACAGGAAGCACCTAAAGTTACAGAAGAAGTAACCGCTGAAGCGGAAGTTAAAGAAGCCACACCGGTGCCGGTAGTGGCAGATACAACTCCAGTTGTTAAAGCTCCGGAGCCAGTTGCTCAGGAACCCGAAAAAGCTGCCGAACCTGTAGTTGAAAGGGAGTCTAATTTTATGAAAACTGACTTCAGGAAACTGGAAGGTGTTACCATTCTGGGTACCATGAAGCTTCCGGAAGTCAGAAAACCTGAACCGAAAAAGCCGGTGGCTTCCTCTTCTGACGATATCAACAAATCTAAGAAGAAAAAACGCAAACGTATTAAAAAACAGGGCGAAGATGTTGTTCAGGCAAAAGATCAGCCCCAGAGTACCCAGCCCCGCACCGGTGCACCTGGCCAACAGAAAGGCAAACCGCCTGTCAGGGATAAAAAAGGAGCCCCGCGTCGTGATGCCCCAAAAGTTGAGTTAACGCCCGAAGATATCCAGCGGCAGATTAAAGAAACACTTCAACGTCTCAGTGGGAGTGGCAAATCAAAGGCTTCGAAGCATCGACGTGAAAAACGCAGCCAGGTAAGCCAGTTGATGGCCGAAGAAGCACAAAAACTCATCGACGATCAAAAAATTATAACAGTTACCGAATTTGTTACAGCCAATGAGCTTTCCAACCTGATGAATGTTCAGGTTACGCAGATCATCTCTACCTGTCTTTCACTGGGATTGTTTGTTTCAATTAACCAGCGCCTCGACGCAGAAACAATCGTAGTCGTTGCCGATGAATTCGGATATACCGTAAAATTCGTCGGATTGGAAGCAGCACACGAAGGCAATGACAGTGAAGAAGCAGATACTCCCGAAGACTTATTGCCCAGGGCTCCAATCGTCACAGTAATGGGGCATGTGGACCATGGTAAGACTTCGCTACTCGACTATATCCGCCATTCAAACGTGATTGCAGGAGAAGCCGGAGGAATAACCCAGCATATCGGTGCCTATGAAGTACAGCTCGACAATGGTAAGAGGAGAACATTCCTCGATACACCCGGACACGAAGCGTTTACTGCTATGCGTGCCAGAGGAGCTAAAATTACCGACATTGCAATTATCGTGATAGCGGCAGATGATACCGTGATGCCTCAGACTGTGGAAGCAATCAATCATGCACAGGCTGCAGGTGTTCCCATCGTTTTTGCCATCAATAAGATTGATAAAAACAATGCCAACCCTGAAAAAATCAAGGAAGAACTTTCAAAACGGAATATCCTTGTTGAAGATTGGGGCGGAAAATACCAGAGCCAGGAGATCTCAGCCAAAAAAGGTGTAAATGTTGAATTGCTGCTCGAAAAAGTACTGCTCGAAGCCGAACTTCTTGAATTAACAGCAAATCCTGACCGGCTTGCCCACGGAACAGTGCTCGAATCATCACTCGATAAAGGACGGGGATATGTAGCCAAGATTCTGGTTCAGACAGGAACCCTGAAACCGGGCGATCTTGTTCTTGCCGGTACGACTTATGGAAAAGTAAAGGCGATGTACAATGAGCGAAATGTGCCTATTAAGGAAGCAGGCCCCAGTACGCCGTTGATGCTGCTCGGACTCAGCGGTGCTCCGCTTGCCGGCGATACTTTTAAAGTAATGCGCGATGAACGGGAAGCCAAGAACATTGCGGCCAAACGTCTGCAACTCCAGCGTGAGCAGGGTATCAGAACCCAGAAACACATTACCCTCGACGAAATTGGCCGCCGCATAGCCATTGGCGACTTTAAGGAACTTAATATCATTGTGAAAGGTGATGTTGACGGATCGGTTGAAGCACTTTCCGATTCAATGATGAAGTTATCGACTCCGGAAGTTCAGGTCAACATCATTCACAAATCTGTGGGTGCTGTTACCGAAAGCGATGTATTGCTTGCTTCGGCATCCAATGCCATCATCGTGGGCTTCCAGGTACGCCCATCGCTCAGTGCCCGTAAACTGGCGGAGCAGGAACAGATTGATATCCGCACCTACTCAATTATCTACACAGCCATCAACGAAATCAAAGCGGCTATTGAAGGGATGCTTTCACCTGACATCGAAGAAAAAATCGTCTGCAACCTTGAGGTCCGTGAAGCATTCAATATTACAAAAGTTGGTACAGTTGCCGGTTGTATGGTGCTCGATGGAAAAATAACCCGCAATACTAAAATCCGGATTATCCGCGACGGTATCGTAGTTTACACTGGTATGCTTGGCTCGCTGAAGCGCTTTAAAGATGATGTCAAGGAGGTAACCGTTGGTTACGAATGCGGTCTGAACATCGACAGGTTCAACGATATCAAAGTAAAGGATATTATTGAAGGTTATGAAGAAGTTGAAATAAAACGGAAATTATAACTGAATTGTATGCTAAATGAGAAAGGCTGTCTTAGAGGACAGCCTTTCTCGTTTTCTGCACATTGACAGAACAATTGAATACCCAATTATTTGTTAATCTTCACCTGCTTGAATCTTTTTTCAACCACCGGCCAATTAACAATTTTCCAGAATCCCGAAATATAGTCTGCCCGTTTGTTCTGGTATTTCAGGTAATAGGCATGTTCCCACACATCAAGTGCCAGTATGGGAATTCCTTTTCTTTCGGATGTCCCCATCAGAGGGTTATCCTGGTTAGCAGTTGACGAGATGAAAAGTTCACCATTTGAAGGATCCACTGAGAGCCAGGCCCATCCGGAACCAAACCTTGATTTGGCGGCATCGTTGAACTTTTCAACAAATTCATTGAACCCTCCGAAATGTTTTTTTATCAAATCTGCCAGTTCACCGGTAGGTTCTCCACCACCTTTAGCCGACAGGTTTTCCCAATAAAGTACATGGTTATAGAATCCCCCACCGTTGTTTCTGATGGCAACCGGAGCACTTGCAATTTTTGTGAAAATATCCAAAATTGACATCGATTCAAATTCAGACTTCGCGATGGCTTTTTTGAAATTATCATAGTATGCTCTGTGATGTCTGTCGTAATGAATTTCAACTGTGAGCTGATCAATAACCGGCTCCAGTTGGTCATATTTATATGGGAGTTCCGGAAAAGTGAGTTCACCGGCAGGTGCTGACCATGTGGAAATTTTCAGATCTGTAACAGGTACAATCTGTGGCTTACCCTGAACATCCGTTTTTAAATCTGATGCAGGTTTATCGGCAGGTTTAGGGGTCGTCTTTGACTTTACCGGCTTAACCTTAACATCCTGAGCGTTAGAAAAGTTAGAAAATGAAGCTGCAATTGCAACTAAAAAAATGATTAGAATTCTGTGTTTCATGGGGCAATTATTGTTTAAAGTTATAAAAAAGAAAACCGACTTGTATTAAACAAGCCGGTTGTTAAAAAGTTTGTGCCAAATATTAAACAAGATGACTATTTCATCGCCTCCTGATAATTATCAGAAACCTTTTCCCAATTCACCAGGTTCCAGAATGCATTGATATAATCAGGTCTCCTGTTTTGATATTTAAGGTAATAAGCATGCTCCCAGACATCCAGTCCGAGAATCGGTTTGCCCGGACAATCGTGAACATCCATCAGCGGATTATCCTGATTGGCTGAAGAACATACACAGAGGCTTTTGTCGGCTTTTACGCTTAACCATGCCCAGCCACTTCCGAAACGGTTGGCAGCAGCATCGTTGAATTTCGTCTTAAAATCTTCGAAAGAACCAAATTTCAGATCTATTGCTTCGGCTAGTTTGCCGGTTGGCAAGCCACCACCATTCGGCGAAAGAATCTGCCAGAAAAGGCTGTGGTTATATAATCCACCCCCGTTGTTGCGCACAGCCAAAGGTGCCTTGCTGATGGTGCTGAAGATTTCCTCCAGCGATTTTGACTCTGATTCAGTACCCTGAATCGCTGCAACAAATTTATCAAAATAAGCTTTGTGGTGCTTAGTATGGTGTATTTCCATCGTAAGCTTATCAATATGAGGCTCAAGGGCGTCGTAAGCGTATGGCAATGCAGGGAATTCAAAATTCATTTTTTCCTCCGGTATTTATCAGTTAGTAAATGTTATTTAGATTGTATATAAATAACATCTGCGAAGGAATAATGTTTGATCTGAGAGACCGTTAAATTTCGTTAAACTCTATGAACAGGCCCGTCCTTTAGAACAGCTCTATTGAAAATGGAATTAAAAATCTCAACAGTCTTTTAGTGATCTGCTTTACGGTCACCGCGTGGAAAAGGCTAGAAATTTACCGAGACCCTGATGTTAAGCTGACGTGGGGTCATGTAATTCGGAACACCGTACTGACGGTTGTTTACATCCTTCACCCAGGTATAGGAGATGGTATTGTTAACCTGTAACAAATTCAATACTTCCAGGCTGATCCAGATATCTTCGATGTTACGCATAAATGCACTTTTTGTCGAATTTTCCTCTCCTGATCCACCGACGATTTGTTTGGAGAATCCAATGTCCACGCGTCTGAAAGGGGGCATTCGCTGGGCATTGCGTCCACGCACGGTTCCCGGAGGGCTGAACGGAAGACCTGATCCAAACAGCAGGCTTAAATTCATCTTGAAAGTTGGATTTTTTGGAAGGTAATCCTGAAAGAACAATCCGAAAGTAATCAATTGATCGGTTGGGCGCGGCATATAACCGTTCTCGGTAACCACACTGTCAACAACTACATTATTGATGGTATACCCGGGTATAATCCGCACGCCTTCATCGTTGTAATAGTTGGTATAGGTATCTCCTGCAATGTCTTCGCGGGTCTGCATCAACGACATGCTTGCCCAGGATTCAACACCTTTTACAAATTCACCATTCACTTTCAGGTCAATACCGGCGGCATAACCTTTGGCACTGTTGGTGGCATAATACCTGATTCTTACGTTGTCGATGTCGTAGGGTACGAGGTTATCGAGGTATTTATAGTATGCTTCGGTAACAAACTTAAAAGGTCGACCCCACGCCCTGAAGTTAAGATCGGAACCTGCAACAAAATGAATGGATGTCTGAGCTTTGAGATCAGGGTTGATCTCACCTGCCTGGTTACGCAATTCGCGGTAGAAGGGTGGTTGATAATACAACCCGGTTGAAAACCTGAAGACAATATCTGTATCTTTCCAGTCAGGTTTATATGAAACAGAACCCCGGGGGCTGAAGAGAAACTGTTTATTCAGATCCCAATAATTCCAGCGGGCGCCAAGTGATATTCCCCATTTTCCGGTGCGGCTTTCGGGTTCCCACGATTTCTGCAGGAATCCGGAAAACCTGTTTGATGAAAGATCAATCCGCGTTTTAACAACTTCCTGCACTACTATGTCGCTTTGATTTCCGGGTTGTCCGGGAACTTCCGGATGCGTTGGCAGGGTAAACCCGGCCGAATCGTTCATACTCCATTCGTTCAGCCGGTCAGCAATTATTTCATGCTGGAATTTAATGCCCCACATGGTAGTTGAGGCGGTTCCGGCGAATGTACCCCGGTGTTCAATACTGCTTACAGTAGCATCGAGGTAATTGCGGGCATGATCCAGATATGTGCCAATGTCCCTGGTCTCGGTTGCTTCTCCAAACGAATCACTCCCCTGGTCGGTTTCAAGCTGACCAATCCAGTATTGCCCCATGATGTCGTATGTTTCACTTTCACTGGTCTGAAATGAAGACAAAATAAGTTTAAGTGATATATCCTTCACCGGTTTATAAGTCGTAGTGAATGCACCCATGTAATTGATATACCGGTCGACTTCACTTCCTTCGAAATATACCCTGAGTTGCAGGGCTTCATTAATGGTACCAAAACTGGTTTCACGGTTTACAGGCTCAAAGATGTACGAGTTTCTGGCGTAATTGCCGAGTATTGAAAACTCGAGCTTAGGGTTCAGTTCATAAATCAGCATTCCCTGCAAATCGGTAAATGAAGGTTTATAGTCGCCCTTCGTCTCCATGCTTTTCAGTATATACTGATTTGATTTCTGCCTGACACCAAATAAATACATTAATCTGCGGTCCTTAGTGGAGCCTTCGATGTGCATGGAGGCACCCAGCAGACTCAGGCTCACCGATCCTGCGGTTTTAGTAGGTCGTTTATAGCGGATATCAAGAACCGAGGAAAGTTTATCACCATACCTGGCTTCGAAACCTCCGGCAGAGAATAATATGGAGGCTGTAAGATCCGAGTTCAGAAAGCTAAGGCCCTCCTGTTGCCCCGACCTGACCAGAAAGGGTTTATAGATCTCAATATCGTTGACATAAACAAGGTTTTCATCATAATTCCCCCCCCTGACTGAATACTGCGAACTTAATTCACTGTTGGAGGAGACCCCGGGCAATGTTTTCAGCAAAGCTTCAATGCCCCCCGAGGCGCTGGGGATCATGGTTGCCAGTTTTGGATCAATCGTATTCAGGTTCGAGGATCTGATCTGCCTGTCTTCAACAACAAAATCGGGTAACTGCGTGGTTGATTCACTCAGGCGACGGTTCACCTCTTTGCGTTCACCATTACTCAGGTTAATTTTAACCTTTTCGGGATTGAAACCAACAAAAGTAATAAGCAGGGTAAGATCGCGGTTGGCCGGAACTTTTAATGAATAACTTCCGTCGGCTTTGGTCACAGTTCCTCCTGGCTGACCGGCAAGCGCAATATTTACGCTGGGAACCGGTTGGTTTCCGGTATCGGTAATCTTTCCGTAAACTTCGGCTAAATCCTGGGCAAACAATGAACCGGCTACGAAAATCTGAATCAGAATTATAAACAGTAACCTGAAGTAAGAAGCAGTTTTGCCTGGCATAATGAATGACACTGAATCAGTTTTTCTTATTGTAGGATCGTTTTAAAATGCTATTCCATATCCGGCTCAGATACAATGGTTGGTTACAGGAATGAATAGATATGCTTTCACGGAAACACATATTGTCATTGTGTTGATTCATTTAGCCATTAATTATTGATTCAATTACTGGTTACTGAGCCGGCTGTCCATTGAATTATTCTGAAGGATAACGGTTCGCACTTGCTGATTAGTACATGGACTGATCATTATTCAGGGAATTCCCGGCTAATTCCGGATTTCATCCCGGAGGCAAATATAAGGCATAATTGATTAGCGGATGGCCGGCCAGGTATTAACCGGCGCAAAAAAAATGCTGTTGCACAAGACAACAGCATAATATTTTTAATATGGCTTCCTGAAGAGAGAGCAGCTGACTAAAGGTATCCTTTTAATCTTGCTTCTTTCAGGCAGGCGCTGATACCATTTTTGCTGATATTGCGGATACCGGCAGCCGAAACTTTTAAAGTAATCCAGCTATCTTCTTCCGGAATATAGAATTTCTTCACCTGAAGATTTGGGTAAAACCTGCGTTTGGTTTTTATGTTAGAGTGGGAAACCTTGTTTCCAACGATCATTCCTTTTCCTGTAATCTGGCAAACTTTTGACATGACGATAAGCTTTCAGTAAGTTTAAAATTTTCGGACTGCAAAGAACGGGATTTAATCCGGATTAACAAACACTTTTTTGATTTTTTTTCACTGTTGTCCGAATAAATACGAAAATCTTCTTGTCACCCATTCACCAAAACACCAAATCACACAAAATGAGGAAATTAAGTTAGTTAATATTCATGGTAGGCCGTTTGGTGGCAAATATAAAAAGTCAGGTTCATTTCGGCAGTATTCGCCGTAAAATGGTTGCAACCCTTAAGGCATCAGGTATACAGCCTGCATAAAGCAGCCGGGGTGGTGATTCAGCACCATACCCGCATCATAATTGCCATAACTGCTTATTTTTCCCAGGTAACGGCCGCAATACGCTTTTTCCCGTCCATTTTGATTACAAGTGGTTTTTCAAACCTTACATGTCTGAAAAATGTAGTTCGCTGTACCAACGGCTGTTTGTCAAGAATATCCCACATAATAAAAGAACCGGTAAGCTCTTGTTGTACAGAAAAGTAGCCTACGTTCATCGATGTTACATTATGAAAGAAATGCGAACCCGATGATGCATCGAGCGGATAACCTTCGAGGCTTGTTTCAACAATTACTTTGGCTGAAGAAATCTGTGGCCAGTTAACCGGAATCCCGATCCAGCGGTCGCGCGTACCCCAACGTCCAGGCCCGATCAACAGGTATTTCCGGTCAGCGTTCATCATTTGCTTGTTGAGGGATTCAATTTCCAAAGCCATTTCCTCGGTTTTTCTTTTGTCGAAAACAGCAATGTCAATGTAAATAACATCGGTAATATCGTTGATCAATCCGTTGCCCATTCCCTTTTCTGAGAGCAACAATATGCTGTCATGATCAATATTTTCAGCGTCAAAGCTATAGTCCTGCATACTTCCGATAAGGGGTTTAATCTGCAGCAGGTAAAAAGAAGCCCTCAACTGACTATCCCTGGTCAGATCAACGGCAAATTCAATTTCTACGGGAGCTCCCATGGCCTCCTTTACTACATCAAGCACAACATCGATGGTTTGCGCAAGAGGTATATAGTTATATTTCAGAATGTTAGAGAAATTAATCACCCTGGGACCAGCGTGTGTAAGGCCTGGCACCATGCGTTGGTTATCGAGGTCAAAAACTGAAGCCAGGTGCCTTAGATTCCCATGCCTTTCGGCATCATCGATATCGAGTTTGATAAGGCCCGCTGTTTCACCTTCCATCAGATCAATGTCTTTTTTCTTCAGGTCCACTGCAAAAAAGTCGATCTGCGAATTTTTATACTGTTCCTGAGGAGTATTGATTTCTGTTGTCGGATATTTGGGCGAAAAACGGTAGGCCTTTTCACCTTCTACTACCTGCTTACCAAGGCCCAGAGCAGCTACAGCAAAACCTTCTTCAGGTTTCATATGGGCAAAAGGATAGTAATTATACGACTGGGCAACCCCGCTGATGTGCGGGTAAAAACTCTCTTCAAACCTGTTACCAACCACTTCCTGGATGATGACAGCCATTTTTTCCTCTTCGATTTTATAATGTATTGCTTCTATATACCCCCTTGCAACCTTTGAATAAACCGAAGCATAAACCAGTTTGATGGCATCCATTGTCTGCTGTAGGCGGGTATTAAAATCCGGATGGTTATTGGGCAACAGGTAGGTTTCAAAAATTCCGGCAAACGGCTGCATCAGCGAGTCTTCGAACAGTCCGGATGACCGGATGGCAATCGGATTGGTAATGTGCCTGAGCAAAATCCTGAGCCTTTTAACCAGGGTTTCTGTCAGGGAAGCATTTATAAACAGCTTTTTAATCTCTTCATAATCCATACTGTTTACAGCCAGATCATGCAGCTTGTTGCGTTCTATAAAATACTCAAACTCGTCGGTTCCGATGATGGATGTTTTGGGCGTTCGGATGCGTATGTTGGGCAGCAAAAGCTCAAAATCGTGGTTATAAATAAGGGTGTTGATAAATGCCAGACCACGCCCCTTTCCTCCCAGAGAACCAGAACTCAGGCTTACCACATTGGTTTCATCGAGAATAGCTGCCTCTTCAAAAGGAATGACTTTCCCTTTGTTTTGTTCGTTTCTGAACTGCTGAATAACCTCAACCAGGTATTGCCTGAGTTTTGAAGGGCTTTCAAAATCGGTAACCTTAGCCGGATTGATGATCTTAGCCACCTGAATCTCCCCACGTGCCATCAGCCAGAGCGAAAAATGATCCTTTTTGGCATGATAGATCAGCGACTCATCGGGTATGGTAATCAGCAATGATTCAAACTCTTTCAATGAGCGGGCCACTGCAATCTGCCGTCCTTCAGTATCGCGGTAAATAAAATTTCCAAAGCCCAGGTAATGTGTTATAAAACTCTTAAAATCCTGAACCAGTGTTTCGGAATTTTTATCAATAAAAGTAGTTTTCAACTGATAAGCCATCCGGGCATTCTCCGGGTTATGCGATTGAATGATGGTGGGCAATTCCCCGATAAGGTTACGTGCATATTTAACCAGTTCAAACCCGGCCTGACTGTCTGTTTGCCCTGACTTTTCAAACTTTACGTCTGATATCAGGCAAAGCATATAATCCCGGAATTTATTCAGGATATCACGGGCCTCCTCAAAACTGGAAGCGAGCAGGATCTTAGGTCTGGCCCGCATTCGAAGCACTTTATACAATTCGTCGGTACTTACGTCTTCAATGATGCGCCGGGTCTGATCCATTACAATACTATAAAGAAGAGGCAGGTATCGCGAATAGTATTGGGGTGAATCTTCAACCAGCAGAATAACCCTGACCATTCCAACTTTGGTATCGTTTTCTACATTGATCTTGTCTTCAATGTGCTTGATGATGGCAAAGAAAACCTTCGATTCTCCGTTCCACACAAAGATGCGGTCAACGTTTTTCATCTGGGGCTTCTCCCTGAACCAGGAAATATCCTTGTTGTTGTTCAGTAACAGGAAAATCGGGATGTAGGGAAATTCTGCTTTTATTTTAACACTCAAATTCAATGGAAGGTTCTTCTCAACACCTACCATAAAGATAATCAGATCGAAATGCTTGCCCTGAAGTTGCGTAAAAATCTCCTCTTCTGAAGAAACGCCGGTTATTCTTGGCATGGAAGTCAGGCTCAACTGGTGGTACTCGCCCAAAACATGCTCCGAGAAACGGCCTTCTTTTTCAATGCTATAGGCATCGTAAAGATTGGCAACCAACAGGATCTCCCTGACCTTAAAAGGCATCAGATCGTGGTATACATCCCGGTCATAGTTATTCTTGTTGAGGAATTTCTGCAGGAGCTGTCTGCTTGAAGTTGGCAGTGGCTCCTCACTAACCGGTTTCTCAATCGCTGCCCAGCGCGGCTGCGTTTTCCTGAGTATTTTTGTGGCTTCCTGGCTGTTGAGATAGCCGGTGATCATATTGGCCAGATTTGCAATCAGATGCCTTTCTTCTTTCAGAAAAGGACCCTCGTCAGAAGTTACAAACTCCTTTGAATAATATATCTCAATGGCCCCCTTTTTATCATTGATGGTTTCAAAATGCTGCCTTTGCTGCCATCTGCTTTCCTGAAATCCGGCAGATTTGTATTCTATGCCGTCGAACTTAATCCTGGCAGCCGTGTAAGCCGGATATTGCCAGGCTGCCGGAAAGATCATAGCCAGTTGCTGAAGGGTTTCGTCTACTGGTTTGCCTTCGCGTAATATCTGTGTGGTTTGGTTGATTGCAGCAAGTTCTTTCAGGCGCTCACCCTGCTCGTGCAGCAACGTCCTTATGTCCGGGGTATTGTCGGTAATGTCTGTCATATAATGGCTAATTCAAAGCCACTAAGTTATAAAAAGATTGTCAGCAGTATTGTGAACACAAAAAATGTTGTTCTTGAAATCACCTTTGCTATTATGACTATTTAAACTAATTTCGTCATCAGAAAATAAGAATCAGAAAGTGAATAAAATTGAAGTTATTCTGGTCGATGACCATCACATAATTTGCGAAGGGATCAGATCTTTATTATCTGATAGTCAGAGTATTACTGTAATGGGTTGTGTTCGTAACCTGTCTGAACTATTGATAAAACTCAGAATATTGCCTATTCACGTGATTCTTTTAAGTACCTACGAACCAGGTGATCATGATATAGACATGATAAAAATTATCCAAAGGGAGCATCCACAGATTAAGATTCTGATATTGGCGCTGGCGGTGCAGGAGAGTTTTATTCTTCGTACCCTGAAGGCAGGTGCCCGCGGAATCCTGAGTAAAGATGCAGACCGGAATGAACTGATCGAAGCAATTATGACAGTGCGAAACGGATATGACTATTACAGTAAATCCATTTCAAATATTATACTTAAGCGATACCTGAACCAACCCGGTTCGGGCAGTGCAATCAGAAACAATCCGCACAGTAACCTGAGCGACCGGGAGTTAGAGGTGTTGAAACTATTTGCCGATAGTTACACCAACCAGGAAATTGCCAATAAGCTTTTTGTGAGTATCCGTACAGTTGAATCGCACAAAAACAATATTATGCGGAAAATCAACCTGAAAACCACAGTAGACATGGTAAAATTTGCCATCCGCAATAACCTGATTGAAGTGTGAAAGAAAAAGGAATGAGAGACGATGAGAGGGGACTAAGAGACTAAGGGACTAAGAGACTAAGAGACTGAGAGACTAGGGACAGGGGAAGAGGGACAAGGGACTGAGGGACTGAGGGACGGGGACAAGGGGACAAGGAGACAAGGAGAATGGGAGAAAGGGGGACTAAGGGACTAAGGGACTGAGAGTGAAAGGGACAAGGAGACAAGGGGACAGGAAGAGGGAAAGGGGACTGGGACTAAGGGACTAGGGAGGGAAGGGACGGGCGAACATCATAACCTGGGCAAGCGAAGCGAATCCCACGGAAACAGGCCCAAGAGGCAAGGCCCTAAAGGGCGAAACATCATAACCGTGGGCAAGCGAAGCGAATCCCACGGAAACAGGCCCTGAAGAGGCGAAGGGCCCAGGACCTGAAAGGGCGAAACATCATAACCGTGGGCAAGCGAAGCGAATCCCACGGAAACAGGCCCTGAAGAGGCGAAGGGCCCAGGACCTGAAAGGGCGAAACATCATAACCATGGGCAAGCGAAGCGAATCCCACGGAAACAGGCCCTGAAGAGGCGAAGGGCCCAGGACCTGAAAGGGCGAAACATCATAACCGTGGGCAAGCGAAGCGAATCCCACGGAAACAGGCCCTGAAGAGGCGAAGGGCCCAGGACCTGAAAGGGCGAAACATCATAACCGTGGGCGAGCGAAGCGAAGCCCACGGAAACAGGCCAGGCCCTGAAAGGGCGAAACATCCAAACCGTGGGCGAGCGAAGCAAATCCTACTGCCCCAAGCCCTGAAGGGGCGTAACACAATAAACCCTGAACAACCAATGGCCAAAACCAGAACAGCATTCTTCTGCAGCAGTTGCGGAGCCCAGTCACCCAAATGGATCGGCAAATGCTCATCGTGCGGTGAATGGAATACTTATGTTGAAGAGGTTGTTCAAAGGGCAGAAACTGGAGTTAACACCGGCTTTCAGGTTAAGAAGGCCTCCACTCCTACCCTGATAACTGAAGTTGTGCTCAGTGGTGAAAACCGTATCGACACTGCGAATAATGAGCTTAACAGGGTGCTGGGTGGCGGCCTGGTTCCGGGGTCGGTTGTATTGGTAGGTGGCGAACCGGGCATTGGTAAATCAACTTTGATGCTGCAGGTTGCGCTTACCATCCGGAATCAGAAAGTACTTTATGTTTCCGGTGAAGAGAGTGAACAGCAGATTCGCATGCGGGCTGAACGGCTCGGTATGGGCCGGAATGAATGTTACATTCTTACGGAAACCGCCACCAACGAAATCCTGGGTCATATTGCAAAACTTAACCCCGGCATTGTTATTATTGACTCTATTCAAACACTGACAAGCGATAACATAGATGCTTCGGCAGGCAGTATTTCACAGATCCGTGAAACAGCCTCCGAGCTTCAGCGGTTTGCCAAAACCGTGAATGTTCCTGTTATCCTGATCGGTCATATTACCAAGGAGGGAACGCTTGCCGGGCCAAAACTGCTGGAACATATGGTTGATACGGTGCTTCAGTTTGAGGGGGACCGCAACTACGGGTACCGGATTTTGAGGTCAGTAAAAAACCGTTTTGGAAGCACCTCTGAATTAGGTATTTACGAAATGCAGAGTTCGGGACTGCGTGAAGTCTCGAACCCTTCAGAAATATTGATTACCCAGCATGAAGAGCCTGTGAGCGGCACAGCGGTTGCTGCCACCATCGAAGGGCTGCGACCCATGCTGATTGAAACCCAGGCATTGGTCAGCTCGGCTGCTTATGGCACCCCGCAACGCTCCTGCACCGGTTTCGACACCCGGCGGCTGAACATGCTGCTGGCTGTGCTCGAAAAGCGAAGCGGATTCAAACTGGGTGTGAAAGATGTGTTCCTTAACATTGCAGGAGGCCTCAGGGTTGAAGATCCGGCCACTGACCTTGCAGTTGTGGCAGCAGTCTTGTCTTCAAACATCGATATTCCGATCAGTTCCAAGACCACTTTTGCGGCAGAAGTGGGGCTTTCGGGTGAAATCAGGCCGGTAACCCGTGTAGAGCAGAGGGTTTCAGAAGCAGAAAAACTCGGGTTTGATGCCATCATGATTTCAAGACTGAACCTGAAAGCAGCCAAGAGTGTTGCCAAAACCATCAAGGTGATGCCGGTTAGTAAAATAGAGGATGTTTTCAGGTTATTATTCGGATAATATCCATCAACATCACCGGACAGACAAAAGCAAGATAAATGAACTTAAGGACCATTAAATATTCCTTTCTGATTTGCGCCTTTGTTCTATCATTAAAAGCGAATGCCCAGCAAGCAGTTGTTAGCCTTACCGGAGGGGTTTTCTCCAACAGCGTTTTCATGTTTACCAGCCTCGAAGGTGGTGGTGCATATGATGGTAAAGGATCATGGCAAACAGGCATCAGCCTCAGCAAAAAGGTGAGTCAGGTTATCTGGCTGGGCGGTGGATTCTTATATGAGAAACATTTTATTGAAATTACACCTGAGTATTTCCCCGGTGTGGAGGTTGTTTCAGAAACAGAAACCATTCAGCTTTTTACCGTTCCTTTGGATGTTCGTTTCGGATTCCTGAAATACTTCTTTGTCAACACAGGTCTTTCATTTGATTTTGATATTTCGCAAGGCAGCCAGAGGGTTGATTCACAATCAGGAATTGGCTGGAGTGCCGGTTTCGGAGCCGGAATTGAATACATAGAAGCATATTTTTCCCTGAATCCGGCCATGAAAATTTACTCCCTGGTCGCATTCAATCATGAGCAGAATCAGCAGCATTTGTTTCAGGCCGGCCTGCTTTTCAGCATCGGGTATTTATTCTGAAAAGGATGATATTTATAATAAACTGATATACAGGTGAAAATATCCAATAAATGATTTAAAAATATGCGAATTATAAAAAGAGCACTGCTGATACTTGCCATCGCCAATCTGATCAGAATAATTCCGGGCTGCTGCGAATGCGACGACAGCACAATGCCGTTTAATTTCAATAAAATGGACATTATCAACCTGGACAATTCGGGAGATTGGGCTGTGACCACAAACATCGATACCATGATGGCCGAAGCAGTGGCCTTTGAAGTAGAACTGTTTGATTCACTCGGATACTATTATGCAGAGGATTTCAAATCAAATCTGAAGGGATTCAGCAGCGCCAGGGCAATGAGCTGCGATTGTTCTTTCCCGCTTAAAGCGAACCATTACCTGACCAGCATCAGGATTACATCACTTTACGCATTAAGCCCGGAAATAGATGCCGGAAGCGATGTTTCAGACTTTTTTGTCGCCAGTCCAACCAATAACTCATCTTCAGGAAGTCTTTACAGTTCGCTGGAAACAATTTGTAACGAATCAAACGGAAAAACATACTACGACAGCGGAATGGAATCTTTCGGTCTTTACCTGACCATTCCTGTAGATAACAACCAGGCCCGTTTCGTGATCAGTATCGGGTTCTCTGACAATTCGGTGTTGAGTGATACCACCCGGTTGATAACCATCAAAAACAAATAACCGATGTCTTCAACCCGCAGTTTATTTGTTTTTTTTCAATTGCTGTTATTATTCGCCGGCACATCCGGGATATTGGCTCAACAACGTCCGGAAAAGGAAAAATTCTATTTTAGCCTGAATTTCGGCGGCCGCTATATAAACCGCGACAGCCTGGCCAATACCGAAGACCTCGATTTTATGAATTACCTCTACAAACAGGAGAATGCGGCCGAATATGGATTTATCAGCCTTAATTTCAGAATGGCGCCAACCCAAAAAATTGAGTTCAGTGCAACCGCGGTTTTACTCAGTGATTTAAGTCCCAATCAGTTAAATCTTGACATCCGTTACAAACCGGTAATAAAAGGCAATCCAATTGGCTGGGGGCTGATCGGATCATTTTTTATTTACCCTCAGTATCTGGAGAATTACAATAGTTTTCATATTGTCCGTGATACTGGATTTACTGCCGATCTGAATCCGAATTTCAGGCAGATTTCAATTTACGATCTGGGGATTGCTGCCGGACCAACTATGAATTACCAATACAGGCGATTTTTTGCAGAAATCAGTTTCAGAACCGGACTCTGCGGATTTATTCCTTTTAATGAACGCATCTCCCAAAAAAAGACGGATGCCAACCTGAGGCGTGAGTACGATTATGAAACCCGGTTCAGTCCCGCTGTGTTTTTTATGCCCGAAGCAGAGCTTGGCTTCAGATTGACATCCGGGGGCAGGCTAAACTTCGGAATAACCCTGAAAGCCGGAGGTATGTGGTCGAAACGTGCAATCAACTATACGCGAAAAACCTATAACTGGACACCGGAAAATGTCATCATAAGTGACATCAGTCCGGACAAACATTGGTATTCCAAAGCTGAAATTCAGGGTGGATTTTACATCACATTTTAACATGACATATTTCGGCGCCGGAAGTTGTACCTTTGCAGAGTCTGACGAGCCTGATTATCTCAGAACTACGAGATCAGTTGATTTCAAAAAAGCATTGAAGTCAGGTTAGCTGACAGATTGAACTTTTTATTTTTTACTTATTTTGCCAACTGCAATCGTCATAAATGACGAGACAAACTGCCAACTAAACCCCTGAACTCCTGAACTTTTGAACCCTTGAACTTTTGAACTTTTGAACTTTTGAACTCTTGAACTTTTGAACTCTTGAACTCCTTTTTACTTTTTACTTTACTTTTTACTTTGAACTTTTTACTTTTTACTTTTATTCCTTCCCATGGCCATTCCCGGAAAAATCAGCACACTTCAAATCACTAAAATCGTTGACTTTGGCGTTTACCTTGATGGTGAGCAGTTGGGCGAAATATTATTGCCCATGAAGTGGGTACCTGAAGGGTGCCGTCCACATGATAAGCTTGAAGTCTTTATTTATTTCGATTCAGAAGACCGCCTGATCGCCACTACCCATAAACCGCTGGCGCAGGTTGGAGATTTTGCATTTCTCATAGCCAAGGCCGTAAATGATGTGGGTGCCTTTCTGGACTGGGGCCTCGACAAGGATTTACTGGTACCATACCGGGAGCAAAAAGTGAAGATGACCGCAGGCAAATCCTACCTTGTTTATATTTTTGCCGACGAAAAAACCGGCCGTCTTGCGGGTTCAGCCAAGCTTGAACCATTTTTTGAGCGTGACACCACTGCTCTCAGATCAGGCGAAGAAGTTGACCTGGTTATCTGGGCAAAATCTGACTTAGGCTATAAAGCGATCATCAATAACCTTTACGAAGGATTGCTTTACGATAACGAGATTTTTCAGGAGCCTGAGATCGGAAAAAAAATGAAAGGCTTTGTCGTTAAGGCCCGTGAGGATGGGAAAATTGACCTGAGCCTGTTTAAACCCGGCTATGGAAAAGTTGACGAATTGTCGCAGAAAATTATTGACATTCTTGAGCAGAACCATGGTTTCATTGGCATCAGCGATAAAAGTCCGGCCGAAGAAATTTACCTGATGTTTGGAATGAGCAAAAAGACATTTAAAAAAGCAATCGGATCGCTTTATAAACAGCGGATAATCCTGATTGAAGAGGAAGGAATCAAGCTTTTCAGTGGAGAATGATTTCTGAAGCATTTTAATCAAAAAGCCTGTTATCCGCTAAAATGAGCAGAATAACAGGCTTTTTGACAGGTAAACTCAATGAAGTTGCTTCCTTATCGGATCTTACTGGATTGCAATATACTCTCCCGCATCAGTGCGACAGAATGCACATTTATCATCAACATTTCCTTTAGCATAAGTATTGCCGCATGTAGGACAAACCAGAAATTCGTAGGCTAAATCTTTCTCCGTATTGTTATTCAATGCAGTAAGTGCAGCTTTATAAAACTCCTGATGTTTTTTCTCCGTATCAACGGCCCATGTAAACGATTTAACTGCTTTCTTGACTTTCTCCTCTTTTGCAGCAGTAATAAATTCAAGATACATGGTAGCAACTTCATATCCTTCGCCTTCAATGGCAGCCTGAAGATTCATCGCGGTGGTGTTGACTTCAAACTCAGGAGTGATGGGATCCATTTTTACGCCAAGTTCTTCAAGAACTTTAAGGTGGTTATCAGCATGAATGGATTCCGATTTAGAAGCAGCCAGAAAGAGCCGGGCTATGGTATCATACCCCTCTTCTACCGCTTTTGCAGCAAAGGCAGCATATTTGGCGCTGGCCGTTGTTTCACCGATGATACCGGCTTTCAGGTTTTCAATGGTTTTTACCGGCGTTGGCTTTTGGCATGCTGTGAAGGCAATGATTGATGCCAGCATAAAAAATAGTACTTTTTTCATTTTTGTTAGATTTTGAAGTTAATAAGTTCTGGTTCTTAAGTGATCATTAAAGCGGTAACATGTATTCGTAAACGAGGCTCCCCCCCAGAAAACCAGCGATGCTAACTGCAATGGCAGCAAGACCATAAAGGGCAAAGGAGAACCATTTAACCGGGCTATTGTGATTTCCGGCTTTCTGCACAAAAAGCCTGACAACCGTTGCGGCTATGAGCAATACAGTAGTTATTGTTGCTGATAATTCGTGCGATTCCTTTACTTCGCCGGCTGTTCCTGCCATTTCTCCTGTCAGGAAATAACCGCTTAGCCAGGCAAAACCTGCTGCCACTGTTGCGAGAATAAGCAAATAAAAACCAGCTTTGCTGAAGCAAATTTCACCTTTAAAAAGCAAGTATGCCAACTCGAAACCAAATCCGGCAATAACAAGCGCAATGGGGAAATGCACAAGCATGGGGTGCAAATGTTCTGTATTCATCAGTTTTATATTTGAATTGACTTAAAAATTGGATTTTCCGAGATTTGAAAAAGCATCATAAGGAATTAATTTTCCTTGAATTACCGGCAATATCAAATCAACTGAATGTAAAAGGGTCTGCTTTAAGCTTTTAAGGACTGCCTGGTAAATTAATTGGATTTTCAACTTCAGGAGTACAGCTAATTCGCTGTCAATCTTTAGATTAAAGCAATATTCAATTAAATGAATGTAATAGCTGAATGAATATTGAATACTTATCAACAAAACAGCTTAGCCGGATTTCAGGACCGGGGCGGGTGCCAGAAGGATGAACTGGCAATTGAGAGGAAAAGTGATTTGGTACAGGATGGATTAGTAGCAAATTCGTTTGACCGGGTGCAATAACTAAATGATTGATGGATTACAAAATCATGGGCATGTGAAATATATAAATGAAAGCCGAGTCGCAAGGAATTTGATGAATAGCACTTTCCAGCCAACTCCGTTTTCTCGCCGTCTCCTGCCATATTTAACTGAACAGCAACATCATAGTAGATGTGGAAAGCAATGCTCATGAGTAATATAACTGCCAGAAATTTACCTGCCTTATTCATTTTCGTTTAATCATGTTAATTCAGCGTTGTTCATATTCATTTTACAAAACAACCTGTTTAAATTTCTCAGGATAAAGGTAAGCAAAAACAGCGAATAGTGTATTCAAATCTGAAATACCTGATACCCAAAATGAATTCCTACTTTCAGAAATCTACTTTTTTAGTATTATTTTTGTGAATTCCTGCAAAAACCCAAGAAAATGAAAAATCTGAAATATTTATTACCGCTTATGATATTTGCCTTTTCCTGCCAAAACCGAAACGATGGAGTGCCCTACCAATCCGGCATAAACAAAGGTGAAGTAATAGAAGTTCTTCAGACTACAAAATACACCTATTTGCTTGTTGATGAAGGGAAAGCTGAAAAGTGGCTGGCTTTATCAAAGATGGAAGCCAAAAAAGGCGAAGTTTATTTTTACAACGATGGTTATGAGATGAATGCTTTTGTAAGTAAAGAACTGGGCCGGACGTTTGAATCGGTGTTTTTCCTCGACAGAATCGGCAAGTCAGCAAAGGAAGTTCTTGAAGGCCAGGTTTTAAGCGGCAATACACCTGTTAAAGCAGATGTCAGAAAGTATGACATTGAAATTCCTATGGCACAGGGCGGGATAACCGTGGCTGACCTGTTCAAAAACAAAGAAAACTATAGCGGAAAACGTGTGATCATTCAGGGAAAAGTTACCCGTTTCAATCCCTCCATCATGAACAAAAACTGGATTCATTTTCAGGATGGAACTGAATATTCGGGGAAATATGACCTGACTGCAACATCAGATTCCACGAATGTTTCTGTTGGTCAGATTATTACACTTGAAGGAACCGTAAAACTTAACCAGGATTTTGGCTCAGGATATTTTTACGAGGTTTTACTTACCGATATAGAATTGTTGCCCCGACAGTAAATTGCCAATAAATAAAAACTATTGACCTCTGACTCTTACGTTTCCCATATATCTGCAGGATATTCGGTTATAATTCTGCTTGAATCAACTACGATACCTTATAATCTTCTGCGGGCATGACCAGAGTCACCCCATCCTAAATGTGGTTTCACTCCACATAATGGGGAATATGTCCCCAGATTTTTTTTGATAAAAAGATTTGGCAAAGAATCGACCTGGGCAGAGTTCCTGCTCACAGCATTCAGCCTCACAAAAACAATATATCTACTAATTGCCATATATTAAATACTTTATGTGAAAAATGGGTTACCTTTTTGAAATGAACACATTAACAAAGGTAATCACATCAACTGCAAGGTATTTGGATTCATTTCAAATAACACCCGATAATTTTAGATGCGGGCTTTTGGGCGTACCTTTGTAAGTCAAAACAGACTGTTACGGTAATTGACCGGTTCAAATTCTCAACTTCTCCTTCAGGCTAGATAAACTTATCAGAATGACGAAAACGCATAAAATATATATCATCTCTCTTGTTGCTATTGTTTTAGCAGTGCTGGCATATCTCGTTTCAAAAGGAATTTCCTTCTACAGGGTACCCATAGAGGAACGTTTTTTCCATGCTGATTATGCTAATTTGAAACCCAGTGGCCCCTGGGGGCATGGGCTTGGAATCATCGGGTCTTTGTTTATGATCATCGGAGTCGCGATTTACATGCTTCGTAAGCGGATGAGATCTCTTTCGAGACTTGGAATTTTAAAGCACTGGCTTGAATTTCATATCTTTTTATGCACCCTTGGACCAATTCTGGTTTTATTTCATACATCATTTAAATTCGGAGGCATCGTAGCCGTTAGTTTCTGGAGTATGGTAGCGGTTTTCCTGAGCGGAATTGTGGGTCGGTTTATTTATATACAAATTCCACGAAGCATTGAAGGAAGGGAGCTTACCCTGAACGAGGTACGTGAAATGAAAACCAACCTCGGCGAAATTCTTTCTACTTCCTTCAGACTTGATGAATGGAGCTACAACATGATTCTTGAATCAACACGAAAAAAGACGGGAATTCAGGAAGGCACACAATTCTGGTATTACACTCTGAGTTTTTTCCAGGATTTTTCTGCTATACGCAAGATAAAGGTAATAATTGCAAAGAACAACCTTAACAGGACCGAGAAAAAACAGGTTCTGAGGCTGGTGAGGAATGAAATCTCGCTCAACAGAAAGATCGACCGCCTGCTTTTTATGCAGAACCTTTTCAAATACTGGCATGTAGCCCATTTACCTTTCGCTATTATCATGCTCATTGTTATGATTATTCACGTCGCAGTGACCATTGTATTTGGATATCGATGGATTTTTTAATTATGGAACAACTGATAGAGAACATTCTGATTTACGGGCTCACATTTATTCTGTGTGGCACCGTTATTTTCATTTATGTCAGGAAGCAAATAAAGAATTCTAAAAAGGTAGAAGAAAAAATAGCCAAAGCAAAAATTGACGGGCTGTACGAGCCGGTTTCTCTGCACCCCGTTGTGGATGTTAACAGTTGTATCAGGACAGGTGCCTGTATTGCAGCTTGTCCGGAGAAGGATATTCTTGGAATCGTGAATGGCAAAGCAACAACTGTGAATGCATCCCATTGCATCGGGCATGGCGCCTGTTTTCATGCCTGTCCGACACAAGCCATTACTTTATGTATCGGGACCGAGAAAAGAGGCGTTGAATTGCCACATGTAAACCAAACTTTTGAAACCAATGTTCAGGGTATTTATATTGCCGGTGAACTCGGGGGAATGGGTTTGATAAAAAACGCCGTTGAGCAGGGCAGGCAGGCTGTTGAGAACATAGCAAAATCGTCTAAAGTACAGCACGGAGCAACCTACGATCTTGTTATTGTTGGGGCCGGACCTGCAGGTATCTCAGCAACCCTCACAGCAAAAAAACTCAGGCTGAAGTGCCTTACCCTGGAACAGGACACCCTGGGAGGAACCGTATTTACTTTCCCGAGATCAAAAATTGTCATGACTTCAACCATGGATTTGCCCCTTTACGGGAAGGTAAAGCTGTTTGAAACCAGCAAATCAGAATTGCTGAAACTGTGGAATGAAGCACTTGAAAAAAATCAGCTTTCGATACAGGAGAACTCAAAGGTTGAAAAGATCATACAGAAAGAAGGATTTTTTGAGATTGAGACGATTAAAGGTGAAAAGATAAGCAGTAAAAATATCCTGCTAGCAATCGGAAGGCGTGGCACTCCCCGTAAACTGGGCGTTCCCGGAGAAATGCAGGAGAAAGTAGCATACCGGCTTCTGGAACCGGAAATAATCTCCGGACAAGAAATCGTTGTCGTGGGCGGTGGTGATTCAGCCATTGAATCAGCGCTGTTGCTGGCCGATCATAACCATGTTATTCTTTCATACCGGAGCGAAGCATTTAGCCGGATAAAACCCAAAAACAGCGAGCGCATCCTTGAGGCTGCAGCCAGTGGCAAAGTTCAGCTATGGTTCAATACCAATGTGCTTGACATCGGATTAAACGACATTACGCTGAACAACAGCCTCAGCGGGGAACAAATGACCATTAAAAACGATCTTGTATACATATTTGCCGGCGGGGAATTGCCAACCCAGTTTTTGATGAAGGCCGGTATTCAGATTACCAAGAAGTTTGGTGAAGCAATTTTGAAACATTAGCCATACCAGGATGAAAACGCATCTGCTAAAGTATTTACTGCTTTCTTGCCTGATCTTAGCGGTCAGGTTACTTCCTGCACAAATTTCACCGGGCGACCTCACCCAGGCCCATGCCCACCTGGAAGGTATGTCGAATTGCACAAAATGTCATACACTGGGAGCGAAAGTATCAAACGATAAATGCCTGGCTTGTCATAAAGAAATTAAAGTCAGGATTGACCAGAAAAAGGGCTACCACTCGTCATCAAAGGTATACGGAAAAACCTGCACCATCTGCCACAGCGATCACCATGGCCGCAATTACGATATTCTGCATTTTGATAAAACAAAATTTGATCACAACACGGCCGGTTACAAACTAGAAGGTGCCCACATAAAAAAAGAATGTGCTGATTGCCACAAACAGGCTAACATAGCTGATCCTGTTATCAAAAAGAAAAAGAGCACCTACCTGGGGCTCAACAGTGAGTGCCTGACATGCCACGAAGATTATCATCAGAAATCACTGTCAAATACCTGCTCAAACTGCCATACCAACGAAAAATTCAAGCCAGCGTCAAAATTCAATCATTCGAAAGCTAAGTTTCAATTAAAAGGAAAGCATATTGAAGTTACCTGCGTCGAATGTCATAAGAAAAGTACCCGTAATGGCAAAGATTTTCAGCAGTTTACCGGTATTCAGTTTAAGAGTTGTACCAATTGCCATAAGGATCCGCACGACAACCAGTTTGGCCAGAATTGCACACAATGTCACTCAGAAGAATCTTTTAAGGCAGTAAAAGGCATAAGCAATTTCGATCACAGCAAAACCGGCTTCCTGCTTACAGGCCGACATATTACAGTTACCTGTAAATCGTGCCATAAAATAAGCTTAACAGCTCCTCTTGCACATGCGAGATGCACCGATTGTCATACTGATTACCATAAAGGGCAATTCAAAAAGCAGGGAGTTGTTTCTGATTGCAGGGAATGTCACAACGATAGTGGTTTCAAAGAATCAAACTTCACTGTTGAGCAACACAACAATGGTGTTTTCAAGCTCCAGGGAGCTCATTTAGCCACTCCATGCATTGCATGTCACAAGAAAACCAATGAATGGTCATTCAGGGAGATCGGAAGTAAATGCCGCGATTGCCACCAGGATATCCATGCCGGCTTCCTCGACCCAAAGTATTACCCTGAAGCCAGTTGCACCAGTTGCCATTCAGACAATACATGGGGTGAGGTCAGGTTTGATCATAATCTGACTAAATTTATCATCACCGGAGCACATGAGAAACAAACATGCCGTTCATGCCATGCAAAAACAGGAAGTGAAGATCCCAAAGTTCTCAAATTTACCGGCCTTGCTCAAACCTGCACAAGTTGCCACGAGGATAACCATGCAGGGCAATATGCCGTTGATGGCTTTACCGATTGCGCCCGCTGCCACACTTCAAACAACTGGACACTTACAAATTTCGATCACAACAAGACCCGGTTCCCGCTTGATGGGAAACATAAAAATGTTGCATGCAATGATTGCCATAAAATGGTTGAAGCAAGTCCCAAACCATACAGACAATACAAATTCAAAGATATCAGATGCGAAAACTGTCATTAATCATTGGTACACTGGTATTACTGACTTCGCTGAAGTTGATGACACCAAATCCCCATGGCAAGGAACTGAAAATCAGTTGCGTTGATTGTCATGTGACAGATAGCTGGAAGGTTAACCCCGACAGCATTTCATTCAGCCATGAAAATACTGCCATGCCACTGGTAGGAGCCCACCGGCAAACCAACTGCCGTTCATGCCATGAATCGCTGGTATTTACCGATGCTGACCCCGCATGCAACGCCTGCCATACCGACATTCACGAACAAACAGTCGGGCCTGATTGTGAAAGATGTCATACCCCTGAGTCGTGGATTATCAACAACATTGTACGGCTTCACGAACAAACCCGCTTCCCGCTGATGGGCGCTCATGCCAGCGCCGAATGTTCGGATTGCCATTTATCGGAATCCCTGGTTAAATTTGAGCCACTCAGTGTAGAATGTTACAGTTGTCACCAGGATGACTACAACGCGACAACTCAGCCAAACCACGTTGCCGCAGGGTATTCAACCGGATGCGATGAATGTCACTTTGTTGGCGGATACTCATGGAAGGAATTCAGCGCCCACGATGCCGAGTTTTTCCCGATTTATTCCGGCCAGCACAATGGAGTCTGGAATGACTGCAGCGATTGCCATACGAATCCTTCAAATTATGGAGAATTCAGCTGCACCAACTGCCATGAACACAATCAGGGTGATATGGATGATGAGCATGGAGGTGTTTCAGGTTATAGTTACAACAGCCTTGCCTGTTATGGATGTCATCCTACCGGATCGGGTGCTGGAAGTTTTAACCACAACAATACCGGATTTCCTCTGACAGGAGCCCATACCAACACCGATTGCCAGGAATGTCATACCAATGGCAATACAGCCATATCAACGGTTTGCAGTGAATGCCATCAGGATGATTACAATGCTTCGACAAATCCGAACCATGGATCGGTTCCTATGCCAAATACCTGCGAGACCTGCCATACCACAGCACCAGGCTGGAAACCGGCCACTTTCCCGAATCACAACGAGGTGTACGCATTGAACGGGGCGCATGCAAATATTTCCAACGACTGTGCTTCCTGTCATACTGAGAATTATAATAACACACCGAATACCTGTATCGGCTGCCACCAGAATGAATACGATCAGGCCAATGAGCCACCGCACGCAGCATCGCAATTCTCAACCGAATGCCTGACCTGTCATACCGAAACTGCATGGAAACCAGCCACCTTCGACCACGATGGGCAGTATTTTCCCATTTACTCAGGAAAGCACAACGGCCAATGGGAAGCCTGTTCCGACTGCCATACAAACGCATCCAACTATGCCCAGTTCAGTTGTATCGACTGTCATGAGCACAATCAGGCAGATACGGATAATGAACACAATGGAATCGGGGGCTATGCCTACAACAGCCCGGCCTGTTTTGCCTGTCACCCGACCGGTGATGCATCTGCCGGATTTAACCACAACACAACGGCTTTCCCGCTCACCGGAGCGCATACGACTACAGACTGTCTTGCCTGCCACACCAATGGCTATACCGGAACAACAACCGTTTGCGGTGATTGTCATGTTACCGACTATAACCAGGCTACAAATCCAAACCATGTGTCAGCCGGCATTCCAAACACCTGTGCTACCTGCCACACAACAGAACCTGGCTGGCAACCGGCAACATTCCCCATTCACAATGAAATTTATCCGTTGAACGGCGCCCATGCTGTTATTTCAAACAATTGTTCAGATTGCCATAACGGGAATTACAATACCACTCCCAACACCTGTGTCGGATGCCATCTCGATAATTACAATCAGACGAATGATCCTCCGCATGCATCGGCCCAATTCCCGACTGAATGTCTGACCTGTCATACCGAGAATGCCTGGACTCCTTCAACTTTTAACCATGACGGGCAGTATTTCCCGATCTATTCAGGGAAACACAACGGGGAGTGGACTGCATGCTCCGACTGCCATACCAATGCATCGAATTATGCCCAGTTCAGTTGTATCGACTGTCATGAGCATAACCAGGCAGATACGGATAACGAACACAATGGAATCGGGGGCTATGCCTATAACAGCCCGGCATGTTTTGCCTGTCATCCTACCGGTGATGCATCTGCCGGTTTTAACCACAATACCACAGCCTTCCCGCTCACAGGCGCACACACAACAACGAACTGTGAAAGTTGCCACAGCAATGGATATGCCGGAACAACCACTGTATGCGGCGATTGCCATGTCAGTGATTACAATCAGGCTGTCAATCCGAATCACACCGCCCTCGGCATCCCGAATACCTGTGCAACCTGTCATACAACAAATCCGGGCTGGCAACCTGCCACCTTCCCTACTCATAATCAATACTACCCGTTGAATGGAGCACATGCGACCATCTCAAATAACTGCGTTGACTGCCACAACGGGAATTACAATACCACTCCCAATACCTGCGTTGGCTGTCACCTCGACAATTACAACCAGACGAATGATCCACCGCATGCTTCAGCCCAGTTCCCGACGAGTTGCCAGGAATGCCACACTGAAAATGCCTGGACACCATCAACATTTAACCATGACGGACAGTATTTCCCTATATATTCCGGGCAACACAACGGTGAATGGGCTGCCTGTTCCGATTGTCATACAAATTCTTCCAATTACGCCGTGTTCAGTTGCATTGACTGCCATGAACATAACCAGGCAGATATGAATGATGAGCACAATGATGTCAGCGGGTACCAGTATAACAGCAATGCCTGTTTCCAATGTCATCCTGACGGGGATGCTTCTTCTGCATTTAATCATAATTCTACTGATTTTCCACTAACAGGATCCCATGCAACCCTCGATTGTATCAGTTGCCATTCCAATGGGTATGCAGGCACAACAACTGTTTGCAGTGAATGTCACATTACTTCCTACAATCAGACAACCAACCCCAATCATGCTGCTTCCAATATTCCGAATACCTGTGAAACCTGCCATTCGACAGATCCGGGGTGGCAACCTGCTACCTTCCCGATCCACGAAAATGTTTATCCGTTAACCGGGGGGCATGCTGTTATTTCGAATAATTGCACAGTTTGTCATAACGGGAACTACAATACCACGCCCAACACCTGTAATGGTTGCCATACAAACGCTTACAACCAGACAACCAATCCGAATCATGCAACTCTTGGAATACCAACGGATTGCG
The DNA here is from genome assembly GCA_016709025.1 of Bacteroidales bacterium. Classification (GTDB taxonomy): domain Bacteria; phylum Bacteroidota; class Bacteroidia; order Bacteroidales; family Lentimicrobiaceae; genus Lentimicrobium. The sequence goes on along the minus strand of JADJEQ010000005.1, from coordinate 117,995 downwards.
CTACCTGTCATACGACCAATCCGGGATGGAATCCGGCAACATTTCCCATTCACAGCAATTATTATCCGTTGACCGGAGGTCATGCAGTTGTGTCCAACGATTGTGCCGGTTGCCACAACGGAAATTACAACAATACACCTTCAGAATGTGCTGGTTGTCATCAGGATAACTACAACCAGACTGCAAATCCAGGGCATGTTTCGTTGAATTTATCAACAGTATGTGCAACCTGCCATACAACCAATCCCGGATGGAATCCTGCACTTTTCCCGGATCACAACAATTATTATGTGCTGGAAGGAGCACATACTTCAATCAGTAATTGTGATGATTGTCACAACAACAATTACAATACCGCTCCGAATACCTGTGTTGGATGCCATCTCAACAACTATAACCAGACGAACGACCCGCCGCACGCTTCAGCCCAGTATCCGACAGAATGTGAAACCTGCCACACACAAACTACGTGGACACCTTCAACGTTTGATCATGACAATCAGTATTTTCCGATTTACTCTGGAGAACATAACGGGGAATGGAATACCTGCAGCGACTGTCATACGAATCCCGGAGATTACGGAGTCTTCAGTTGCTTCCAGTGCCACAGCCAGAATGATATGAACCAGGAGCATCAGGGTGTAAGCGGGTATACCTATAACAGCGATGCTTGCCTGAGTTGTCACCCTGACGGAAGCGGTTCTTCAGGGTTTAACCACAGTACAACTTCATTCCCTTTGACAGGTGCTCATAATAGTGTTGAATGCAGCCTCTGCCATACAAACGGTTATGCAGGGACAACATCCGTATGCAGTGACTGCCATATCAGTGCTTATAATCAGACCACCAACCCAAATCATACTGCGATTGGCATACCCAATACCTGTGCCACCTGCCACAGTACTGAACCCGGCTGGCAACCTGCAGGGTTCCCGATTCACAGCAACTATTATCCTTTAACAGGTGGACACGCAGTTGTTGCCAGCAACTGTGCCGGATGCCATAACGGCAATTACAATACAACCCCTAATACCTGTAGTGGTTGTCATATCAACAATTTTAACCAGACCAGCAATCCAAGTCATACTACGCTTAACCTGTCAACTGAGTGTTTAACCTGCCACACAACCAACCCGGGATGGGAACCGGCACTCTTTCCTAACCACAACAGCTACTACGTAATCCAGGGTGCGCATACCGGCATCAGCGATTGCGATCAGTGCCATAACGGGAACTATAACAGTGCACCTACTACCTGTGCAGGTTGTCACATGCCCGACTACAATCAAACGAACGATCCGCCCCATGCATCCGCTCAATATCCGACTGATTGCGAACAATGCCACACCCAGACTGCATGGAATCCTTCAACATTCGACCACGATAATCAATATTTCCCGATTTATTCAGGACAGCATAACAACGAATGGAATACCTGTTCGGATTGTCACACCAATTCTTCAAACTACGCTGTTTTCAGTTGTTTCCAGTGTCACAGCCAGTCCGAAATGAATCAGGAACACCAGGGTATCAGTGGCTATTCATACAACAGCGATGCCTGTTTGAATTGTCATCCGGATGGCGATAGCAAAAAGGGGTTAAACAGGCAAGAATACAGACAAAACTAAGTAAGCAGACATGAGGCAGCTACTTTTCGTATTTATTTTCTTTGTTCTAACAGCCTCTGTTCTGAAAGGCCAGGGCAATGCAGAACCAGTAGATGGCGTTGTTTCATATGTCACCTCTCAGAATGTTTATGTAAAATTCAAAACAACAGAAAACATTTCAGAAGGCGATACCCTTTATCTGATGGTAGACGGAAAATATCAGCCGGCACTGAAGGTAAAAAATCTTTCATCCATTTCCTGCGTTTGTATTCCACTGATTTCCAAAAAATTTACTACCAACGATCATGTATTTTCAAATACAAAACCAAAAATCAAACAAGATAAAAACCCGGAAATCCAACCGGAGCCAAAGCCCGGAACAACCACAGATGTGATTGTTCCTGTGAAAGACAGTCTGCAAAACAGTGCCGCAGCAACACCGTTAAGGAAGGAAATGATCAGCGGGAGGGTTTCAGTTGCCAATTATACCAACATAACGGGTGCACCCTCCGGGAATTCGCTCCGGATGCGCTATACCTTTTCACTAAATGCAAAAAACATAGCTGATTCACGGTTGTCGGCCGAGTCGTATATTTCTTTTTCGCACAAGAGTGATCATTGGGACGAAATTAAAGAGAGTGTGTTCAACGGCCTGAAAATTTACAACCTTTCAGTTAACTACGAAATCAGCAAGAATGCCAGGGTATATGCAGGCCGGAAAATAAATCCGAAGCTTTCAAATATGGGTGCTGTTGACGGAATCCAGTTTGAACTCAAAACCCATGCCTTCACCACCGGTTTACTTGCAGGTTCCAGGCCAGACTATTCAGACTACGGCTTCAACACCTCTTTGTTTCAGTATGGGGCCTATATCAATCATGAACAAACATATGGTAAAGGAATTGTACAATCCACACTGGCCTTTGTTGAGCAAAAGAATTCCGGAATTACCGACCGGCGGTTCGCCTATCTGCAGCATTCCAATACGCTTATAAAAAATCTGAGTTTTTTCGGTTCAACAGAGTTTGACCTCTACCGTTACGATATTAAAATTGACAGTTCTCAGGCTGTGTCTGACACAACAACTAAAACCAACAGCGCACCGAAATTATCAAACATTTACCTGTCTTTAAGGTACCGGTTCAGCAGCAAAATATCCACGTCTTTATCCTACAGTTCGCGCAAGAACATCATTTATTACGAAACCTATAAAAGTTTTATCGACCAGTTGCTTGAAACTGAAACCCAACAGGGTTACATGCTACAGGTAAACTACCGGCCGCTGAAAAAGCTTTCAGTAGGTGCCAATGGCGGATACCGCTTCAGGAAGAGTGATCCGAAAGCATCGAAGAACCTTTACGCTTACGCGACCTACAGCCAGATTCCGTTTATAGATGTCAGCGCAACACTTTCAGCAACCATTCTGGCCACAAGCTATCTCAACGGAAATATTTTCGGACTCAGCCTTTCACGTGACCTAATCCGTGGAAAACTCAGCGGCGGCTTTACTTACCGTTTTATTGATTACAAGTATGCCAACTCCGGGTATAACCAGATGCAACACACAGGAGAGGTCAGTCTGAACTGGAAAATTCTTAAAAAATTATCCTGTGCTTTTTATTATGAAGGAACTTACGACAACAGGTATCTTTTAAACCGGATTTATCTGCAGCTCACCAAAAGTTTCTGACAATATTTTTCGCATAACGAAGCTGGAAATTTTCAGGCTGATGGAGGAATTCCGGTTTTTATAATCAAGTTAAGCTATCATAATAAAACCGGCGACATTTTTTGCCGCCGGTTCAGATTAACAACTATTTTACTAAATTATCTGTTCAATCCTCTTCCCCCTCTTCTCCTTCGCCTTCTTCATCAACCATTTCGGTTGTTCCATCTTCTCCTTCATCGTCCTTCAACAGAATCGGAGGCCCTGTAATGGTCAGATAGAATGCAACCAATGGGGCTATGATCCAGACAAATGAAAAAAACTTTTGAAACCCGTTCATTCCTGCATTCTCTTCTTCAATCCCGGTTTTGTATCCGGTAAACATCGATTTCAGGACACTGGCTGACTTATGCAATATCAAATCGGAGATTATTCCGAGCAGATGGAGAATTGTAAGGCCGATCAATATCTGTACGAAGACTTCATGAATCTCTTTAAATTCAATTCCTGAGGGCAGTGTTAATGATTTTAATAGTCCCTGGCCGCCCTCCTGGCTCAGTGTAAGCATTCCTGAAATGGCAACCAGAACAACCATGAGCATGATCCCCAGCATTACGACTGAAGCCGGAGGATTGTGTCCTGCATATACTTTTCCGGTCTTTCCCAGCCCTTTGATAAAACCGGTTATAGATTTTATACTCATCGGAAAATCTCTGAAATGAGAATATTTTGGCCCGACAATGCCCCATATAAGCCGGAAAAAAATAAGAATTCCTGCTGTGTAACCAAATGCCACATGCAATGTGAGGTAATCCTCTTCAGCTATGTAAGCACCAACCAATGAAACCACCATCATCCAATGGAACAATCTGGTGGGAATTCCCCATACATAAGTCTTCAATTCCTTTTCCATAATAATTATTGTTTTTGACAATCTGAGAAAGCTAACTTCCTCTGAATATCTGAAGTTTAAGAAATTTATTAATGTCTGATCTGAAAATAGACAATCATGGACCACTAACCATATCTGATAAAACAGATGGTCAGTTGTTTATTGTTACAGAATTTTGGGAGGTTGCCAGATGGTGAGGGCAACATCAGGCAGAATAAAATGTTCAGGAATATTGGCAGAAGATGAGATTTGATCCCGACAGCATATCAAATCAGAAATATCAGAAACAACCCAAAAGTGATCATGGCATTTCTGCAGATGAAAATTTATAGAGGCAAAGGTGGAATTTCCCTTCAGGTCAACATGTCCGGACAGATCAAAATGCGAGAGAGTTTCATCAAAACTCATTTGCAGTGTGATGATTAAAAGCAGAAAATAGAAGATTTTTTTCATACCGGTATAGAAAACCAAATATACATCAAAAACCTGAACCGTGCTGCCCGGTTAATAAAGAATACTTTCTGAAATGTTTGGCACGGAAGAATTGAGATTGCGGTGCCGGTGAATGTGCGTTTACCCTGCTGCCTGCAGGTAAGTTACCAGTTGCCTCCGCTTTTCATCCCACAAACGCAGTCTCAGAGACTTCATACTTGTTAGAAAGGTTACAGGATTTACCCTCTGGAAGGCTTCATTTTCCCTGTGACATTTCTCCAGCTTGTAGTTGGGGATTTTTGAACTCAGGTGATGGATATGATGAAACCCAATGTTTCCCGAAAACCATTGCAAAACTTTTGGCAGTTTAAGGTAGGATGCGCCGTTGATGGCAACGGTGCTGTAATCCCATTCTTCGTCGCGATACCAGTGAACGTCAGGAAACTGATGCTGAACATAAAAAAGGAAAACACCGGCAGTAGCCGCAAAATACATGGTTGGCAATTGAATCAGCAGGTATGATTCGAAGCCGATCAATAAACTAATACCGGTAGCCAGGGCAGCCAAACCAAGATTCGTAACATAAACACTGATTCGTTCCTTCCAGCTAAAGCCCCTTCGGGTAAACCGGTTTGTAACCAGAAATACAAGTCCTGCACCTAATCCGAACATGATGAACGGATTGCGATAAACCCGGTAGACAAACCTTTTAAATGGAGTCCGGCTTTTATACTCTTCAACAGTGAGTGTCCATACATCACCAACCCCGCGTTTATCAAGATTTCCGGCAGTGCGGTGATGGATCAGATGTGCGTGATGCCAGCGGTGATACGGTGTGAAGGTAAGTATGCCAAGGATTATACCGACTATGTCGTTGGCCCTTTTTGATTCAAAAAAGGCACCATGACCACAATCGTGGAAAATAATAAAAAGCCTGACAGTAAAGCCGGCAGCTACAATGGATAGAGGAAGTACCAGCCACCAGGAGATGGTAATAAGGTAAGCCATCGCAATCCAAAGGGCTATGTAGGGTACAAGCGTGTTGATCAATTGCCAGCCACTGCTTCTGAGGGAGGGCCTTTTGTAGTTCGTAATAAGCTTGAGCAGCGATTTTTCGGAACCGGGTATAGTTGGTTTGATGGTCATCTTTTTTTCTGCAAAGATAAGCATAAAACAGGTGATTATGCAGTATATCAGCTAATTGTTGCGTTGTAGAAAAGAGAAAAGCCGGCTAACCGGATATAATTCAGGTCTTACGGCTTAATGAATTCCGATGAAAATAGATGGTGTTATCTTCCGGCAACCAGGATTAAAACTATTTCAGAAAAATTTCACGCATGATTTTATTACCTGTAATTTCACGCAGGGTTTCATAGTTTACAATGGTTTTTTTATACTCGTCACCCATGCCATCCATAATCTTTTTATCGAGATCGGCTATTTTCTTATCCCTGACCGGATCGGGATCAAATGAGCCCAGATTCTCACTCTCGATCATCAGCAATAAATCAAAATCTGACTTGTTCGAAGCTGAGCCCATCAGAATTTTGTATGATTTGATCAGTTTTTCCTTAACGAGTAAATCCATGGATGCTTTCCACGTTTTACTCAAACCTTTCAGGTAATCCTCACCCATATTGGCTTTAATTTTCACAAATGTCATTTCCCAGACTGTACCCTGTGTATACAATTCTGATTGTGCCCTGAGCACTGACGGGGCAAGCAATAAGGAAAACAATATTCCCGCGGTAACCGCGTAAATCATCTTTTTCATGTTCAATGGTTTTAATGAATGAATGTATGAATTGAGATATTAACAATAAACACATACTTCCGTCCACCGGATTGACATCTTTAACATAACTTTAACATTATCAGGTATATCTATGAAGAGAAGGTTAAGGTTAAGGTTAAGGTTAAGGTTAAGGTTAAGAACCGCTTAAGCTAAATACATTAAATATCAATCTAAATCTCAATCTCAACCTAAACCTCAATCTCAACCTCAGGTTCAGCCTCAGCCTCAAATTGAGCCTCACTTGCTAACATATTTGATAAAAAACGATGTTTAGGTTCTTTATCTAGCTATATTTGTAAATAATCATTTCCATTATGAAAACCAGGGCTATCTGTGCAATTTCAATGCTACTTTTTATAGCTTCATTCAGTACCGGAAATTCGCAAAACTATCGGGTACTAAAGCCTGAGCAAACTACATTTTACAGTATTTATAGTGATCTTTATTTCGGTATGCGTGTTGATTCTGTGAGTATCCAAGGCACAGACACCATCTTTCATCTGTTGAAAAATCTCCAGCAAATGGATTTTGATTGTTTCCATACAGACGGACCATCCTGGATGGGTGACAGGATCATTGTCCGACCTGATGGAGAAACCAGTTTTTTCAATGGCTGGAATGAAGAAATTGCAATAAAAACTCAGGCTCCTGTTGGTGAAGAATGGATGTGCTATACCAATCCCCTGATAAATTTCCGGGCGACTGTTGCTTCACTGGGAACAGAAACTTTTCTGGGTGTCACCGACTCAGTAAAAACCATTTCATTCCAGGCCGTCAGCCCCGATGGGTTGAATATTTCCAGTATGATCAACTGGATGCAAATCAAACTATCAAAGAACAATGGAATTATCACGACCTTTAATTTTTATAGTTTTCCTGAGGTTGGGCTTGGGTTAACCAGACAAACTGCCGGAGAGTGCCATTTAATTGGCATGGACAATCCAATTTCAGGTATACAAAACCTGACCTGGAAAGAGATTCACGACCATAATCCGGGTGATGAATTGCATACGGTTGAAATCTACAGTGATATTTCCTATTCCTTGAGAGTGGAAACTCTTTCACGTCTGTTGGAAAAATCCATTGATGGTGACACGATTTTCTATTACTGGGAAAAACGGATTAAAGTAATGATTAACGGCTATGGGAATAATACATTTTCTGCAAACATTGATACGCTTTTACAGAAAATCTATTCGAATTCCGGTTTTGATCAGCTACCGGGAATGGCAATGGAGGTTGAGAATTCAGAATACTTCACCACAACACTTTTGAAAGATGGTTTTCATGGAATTATAAAGGCACAGATGGGAGGCAGCGGCACTGTAGAACCCTCTTATTATGATTCCTGTTATCATCACCCTATTTTCGATAACTGCTTTCCTGATCAGGAATATTACAAGGGGCTGGGTGGGCCATACTATTCTGAGTATTTCGGATTCGATGAGTGCTCCAACCAATTGGTCTATTATAAAAAAGACGGAGTTGAATGGGGCTTCCCGCTTGATTTTACTGTAAATACAACACTAAAACCGATTGAAACCGAACCTGAACTTGTTTCGGTTTTTCCGAATCCGGCAACAGATCTGGTTAATATTAAACTCAGTATACTTAACAAATCTTCGTTCATGACAATAATAGACAGTCATGGAGTGGAAACCGGGAACTATCCGTTAAATGCTAAAGAATCCCAAATAAACATTCAAAATCTGAAGCCTGGAATCTACCTGTTCAGATTTACTTCAGAAAATCAAAATGTCATCAGAAAGATTGTGAAATTATAAAACTGATCAGGCAAATTAAACATTTCACGTAAAATCATTGCAGTATTATATATCGAATGAAAAATATTTCATTCCGGGATAAGGGTAAATTTGTTTTCGATTGTCTTTGATATATATTGATTTAAGATTAGAAGGTTTTCAACTTGTATTTTATTCTTCACTTCAATTCATTGCGTATTCCGACTTTTTATCAGAAGTAACTAATATTCCTGTTAAAAAGAAAATCCAAATTTATAAATATGAAAACGACCTCCTTTCTTGTTCTGTTGATTCTGGCAAATTTCATCACAGTCACACTTTATGCACAGAATTACCGGGTACTGCAGCCTGGACGGACTACCCAATACATTGGTTCATTGGGAGATTTACATGCTATGCAGGTTGATTCTGTTACCATTTCAGGAACTGATACAAACTACTTTCTTCTGAAGAATCTACGGCAGATGGATTGGAGTTGTTATCATCTTCAGGGGCCATCCTGGATGGGCGACAGGGTAACCATCCGACCTGACGGAGAAACGAGCTTTTATAATATTTATGATCAGTCAGTAACTATTAAAACAAGGGCAGCCCTGAATGAAGAATGGATTAGTTATACAGAAACCGGTTTAAGTTTCAGGGCAAGCGTTAGTTCAGTCGGCGTTGAAGATATCCTGGGTATTATTGACTCTGTAAAAACCATATCATTTCAGGCATTGAATAGTGAAGGACAAAATATAGATCATGTTGTGAATAATATGAATCTTATCCTTTCAAAGAATTATGGATTGGTAAAAACACTGAACTTTTTTAATTTTCCGGATTTCCGTTTTGGATTTGAGATGAACAGGATTGATGAATTTACACTTACCGGTTATAATAATCCCGAAACCGGCTTCCAGAACCTGACCTGGAAACAGGTTCATGATCATAATATTGGCGATGAACTTCATACAATATCCGTTGAAAGTGGGGTATATGACGAAAATTATACCGAAAATATAGCTACTTTGCTTGATAAAGAAATAATCGGGGACACCATCGTAAACACCTGGGAAAATAAAACCAAATACTTCATATACATCTATGATATCAATACATACTTCAATGCTACCATTGATACAATAGCAGTGAAAATAACTACTGACCCTGATTTTGACAATCTTGCCGGAATTGCATGGCAGAGGGGGGTGACCATTATACTATAAATCTTATGTATGCGGGTGAACACGGTGTTACAAAGACTTACGGGAGTTTAATCTTGTTCCATCGGGGATCCGTAATTTATTTAGGTGACACATGTTACACAGCTATTTATGATCCTTATTATTACGAACATGTTTGTTATAAAGGCTTAGGAGGTCCATATTATACCTGGGGCTGGTCCCATGAAGCCCATGTAAGGGATTTGGTTTACTACAAAAAAGACGGTGTTGAATGGGGCACACCGTTGGATTTTACGGTAAATACCACCCTTCAGCCGATTGCAGAAAAGCCTGAGGTTATTTCAGTTTTCCCCAATCCTGCAAATGATAAGGTTAACATCGTTTTCAAAAATAATACCGGTGAATTCAGTCTTCAGATTACGGATCATTCAGGTCGGGAAATTGCCGCTTATTCCATTGATGGTGAAGCAAATACCCTTGATTTGAGTAATTTGAAACCAGGGATGTATTTGCTGAGGTTTATAACTGATAATCAAACATTTATCAAAAAACTGCTTAAACAATAATTGAGTCGGGTAGCCGGAAGTCATTGAGGTATTGAAGGCGGTATTTCGGAATCAACATTCGTTAAATGAAAAAATAAGGTTCGTAATCAGGGGCAGCTGTTTTTTCTACCGAGGTTTTAAAGAAGCAATAAAGTTTGATTGATTTTCAGAAAGTTGCGTCTCAATATCCAATTTCCGAATTTCCGATTTGATTGAAAATTATTCCTGACACCTGGATTTCGGTTATACCCATCGTCAGATTTCTCTGGTAGGAACGATAAAGGGTTTTGGTATTCTGGTTGAACCTTAGCGGGACGCTAAGGTTATTTTAGTTTAGTAATATGCTTTCACTTTCTTCACTTTCCACTCTTGTCCACTTCACAGTGCATTTTTCTTAAAACCTAACAGGTTGGCCTTCGACAAAGTGCTCAGGCACCAAAAGAAAACCTGTTAGGTTCTTTTTCATTTCTCACTCCACATTTTGTCACTCTTTCACTTTTCACTTTTCACTTTCAACTTTCCACTTTTCATAAACGGAATCAGCTGGTCTGCCATTTGCTTGTGCTCTGCGATGGTTGGATGACCCGAACAACCTGAGGATGTTACACTATCAAACCGAAAAACACTGATTTCCTTCTGTGTTGGATGCTGAAGCTCCGATAACTTTTTGACAGACTCAAGACATTTCAGGAGCAGGTCGGATTTTACTGCAGGAATCATGGGGCTGGAAAGCAGAACAAATCTGGCATCAGGGTAATGGCTGTAAATGGTTGAGATAAACCCTGCATATTCATAAATAAATGCAGTTGAATCGAAGGGAAGTCTCGGGGTTTCACCATCCCCATCGCTCAGGTCGTTGGTGCCCAGGGCGACCACCACAACATCCGGAATCCAGGCGCTGAAATCCCATTTTATCAGACTGTCGACCTGCAGGTAAGCTGATTCATACAAGCGGGGAAGGGTTGGTCCATCGCTGTTCCAGTTGCGGTAAATGCCGGCTCCGCTTACCGAACTCAGCATAAAGTCAGCACTGAGTGACCGGGAGGTGATGGCTGCATAACTCCAGTATGCATTGTGCTGATCGTACCATTTGTTCCTGCCGCAGGGAACCTCACCGGCATCATTGCCCATGCCACAGGTGATGCTGTTGCCGATAAACTCAATTTTTACATCCTGATTGGCTGTAATGGCCTGAATTTCTGAGGCCTGCACACCATGAAAGACAACCAGACCATTTGCCGCTTCAGTAGCTTTATAAATGCGCACCGTATGCCAGTCTGCTTCTTTTTCCGGCCTGAAAGTAAATGATTGTGGAACATTACTTTCAACTTTTATTCTTTGAAGATAGTTACCATCAAGTTCTATCGCAGCAAAATTATAATCGCCGGCAGCTGCTGTATTGCTGAGCATCACATTGCAGACATCTCCCTTGAACTGAAACTCCGCATATGAAGCTGAACTGATTAATTCAATGGCATTATCTTTAACCAAAGTGCGTCCATGCCTTGCAATGGCTAAATCGTTGCCTGAGTATTCATTCAAAGAAGATGAATTGCATGAGAATAAGAGCAAAGCTACAGGCAGCAGGTAGATCCTCCTCAGGAATATGAGTAATATCATGTCTTATATCTTAAAAGTTTACTTCAGAAAAAATCATAACTCAATCAATGGGTTAAACAATTACTACCACCAGGTATCTTTTCGGATTATTCCGGAAACTGTCTGGTGATTATTAAAGTGGCAGTTTTTTTTAATAAAAATTGAAAGTTACTGGTAAGCACTTAAGAACATTAGGCGCAAATAGCATTAATTTTGCATTTTAGCCGCCATTTCATAAATACCTTTTAGCAACTATAATCATTTCGTCAGGTATTCATTTGGTTCTATATAGTCAAAATCCGGCGAGTCAATAAAGAATTGCCTTAACTGCCAAACATGTCCCGATCCATAGAGAAGCAATAGTCTTTCTTCTTTGTCAAAATCCGTAAAATCATATGCATTGGCGTAAATTCTCAGGTTCCTCCGATACCATTTAGCTACGGCATCTGCTCCAATATAATTATCTCCGGCTCCTTCCAGAATTGTTTCAGCTAAATATGCCTGATGGTCTTTCAGCCTGTTTTCAGGACTGTTTATCAAGGCGAAATGTTCAGTTAGTGATTGAACACTTTTTAATGAATCAATTAGTTGGTAAAACACTTGAAAATTATAACGAGTGCTTTTTTTATATTGTCCTTTCGACTTTAAATAGGCCTCTACGTCATAGTTGTCCCAATCCAGTTCCACTCCAAACCAATCCGCAGAAGCATCAGAGCAGTATATTCTGCTGTGTCCTGACTTTTTTGCGAGTTTGAAACCAATTTGATAGACCTCGTTACTTTTATCTTCTATGCTGAATTCTCCGCTGAGGTATTTTTGAAAACGGTCATTGGCAATACTATCCATTTCAATTCTATCCCATTCCACAAGGATTTTAGTTGGTTTATATCCGGCAATTTTGTTTAAAAGTATTTCCAATTCTCCCTGTCTATTTTCTTCAAGAATGTTGAAAGAGAATTTAGGTTTATAACTATCCAACCCTGGATTGTCAAAATGGAAAACTCCCAAAACCATTACTTTTGCCTTGTGCTTTCCGATAAATACATCCGGGTCGGAAATGTGATTTGCCTTTTGCTCAGGTTTGATTTCCTTGCAGGCTTGATTATTCTGCATATTGCAGGAAATCAAAAATGCTGAAATCGTAATTCCTAAAACTATTTTACTCATTTGCATTGGTTTTCATTATCACAAACGACAAAATACCCATATTCCAGGTTGCAGCTATATATAGTTGCCAACAATGTCCTGTCGGATACTTCTCCCCTGACTGGTAAGACTTTCCGGGTATAGTCCGCGCTAAGGGCTACCGTATAACCCGGCCGGGCTTTATCCCGACTTCAATTTCTTCAAAATTCATTTCACATTTCATTCCTTTTTAAAATCCTCAAAAGTTGAAAGAAAACCTGTTTGGTCTATTTTCATTTCTAACTCCAAATTTTTCATCTTGCTTCACTTTTCACTTTTCAATCTTCTCTTCAGAAGGGGACAATAGACGCCAAGACGGGACGAGGGACGGACCCCATGAACAAGCTCCTTGCACTCTTCACTCTCTTCACTCTCTTCATTACATACTTCTCTTATTTATTACTAAATTCCAGGGTGCCGGGACGAAAGACGAGGGACGAGGGACTCAAAGCACTATTCATTTCTCACATCCCATTTTTCACTTTTCACTTTCACTTTCTTCACTCTCTTCACTTTTCACTCTTCACTCTTCTCTCTCTTCTGTATTCACTTCATGTTGCATTCTTCTTTAAAACCTAACAGGTTGGAAGAAAACCTGTTAGGTTATTTTTCATCTGGCTTCTTTCATCCTCCCTTCACTCTCTTCACTCTCTGCCCTCCTTTCACTTACTTCATCGTCTGTTTCAGGTTCAGGGTGCGAAAACCCTTCTCAAAATCTTCCCAGCGAAGGGTGGCCGGACAGGTGACCAGACGGGTTTCGCCGGGCTGCATATCGAAGAAATTATCCGAAAATTGAACTTCAGTGTTGTCGCTGATCAGCATCAGGTTTTTGCAGAGTTTTTCCGATGTTATTTCGATCACGAAATGATCGCCCTTGTCACTGATCCGGGTTTTGATGCCCGGTTCGGGGAGTTTTAGATCTTTAGGTCTGGCAAAATAGACAAACTCCTGGTCAAGCTCCTTTGTTCCGGTTACCAGTGTTGCCGTCAGGAATACTTCTTTTTCCCTGTAATTCAGCGGTATTTCTTTCAGATCGAGGCTGTAAACCAACGCTGAATTGTTGGCAGGAAGGGTAACTTTCACCGGCCGGTTCCAGAGGGAAAGACCGTTGAAATCGGCCAGGTTAAGCCTGATAACAGCATCGGTTTTTTGCGACAGGTCAGAAACACCGTAAATCAACAATTTTCCATTTTCTATTACCACATTGATAATCTGATTTTTACAGGCTTCTTTTGCGAAATAATGCAGGGCTTTCCATTTGCCATAATAGTCGATGCCCGACCAGGAGGCCACCGGCCAGCAATCGTTGATCTGCCAGTACAGCGACCCCATGCAGTAGGGCATGTCGCTGCGATGGGTCTTCAGCGCCATTTTTATCGCATCGGCCTGCAGCAACTGACCAACATAAAGTAAATGTTCAAAGTTTTCAGGAATCTGGTAATCCTGCTCCATGTATTGTTTTATGCGGAGATTCCCAATGCCACTGCGTTGATGCGAAGCCATGACCTCTGATTCAATATTCCAGTCGGAAGGCAGGGTATATTTTTTCACGCTGTTAAACTCCGGGAATGACTGGAAGCCGTATTCGCTCATAAAACGGGCTTTGTACTTACGAAAATCGCTGAACGGATGCTGTCCGTGCCAAACGCCCCAGTAGTGCATATCGCCGGAGTTGTTGTCGTAGCCAGCCACCTTGCCCATTCCGGCTGAAGGTGATGAATGCCAGTAAGGCTGTTTATCGGTATTGGCAGCGACTACCGCAGGAAGAATATGATGAAAAATGGTATCGTATGCTTTCCAGATAATTTCACGCTGCTCCGGATTATAAACCTGCTTCCAGCCCCAGCCGCGGTCTTCATGGCCCTGGGCCCAGGCCGTCTCCATTTCGTTGTTGCCGCACCACAAGGCAATACAGGCATGATTGCGGAGCCTTATTACGTTGTCTTCAGCTTCCTGCCGGATGCTGTTCAGGAAATGATCATCGCCGGGGTACATGCTGCAGGCAAACATAAAATCCTGCCATACCATAATGCCGTATTTATCGCAAAGGTCATAAAACAAATCACTTTCATAAACGCCCCCACCCCACACCCGCAACATGTTCATGTTGGCATCGGCGGCCGATTTAACAATGAACTCATAGGTTTCCGGTTTAACGCGGGTTAGAAAAACATCGTTCGGGATGTAGTTGGCGCCCTTGGCAAACACCGGGCGGCCATTTACCTCAAAGTAAAAACTCTCTCCACCTCCTTTTGCATCGGGCTTTCTCACAAGTTTAAGTGTGCGCAGTCCAATGGTTGCTGATTTGCCATCGATCACCTTGCCGGAAGCAGAAAGCTCTGCTGTAATTTTGTAAAGCGGATGATCACCCAAACCATTCGGCCACCAGATTTTTGGACTGGGGATGCTCAGGTCGATTTTTTGTTTGCTCACTCCAGCCATTGATTTAATATTTGCGGTAGCGATCTGCTTTCCATCAACCAGCAGATTCACAGAATAGTCTCCCGCCACCGAAGTCTCAAGCTCTATTTCCGCGGTAATTTCTGCAGCTTTTGTATTAATATTATGCTGAATAACATGAAGATCCGCTATCCTGGCATTGTCCCATGATTGAAGATAAACCGGTTTCCAGATCCCTGAAGTCACCAGGCGCGGGCCCCAATCCCAACCAAAATGATAACCCGCTTTCCGCGTAAATATACTCACCTGGTTGGTGCCCATGCCACCGGTTTCCGACTGATCGTTGGAGGCAGGCAACGGAAAACCAAATGCTTCCTGTTTTTCCATTCCTTTCATTACCGGAGAAGTAAAAATGATTTTCAGTTCATTTTCACCCGCTTTCAGGTATTGTTTGGCATCTACTCTCCAGGTAACAAACATATTGTCAGCCTTCAACAAGAGTTGACCGTTCAGATAGACATCGGCCCAGGTATCCAACCCTTCGAAAACAAGCCGGATATTCTGCCTCTTCAGTTCACCGGCATTTATGCTGAACGACGTTTTGTATTCCCAGTTCACCTTATCAATCCATTGAACTTTCCGCTCATTCAACCTGTAGTAAGGGTCTTCAATTTTCCCGGCGGATATAAGGTCGGTGTGCACGGTTCCGGGAACAGAAGCCGGCATCCAGGCTGTGGTGGCTACCTGACGGAATTGCCAGTTGGCATGTATATCTCTTTTCACCGGTTCAGTTTGCGCAAATGTCAGCATGCCAGAAATCAATAAAACTGAAAACAAGAAGAATTTTTTCATTTATTTTTTAATTGAAAGAAGAAAACGTTTACCGGAACGAATTTAACAACAAAACGGCCTGATGGCGCTCAAAAAGTGTTTTTTAACCCTCGTTACAACCATTGAATTTGAACCAAAAAGCAATGACACTTATTACAAACAAATATATAATTCTGATATACAATGTGTTAAGTACAAAGCCCGGGGAATGAAACTTCAAAGAAAAATCAAATTTTTCATTTAAAAAAAGCCTGTGTAAGCAATTGAATACTATTTTAGACCTCGCAAATACAAGCGTGGCAATATGTGTCGGTTATTCGCGGTTTCATTATTACGTACATTTTCGGCCGGAGGCTTGCTCAGGACGATCCTGTTGATTGCCATACTTTTGAATTCCAGCGACTTAACAAGTCAAAACCAGCAAATTGAGCTGATCGCGGCTGCAAAATCCACCGATCTTCCTGAGATTGACATTAACTGCATAGTTCAGGATAGCGCAGGCTTTCTGTGGATCGGTACCTGGAAAGGATTATTCAGGTATGATGGTCGTAAGGTTATCAATTTTTCGCAGCAATTCAGCAGTAAAATAGGGAGAAAAATATCAGCCTTATATCTGGATAACGAAGGCAAGTTGTGGATTGGCACTTACAGCGAAGGCCTGTTTATCTTTAATCCAAAAAATCAGCAAATCATTTCCCACCAATCTATCAATAGTATTAAAACCGGGAATATTATCAATATTTCGGGGGGGGCAGATAATAAAGTCCTGGTTGCCAGTTACGAAGGGGTTTTTACGTTCGATAAGAAGAAAGATAAGTTTGATCCTCAAACACTGGTATATGCCGAATCGGGAAATAGTTACAGGTTAACCATGGCTTTTGAGGATTCAAAAGGAAGCCTCTGGATCGGATCAGATCAGGGATTATTGCGATACAACCGCCAAACGAAAAAAATTGAAAATACATTTCACCTGAAAGGCATCTATATACATAAGATACAGGAACTTGCCAATGGATGGATCGCCGTTTCGAGCCTAGACGGTACAGATATGTTTGATGAGATCAACGGGGAAATTGTGCCGATGGACACAAATCCGATAGCTTCGGATATTTCAGCTGAGAAAGGGGAATCGTATGACTGTCTTGTTCCTGAATCGCAGCCGGATCAGTTATGGGTTGGGCTACCCAGTGGGCTGATGATTGCTGATTTAATAACCGGAACCATTCTTTCCCGGCCAGTTTTTAATTCAGGGAAAGAAAAAATAAGCTTCAAGGTTGAATCTATGTTTGAAGACCGTCAGGGGATTGTGTGGGTTGGAACGAATAATGGCCTGTATAAATACGACCCTAACCACAAGCCCTTTAATGTAAATATCATTGGCGAGAACACTCTTGGAATAGTTTCCCTGGCGTCTTCCGGGAAAAATTCTTTTTGGGCAGGCACCAGTGGGAAAGGGGTTTACCTTGTAGAAACCGGCAGCAGCGGACAACCAATAGCTGAGCGCATGCTAATCCTCAATAATGATGTAAACAACAGCCCACTGAAAAATGATATCTTCAGTATGGTCAATGGGTTCAATGGGGATGTCTGGATCAGTACCAAGGGTAGTGGAATACTCCATGTAAAAAAATATAGTGTTTCGGGTAACAATGTGGTGGCTGTAGCAACCGATACTTACAATGAAGCAAACGGACTGGCCGACAATCACGTAATGACATTATACCGCGACAGCAAAGGGATAATTTGGGGAGGTTGCTGGTCGAACGGGCTGATTTACTATTCTGAAGAAACAGGAATGTTTACCAGGCTTAAAGGCAACCTTGCCAGGGAACTGAAAAAATATCCGATTGTTAAAATAATTGAATCGGGGCCCAACCGCTTCTGTCTGGGCACCAGAGGGAACGGGATGATACAGATTGAAACCAACAGTACCCGTGATTCACTTGTTAAAATTGAAAAATTCCTTAACAATCCAGGAGATTCCACGAGTATCTGTAATAATTTCATTTCCGATTTTGTGATTATGCCGGGCAGTAACTTGTGGATTGCAACTGAGGATGGTATTTCCATTTTTAAGCCACGGGAAAATAAATTTACCAACATCGGACTTCAGAATGGACTTCAGAATGCAGTAATACAATCTATTATTAGTGTTTCATCCGACGAATTGTGGGCTGCAACCGAAAGCGGGCTGAGTAAGATAATCCTGAATAATGGCCTCCCTGAGCAAATACGCAATTACAATCATTTCGATGGGCTTGAAATATCCTTTTTCAACACAAGTTGTTCGCTAAAAAGCGAAAATGGCTGGCTGTACCTGGGAGGCAAGGAAGGTGTATGTTATTTCAATCCCCTGCAGATCACCGATTCAAAATCATCTCCCTCCATTGTTATTACCCAGATAAGCCTTTTTAACGAAGTTCTGGTAGCAGGTCAGGAATATGAAGGAATGCAGATCATGGAATACTCCTCCTGGAATTTAAAATCTATTAAACTCAGATATTTCCAGAATACACTTTCGTTTTCGTTTTCCGGGATGGACTTCAGTGCCCCTGAAAAAATATCATACGCTTATCAGTTGGAGGGTATTGACAAAAACTGGATATATACATCTACCCCCGAATGTTATTATCCACGGTTAAAACACGGGAAATATATCCTTAAGATAAAATGTTCAAACAGCGACGGCATCTGGAATGATGAAATTACGACACTCGAAATCAAGATACTCCCCCCCTGGTGGTATTCAGGATATGCGTATGCTATTTACACCCTTCTTTTCCTGGTGCTCGTATATTTTTCATACCGCCTGATTACTTACCGGCAACGGCTCACAATTAAACAGATGGAGCAGCAGCAGGAGATTGAAATGTACGATATGCGCATGCGTTTCTTCTCCAATATTTCGCATGAATTCCGTACCCCATTAACCCTGATTATGGGTTTAACCGGCCGGTTACGAATAAATGACGATCCGGAAAAACGTGCTGATTTTTATGAAAAAATTGACCGGAATGCCAAGATATTGCTGAGACTGATTACCGATCTGATGGATCTTCGAAAAATAGAAAAAGAGGAAATCAGGCTGAGACGCGATGCGATTGATCCATCCCGTTTTTTCAGACAATCCTGCGAAAGTTTTGTCGATCTCTTTTCGACAAAAGGACTGGACTTTAAGTTCACGGATAAAGTTGCCGGAAAAGACATCTCTATATCTGGCGACCCGGTCAGGTTGGAATCAATTGTTTATAACCTGCTGTCAAATGCATTTAAATACACCGACAAAAACGGCAGTGTTGAATGTGAGATAGACCTGGTGACCAGGACTTTTAATCAGAAATCGATTTTTCAGTTCAGTTACCGGACAAAAGATTCGCGCGAATATCTTGTTTTCAGAGTAATTGATACAGGAGTCGGAATGACACGATCGCAGGTTAGAAATATCTTCAATAAATTCCAGGGTAACACTGTCCAAAACCTGACTGAACCAGCATCAACAAGTTATGGAATAGGATTGTTGTTTACCAAATCGTTGATTGAGCTACACCACGGTTTCATAGAAGTTGAAAGCGAAAATAATAAAGGAACCACAGTGAATGTTTACCTGCCATGCTCAGGTAATAAAGAAAACTTACCTGGTATTGAATTGCCGGCAAGCGAAAGTATTCTGATCAATAGTTCTATTCCCGCGGCAAGCGCCCTGAATGAAAAAATCAGCCGGAAAGGCGATGAGAAAATTATTCTGGTAATCGACGACAACCAGGAAGTGCGGACCTTGCTCAGGGATATACTATCACCTGTTTACCAGATAGCTGAAGCTGCGGATGGACTCGATGGCTGGGAAAAGGCCGGAGAAATAGTGCCTGATTTGATTATCAGCGATATTCTTATGCCAGGAATGGATGGCAATATGCTTTGCGAAAAAATCAAAAGCTCAAATCTTACCAACCATATACCGGTTATCCTGCTGACAGCACTCCCTTCTTCTGCCGACCGGATAAAAGGGCTGAAACATGGAGCCGATTCATACATTCCCAAACCTTTTGAAGCAGAGCATCTGCTTGTGCGGATAGAAAAGCTCATCAGCTCACGTAACCTTCTGAAGGAAAAATACATGAAGGATTTTTTAGTAAAGCCCGAAAAGAACGCTGAAACTGATGTAAATCCTTCGTCTGAATACATTTCGAAGATTAAAAAGTACATTGAGCAAAACATTACCGAACCCGATTATGATGTGGCTGATCTATGCCGCGATCTGGGAACCAGCCGGATGCAGTTATACCGCAAACTGAAAGCCATTGTTGGGTATTCAGCCAACGAACTGATCCGCAAAATAAGACTGCACAAAGCCGCTGAACTCCTGCTGCGGGGCGACCTTAACATTGCCCAGGTTACCTATGAGGTTGGATTCTCCGATCTGCAGTATTTCCGTATGTGCTTTAAAGATGAATTTGAGCTAACCCCATCGCAGTATATCCGCGCAAACACCAGAGACGACGGACAAACAGCACAAAAAATTGATCCCTTCGATCAGGAATAGTTCCTGTCTGCCTGGTTCATTCTGAAATAGTTTTCATTTCAACAAGATAACTGTATCATGCAAATTCACCTTGCCCGGGTTTACTTTATTTATGCAGGGCAGACATACCATACCTTTCATACGACCTGCCTGATACAGCGAACTCATACCGGGCGGGAAGTTGAATGCACGGATACTGCAATCGTCAATAACAGGGAAGTGCAACAATTTCAAGGGCAGGGCTTCTCTAAACAACTTGTTTTTTGCTGTACTCATATCGTACAACCCGCAATTAAATTTATTTGAAATTGAAGGGTTATTACGCATCGTGCAGATATACTGACTGTTACAAAATAATGTTACAGGAAACGATGAACCAGGTAACAAATATCCACCCTATTTGATATAATTGTCCACCGCCATTACAATACGATGAATATACTTTTACCCTGCAATAAAAACCAAAAAACATGCAGGCGAGATTTTTGTTAATACAATAAGAGGATACCGGCATGAAGAAAAAAAGTAATTCACCAAGCATTAACCAAACATTAGCAAAAGGATTATGAGAAAATTAAATCTACTGCTGGTATTTATGCTGCTCACAGTCATGCAGGTACTGGCACAACGCACCATCACAGGTACAGTAACCAGTATGGATGACGGAGCTGGCATTCCAGGTGTTTCTATCACAGTTAAAGGGACGACCCAGGGAACCACGACCGATATTGACGGGAAGTACAAGCTACTGGTACCAAAAGAGGCTTCTACACTGGTATATTCATATGTAGGTATGAAAAAACAGGAGCTTCCTGTTTCTGAATCCAACATGATGAATGTGGTTCTGGAAGCTGAAGCCATTGATGTTGAAGCTGTAGTGGTTGTCGGATACGGTGTTATGCGGAAAAGTGATGTTACCGGAAGTGTGGGAAGAGTTAATGTAGCTGATCTGAAAAAAGTAAGTACCATCGATGCAGCGCAAGCCTTACAGGGAAGAGTTGCGGGGGTTAATGTGATTTCAAATTCAGGGAATCCGGGTTCCGGAGTTAAAATAAGGGTAAGAGGAATCGGCACCATCAACAATTCTGATCCGCTTTTCGTTGTTGACGGTTTTCCGATGGGTGACATGAGCCATATTGCTCCGAATGATATTGAAAGCATGGAAGTTCTTAAAGATGCTTCCGCCACAGCCATTTATGGCTCAAGAGGTGCAAACGGCGTTATACTGGTAAAAACCCGCGCTGGTACAAAAGGGAAAAAATTTGAAGTTCAGGCCAATGTACAGACAGGCTTTTCACAGGTTGCCAAAAAACTGGAGCTTGCTGATGCAACCGAATTCGCCAATGCCCGGAAAGTAATAGGAGCAACCGATGATATCATCAATTACGTACTTGACCAGCAGGAAGCCGGCAATTATCTGGAAGGAACTGACTGGCAAAAGGAAATTTACCGCCAGGGCACTAACAACCGCTACAATGTGAGCATTCTTGGCAATACAGATGCATATTCTTTCGACCATGGCTTTACCTATTCTTCTGAAAATGGCACAGTGAAAGGCACTTATCTTGACAAACTGATGTTCCATTCAAACAACAACATCACTTTAACCAAGAATGTAAAATTTGGATTGAATTTCAACTATGTGCATTATGAAAAACCCGGCGACAGAACCGATTACTACAGCGGAACTATTCCAGGTGCGCTGCGTTCAGACCCGATTTCTGCTGCCTGGGACGATTACACCAACTTCTATGGCGAAATTTACTATTCACAGGCTGCTACCAACCCTGCCTTATCCATTTACCTGGCCGGAAAGGAAAAATACCTGGGAAACCGGGCCATGGGTAATGTCTACCTCCAGATAGATGACATATTCACCCCTGGACTGGCTTTCAGAACACAATTGGGAACACAACTTGATTTTGATGATCAAAAAACCTATAGTCCTCAGTATTTCATCACACCAACCCAGAAAAATGACGAATCCTCACTCTATCAGAAACGCCCGTATGGTTTTAATTGGGTAAATACCAATTATTTTTCATACAACAAATCGGTCAGCAAACTGAATATCAATGCAACATTGGGTATGGAACTGCAGGCCAGCAAATGGTCCGACATCTGGGCTACCGGATACGATGTTCCTGAAAATGCAGATCTGCAATACTTAGGCGCACATAAAGATGCCGTGAAATTCAGCCTGGGTGGCGGAGCAAGTGAGAATCGCCTTTCATCCACGTTCCTGAGGGGTAATTTTTCATGGGACAATAAATATGTGGTCACCGCAACCATTCGTGCAGACGGAAGTTCAAAATTTACGCCGGAAAAACGCTGGGGTTATTTCCCATCCGTTGCAGCCAGCTGGAATATGCACAACGAAGAATTTATGCTCGGCACATCCGACATATTACAATCATTAAAACTCCGTGCAGGATGGGGTATCGTCGGAAACCAGGGTAGTGCCGGAAACTTTGACTATGTATCGAGTGTAAACGGCGGGTATATCTATGCATTGAACGGATTGCCCATTGAAGGTGCCGTTCAGCAGCAACTTGCCAATGAAGAACTTACATGGGAAGGTGCCGAACAAATAAATTTTGGAGTGGACTTTGGCTTATTTAACAGCCAGCTCACCGGTACCATTGACTACTTTATCCGTAATACCAACGATATGATTCTGCAACGCCCGATACCAATGTATGCAGGTAAAAAGAAACCGGCCGTAAATGCAGGTACCATGCAAAATAAAGGAATTGAAATTGCTTTGAATTATGCCGAAGCAAAAGGAGATTTCAAATATGATGTGGGCTTCAATGTTACCTTTATAAAGAATGAAGTTACCAGCCTGGCAGGCGGCGATCCTATCCGCGGAGGAGGTGCCGGACGTATGGGCAACTCAACAAGAACCGAAGTCGGAAGGGAAATTGCCTATTTCTATGGATATGAAACTTCAGGACTTTTCACAAACCAGGAACAACTTGATGCCTATTCAATTGATGGTGTTCCCATTCAACCAAATGCCGGACTGGGAGATGTTATTTTCAAGGATCTGAACGGCGACGGAAAAATTACAGAACTTGATATGACCTACCTTGGAAGTGCCAGTCCGAAAATGACCGGTGGTTTTAATCTGAATATGGCTTACAAAGGATTTGATATGGTCCTTTTTGTGATCGGTTCATATGGAAATGAAATTGTAAACTCCATGTACCAGACGCTGTACAACTCGAAAATGTTCGAGACCAACATCAGCCAGGATATGGCAGTTAACCACTGGACACCTGAAAATCCAACCTCAGATGTTCCGCGTCTTGATGCAGCCGATCTGAACAAGAACACAGAAAATTTCTCAGATCTGTATGTGGAGAATGGCTCCTATTTAAGACTGAAAAACTTACAATTCGGTTATTCCCTTCCTTCAAAACTGAATAAAAAGATGCACATTAAGAACATCCGCATCTTTGCCTCTTTTGATAACCTCTTAACCATCACCAAATATTCCGGTCTGGATCCTGAATTGTTCGGATTGTACGGAAACCCCTTCTATTATGGTGTAGACATGGTTAATTATCCGCAACCGCGCGTTTATTCAGCTGGTATTAATTTAACCCTCTAAACTTAAATTGATCGTGAAACAGCCGGTGTTGGAAAACACAATGATCTTTTTCTGCGGGTTTTCCAGGGCAAATTCAGGAAGTAATCAATAAAAAATAAAACAGACAAGATGAAAAAAATAACCAACCTCATAATAGCAGCAGCACTCTTAATGATGCTCGTCAGCTGCGACAAGTTTCTGGACATTGATCCCCAGGGCGCAGAAAACAGCGGAAATTTCTTTGATACAAAAGAGAACGGACAACGTGCCATCATCGGATTATACGACATGCTTCAACTTGATGAAGGTGCAGGTCCTGATGGTCAGTGGATGGGTCACCACCACGATTTTTTCATGGGCGATCTCCGCTCCGATGATGCCGAAAAAGGCAGCAACGACGGTGATTATGGTACAATGTGGGAAATGATTGATTTTACCATGACTTCCCAGATTGGATTTTCGAGTGATTTCTGGATTCATGGTTACTGGGGCGTATCCCGCGCAAATTATGCGCTTGACAATCTTCCTTCAGTAACCTGGGATCCGGCTGTCCGCGACCGTTTAATCGGAGAAGCTTCCTTTATCAGGGCCTATTTTTACTGGTATCTGGTCCGGATGTATGGCGGTGTTCCTTTGTTCACTACCTCTGTAAGCCCGTCAGAATTTGGCAATGCTCAGCGTGCCAGTCTGAACGAGTGCTACACACAAATAGCCAAAGACCTTACCACAGCCATCGAATTTCTGCCTGAAAAGAGCAGCATTCCTTTGGCTGAAACCGGAAGGGCTACCAAAGGGGCTGCCAGGTCTTTACTTGCCAGAATTTACATGTATCAGATCGGCACTGACGTGCAGAACACAGTTACATGGCAGGAGGTTTATGACCTTACCAATGCAGTTATTACTTCAGGTGAATACAGCCTGATGGCCAATTATGCCAAATTATGGGAAACGGAAAACGAGAACAGTGAAGAATCGGTATTTGAAGTTCAGTTCGGGATTGGAGCAAGTGATCAGGCTCCTGCTTCAATAGGAACCAATTGCTACAATTTCCAGGGCAACCGCAAAGACGACTCAGGATGGGGTTTTAACAACCCAACCCCCGACCTGTATGAAGCTTACAATGTTGAAGTTACCAACGATCCCAGGCAGTCATGCGTGTTCTATGGTGAAAAATACAACAATGGCATCCTGTATGGTGTTAAAAAGAAATACGACCGGAATGAACAGGGCTCTGACTGGTTAAACAGAAAAGCTGCCCTTCCTGAAAAACCGGCTCTGGCCAAGGCATGCGATCGCAACATAAAAATCATCCGCTATGCCGATGTGCTGCTGATGCATGCTGAAGCTGCCTACCATACCGGCAACACCGGCGAGGCACTCGACAAAGTAAACATGATCCGTGCCCGGGCCCGCAACAGCACTTATTGCATGGGTTACGCCGAAGGTAAAATGGATTACAGTGCGGCTCCGGCCTCTGTGAATCTTCCGGATATTAATTCTTCAGGCGAACAGCTTTTACAGGATATCTGGAAAGAACGTCGTCTGGAACTGGCCATGGAAGCACTCCGCTTTTATGATCTGGTAAGGACAGGCCGTTATTTTGATGTGATGGACATGGAGAAGAATCAGCGACGCGCTCCGGGTGGTTCCTATGGTTTGGGCGACAAAGCCTACAAACAATTCCCCGACCTGAAGTCTAACGGAATTGCAAAATCAATTGTTGGCCCCGAAGGTCACATGGTTCCTTTAATGCCGATACCTCAGACTGAAGTACAGGCATGGGGTCTGGAACAAAATCCGGGATACTAGGGGCAAGTAAAAAGTAAAAAGTCTAAAGTAAAAAGTAAAAAAACTTTCTTTTTATGTGACGTTTTACACTTGACTCAGCACTGGATTTAAATTCAAATTGCATTGATGCTTAAAAGATTGTTCAGAAACATAAATCTTTAAACGAAACCAACCATGAATAAAATAATATTTAGAGTTTTCCTGTTTGCAGCCTTCACAATGGTTGTATCCGGATGCAAAAAAGAGGATCCTTTTTCAAAGGATTATGACATCAACCTGCCTGCCGCTCTTGTATCATCAATTTCTGATGACAAGCCATTTGTAGGCGATACCATTACACTTACATGGGAAAACCTGCTAACTGCCCAAACTGTATCTATCGGAGCATACAATTTCGAAATAGTGGATAAACAGGACAATTCCATTAAAGTTGTTGTGCCGAGGATTATAGATGCCGGT
Source organism: Bacteroidales bacterium (assembly GCA_016709025.1). GTDB lineage: Bacteria > Bacteroidota > Bacteroidia > Bacteroidales > Lentimicrobiaceae > Lentimicrobium. Next base: position 91,753 of record JADJEQ010000005.1, on the reverse strand, counting down.
TTCATCACAGTTATGAACGCCTACAAAAGATCGTTTACCACCGAAGTAAGCCTGAAGCCGCAGTTTTTTCCTGCTGTTGTTACTTCCTGGCCCGCCGAAATTCAGAGAGGCAAAGCCTTTATACTGAAAGGTGAGAACATCGATCTGATAAAAGAGGTAAAAGTAAATGGCAAACTTTCATCTATTGTAGGTTCTGCCACACCCACACAGGCCAGCTATGCAACTTCCGGAATCGAGCTGGGTGAAACTGCTACAATAGAAGTAACACCAAAGGCCGGAGAAAAACAATCTTCAGCTTCGTTGCCTGTCATTGCTCCGATTGATACCTATCTGCCACAGCAAACAATTATGCTCTGGGATTTCGAAACACCTCCTGCAACTACTGAAGGCTGGGGTGGAAGTCCGTTTACAGCATCAAACGGACCGGGTTTCTTCGGTAAAGAATACAAAGTTGTATCACCTGCAGGCAATGCATGGAATGGCTGTTACATCCGCCTGACCAACGACAATGGCGGAAGTGGTTTCGATTTATCGGCCTTTAGCAAACCTTACATTACTTTCCTGGTGAATACCAATGGTAAAAAAGGTTATGTAAATCCTGCCATCACCATAGCAGGAACCGAATCTGACAAGCATTTTACCGGACAGGGTGGACAATACAGCGATAACTACATGATTCAGACACAGGGTTGGGAATGGCGTTCGTATGACCTCGCAGCCATGGGCTGGTCAGACATAATCGGTAAACTCGACAAAATCGACATGTGGTTCAGAGGGGGAAATGTAAGCGAGACCGATGAATTTGAAATTGCCCTTGACCAGGTAATGATCACCGATGGCCCTTTAACCCCGACAGTTTCGTGGGATTGCGAAAGTGCACATGGCACTGAGTGGAGTATTGTTGCTACAGGTTCTGCCGGCTTACTGGGCTATAACCAGGGTGCCAACTACGCTCATATTACCGGAGTTTCCGACGGCTGGAATACAAAACTGGGTCAGGCATCATGGACGGTACCGGCGCTCAGCACCACTGATTATTCAAATGGTATCTGGATCAACTTCCTCCTGAATACCGGTAACAAAGAAGGTTATTTCCAGTTTGATTTCGGTCAGGGATGGATGCATTTCACCGGTTCGCAGGGTTATGGCGACGATTACAAATTTGTACCTACACAGAATCAGTGGGTGTGGCGTTCAATCAAAATAGCCCCGGGACAAGGCGATCTGGCCAATTTTGATCCTTCCCAGGAATTTACCATGGGCATTCAGCTCTATGGTGGCAACCTTGCTGCCGGAACTGCGATGGAAGTAAATGTTGACTATTTTGTTTTCACAACCGTTCCTCTGGATCCAAACCTTGCACCTGAATAACTGATAATTTCAGCAAGAGCAGAATATCTGCTTAACCTGAATCATCAACAATTCAATCATCAACCTCATCAAACTGCTATGAAAACCCCTTTCGGACCCAATTTAATCCACAACTATTGTGGAAGCCTTACAAGCTGTGAGGGCAGCATTTCGGTGATCGAATAGATGTCGATTTAAAAAGGGAAGCACTTTTGCTTCCCTTTATTACATTTTAAAATAAATCCCATGAATCCTTCCCGTTTCACTACAGCTGGCCTGATGTTGATTGCGCTGCTTGCCAGCGTACTTACATTCGCCGACAACATTGTTGTTGATGATTTCAACGACAATACGATTGGTGCCGAATGGCAAATCGAAGGCACCACTTTTACCCTTTCGGCCGAAAACCAGGCTATGAGGGTCGATTATGACCGTACAGCAACAAGTTGGGAATGGGATCAGTTTCATTTTATTTTCAGTAACCAGCCGACCCTGCTGCAATACCAGATTATTGTCAGAATTAAATCAAATGTAGCTACTGAACTTGCTGTTAAACCCTCCTATGCAGATGGCGGCAGCGATTGGATTACTCAAAACATTCCGGTTTCATCAGATTACCAGGAATTCACCTTCCCGGTTACATCGGCAAATGTAAAGTTACTTCAGGTAATTTATTTCTATTTCGATGCAGGCAGCACGGCGCTTAAAACCGGTGATATTTTTATTGATCAGGTGGTTATCAATACAACATCGGCAAGCTTGCTATCCCTGGCTGTTGAGAATGCCGGTATTTACCTGAATAATGCATCCGAAGGAACAGCAGAAGGGCAGTTCCCACAGGCATCCATCAGTGCATTCAGCAATGCAAAAAATGATGCCCAGCTGGTACTTAACAATCAGCAATCAACTCAGAATGAGATCGATGCAGCACTTTATGCTTTAAATGATGCCAACAACGATTTTGAAGCTTCGCGCATAAGATCAACCAGGCTCACTGGTCTGGCACTTGCCTGCAACATCGCTTCGTTCGAAACACAGAATATGTATTACAACCTGAGGCAGATTGCAAGGTACAATACCCTTTTCGGGATGCAGGATGCCACCGGCTACGGTGTGGGCTGGACAGGCGATAATTTCCGCTCCGATGTGGAAGATGTTTGTGGTTCCCTGCCTGCTGTATGCGCCTACTCAATAAAAGATGTTGCGAAAGGGCAGGCCTGGGATGACACCCGTGAACGGTTTCAGCACATTTACAACAGTGGTGGCATCATATCACTGGAATGGCATATGGACAACCCCTATGGTGGGGACTTCTATTGGGAAAACAACCCGTATCCCGATTCGAACGTGGTAAATTCAATTCTTCCGGGTGGGGTAAATCATCTTTTCTGGAGAAACCAGCTTGACAACATGGCCCTGTTTCTCCGAAACCTGAAAGGCAGCAAAGGCGAATCCATTCCGGTAATTTTCAGGCCCTGGCATGAACACAACGGCGACTGGTTCTGGTGGGGAAATGCCCATTGTACCATCGATCAGTATAAATCGTTGTGGCAGTTCACCGTCGACTACCTGGTGAATGACAAAAAGGTGAACAATGTGCTGTTCGCTTATTCACCCGACCGGTTTTATACCAAAGCCAATTATCTTCAGAAATATCCGGGCGACAGCTATATTGATATTTTCGGACACGATAATTACGGTGATGTCTACAATGCCTCGGGAATACCTTCGTTGCTCACCCATCTGCGTCACCTGGTTGAAATGGCTGAAGAACGCAATAAAATCCCGGCCCTGACCGAAACCGGACTTGAAGGCGTAACCAATCCTGACTGGTTTACCAACTTTATGCTCACCCCGATTGAAAATGACCCCATCGCCAGCCGGATTGCCTACCAGGCCGTGTGGCGCAACGCAAATACAACCCATCATTATGCGCCTTATCCCGGTCATGCTTCGGTGCCTGATTTTATGGACTTCTACAATGACCCCTGGACTGTATTTATCGATGACCTGCCGGCTATTTACGATTCGGCCATGGAAATAAACGGCGCATTGGGCATATCCGGGCAGCCGGTGAATGAATTTAACGGCATTGAATTATTCCCGAATCCTGCCGGTGAGTTCCTCAATATCCGGAATAACAATACTACCGGCCTGATGGAATTCAATGTGTTGAATAATAAAGGCAATCTGATCAGGTCAGGCAACATTGTTTCAGGTGCAACGGCATGCATCGCCGTAAACCAATACCCTGCAGGAATTTATCTCCTTCAAATGAGAAATTCAGATGGTCAATCCAACTCAGCAAAGTTTATTGTCAGATAAGCTCTTCAACATTTGTCATGTTCCCTTGAAAACGCAGCCTGGAATTTAAAAACTTTCATCACAGTCAAAAAATGAATAAAAACATAAGCATCCTGACAATTCCGATCCTGGCTTGTCTGATCATCTTCAATGCTTACGGGCAGACAGGTCCTCAAAAATCGGTGTATAAAAACATCATCACTGCCAAAGCCGATAAACTGATGGATGGTGATCGGGAATTCCGGTTTATGGGGCTGGCAGCGCCCAACATCCAGCAAAATGAATCGCAGATAAGGGCTGACCGGACCAACCGTTTCCCTGATGAATACGAAATAAGGGATATTCTGGCGGGAATTCAGCGAATTGGCGGGCTCGCAACCCGTACTTTCTCACTATCCGTATATTCTCCAGACGACAAGGAAATGCCCGTTTATATAACAGCCCGTAAAACATACAACGAAGAGGCATTTCAGTGTCTTGACCGGGTAATTGCCTTAAGCCACGAATACAATGTACGCCTGATCATCCCGTTTATCGCATCACAGTCTTTCGGCGGTATCCGCGGCGTTGATGAGTTCTCAACCCTTTCGGGAAAACCCAAAGGCTCATTCTGGACAGATGAAGAGGTAAAAGCCGATTTCCGCCACTTCCTCGATTTCATTCTGAACCGGAAAAATACGGTAAACGGGATTGTTTATAAAAATGATCCGGCAATCCTGTGCTGGCAACTTGGCAATGAGTTCGGCAGCTACCCGGGCGATCGCGGACTTTCCTATGACGAGTGGAGTCCCCGGATTCTGGCTTGGAGCCTCGAAATGGCCGCTTATATTAAAAAAGTTGACCCAAATCACCTGATTATGGAAGCCGGTGGAGCCGACCGCAGCGCCTTGATCGCAGATCCGAACATCGATATTATCAGCGATCATTTATATGAGTACTGGAACCGCATGGGCGGCCGGCCCTGGGAACTCTCCCCTATTGCCAGGGCTTCACGCGACGAATGCAAAGGAAAAAAACCGCTGATGGTTGATGAGTTCGGGCTGGGAAGTACTGAAAACCTGCGTGAGCTCATGAAAACCATCCGTGAAGAAGGCATTGTCGGCGGACTGATGTGGAGCATCCGCGGCCACCGTCGCGACGGAGGCTGGTATTACCACAACGAAGGCGGCACTCCTGTCAATTCGTTTCATGTGCCTGGTTTTACTGCCGGATTTGTTTATGAAGAAACCCGGCTGCTGGATCTGTTGCGCACCGAGGCCTTCCTTATCCGTGGTATAGCGCCTGAACCTGTTGCTTTGCCATCGCCCGCACCTGTGTTGATGCTAAAAGGCGAAGGTTTCACCTGGCGGGGCTCAACAGGCGCTTCAGGATATACCATCGAAAGAGCCGAAAATCCGGCAGGACCATGGAAAGTACTGGCTGTCGGCCTGGAGGACTCTGTGATAGCCGATGTCACAAACTTTGAACATACCCCGCCTGCATCTGAGGCACTTACACTTTTTTACGATGAGTCAAAGAAACCTGGTAAGAAGTATTATTACCGGATTAAAGGAGTGAATGTGGCAGGTGATTCCGGATTTTCCAATGTGCTTGAAATAAAGTAAAATCCCATGAATTATACAGCATCTGAGTCGCGGTATAGCCATATGCCTTACCGTCGTTGTGGGAAGAGCGGACTACAACTGCCATCTGTATCACTGGGTTTGTGGCAGAATTTCAGTGACTTCGATTTGTTTGATAACTGCCGTAACTTGCTGCGGGTGGCTTTCGATCATGGAATTACCCATTTCGACCTGGCCAACAATTATGGTCCGCCTCCGGGATCGGCTGAGGAAACCTTCGGCAGGGTGATGCAGAAAGATTTCAGGCCTTACCGGGATGAAATGATCATTGCAACCAAAGCCGGTTACGACATGTGGCCGGGGCCTTATGGCGACAGGGGCTCAAAAAAATACCTGGTGGCCAGTCTCGATCAGAGCCTGAAAAGGATGGGGCTTGATTATGTTGATATCTTTTATCATCACCGCCCCGACCCCGAAACCCCGCTTGAAGAAACCATGATGGCCCTCGATCTGCTTGTAAGGCAGGGAAAAGCGCTCTATGCGGGCATTTCCAATTATTCTGCCGACCAAACCCGCGAAGCCATAAAGGTGCTGAAAGAACTGAAGACCCCCTTTGTCATTCACCAGGCCAAATACTCGATGTTTGAGCGTTGGGTGGAAAATGGGTTGCTGGATGTACTCGGGGACACTGGTGCCGGATGTATTGCTTTCTCGCCGCTGGCCCAGGGAATGCTGACAGATAAGTACCTGAATGGCATCCCTGAAGGGTCAAGGGCATCGCGCAATCATACCTCCCTGAATCCGGATCAGGTGAGTGCAGCCATCGTTGATAAAGCCCGGAAACTCAATGAAATTGCTTCAGGCCGCGGTCAATCGCTGGCACAAATGGCCATTGCATGGTTGCTCAAAGATACACGGGTAACTTCGGTGTTGATAGGTGCCAGTAAAGTTTCACAATTGCAAAACAGCCTGGAATCACTGAAAAATCTGAGCTTTTCTTCAGAAGAACTTCAACGGATTCAGGAAATTCTCGAATAGATGACTTTCCTTGGAAAGGGCTGCATCAAAAAACCTGCATAACTGCATCTGGAATCATGACTGACAGAAAATCAGCTACATCTCAAAAAACGGCAATCCTGACAACTGTTTTGCTTCAGGTGCTCTTTTGTGGTCTGACAGTATCGGCTCAGAAATCCCTTTCGCACAACCGGGCTGCCTGGCATTCGTCATCCGCTGATTATAACCACACAGCCCACCTGGCAACGGATGGCGACTTAACCACGAAATGGATAAGCAAACCGGGCGATCATGAATGGATTTATATTGATCTGGGAAGCATCTGCAGAATAAGCGGAATCACGATTCACCGGGATGTTCAATTTGCTGAAACCTATGAAATACTGGTTTCAATATCGGGTGAACCAGATAAACCGCTGAACTGGGAAAAGATTGCCTCCGTGAAATCCGGAAATGGTGCCACTGAAAACCTGAAAGTCAATTCACCGGCCAGATATGTCAAGTTTCAATGTATAAAAAGTAAAGCAGGAAAAGGAATTGAAATTCAGGAGATTGAAATTGCAGGTTCCGGGAGGATCATTAAAAGTCAGGCGCAACAGGATGATGTATTAAATGAAAAAATGCCTTCTTTGAGCGATGATCACTGGAGAATCCAACGAAGTTCATTCGTTGCAGCCAAAGGAGAACAAATATCACAAGTGGATTTCCCGGATTCAGCATGGTTGCCGGCCTCTGTTCCGGCTACCGTACTTTCAAATTACATTGCGGCAGGTGCCGTACCTGACCCCCTGTTCAGCGATAACCAGCTGCAGATTTCAGAATGGTTTTTCACCAGCGATTTCTGGTACCGGAAGGAATTTGTTGTTCCTGAAATCTACCGGAATAAAAATATACTGCTCAATTTCAAGGGGATAAACTGGAAGGCTGAAGTATATGTAAACGGGCAGTTCGCGGGCAGGATTGAAGGCGCCTTTACCCGCGCTTCCTTCGACATAACCCACCTGGTTACACCCGGAAAATCCGCAGTACTGGCTGTGCTTATCCGCCGGAACGACAACCCGGGTGAAGTCACCGAACAGCACCTGAACGATCCCGACGGCAATGGAGGCATCATCGGGCTCGACAGTCCGGCATATGTTTCTTCCATCGGCTGGAACTGGTTACCAACCATCAGGGGAAGAAATACCGGCATTACCGACGATGTATATCTCTCATTTTCAGGTGGAGTCAGGATGAAAGATCCACTGATTACTACCAATTTGAGTCTTCCCGACACAACGCTGGCCTCGTTCGGGCCGGGTATAACCCTGGTGAACCTTCTGAAGCAGCCCGTCAACGGCACCCTCCGGATCTCCTGTAAATACTTTACGACCGATGTCCCTGTTGAATCGCTTAAACCCGGAGAAACAAGAATATTGGAGCTTTCAGAAAAGGATCTTCCCGACCTGAGCGTAAAAAATCCGGAGTTGTGGTGGCCCAACGGGTATGGCAGGCAAATGCTGGATACCATGACTTTCCGTTTTTTCATCGCCGGAATCGTAACTGACAGCATACAGGTAACCTATGGAGTGCGTCAATACGAGTACCGCTACCTCAACAGCTCCCTGAGCCTTTGCATCAATGGGTATCCGGTGCTTGTGAGGGGCGGTAACTGGGGCCTGCCCGAGGCCCTGCTCAGGTGCGATGCTGAAAAATACGATCTGCTGGTCAGGCTTCACCGCGACATGAACCTGAATATGATACGTAACTGGGTGGGACAAACCAGCAGCGATGCCTTTTACGACGCCTGCGACCGGCATGGAATCATGATTTTTGATGACTTCTGGCTGGCCAATCCGGTAGATGGTCCGCATCCGGCCGATGAAGCCATGTTTATACGGAATGCCGGCGACAAGGTAAAACGATTCAGAAATCATGCATCGCTGGCCTTATGGGCCGGACGAAACGAAGGCTATCCGCCGGCAACCCTCGATTCGGCATTGCGCAGCATCATTACCGCATATGATCCCGGCAGGCACTATATCTCCAACTCGGCTGCAAGCCCGGTTACCGGCCTGGGACCCTATGAAAACAAAGACCCGGAATGGTATTTCAATCACCGGGGAACAACTTTCCACACCGAACAGGGAATTGTAAGTGTGCCTTCGGTGGAAAGTATGCGTAAAATGATGCCGGAGGAATCGCTGTGGCCGGTGAACGACATGTGGGGCCTCCATGACTGGACCCAGCCCAGGGTAAAAATCTATACCGATGACATGATTTCGCGATACGGTGCACCCGGCAATATTGAAGATTTCTGCCGCAAAGCCCAAATGCTGAATATGGAAGGCCCGAAAGCCATGATGGAAACCTGGCAGAGCAACCGCGGACCGGGTGTTCTGGTGTGGATGACACACCCTGCCTGGCCCTCCATGATTTGTCAAACCTACGACTACTACCTGGAACCAACCGCTGCTTATTTTGCCCTGAAAAAAGGCAGCGAACCCGTACACATTCTCTGGAATCCGGTAAATCACAGGATTCAGGCAGCCAATAACACCATCCACAACCTCAGTGGATTGAATGCCAAAGCTGAAGTGTATGACTTCAACGGCAAACTGGTCTGGGAAAAGTCAGTCGGAACAGACCTCGCCTCAAATACCGTAACAGATTGTTTTACATTAGATTATCCTGACAATATAACCAAAATCCGGTTTATCAGACTTACGCTTCAGGACGAAAAAAAGCAGGTTGTTTCCGGTAACTTTTACTGGAGCAGCAGCGATTATCAGGACTACAACGGGTTGAATGATTTGCCGGAAATCAAACTGAAAGCTGAGGCAAAAAGGACTTTCAATAATGGTAAGAACCGCATCGAAATCAATCTGACGAATCCATCATCGGCGATGGCTTTGATGATCAACCTGAAAATCAGCAATCCTGAAACCGGGGAACGCCTGCTTCCTGCCTTCTGGAGCGATAACTATTTCTCCCTGGTACCCGGCGAAAAGAAAACGGTATCCATAACTCCCGAAAATGCAGTACCCAATAATTGTGTGCTGCAAATCGGAGGCTGGAACATCGCGGAACAAACATTTAAAATCAGTAATCAGGACTAATATTTCTGAAATGAATATAAAAAAAGTAACAATTTTTACGGGCTTCCTCTTTGCAGGGCTTACTGCATTCACCCAGGTGCCGGCTGACTACAAAGGCCTGCCTTTCGGGGATGAATTCTACATCTCCGGACCACAGGCAATTCCCGGACGTGTAGAACTGGCTTATTACGACCTCGGTGGTGAAGGTATTGCCTATCATGATGTTACTGCAGTGAATGAAGGGGCTAAACTGAATCATGAAGTGTATGATTACGGAAGCCACCAGCGCCCGGGCATTCCCGGTTACATCGCCTTTTTCCGTGAAAATGAAGGTGTGGATATTTCCTACACCAAGGACTGGGCCGACTTTAACCATCCCAATAAGGTGGATCCGAAAGTAAACCAGCTTTATATAGGCTGGCAGGAAGACGGCGAATGGACCAACTACACCGTGAATGTGTTAAAGCCCGGCAAATACAGGATCATCACCATTTATGGCAACAAAGACAACGGATCAGAACTCTGGATCAACAACCGTTTTGCCTGCAAACTGCTGTTGCCTGAAGATACCGGCAACTGGCACTACTGGACGCAGGCAACCATCGGTGAAATAATCTTTGAACAGTCGGGCTTGCAGTTGCTTACCTTAAAATATAACAGAGGATCCAACCTCGCCTTTCTCGACTTTCTGCTGGTTGAAGAACTCCCGGAAAAACAATTAAAATAAAATCCTTCAAGATGCTTCCCTCAAAAAAACTCAGACAACTTATCCTGGTTATTCTGGTCGCGGCCGGAAATCTCACTTCCTATTCACAGGCGGTATTTTCATTGTATGCACCGTCCGACAAGGTAGTAACCCAAAATAATATGCCGGTATTTTCATGGCAAAAGACAGATTGCAGTCACTATGAAGTCTGGATTGACGGAATTATGATGGAGAAGGTTTCTTCTGAGCGGAATTCGTGCGTGCCCTTTCCCCTGTCTTTTGGCAAACATTCCTGGCATGTAATGGCTGTAAACGGAACGAACCGCACTAAAAGTAACGTTCATGAACTCACCATTGATGATGCTCCCCTGGCCATTGTACCAGATGGATCCCTGTTGCTCAGGCATAACTGGCAGGTTATCTCTTCACTGAAAGCCGGAACCGATGGATCAGAGCTGACGAAAGCAAAAATCAACACTGCCGGCTGGGCCAATACCAGCGTGCCAGCCACAGTACTGACTGCCCTTGTCAGAAACGGAATTTATCCAAATCCATACATGGGCATGAACAATATGCGTATTCCGGATGCCAGCGACGAATACAATGGGGATTATGATCTTATAAAATTCAGCCATATACCGGGTACAAATCCCTGGAAAAATCCGTACTGGTTCAGAAATGAATTTACTGTTCCTGCCGGTTTCAAAGGCAAAATGATCTGGCTCAATTTTGGAGAAATAAATTATAAGGCAGAAGTATGGCTCAATGGCAAACGCATTGCCGACACCTCGGAAATGATTGGCATGGAGCGTAATTTCCGGTTTGATATCACCCGTTTTGTGAAAACAGGGGAACTCAATACCCTGGCCGTTGCCATTTATCCGCCCAACCATCCGGGAAAACCGGCGCCCGAGCCACTCACGCCCTTTGCTGATCCGGGTCAGAATATGGCCGATGGCGCCATCAGCCGCGATTACACCAAATGGGATGTAATGGGCTGGGACTGGCAGCCAGCCGTTCGCGACCGGGATATGGGAATCACCGAAGATGTTTTTCTGACGGCCACAGATGCCATTGAGTTGAAGGATCTGTATGTAAGCTCCGATCTGAAACTGCCGGATACCACTGTAGCCGATATCACCGTCTCGGCAACACTGATAAATCATTCAGCAAAAGCACTGAAAACGAACCTCAAAGGTTCCGTTTCCATTGGAAATAAAACAATAAGTTTCAATCTTCCGTACACGTTGGCAGCGAATGAAAGCAAGGAAATATTCCTGGATAAAAACAATGTTCCGGAACTCAGCCTGGCAAATCCGCAACTATGGTGGCCAGCCGGTTATGGGAAGCAAAATCTTTACAACCTCTCGCTCGTGGCGGAAACAGGTGATGGTCAGAAAACAGCCATTTCCACCGGTTTTGGTATCCGAAAGCTCGAAACCTATATCGGATCCAGGGAGCGCGAATTTAAAATAAACGGACGAAAAATATACCTGCGTGGCGGCAACTGGGTGATTGACATGATGCTCAACTGGAATGCTGAACGTTATGAAGAAGAAATACTGCTCACCCGGAATGCCAATCTGAACATCCTCCGTGTATGGGGCCCTACCGGCGTGGCGCCAAAAGCGCTTTATGAGGCCGCTGACAAATACGGGATTCTGCTGTGGCAGGATTTCCTGAACGATTTCTGGGGAACCTTTAAAAATACGCCCGGTTATCAACCTGAAATTTCCCTTTTCGAAAAAGCAACCATCGGTATTGTGAAAAAATACCGCAACCATCCATCGCTCATCCTCTGGTGCGGTGGCAACGAAGGTCCGAACCCCCGCGAATCGCTGATAGTAAACGACATTCTTGCAAAATACGATGCCCGTGGCAACCGCCATTACCTTACCCAATCGGATGGCGACGGCCTGCACGGAGGGGGCCCGTATCACACCCTCGAACCAAAAGACTACTTTACACATCCCAAATTGATGGGGTTCAGCAGCGAAATAGGCCCCAGCGGAATACCTGAACTGCAAAGCCTGCTGAAGTTTATGCCGGAGCCGGCAAAAACATGGCAGCCCGGCCGTTTCCCGATCGATGGCGTATGGGCTTATCACGATGCCAACGACTGGCCCGGAACCGATACCCGGAAATTCACGTCCTACGACAATATGGTCAGGAAATACTATGGGTGTCCCGATACCACAGGTATGAAAGGATTTGAGGAATACAGTGCAAAAACACAAATTGTAAATTACGATGTGTACCGTGCCAGCATAGAATCGATAAACCGGCAGCTATGGTCAAACGCCAGCGGAATCCTGTTGTGGAAATCAAATTCCAGCTGGCCGAGTGCCACCTGGCAGGTGTACGACTGGTTCCTGCAGGCCCATGCCGGCTATTACGGAACCAAAAAAGCCGGCGAAGCCATTCATGTGCAGTTCAACAGAGACAATAACCGTGTGGCATTTGTGAATTCAACGGCCAAAACACTGGAAAATATCAGCATCAGTGCGACCCTGATCAACACAAAGATGGAAACAACCTGGAATAAAAAGGTAGAAATCATTTCACTTTCTGATGCCGTTACCGAAACCGGAATTACTGTACCCGAAACGGATGAAATGCAATTCCTGAAGCTGGTTGCTACGGATAAAAATGGAAAAGTGCTGAGCGAAAATTTATACTGGATAAGCAGTGAAAACAATTACCAGGCGTTGAATTCATTGCAGGCCCCGGAGATTGAAATCCGGGTAAAATCAGTTTCAGGCAGCATCGGCACTGAATATGAAGTCACCATAAAAAACACAGGCAATATCATTGCATTTATGCTCAGCCTCAGGATTGCCGGAAAGGATTCGCACCAGGAAATCCTGCCTTCATACTGGAGTGATAACTATTTCAGCCTGCTGCCCGGTGAAGAAAGAACCGTCAGCGTTAAACCGGCTGTTTCAGGCATGCTTGAAAAACCAGTTCTCGAATTCAGGGCATTCAATATGCCCGGCTACAAATCCACAGATTTATAAACCATAAACCATTTATTATGATGTCGGGCGAATCCATGAACACCTTCATTGAAAAGTTTTTCAAAACCCTGGGGCAACTGATTCCTGAGTTCTCGGCCAACCCTTCCGATGCTTTCGCCGGAGGAAATGTAGCGGTTTGCCTGTTGGATGAAGAGGGAAATGTGTATGGAAAAATCTGGGGAACCGATAAAGTGAAGGGTCGTCAGTTTTTTAAAAACGCATGGATCAAAGCCAGCCAGGTGTGGATTACCGGCATGAAAACCGGTGAATATGAGCAAAAACTATTCAATGGCGAATTCGGGGAGGAGAAATTCGGCATCGGCATGCCCGACCTGATTGGCTGGGAGGGCGGACAACCCATAGTTTTGGCGAATGGTACCCTGATTTCTGTCGGTTTCAGCGGATTCAGGGGATTCAACGACCTTGAAATCGTAAAAAGGGCGCTGTCTTTAATTGATAAAAAATCACATCCGATCAACTGACAAACCCGCAAAGTTCTCTGTGATTCCATAAAACAATCATTTCAGGGAAGAAACAACTGCCAGTAACATGTCTCGGCCAACTTCTGAAATTCCCTGGTCGCAAAACATTTGATAACATTGAAAAAGGCTATGACCATGAAATATCTGAAATTAATTGCAGCAATTTTATTGCTTGCCGGATTTAGCCAACTTTCAGCACAACCTGTCTGTACTCCATGGGGCAATATTAAAAGCATCTTTATTGATGGTGAAGAAATGAGGTTTGAAACATCTCTCCGATCAGTTAATCCCGACTGGAAAAGCTATGTAAAAACCGAAAAATACAACTGGGAAGGCACTCAAACCTATACCGTTGTAGAGAACACGCATACCGTTTCACATTTTCTGCTGGGCCTGCCGCTCGACTTTACCAGCCGCATGAGCGAAACCGGGAAAGGCAAAGCACAGGTAGAAATGACTATCAAAGCCAACGAAGTTATTTCACAGGCCGGAACTTATTTCTGTATGGAAGTGCCCGGAAAAGAGTTTTCGGAGGGAACCATCACTTTTTTCAACAATAAGAAACAGATTTCCGAACTGGACTTGAAATCGGCATCAAAAAAAGCCAATGGAGATTTTATCCGGGTAAAAGCCAATAAAATAGTGTGGAAATCTGCCAACAGGTTTTACACGATTACCTCGGATGAAACAGTGGAAGTATTTCTGCACCAGGATTTTGATGGTAATCCGGCCTATAAAAACGATCCCTGGCCGCAACAAAAGTTTGTCGAAAGCGATCCGGTTATGGAAAAGGCCGATTACCAGCTCTACTTTACAATGATTAAAGGAAATGCCCAAAAAGGTGTTTCTAAACAAATGATTTTTGATATTGAAGCCTCGGGAACAATTGACCGCGAGCCGGTAACTCTAACTCTGGATGCGAAAAACCCCGGTCGCAAATGGGATGGCATCAGCGGAAACTACCGTAACCAGTTTCCTGATAAGGACCCGATGGTTATTGATTATTGCCTCGACAGCCTGCGTGTTACGTGGGGACGCATTTCGATGTGGTGGGAAAACTGGCAGCCGGAAGAAGGCGTAAATCCTACTGAACAGGCCAAAGCCGGTAAGCTTCCGAAACGTGTATATGAGCAAATGGAATTAGCCCAAAAACTGCAGCAACGCGATATCCCGGTTATTGTATCAGTATGGGCCGCACCCGATTGGGCCGTTGATAAAAACAACATTCCTAAAAAAGGCGTGCACCTCGACCAGAAAAAAATGGATCAGATTTGCGAATCCATTGCCCGATACCTCATATATCTGAAGCTGGAATATGGTGTTGAAGCCAGCATGTTCTCGTTTAACGAACCCGATTGCGGAGTTGAAGTTTTTCAAACACCTGAAGAACATGCTATTTTCAATAAAGCCATTGGAGCGTACCTTAAGTCAAAAGGTTTGTCTACAAAAATGCTGCTGGGTGACACCGGTCACGGAACGGCCCTTGCTGCTAAAATAGTGTGGCCAACCATCAACGATCCATCTATCCATCCTTACATAGGAGCCATCGCACTTCATACCTATCATGGCTGTAATACAAACGATTTAAATGAATGGGCGCGCGCATCAGAAGCCATGAATGTTCCGCTGATGGTTACCGAAGGTGGCACCAATTCAGCCGCTCACCGTTCGCCGCTGGTTTTTCTCCAGCCCTGGTTTCAACTCGGAGAAATCGACACCTATATCCGCATTTGCAACCTCTGCCAGCCTGTAACGATTATGGAGTGGCAGCTTACATCCGATTATTCAGTGCTGACAGGCAAAGGCCTTTACGGTGATGAAGGTCCCCTGCGTCCGACACAACGCTTCTGGAACCTGAAACAACTGGGCGCCACACCGGCAGGTTCATTCTGGTTGCCAATCACCTGCGACAGACCGGGCATCAGCTGCGCCGCAGCAGGTGATATTGCCAATGGAACCTACACCATTCATCTGGTTAACAATGGAGCCAGCCGGGAAGTCATGCTCACCGGAATTCCTGAAACAGTAAAATCGTTCAACATTTTTGTTACAGATGCAAACCGGGGAATGAAAAAAATAAAAACAGTACCGGTTACCGAAGGGAAAACAGACTTTACGCTTGAAGCACAGACCTATACAAGCCTGATAAACGATTAACAAAATTTCTGATGAACCAAAAGAAACGATTCATTCTCGCGACACTATTAGTAGTTCTCTCCATTAGCCTGAGAGCCCAGATTCAAAAAACCGACTTGCTCCAAACAAAGGTTAATCAATATCAGAAAGCCGAATGGAATGTGGTTTTGAATGCCACATGGAACAATCCATATGCATTTAGCGAAATAGCGTTGGATATGATTCTCACTTCGCCATCAGGCAAACATTTGTCGTTGCCGTGTTATTACGAATCAGGTAAAAGTGGGAGCGAATCGCTCTGGAAAGCCCGGTTTGCCGCACGTGAAACAGGAGTTTATTCTTACCAATTCGAGTTAAAGGAAAATGGGAAAATCGTTTCATCAACTCCAAAAGCAGAATTTAGTGTAAGTCCATCAAAAGGAAAAGGATTTCTGAACCCGAATGATTTCTATACTTTGCGTTATGACAATGGTGAGTTGTTTCGTGGAATCGGTGAAAATATCTGCTGGGAATCGCGGGATGAAGACGATTCGAAATACTTCAGGGCACTTCACGAAGACAAACGCTTTAACTACAATTACATGCTGACAAAGTTGGCAGCAAATGGCGGTAACTTCTTCCGTACCTGGATGATTTACTGGAACCTTCCGGTTGACTGGAAAACAGTAAGCAACAACAGCCGCTACCAAAATTCCTCGTCGTCCTACAACGAAAGCGGCATGAAACGCATGGACCAGTTGGTTGAACTCTGCGATTCACTCGGCATTCACATGATGCCTGCACTTGAAAGCCACGTGGGATACATGGGCCTTGGCTGGGAAATCAGCAGTTACAATGTTGCCAACGGAGGTTTTGCAAAAACACCCTATGAATTTTTCACCCTGCCGGATGCCAGACAGCAATATAAAAACAAACTCCGGCTAATGGTGGCCCGCTATGGCTACAGCCCGGCAATCGGTGCCTGGGAGTTTTTCAACGAAATTGACAATGCCATGTATCATGGTAAACCTGAAGACAGAATCCCCGATGCCGTTATCACAGCCTGGCACGACGAAATGAGTACATTCCTTAAAAATACCGACCCATACCGGCACATGGTTACCACCAGCATTTCTCACCGTGATGTGGTTGGCATGAACGACCTGAAAAACATCGACATCAACCAGAAACATATCTATAAAAATACCGACGGGATCCCCGGAACCATCCGTCAGTATACCCAAAAACACAACAAACCATACATCATCGGTGAGAGCGGTTATGAATGGGACTGGAGCAAAAATTTCAACGACTTTGGAGATGAAATGGACGGTGATTTCAAACGGGCGTTGTGGTATGGGCTGTTTAGTCCAACACCCGTTTTGCCCATGAGCTGGTGGTGGGAATTCTTCGAAAACAGGGGAATGATGGGCTATTTCAAACAGGTAAGTGAAATCAACCGAAGCATGCTCACGGCCGGTGGCGGTCAATTTGAATCATTGGACGTAAAGTCACTTCAGGATGGAGTCATCGCTTACGCTGTAAGATGTGGTAACAAAAACTTTATTTACCTGTACAATTCAAATGCAAACAGCGAAAGTATTCAAATCAGTGGCATAGGTCCACTGAAAACAATAAACCAGGTAAGCTGCTTTGACTGTGAAACAGGGAAGTACAGCACTTTAAGTTTCACTGCAATGCCCGATAAAAGCATTAAAATCAATGAGTTGAAGCTTCAGTCAAAAGACGATTTGATATTGATCTTCGATTAAACCCAGAAAATTATATGTGCATGATAATTAAAACATTAGGGCTATTTTCTGTTTTATTGATTTCTTCCTTTACTGCTACCGCTCAAAATAAACAGCTTCTGATTGCGGATTATGAAAATAAACCGGATACCAAAGGCTGGTGGAAAGACAATCCACAGGTAAAATTCATGTATGATGAGAGGAAAGCAAACCAGTGCGATGAAAAATCAAATGTTTGTTTGCACGTTCGCTGGGATTCTGTTCCGGGTAACCGCCCCTTCGCATGGTTTACCGATATAAAAGCAGACACCTTCGCGGTCAGCGGAATGGAGGAAACGTGGAAATCCTTTAAGGAAAACACCTGGATGTCGTTCTGGTGCAAGGCAGGTGATGGCGATACCCTGATGCTTAATTTCCTGGTGCTGAGCAAGGGACATAAGATCAAATGGGGCGCGGTAAATATGATTCCACTCACTTCGAAAGAATGGAATTTCGTAAAAGTGAAGTTCGCCGACTTGAAATATGAAAACTGGGGTGCGGTTAAAGCTGATTTTGACCTGAAAAGCGATGAAGTTAAATGCTTTGAAGTGGGATTGCGGTTAAGCTCTACCAGTCCGTCAGGATTTGTGGAAGGATGGTTCGATAATATTAAATTAACGAACTACGAACCTTCCAGGTGAGGGATTGAAATGCTATCTTTAACGCCAGGTTGAAAAATATTCTTTTATGATGAAATTGCGAATTGGCCTGGTGGGAATTGGCTTTATTGCCGATTTTCATTACCATGGATTCAATCAAAACCCTGATGCAGAAATTACCGGTTTGTGTCATGTACTGCATGGAGATGAAACACATAAGGCTGAGGGAAAAGCGCTTCTGATGCAAAAATGCGCTGAACTTAACCTAAAGGCTTACGACAACTTTGAAAGCCTGGTTACTGATCCTGAAACCGACGCATTGATCCTGGGCAGCATTAACCCGCTGCACTTCGGACAGATCATGGCTGCCATAAATAATGGGAAGCACCTGATGGTTGAAAAACCTGTAGTTACAGATTTTGAACAACTTCTTGAAATTCAGAAACTCAGCATTGAAAAAGGCATAAAGGTTTTTCCGGCCCACAATTTTGTCTACCGGAAAGCGGTTCGCAAAGCAAAAGAAATTATAGAAGCCGGTAAGCTCGGGCAGATCATTCATTCTTCCTTTATTTCATCACACACAATCTCTGAATCACATGCAACAGGCTGGAGGGCCAAAAAAGCTTCAGGCACAGGCGGAACACTGATCGACAGTGGTCACCACCTCGTTTACCAGGCGCTTTACTTACTTGGCAAACCTGCAAAGGTACAGGGCTTCAAGTCGAAAATGGTACTGAAAAACATGGATTGTGAAGATACCGCACAGGTAAGTTTGCTGTATCCCGATGGTTCAATGGCTACGCTTATGCAATCGTGGACTTCCGGCCATGCTGAAATGATCAATGGCATCCGGATTATTGGCACAGAAGGAAGCCTGGTAATTTCCGATGCCTTATATTTCAACAACGAAAAAATTGAAACCGGCGCCGATTACCCCGGTTCCTTTGTTGGTCAGGCCACGGCATTTTCTGATTATATCCTGAAGGACATTCCGCCTTTATCAGGACTGGATGATGTAAACGATACGCTGAAAATTATTTTCGGAGCCTATAAAAGTGCAGAAACCGATTCGGTAATAAGATTTTAGTTCGGAAAAATCAGTGAACACCCGGCATTGGTTCATTGAAAACAACCTTATTCCAGGTTTGCAATTGACATCCTTTGATGGTGAAATAGCCAATGATTCTTACCTTTGTTTCGTTCAAAACATACAGAAACTGTTTAAATTTATAATTCCATTTTCAATAGGCCCGTCCTTTAGGGCGGGTTATCCAGTAAAATATTACAGATAAAGGCAAAAATCCTGAAAAATTTATTATGAATTTACAAATTTTTCAGGATTTTGCCCGCGGTTTTGTAGTTTATTACTATGCCCGCCCTAAAGGACGGGCCTATTCATAGATTTTAACAAAATTTAAACAGTATTTTAACATGAAAATCAAGCATTTACAGAAAAAAGGGCGAAAATCCCTGATCGTGGCACTTGTTGCCTCCACCATTCTTCTAACTTTCTCTTTTATGATGAAAAAGCCCACCCGGATCATATTTTTTGGGGATTCCATTACTGAAATGGGAGTTCAACAAGACGGTTATATTGATAAAATGCAATCTTACCTTATAAGAAAAGGCCTTGATAGTCAGTTCGAACTGTTGGGCGCGGGCATCGGGGGCAATAAAGTGTACGACCTTTACCTGCGGCTTGAAGAAGATGTGCTTTCAAAAGATCCTGATATTGTAATTGTTTGGGTCGGAGTAAATGATGTGTGGCACAAAGTATGGGGAACCGGCACCGATGCCGACAAATTTGAGAAATTTTATACGGCAGTCATCAATAAGATTAAAGCGGGAGGTGCGGAAGTGATCCTGTGTACGCCGGCTGTTATCGGAGAAAGGACCGATTATACCAATCAGCTCGACGGGGACCTTAACCTGTATTCACAGATTATCCGCGATCTGGCTGCAGCCAACCAATGCAAACTGGTCGATCTGCGGCAGTTGTTCCTTGCCCACAATCTGCAGAACAATACCAAAAATCTTGAAAAAGGCATACTTACCACCGACGGGGTTCACCTGAACGATGAAGGGAACCAACTGGCTGCCGATGCAATGCTCAGTGCTATCTTTCCTGAATACAAAAAGCAGGATTACCGGTCAAAGTACGAAAAAATATTTTTTGGAGAGGATTAGGACATTTTTTGTTGAGGCGATGGCCACAGCCTGCCTGAATGCCTTTGGCAGAAATGAATATCATAAAACGCCCTCTGTTTTATCGGTTTTCTCAGCAAGCCTTAACAGGAGCTAAAAAAAACTTCTCTGCAAAAGCAGAGAAGTTTACACACACTATTAACCAACCAACCTCCAACCAAAGAGGACCTTAATTCAATGAATTCTTTTTTATTTCTTTTCTTATATCCCGGTAATTCGAATACAGATCAGGGATATCGTTCTGCATAAGAATCAGCGGATGATTGGTGAATGCTTTAAAATCACCGGCTGATGGATGACCTTTGTAAGGCATAAAGTGGTGCCCGATATCGCCGTTCCGCCAGAAAAGCACCCATGAAACCGACCGCGTCAATGCAGAATAATTGAGGCAGGGAAGCAATTTACCGGTAAAATATTGTTCATCGGTCATGTTAAAGCATCCGGTCTCCGTAAAGGCGGAAATCTTATTTTTTGTTTTTGCTATACCGGCAATGGTTTCGAGATTGCGAACCAGGTTTTCAGGCTTATTGACCTTTAATGAATGGTAATCATCCAGCCCGATAACATCCACAACATCATCGCCGGGATACCTTTCGAGGTATTCCGCAGCATTGGTAAAACCGACATCCGGAGAGAAGGCAAACAGCAGATTGTGCAAATGGTGTTTTGTCCTTAAATACTCAACTGTGAAACGATACAGGGCAATGTATTCATCAGTGGTACAATGCATCCTGCCCCACCAGAACCAGTTGCCGGAGTGTTCGTGCCATGGCCTGAAGACAACCGGAACAACCTCACCATTCTCCGTTTTAAGTGACGACAGGAAACCGGCAACCCGGTCGAGTTGAACAAGAAACTGCGCATGATGCTTACCACCAGGTAAAATCATGCTTACCGTGTTGTTTTTCTCCTTTGTATCGGCCCATGCATCTTTGCCGGTAACGGGATTATAGGCATGCCAGCTTATCGTATTCACACCTCCATGGCTGAATGCAAGCAGAATATTGGTACGCATGGAGCTAAAGGGTACAGAATCTATATTTTTTTCCCAACCCTGATCAATGCCCCCGATATCCCAGCCATAAACAGCCGGATGCGAGCCGGTTACATCCTTTATATCAGAACGGTCTGCGTCTCCCTTCCACCCAACACCATAGGAGAGTGCATCCTGATGGCCAATCATGATAAAACTGTCAGACAATGCTGCGAGATTCTGATAGAGGTTTACTGTTTTTATATCAGCAGCTGAATCAGATGGTAATATAGCTCCCCGGGAAACCTGGGCACTCCCCGGAACGGGCAAAAACAATATAAGTACCAATAAAAGATACAGCAATTCAGGAAATCTTTCTGCGTGGTTTTTATTTATGATCGCGGGCATTGTTCAGTTTTTAGAGTTAAAAGCAGTTTAAGGTCCTTTTTTCTATGATCCCGGTCGTTCTTTTCATAATTTCAAGGCACATCCTGGCATTGTGGTATGGGCATTTCCATTCGCCAGCCAGATCCTGGTCCGGATCAGTTTTGTACTCCCGGTTCACCAGCCACCACCATTCTCCCGAAGGGTGGCGCATCTTCTCCTTTACAAATTCCCAGGTTTTCAGGGCGGCATTCAGAAATATCTCTTCCCTGCTGATTGCATAAGCATCCATAAAGCCTATAATAGCTTCCGCCTGTGGCCACCAGTGCCTGTCATTGTCGGTTACTTTGCCTGCCAGACCTTCATTGTAGAGCGACCCATCTTTATCTGTTCCTTCCGAAAGGGCAACCCTGGCCATAAACAACGCCTTAAGTCCTGAGGCATTCATCAGAACCTGGTTATCAAGCACCGAGGCAGCTTTTCTTACCAGCCAGGCGCCTTCTATGTCATGCCCGTAAGAGTATTTTTCCGACTTCGATTTCCAACCCATATCAAAAAACAACCTGAAATGACCGGTGCGTGAATCCAGGATCGTCTCCAGATGCAGTTTTACAAGGTTCTGAAGCTGAGCCTTCAATTCACGGTCTTTCCATACTTCAAACAGGTTGGTATATGCTTCCAGAATATGAAGATGCGTGTTCATGCTTTTGGGCTCGTTTTCATCTTTGGGACTCAGCCTTAAGTCCTCAAGACCGGTCCAGTTGCGCGCCAAAGCCTCTATGTAACCATTGTTTTTCTTGTCGAATGCATATTCTTCAATCAGATTGTAAAGATCAACGGCATACATAATCGCATCTGCATCCTGGCATGCCTTGTAAAATTCTGACAGGGCATATATTCCGAATGCCTGTGCGTAAATCTGTTTGCGGTCGTTCAGAATTTCACCGGAGGGTGACACCGACCAGAAAATACCGCCGGATTGCTTGTCGACAAAGGAGGATATGAAGTACCCGAAAGATTTCCTTGCTTGTTTCAGGTATTCTTCCTTTCCGGTTGAATTATAGGCTGCTGAGAAAGTCCATAGAATACGGGCATTTAAAACTGCCCCCCTGGGAGCATCCGGTATAACTGTCCCATCATTTAACATCCTGCCATAAAACCCGCCATGCAATGGATCTGTCATCCGATTGATCCAGAAGGGAAGTATGTTTTCATGCAGTTCGGCTTCCAGCTCAGCAGATAAATGTAAAAGTTGTTTGGTTGATGCCTCCATCTTTCAGCTTGTTATGATTGGTAAACTCTATGCGTTAGCCGATCGTTTCTCATTCAACTCTATGGTTATCCGGCTCATTGTCCGTTCATTCAACGGATACATCGCAATAAAAATGACAGACAACACCGTACCAACTGCCGGAAAAATGCTGAGCATTAACCGGATTCCGGTTTGCACATCCATTGACTGAACCATATTGGCCTGAAAGCCATAATACCCAAGTAACCAGCCGGTTAATGCACCACCCAATGTCCAGCCGAATTTCTGCGACATAGACGAGGAGGAGAAAATAAGTCCGGTAGCCCGCCTGCCTGTTTTCCATTCAGAGTAATCGGCTATATCGGCATACATCGACCACAGCAATGGGAAGATACTGCCGGCACACATGCTGATAAGACACTGAAGAATCAGGATCAGCCCAATGCTTTCGCTGTGCAGGAAGAAAAAAATGATACTGAAAACCGTTGCAAGTGCCATCGCACCCAGGTAGGTTATTTTCTTACCATATTTGTTCGACAGTGGCGTTACAACGATGATACCGACAATGTTAAATGCCTGTCCCAAAACCAGGTAAAGGGTTGTTAATGTAAGAGATGCACTTAAAAATGGCAGCTCAACAAAGCCAGCATCCTGTACATAATATTTAAAATAATAAACCGCTGCACCATCTCTTATTGAATTGAAAATCAGTGCGGCAATACCAGCACCAAGCAGTATCCACCAGGGCCTGTTTTTGAAAAGATCTTTAACATCATCTTTCAGCGAATCATTTCTGTCTGTAATCGGCTTTACCCTTTCTTTGGTAAGTGCAAAGCAACCCATGAAAAAGAGTACACAAAGTATAGCGATCACCATCACGCCCAGTGTCCAGCCTGTCTGCAACGATCCCGTACTTGCAGTGAAAAAACTTACCAGCGGCTCAATCAGGATCAATGCAACGAAACTGCCGATAAATGCAAAAACCATCCTGAATGAAGAAAGGATATTGCGTTCCTTAACATCGGCGGACATCACTCCTAAAAGTGAAGCATACGGAACATTGATGAGCGAATACACCATCATCATCAGCGAATAGGTAAGGTATGCATACACCAGTTTACCCGTTGTGCCGAATGAAGGCGTAATAAACATAAGTGTTCCGATGATACCAAAAGGAAGTGCGAACCAAAGCAGGTAAGGACGGAATTTACCCCATTTTGAGCGGGTGCGGTCACCCATTACGCCGACCACCGGGTCGAAAAGGGTATCCCATATCCTGGTGATCAGAAACATGGTTCCAACCGCTGCGGCCGGCAGGCCGAAAACATCGGTATAAAAAAACAGCAGGTACATGCCGAATATTTTCCAGAACATGGAAGATGCCATGTCACCAAAACCATAACCAATCTTTTCCTTAATTCTGAGTTTTTCCGTTGTCATTGCCTTGTTTTAGTTAATGTTGGCGTACCGCAGTTATGAGAATTTAGTTCAGTATCCTTCTGAATCTCAAATAATTTAAATATTATTTTCCCTGTTTCTGTCGACCAGTTTGCAGATGGTAGCTACAGATGCAGCTGAGTTCATGCCGTCGGCAGGGGTGTTCATACAATAGTCTACCAGTCTGTCAATGTCTGAAACGGCTACATGCAACCGGGTATCCGAAGAGGCATAATAGATATAAACAGTCCCATCGGCATCTGCTATCCAGCCATTCGAGAAAAGAACATTGGAGACATCCCCTACCCTCTCGTCTCCTTCCGGAGCCATAAAATAACCGGCCGGACTTGCAATCAGCCTTGCCGGATTTTCGAGTGATGTCATATACATATAGAGGACGTATCTTAGTCCTGCCGCGCAGTTGCGAACACCATGTGCAAGGTGCAGCCAGCCTGATTTTGTCTTGATTGGGTGTGGACCTTCACCGTTTTTCAATTCCTTGATGGTGTGATAATGGCGGTGGTCTATGATGATTTCATTTTCCACGACGGCACAGGACATATCATCTACCAGCGCCCAACCTATGCCACCACCCTTACCGGTATCGATAAATCCATCCTGAGGCCGGGTATACAAGGCATACTTTCCGTCAACAAATTCAGGATGTAGCACAACATTCCGCTGCTGGCTTGTCGATTTAAGATCAGGCAGGCGTTCCCAGTTTATCAGATCGCGGGTTCTTGCGATGCCGGCAGCGGCCACAGCTGAACTCAGGTCACCTGCAGGCGCGGCAGGATCTTTCCGCTCGGTACAGAAGATTCCGTATATCCAGCCATCTTCGTGGCGGGTAAGCCGCATATCATAAACATTGGTATCCGGATCAGCCGTCTGGGGCAAAACCACCGGGTAATCCCGGAACCGGAAATTGTCAATCCCGTTATCACTCTCTGCTATGGCAAAAAATGATTTCCGGTCGGCTCCCTCCACCCTGGCTATCAATACATACCTGTTGTTGAAATAAATTGCCCCGGCATTGAAAACTGCATTTATCCCGATGCGCTCCATCAGAAAAGGATTTCTTTCAATGTTAAAATCATAGCGCCAGGTTAGAGGGGTATGCGCAGCCGTGAGTACAGGGTATTTATACCTTGAATATATCCCATTGCCTGTTTCATCCGGAATTTTATTCTTTACCGCAAGAAATTTCTCATGATCTGTCTTCAGGGATATGAGTTTTGTCGCAAATTCAGTTTTATTCATTTGTCGGATTATAGGAATTTTAAAAAAAGTTTTCAATTCAAAAAATGCGGTTTCCCGAATACAAAGATCGGTTCACAAGCAGCATAAATACCTTGGCTTATTTTCCAAAAAAGGTTGACTGTTGTAACAAATCCAATAGTTATTCCTTGATAAAAATGACACATAAAATACTTAGCTTCTGTTTTACAAACAGTTATATATTTTTCCCTTTTCCCGATCAGAACAATGATGGGTTCACAAATTCAGCTTTACAGTTTGATGTGCAGAATTAAATATTTCTATTTAAGACATATATTTAAAATAATATCCTAACATTTTCTTACCTTAGCTGTTTAATTTTTCGTTTCTTATTATCTTTTAATAATTCATGTACAAAGTATTAATTGTTGATGATGATCCCACTTTCTGCCTGATGCTCAAGTCATATCTTGGGAATAAGGGGTTTGAAGTGAAAGAAGTATTTAGCGCAGGTAGTGCATTGAAAGCAGCCGGAGAACAATTATTCGATATTGTACTTACCGATCTGAGACTTCCGGATTTCGATGGAATAGAGCTCATCGATAAACTTAAAAAGAATAACCCGGGAGTTCCTGCCATCCTGATGACCAGGTACGGCGATATCCGCTCTGCCGTAACGGCCATTAAATCAGGAGCCTTTGATTATATCACCAAACCGGTAAATCCCGATGAGCTTTTACTAACTGTTAACAAAGCCCTCGAAAAAAAGAAATCAGAAACCAAACAGGAAGCAGGAATCCGCAGTGAAAAGCTCCCGGGCAGCCTGAATTATCTGAGGGGAAGCAGTGAACCTTCCATGTTGGTTGAGCAGTACATCTCACTGGTAGCCCCCACCGATATGTCGGTCATCATTCAGGGTGAAAGTGGCACCGGAAAAGAATATGTAGCCCGCATGATACACCATAAAAGTTACAGACACAGTAAACCGTTTGTTGCAGTAGATTGTGGTGCGCTGGCCAATGAACTGGCAGCCAGTGAGTTGTTTGGCCATACCAAAGGCTCTTTTACCGATGCCCATGCCGATAAAGAAGGTCAATTCCAGCAGGCAAACGGTGGAACGCTGTTTCTTGACGAAATCGGAAACCTTTCCTACGAAAACCAATTGAAGCTGCTCAGGGCCACCCAGGAGAGAAAAGTCAGAAAAATAGGAGATAACAAAGACATTGATGTTGATGTAAGGATTATTGTAGCTACCAACGAAGACCTGAGTGCTAATGTAATGAAGGGGACTTTCAGGGAAGACCTTTTTCACAGGCTCAATGAATTTAAAATCAGTGTACCACCGCTCAGACAAAGAAGTGAAGATATTCCCAAGTTCGCCGACTATTTTCTCCACCTCTCGAATCAGGAATTGGGAAGAAGTGTTTCGGGTTTTGACAAGCAGGCGATGGAACTCATTCTCTCATATACCTGGCCGGGCAATATCAGGGAGATTAAAAACGCCATTAAACGGAGTGTACTACTATGCACTTCAGGCGTGATTACGGCAAAAGAATTGCCTGCGGAAATGCATGAAAACGAACCCGGCAAGGCTGCCAATCGCCTGACAAGCAACACAGACCTTAAATCATTGGCAGAAACCAACGAAAGAGCAACAATAATCAATGTTCTTCAACAAACCCGTTTCAATAAATCCAAAGCAGCCCAGTTACTGAACATTGATCGTAAGACCCTTTACAATAAAATGAAACTATACGGAATTGAAGGCTGATATCCACATCTGCTGCAGGGCGATCGTGAAACCAGCCTGAAAGTCCGGATTCACTCAAATTTCGGATCGAATGCTGCAGCAATTGGCTCTGTGAGTTTCAGGCATTCAGAAGCAAAATAGCAATTCGCTGAATATCGATGATCATGTTGAATAGCCTGGAGAGCTTACCTTGCCGGGAAAATCAAAGTCCGTATTAACTTTTCAGGCAGCCGCGTAGCCGCGCAGAATCCATCATCCTGATAAATACACATTATTATCTCTCCGCTTCACTTCCTGACAATCGCAACAGTTCGGTTTCAAGCAAAGGATGAAGCCGGTTGTTGATGGAGGTGATTATTTTCAGCATCGATTTTACATCGTCCGTACTGCATTTAACGGGGTCGAGTGTTTCAAGCTGATTCAATACAGGCAAGGCCTGTGCAACACCCATGTGCCCATAACCGGTAAGCAATTTGTGAGCAAGCAATTTGATCCCGCTGTAATCCTTTTCATCACACATATTACACAATTCCTGCACTGAAGCGTGTGATGTGTGAATAAAAGACCTGATGATGCTTGAGAGTTGCGTTGAATTACCCGAAGTGAATTTTTCAGCCTGTTTAAGATCATATAGCCTTTCAGGCATTACTTTAGCAGCATTTCCGGGTTCGGGCAGATGTATTGAATTTGCGAGATAAGCTCCGATGCGTGCCAGGAATTCTGTTTCCCTGAAGGGTTTTTGCAGCACTTCATTAAATCCGGCTTCCATATAATCCAGGTCATAACGGTCGATTTTGGCTGCGGTAAATGCGATAACCGGCACGAGCGACACCCTTGGATCCGGATTTGAACGAATATATTTAACCAGCTCTATGCCACTGATTTCGGGCATCTGAACATCTGTCATAATCACATCGTACACCCCATCTTTCAGAATCTCCATTGCCTGACGGCCATTAGAAGCTACATCCACAATCATTCCTGCATTTTCAGCTATAATGCGGGCCAGCAGAATATTGAACACATCGTCGTCAACAAGAAGTAAATTCCTTCCTTCAAAACTGAAATCTGCTAAATTCGGGATAATGTCTTGCGCAACAGGTTCCTTATCGGAAACAGGGTATGGTATCTTTACTGTAAAAACTGAGCCTTCGCCCGGATTACTTTCCACTGTAATATCTCCCAGCTGAATGCGTGCCAGTCTCCGGCTGATGGCCAGACCAAGTCCGGATCCGCCAAATCTTCGCGCCTGCGACGACTCCGCCTGCCTGAAATCTTCAAAAATATCGTTCAGTTTATCGGCAGGAATGCCAATTCCAGTATCCCTTACAACTATTATTGCATCACAACTGTCATCATAACATTCAAGACTGCAGTTGATACTTACCATGCCTTTTTCTGTGAACTTCAAAGCATTGCTCAGCAGATTATACAATATCTGTCTCAATCTGAGGGGGTCGCCTTCAATAACTATATCCCGGCCGATGCTGCATGCCGATTCAAATTCAATACCTTTTTCAGATGCGGATAACCTGAAGGGGACGATTACATCTTCAAGAATATCATGCAAACGAAAAGGAATCTTTTCCAGCTGTAATTTTCCTGCCCCCAGCCTTGACAGGTCAAGTATATCATTAACCGTTTCGAGCAGGTGCCTCGATGATCGCCTGACTGCTCCAAGATATTCTGTTTGCATCAGGTTGAGCGGTGTATTGATCAATTGATCTGAAAACCCGATAATGGCATTCAAAGGCGTACGGATTTCATGACTCATATTGGCCAGAAATTCCTCTTTAACCTTCGCAAGATCAGATGATTTCAGATTTGATTTGATCAGATCCCTCTTTAACCGGTTTGCACGTCGGATACTCCCCATAATCAGCACCACAAATAAAAGAATAAGTATCAGGGATACAGAACCAATGACAACAATAGATATGATAGACCGGTCGGCTTTGAAAATAGCCTCTTTGGCACGTCGCTCAGCCAACAGGGTTTGTGTTGTTTCAAGTTGCCTGAAAATACTTAATACCTGGCCAATGATCAGGGAACTGTTATGAAGCATGTTCAACTCAAGGGTTTTAAGGCCCTCATAGGAAGCCATATCCAGTTTACGCACATTTGATAGCACATTCCTTACATTTCTCAGGATGACTGAATCGGTTGGCCTGATCAGTGATGTATCGGTAATTACGCGGGTTGTAGATAAAACAACAGGCCCTTCATTGCCCGGGTGGGTTACCTCTTCCGGTTGGCTTTTTGAGAATGCCTTCTTAAGTTTCCTGAATATCCCCTGCTCTTCATTGCTTTTCTTTGGTTTGGCTGCCTGCCCCGGTTTTATGGTATCAAAAACCGTAACTACCCTTGTTGAGGTAAGGAGGCGGTTGGGAATGGTATCCAGGTGACCCGATTTGATCTGACTGATCGTTTTTTCGGCAAAATCAAACCTTTCCCGCCTGGTTTTGTATATCAGATAGGCATCAATCATACTCTGCCTCCTGGCAAGGAGTAACGAAACCGAGTCAAAACGCGATAGCTTTGCCTGGTTATCAAGTGCATTCTGCTTCAAAAAATCAAGGTTAACAGCAACCTTTTCTATACGGTTATTGTATTTATCAAGATAATTCTGATCGTTGGTTATCGAATAAATCCTGAAATTATTTTCCGCTTCCGTCAGGTCGGCAAGTAAATCACGCAACAAAAGGGTTTCAGGGTCGCTACCGGAAAGTATCGAAAATGTCTCCTTCACTACTTTTGTATTCTCACGGACTACATAACCTGCCAGGGCAACTGAAACAACAGCAATAACAAGGAGGATAACCACTTTAAAGTGAAGTCCCCAGTTCCTTATTGTTGCGTAAAATCTTAGCATAATAGATTCGTGGAAAAAGAAGAAGTCAGTCTTTCAATACGTAAATTAACAACCGGATTGAGTTTTAGTTCGCAGGATTTACCAACCCTCACAAGTAGTTTCAACCCCGGCAACAAGGTATAAGCCATTGTCGTTCATTAAATTACATAAGATATGGATGAGCCCGTATGAACTTATAAATTTATAAAATCATTTGATTTCTTAAACACTTTTAAACACAGCAATCTCCATTAATAAAACAGTAAAGCAGCAAATAGAGAGGAAACAGCATGGATGGCGGATGTAAGCTGACCTAGGGAGTTACACCTGTTCTTTTGTAGAAGCCGGGTTGTAAAATCCAAGGGTATGATCAGCGGGCTGATGAAACTCAACTTTCAGACCCGAACATTCTAACAGGAAGTAAATAAATATGTATCAGACATTAACACATTCGGAAAGAATATAATTCCATTCAGGGTTTCTTTTAATATAGGCTTCCGCTGCAGGACAATTTGCCCTGATTCTCAGACCATGTAAAACTGCAAAGTGGATACTGTGCAGGATCAGCTGGGCGGCATAACCTCTTCCCCTGTGGACCTCAGGAACGAAAGCGTTAAACAGATCCATTTCCTGCCCGCGAATGCGGTAGGACAGGTAAGATTCGAGCCCTTCTTCCCTGATAACAAACATCCTTCCGGAGTTGATAATATTTATATACATATTATCTCTGATTTGCTTATTGTAAAATTTCTTTTCCATTAAATCCTCATTCCTTTTAAAATATATATTCCTAATTTTAGAATCCCCGGCAAAATCTCATTTGATAACCGGGGTTGCCTGATCCGGTCTGAGAAATCAAAATTCATTCTGGTAGCTTACTTAAAAACTAATAATAAATCAGGGGTTGACCTCAGGATGATAAACAGATAAAATCAGTACTAAATATCCACGTTAATTAATTCAGCGATTTATACTTTCCCTCAAATCGGAGGTGAAATTACAACATAAAAGATCAAATTATTCCCGTGTACCCTCAAAATAGGTATTAATACGGATGTCAGACAGCAATAAATGGCAATTCTGACGAATATTCCGGCAAAAAGAACTATCAAAACTGTAGAATTATAGAACAACCTGATTTCGTCCAGGAATTATGACAAGGGGGTCAGATTACCATCCACAGGTAACAATAACATTAAAATAACCTAAAATTTCATTAATAAACACCGGTAATATCAAAATAAAAAAAATCAAATACATGTTGACATTGAACGAAATTTTCTACGCAAGATTATTTACATTAGAGACAAGCATAATATTCCAAATCCAGCCTTACTCTATAGCCAGATCAATAATTCATTCATAAGTGTGAAAACAATTACAGCTATTATACTGATTTATAATTTGTTATCAGTTTGTTTAACTTTTGACATCAATTCCGTTATAAATATTAAACGTAAATATTTTTTACAACTGGTAAAATAGTATTTGACTTATAGTCATATATTTATTTTGTTTCCGGTTTATATGTACTTGAAATTTAACCTGCTAACCATGAAAAATACGTATTTCTACGATTGATTTTTCGATATTCAGGTATTACATTTAACAGAAATTACGATAAACAAAACCGTAGTTTATAGAATCTGCAGTTTTGGGAATCTGAGCAATCAGCGTTTGGGAGAGCGTAAAACCAAAAAAGCAGCTTTGACATCATTGAAGTGAGATATTCGGACTACGGGACAATGTAACTTAGACTGCTTTACAAGAGGCAGTTAAACAAGTGAACAAACCCGCTGATGCGGAATATTTTGGAGGCAACAAACACATACAAACAGCGGAAAACGAACAGTTTTTCCGGAAAGACGGTAACGAACCGTCACACATTGCCATGTAGTAATTCTACGGGCAATTCATCAGATCTGTTTTCGGTGGCAATTCTGTCATCATGGAACAACACATCAACTTATTTTAATATGGCGTCCGGGTATGAAGCCCCGAGTCGCCGTATTTCCTGCATTTCAGCTGAGCATGTAAATTCCCGGTTAACATACACGGTTGGATTTACCAGCTATCAATATGCTTTAAAAGCCAATACAATTAAATATTATACAAACAGCGGGGCCTTAACGACTTGCTGCAGAACACATAAAAATATCAACAACATTGACTGTACTATTACGCCAGAAATCATGCTGAATTTTGAAAAAGGGCCAGTGAATCAAGTTGCAACCTGCGCTTTGGGAGAAGTGCCGGTTATGCCTGGTTACCCGACTGAAACCTCTTTATTGAAGTATGCCAATGGAATAAGGCCGGCCAAACGGAGCCTGAATTAAAAGCCCCGGGAAACGACCAGAAATAGCAGCCGGCAATTGAACTGACCATTGAAAGAAGCTGGCATGGATAAAATAGCCCAAAGAGGGCCGCTGAGATTATCAGCCATAGGTGAAACACTCTGTAAAGAAATGTTACACCTTTTGCTTTGCTCTGGTGGCAAGCATTCCAGCTTTGTTCATTACAATGATATCGCTTAAAAAGGCATTGCAGTTATGCCATTTCTGATTTTCTCATAATCACTAATTTGTTCCGGCTTTTCACAAACCAGTCAGGCTTTTAATTTAAGCGGAACATTTAATGTACCAGCCGGTGTTACCAGTATTACTGTTGAATGCTGGGGTGGAGGCGCCGGAGGCGGAGCGACAGGAAATCCTGCCGCTGGAGGGAGGTGCAGGCGGTTCATTCAAAGAAGTATCTCAGTAACACCTCTAACGGACTTACACTGTAACAGTGGTGGTACAGAAACGAACCGCAATTCTCGGCCGTGCAAACAAAGGAAATCCCAGCTGGTTTGGAACCGCAGTCACAGTTTATGCGGAAGGTGGTAGGGGGGTACGCCGCTACTTCAAATTCCACAAACGGCAATGGAGGCGCGGGTTCAAAGCTACTTCAATCATGATTACTCCTATTCAAAGGAGAAAGGGATCAAATGGTAATTACATTTCAGCAACACCTGGAGGGCGGGGGTGGCGGAGCAGGGACAACAGGCGTCGGTGGAGATGCATCTTCAGGTACCCGTGGCACCGGAACTACCCTTTATGGAGGAAATGGCGCAATGGCGTTGGCAATAGTACTCAGGTGCTGCCGGATCAAGTTACGGCGGTGGCGGTTCAGGTGGTAAAGCAAACAGCGTTACAGACCGCGCCGGAGGAAACGGAGCAGCCGGACGAGTTATTGTATCCTGGGACCCGTTATCTTGCACAATTTCATTTCCATGGATTTCGGGTCTGCATTATTGGTGTTCCGGTGAAACCCGCATAGTGAGCGTTGTTGTTCAGAATATCGGCCAGGCTACCTGGACAGATGCCGCGCCTGATGTGAATATAGGATTGAAATGGAATACAAATGGCGCTAACTGGGCAGACTATCATGTTCGGACAAATGCCGGTAACCTGGCTCCTGGCGCTACTGCAACCTATAACCTGACTATCACTGCTTCAAATAATCCGGGGACAGGATATACTACTCCACTCGCAAATGGGGTAAATAACCTGACTTTTGATGTAGTAAATGAAGGAGATTGCTGGTTTGGAAACAACACCGGCTCCTGCGGACCTGGGAAACATGTTTATACTTCTCCAGCCATAACCATCATCAGTTCTGTTCCGGCCCAGCCCAGTATCATAACCGGTAATGCAAGTCCCTGCCCCGGAATATCATATAACTATAGTGTAACCAATACAGCCGGCACAACCTATACCTGGTCTTTCCCGGCCGATTGGACCATTACCGCAGGGCAGGGTACAAATCTAGTGACTGTAACAGTCGGGTCAGCAACAGGCGATGCGACTGTTACTCCTTCCAATGCCTGCGGACCCGGACCAGCAAGAACACTGGCAGTTATAACTTCCTCAGTTCCGGAACAACCATCTGCCATTTCAGGGAATACCACCCCATGTGTGGGCTCCTCCCAGCCCTACAGTGTAACCAATGTTGCCGGGGTTACCTACAACTGGGCTTTCCCGGCAGGCTGGACTCAAACCGGTGGAGGAACAACCAATTCGGTGTCTGTAACCATTGGTGCTGCAGCAGGAAATATCACCGTTACCCCTTCCAACTCATGTGGAAATGGTACAGTACGCACACTGGCAGTAACAACCACAACCGTTCCGGCACAACCATCAGCAATAACCGGGTCCAATAACCCTTGTCAGGGATCTACTCAAACTTACAGTGTTACCAATGAACCCGGGGTAACGTACACCTGGACATTCCCGGCCGGGTGGACACAAACAGGCGGTGGAACCACCAACAACATTACCGTGACCGTTGGTGCTACTTCCGGAACTATTACAGTAACTCCTTCAAATACCTGCGGAAACGGCGCTGAACGTACACTACCTGTTACAGTGCAAACACTGCCTGTACAAACCGGACCAATTTTACCGTTAACTTCCTCAGTTTGCCGAAACAGTGTGCACAATTTCACCGTCAATCCGCCTGCTCCGGCCGGTGTTACTTATACATGGGCATTCCCGGGCGCTGTTGTTCAGTCAGGTCAGGGAACGAATGTGGTAAGCATCCTGTTTGGAAATACACCAGGTACATTTACGTTATCCATTACACCATCGAATGCCTGCGGCAACGGGTCTGCACAAACTATGGATATCACCGTAATTTCCGGCAGTCCGGTACAACCGGGCCCGATAACCGGAGAGCCTGCCCCATGCATTGGTTCGGTCAAGACTTATTCTGTTGCAAACATTGCAGGACTTATCTATACATGGTCTGTTCCGGCCGGGTGGTCGATTACTGCAGGTCAGGGTACAAATTCCATTACCGCAACCGTCGGGGCCAGTGCCGGTAATGTTTCTGTAACAGCCGGCAATGCCTGCGGAGGAAGTTCTCCCAGGAATCTGGCTGTTACCCCACAGGCCAGTGTTCCGGCCCAACCTTCATCCATCACAGGAAGTAGTCCCGTATGCCAGGGATCGACACAGTCATACAGCGTACTTTCAGTTCCTTTTGTAGTTTACACCTGGGCAGTACCGGCAGGCTGGTCGGTTACCGGTGGGCAGGGAACGAATACCATCACAGTAACAACTGGCAATACAACTGGTACCATCACCGTAACCCCTTCAAATGATTGTGGAACAGGCACTATCCAAACAAGAAATATAGTGGTTGATGTTGCGACTCCTCCGGCAACTTCAGCCATCAACGGGAACAACAACCCATGCCAGACAAGTTCACAGAGCTACAGTGTGACCAATGTCAACGGTATAGCTTATACATGGTCTGCTCCGGCCGACTGGACGATTACCGCCGGACAAGGTACCAATGCAGTTACGGTTACGGTCGGAAGTATTTCAGGTAACATCATCGTTGTTCCATCAAATGGTTGCGGTAACGGTCCTTCAACAAGCATGCCTGTGAATGTATTCCTGTTACCATCTTCTGCCGGAATAATAACAGGATCTGTTTTGTTCTGTGAAGGAACTACGCAAAACTACAGTGTGACCCCGGTAGCCGGAGTTACCTATCAATGGTCTGTTCCTGCCGGCTGGACGATCAATTCAGGGCAAGGAACAAATTCTATACAGACAACCACAGGCGTAAATTCCGGCTCTGTTCTGGTGACACCGCAAAATGCCTGTGGAAACGGCCCGGCAAGCACCTTATCCGTCACAGTCAATCCATTGCCGGCTGCCGAAACAGGGTCCGATGGGGCGATTTGCGTGGGCGACGATATTCAGATCGGCGCACCGGCAGTTCCGGGAAACACTTATTTATGGACTGCTGATCCTACGGGGGAAATATTTAATACTAATATTTCAAATCCTGTGGTAAGACCGGATTATACAACAACCTACACACTGACAGAGACCAACACTTCCACTGGTTGTTCCAACAGCAACTCTGTTACGATTCTTGCAAACCAGGTGATTTTACTATCGGTGGTACCTGCCGATCAGACCATCTGTACGGGCGGGAATGCGCATATTGTAATTTCAAGCAATATTTCAGGAACGACCTTTACCTATGAAGCCGAACTGTTCTCGGGAAGTGGAACTACAGGATTTTCGAACGGGTCAGGACCGTTAATTGATCAGACCATCACCAATGTATCAGGACTGCCATCGGTAGTGCATTATGCCATTACTGCTACGGCAGATCAATGTGTAAACGATAACCTCAGGGCCTCTGTAACCATCAACCCGGCCCCGATCATTAACAACCAGGCCCCGGCAGCCATCTGCAGTGATGCAGCTTCAGGATTAATAC
Source organism: Bacteroidales bacterium (assembly GCA_016709025.1). Lineage (GTDB taxonomy): Bacteria > Bacteroidota > Bacteroidia > Bacteroidales > Lentimicrobiaceae > Lentimicrobium. The sequence continues at coordinate 55,382 of JADJEQ010000005.1, read as the reverse complement.
TTGGAACCAGCACCAATGGCGTTACAATTGCATCATACAGCATTCTTTCAATCAACAGCAACGGATTAACCGCGTCTGCCGGAAGTCCGGTCACCGGAACCGGTTTTGCAGCCAATGTAATTGCCAATGATGCCTGGACCAATACTACATTGAATCCTGTATCAGTAATATATACAGTACAAGGCATCAGTCCGCTGAATTGCCCCGGGAATACCTTCACGGTTACCCTGACAATCAATCCTGAGCCGGTAATCACCAATGCTTCAGCTATCTCCATCTGCAGCGGATCATCTACCAATATCAGCCTTTCATCAACCATAGGCACTACCTTCACCTGGACCACAGGCACAATTACAGGTGGAATTACCGGCGCATCGGCAGGATCGGGAAGCACAATCAATCAAACACTTACCAATCCCAGCAACAATACGCCCGGAACCGTTGCCTATATCATAACCCCGACCTCTACAACAGGCGGATGCCGCGGAGAAAACTTTACTATTACCGTAACCGTAAATCCGGGTCCGGCAGTCACCAACAGCCCGGATTTGAGAATATGCTCAGGATCAAACACCAACCTGACATTAACAGCCAGTACCCCATCTTCATTCGTCTGGACAGTAAGTGCCATATCAGGAGGAATAACCGGAGCTACAGGTGGATCCGGCCCTGCAATAAACCAGGTGCTTTCTAACCCAAGCAATGCAACCTCAGGAACTGTTCAATACAGAGTTATTGCTACTTCAACGACAGGCGGATGTGTTAGTCCTGCATTTTTCATCACTGTAAACGTTGACCCAATTCCTTCGGTAAATGCCTGGGCAATTCCGGATGAAGTTTGCCCCGGCGTAGGATTTGATCTTTTCTCTAATTCAAGCCTTGTTCTTGAACCCGTTGAACTTATTTCGGATGATTTTAATGCTACAAACAATAACTGGACCGTCACAGGAACCCCAGCAAATGCTCCATGGACTTTAAGACCGGACGGATATGAATTAAATTCAAATAATATATTTCACTCAAATGACAATTCACAATTTTACCTTACAAGAAGCAACAATTTAGGAGAAGTCAACACGTATTTAAGGAGTGTTGCGGTAAGCACATCGGGATTTACATCTTTATCGCTTGACTTTTACCATTGTTACAGGCAACGGAATAACGGAAATTACAGTGTTGCATATGTTCAGGTTTCTACGGATGGAACAAACTGGGATAATATTAAAACCTATACATCAAATGTTGGATCCTCTGATGGTTTTGAGCATGAAATCCTGGATTTAAGTTTAGATTCATATCTCGACAAACCAGCACTTTATATAAGATTTTATTATTCTGCCAATAACAGCTTTTACTGGGCAATTGACAATCTAACCCTTACAGGTGCATCAGAGAATGATATACCCATCATTAGCTGGTCAACGAATACTTCGGGCTGGACATCCTCTGTCCCAAATCCAACCGGAGTATACCAGACCGGAACGAGTTTTTATACTGTTTCCTATACCAATCCGAATTCATTGTGCAGTGCAAGTGCAACAACAACGGTTGTTACCAAACCATTACCCAATGCAACAATTACAGCTGATTACTGCTCGGTGGACGGGTATATTGAACTCACAGCTACGGGAGGTGGAACCTATTTATGGAGTACGGGAGAAACGACACCTGTAATCCTGGTAAATACAGCTGGGCAGTACAATGTGGTTGTTACCGGAATAAATGGTTGTGTTGCAACAGCTTTTTCCGATGTTTCCCACGAATTGGTAATAGATGGCAGTTTTACCAATTTTAACCCTTCATCACCTACTTTTTTTACCGAATATACCCAAAACCAGAGTTATTTCTATGGAACAGCACCATGGGACTGGAACATAGCCCGCGGATTGCATCCTGAAGGCCGATATTCAGTAAATACCAATGCATATTATGAACACCCGGGAATACTGAATGGATACCATCCCTACTTTCATGGAAGAGATCATACCAATAACAACAGTGGTTCACGAAACTTTATGATGATAAATGGCAGTACAGATGCAATCGGGAACCCTCCTCATCTCCGGATCATCTGGCAGCAAACTGTTCCGATTGCAGAAGACAAAGATTATTATTTCAGCGCATGGGGAATGAACCTTAATCCCGATTCACCGGCTCGTCTTCAGTTTCAAATTGAGACTGCACAGAATGGTATTCAGAACGTGGGAACAATCGCTGAATTGAATACTGCACCTAAACCAGATGCAGAAAATGAGGTTGGAATATCCAACTGGGTTCGTTTTTACAGTAATCCTGTTTGGACATCGCCGATGGGTGCTACTTCAGCATTAATCCGCATCGTAAACCTGAATGTTGATTACGGGGGAAATGACTTCGGCCTGGATGATATTTCATTTGGCACACTCGATCCTATACCTTTTACTTTCAGTCCTTCAGCACAAAGTGGCGCAAATCTTGTATGCGAAGGCGGAACCCTGGAACTTACTGCCAATATTACCGGGGTATGGCACCATTTACAGTGCACTGGACCGGGCCTGACGGATTTACTTCAGATCTGGAAAATCCCACGATACCCAATGTAACCATGGCTGCACAGGGTACATACCAGGTAACCGTATACGATTCATACGGGTGTGCTCCCCAAACTGACGAAGTATTTGTAACAGTAAACGAAGCTCCTGACGCAACTATTACCGGAGGAAGTTCCTATTGCCAGTTTGCCGGCTCTCCTTTTATCTGGTTCACTGCCACAGGTGGAATTACCCCCTATACCTTCGAATACAATATCAATGGCGGACCCACTCAAACCGTTTCAACTTTCGGAGTCAGTAACAGTGCATTTGTATTTGCCCCTACCGACATTACCGGAACATTTGTATACAATCTTACAATGGTAACCGACGGAAATACCTGTTCAAGAGTACTGAACACGTCAACAACAGTGGTTATCAATTCACTGCCTTCAGCCTATATCACCGGCGATTGGGTAGTTTGTCCCATTTCGTCAGGTAATATTTACACCGGAAATAATGGAATGGAGCAATATGATTGGGACATTTCAGGGAAATGGAAGCATTCCGGGAGCAACCAACCAGCAAACGACCAGTGTAACTGCCGGAGACCAGTGCGGATTCAGTTTTAGCCTGATGCTGATGGTAACCGATGACAATGGGTGTACGGCAACAGCAGAAGAAATTATTCTTGTTGAAGATACTGAAAACCCGACTATTTCAGGAACAATTCCGTTAACAACCCTCGAGGGTTGCTCAGCAACCGACCTGCCGCCTGCTGTATCATCTGTTGCTGCACTCGAAGCACTCGGCCTGAATATTTCCGACAATTGCATTGCGGATGCTGACCTGACAGTCACTCATTCTGACAATGCCCCGGCTGGGGTGTGCCCGGTAGTTGTAACCAGGACTTATTCAGTAACAGATATTTGCGGAAACAGGGCAAGCATTTCCCAGACCTTCAACATTGACGATAATACCACACCAGTTGTTACCGGCACATTGCCAACCACGAATCTGACCGGATGTTCAGCAGGAGATTTGCCTGCCGCAGTCACTACTGCTGCCGCACTTGAAGCTTTAGGAATTACCATTTCCGATAACTGTACTCCTGATGCCAGCCTTATAATTACATCATCTGAAAGTGCGCCTTCCGGAGGCTGTCCGATTTCAATTGTCAGAACATACACCATTGAAGATATGTGTGGTAACAGATCGAATGTTACCCAGACTTTCAATATTGACGATAATACCGCGCCTGTAGTCGCCGGCTCGCTGCCTGCAATAGATATGGAAGGTTGCACTGCAGGGGATCTGCCGGTTGCAGCGACAACTGTTGCAGCACTTGAAGCACTCGGCGTGACCATTTCCGACAATTGCACACCGGATGCCAGCCTTACGGTAACTTCCTCGGAAGGCACTCCTTCAGGAAACTGTCCTTTCTCGGTAGTCAGAACTTATACCATTGAAGATGTATGCGGAAACAGCACTAACATAACCCAGACATTTAACATCAACGACATTACGGAGCCCGCAATCACCGGCGCTTTGCCGGATACAGATGTAGAAGGTTGCTCATCGGCGGATTTGCCGGCTCCTGAAACAACTGTTGCGGCCCTGGAAGCACTTGGACTTTCGATTTCCGATAACTGCACCCCGGATGCCAATATGGTAGTTACTTCTTCTGAGGGAGTTCCGGCAGGAAACTGTCCTCAAAGGATTGTAAGAACTTACACCATAACAGATGCCTGCGGAAACAGGGTAAATGCCTCCCAGACTTTCAATGTTGGTGACAGCACGCCTCCGGATATTACCTGCAAGATTACCACAACACAGACCGTAACCATCAACGCCACCACTGTGTATGTCCATTCGGGGGATGGATGGGATTACGATTCTGCTTCAGATGGCTGCGGATCGGTTACTGTGTCTGCCATGCTCTCCGGAGCCACAAATTCAGGTCCTCATACCACCCTCGATGGCGTAACCTTTTACCAGGGTTCGACCACCGTTACCTGGACAGCAACAGATATATGCGGAAACCGCTCTACCTGTTCTTTTGGTGTTGAAGTTTCAGGCACTGCTGATATTGCACTGACCAAAACAGGTCCTGCTGTAATTACTGCAGGTCAAACCATTTCATGGACCATCGCGGTAATCAACCATGGCCCTGCTGCATCCCAGCAGGTTACAGTTACCGACAATGTGCCTGTTCAGATACTTAATCCTGTTTATACGCTCGACGGTACACCGCAGGGCAATTGGACCGGCACCCTGGTATTCAGCGATATAGCATTTGGTGGCAGCCACTCCGTGGTCATCAGCGGGGTAGTCAATTGCAGCTCAGCCGGAAGTTTTACCAATACAGCCGTGGCTTCATTGGGAATTCTGAATGATCCGGATCTCACGAACAATTCTGCATCAGTCACCACTACCATTCAAAACGTTCTGGCCATTACCGGAATTATTACCAACACTGCCTGTCCTGGCGAAAGCAACGGCAGCATCAACATCACCGTTACCGGTGGCACCCAGCCATACAGTTACAGTTGGACAGGGCCAGGCGGATTTACCGGTAGCAACGAAGATATCAACGGCCTTGAAGCCGGCAATTATGAAGTTACGGTAACGGATGATAACGGCTGTGAGGCTTCTGAAAGCTTTGTGGTTGACAGTGATCCCGATACAGAACCACCAACATTCACCCTGCCCACCCTCGGCAACGGATATTGTGTGGAAGGCTTTGAGGCTGCTGTTTACAACCCCGGTGGAACCTATTATGTGGACGACCTGACCCCGGTAAGGCGGGATTATTACATACTGACCAATGGAAATACCCTGCTCGATCTGATCAATATATCCGATAACTGTACGGGTACAATCACCATTGCATGGACCATAGACTTTGGGATCAACAGCACCATTGATTTATCCGGAAACGGCCAGATCTCGCTCAGCACGCCCATCAATCTGCCGCTTGGCGACAACCTGATTACCTGGACAGTAAGTGATGCCAGTGGCAACCCAACAGTAGAAACCCTGATTTTCAAAGTAATACCTCGTCCTGATATCATTGATTTGCAAACTTTAGCAATAAGAACCAAGATGAAGAAACTTAAGACAATAAAGATAATCCCGGCACAGCCAGACCATTCGTTCTCCCACGAACCGGCGACGCCGGATTTTGCCTCCAGAATCAAATCAATGTCAAACAAAAACCCCCGCCAATGAAAGAAGAGCCCTGAAACCGCCATCCCGACGCGCGAAGGCAAAAACAGCATTACCAATTAAAAAAACAAAACAAAACAAAAACAAATGATTACCCAACAAACAATTGATTTTAAACACTTTTTAATTAACATTTAAATCTTACAAAAATGAAAAAGCAACATTTCTTTTTAGTTCTCTTACTGGCTTTATTTGCCGGAATTTCAAGTGTTAACGCACAATGTGTCGGTAACGGATTTACCCCTGCTGCCGGTGTGCCTTATACCTATGATGTTACAGTTGCCGGACTTGGCTATACCGGGGCCGGAGATTACGACTGGTATGTAACCCAGAATGTGAATATTCTTGATGTTCCTTCTATTATTCCTGAGACCAACATTTTCTTTACTGTTGATGAAGCTACTCCGGGATATTCAGATTATCATGATGCCGCAGGTGCCACTTCCAATCAGATCAACCTGACCTGGACCCCGGCAGCCGTTTCATCGTTAACCCCGTTCTACCTGGTTTTAAGGTATTCTGAGGACAACTCGACATCAAGCCCGACCTGTGCTGCTGAAAACATCAGGGTATGGCAGATCGATCCTATCAACACCTTCCTTCTTGCTATCGTAGGTGCTGAAACAAACGGAACAGCTTTTGCCACTGCTGAGCAATGTGCTGCCCCTGTTACCGGAGCAACGATCACTCCTAATGCTGATCCTGCTTTGGCGACAGTTGAATATACCTATGGTGAAAATGCCATTTTCTACAGGGTTACCGCAAGTGGTATTCTTGGAGAATGGAGGCCTTCAATCCAGTTGCCAGCGCTTAATGGTGCTCTTGGACAAACCTACATTGCAGTTGAATGGAATCAGGATATCACCGGAGTCTCACCAAACTGGATCCCATTTGTTGGAGCAGCTGGAACAAACGCAGGTGGAACCTATGCATCTGCTGATACGGATCTTGCTGAAGTACTTGATGCAGTGGCCGGTACACCTATACTTATTCGCGTAAGAATCGACAATGCTAATTTCGAAACCCTCGCCGATCAACCTATACTGGTTGGTATAGATGGTTATTTGCCGACCGGATTTACCGAAAGTGATATCTGGGGCCCAGGCGTATGGCCGGGAACTCCAGATCCTTGCGATCAGGCAGATCCGTTTGCAAAAACAGCTACTTACACCATTCTGGCAAGGCCTACCATCAATCCTGGTGCAACCATGCCTACATTTATCCAGAAGCTCCCGTAATCGGGATGGCTTAGGCTAAAAATATTTGTTGCTTTTTCAACCCAACAATCTTTCCGGACGGGTCCCGAAGTTTCGGGATCCGGCCGGAGGGAAAGAGGGGAAGAAAGAGATTTCAGATTGTGGATTGCGGATTTCGGATTGATCCGGATTTGCGATTTTAGAATTAAAAAATCTGGCAATTTGAAATGCATGGAAACATGCCGGCAAATGTGCGAATGAAACGTAAATGTGTTCTCAATTAGCTGATGAGAGAATTAGCTGATTGGCAAATTAAAGTGGATAAGCAGATTTGAAGGATGCGTGGAAAAATGGAATATTGGCCCTTCGGCGAAAGCTCAGGGTAAAAAGAATGGAATATCGGGAGGAATCCTGGTATGCCTTCGGCATTCAGCATTTCATTATAAAATTTCCCGTTTGAGTTGGAAAAGGAATTTGCTGATACACAATTTTGAATTAAAAACATTGAGATGTGTTGAACAGCAATAAGGTTTTAAGGAAGTCCGGGTTTACCGGGCGGTGCCTGGAGTGCGCGGAAATTTGCGCAAACAGAGAGGTAGCTGCACAGGGAAAATCCTGTCCTGAAACTGCATTGCAGAAACGAAGGTGATTATGCATATTTTCCTGATAATGAGAAGTCTGCGAATTCCGGTTAACCCGGGGGCGGGGTCTCGACTTCGCTCGACCACCGCGTGGAGCAAAAGTCAGGCAGCATCAAAAAAGGAAACAGCTACGCTGAAGTTTCTGAGAACTGTTAACACGGTCAATGCGCACATTTACACGGAATGACCTTCCCGCCAGAGGTGTGAACCGATTGGTTCCGCATTGATGGCACCCTATATCCCGATAGCTATCGGGAGAAAAGCCGGAAAAGAGTTTCCGGATTGCTTCAGAGGAATTTCAGATTTCGGCCTCCTGCTGTCCTGCTTACAGGCGTAAGGATTCAGAAACTGAATGGTTTTACAGATTCCAATGTCGGGCAATATGCCGAATGGCTTGAGGAATACAGTAACCGCAGGATTTCATGGAAAACTCCATTGGCTGTGCCGTTGGTTTTATCCGTGGCAGCCCGGTAATTGTAACCAGGCCGGCTGAAAGCCAGGTATCGGCAGACTGTAAAATTGGTGGTTTTGTACACAATTGTGCATAACCGGCTGATTCCTGCAATGTAGTACGGAACTCAATGTCGAACAAATTTTTTGACAATGCAGACCCGCTTTTAATATGAGCTATTTATTCCCGAAAGGGTTGTGCAGTTGTACGACAGTATATGACAATATACGTAGAGCAACTCCTATGCCTTTGAATTTAACATTCAGGGAATGAGCACGTTTTAAACTATTTTATCTAATTACTTATGGAACAAACCATGCTGAAATGCACCAGGGTTAGCGAAGCTTGTGTCTCAGGGCACAGGGCACAGGGCTCAGGGCACAGGGCACAGGGCACAGGGCACAGGGCTCAGGGCTCAGGGCACAGAACACAGAGCACAGGGCACAGGGTACAGGGCTCAGGGCACAGGGCACAGGGCACAGGGCACAGAGCACAGTGCACAGGGTACAGGGCTCAGAGCGCAGAGCGCAGAGCTGAGGGCACAGGGCTCAGAGCTCAGGGCTCAGAGTGCAAGGCTCAGGGCACAGAGTGCAGGGCTTAGGGCCCAAGCTTCACATTGGTTCGGATGCCAGTCAATAATGCTATCCGGATCGGATTGCTCAAACAACTCCTCCACTGGGAGCGAGGTTGAAGTGCTTTTACAAAACTTCGATTTCAGATTTGAGGATATGACAAGGAAAGAGGGAGAAATGGAGACAAGGGAAAATTCCCGGGTTACACCATCCTCCCTCAACATTGTCACAATTAGCAGTTCTGTGGATTGCCTGGACAAAGAGTGTTAAAGTGCGGCAACTTCAGGCTTAGCCTCTCTAAAATGCATGGAAAATCCAATTGTAATGAAAGAATTCCAATTCAGAAGTACTCACTAGATAACTAAAAATGAATGCGTAACAATCAAAACAAGCACGGACCCGATGTGGATGTGGGTTACCGGTACGCGTGGCGGATGATGCCAGTTGCGATTACCGGACAGCCACCCCCATGGAAGGCAACCAGGGATCGGTGCGGTCCGGAGGATTGGCCTCCAGGTAGTTCGATCTATCAGAAACGACGATGGCGGCGACCACGCAGCACCATTGTTGGCAGACGCCCGGGCGAGAGTCCTCCCGGTGACGTCGATGAATTGATTATGAATAACATAGACTCAATTGCCCGAAGCAAACTACCCGACCAGGGGCGCTTGCACAATGGGTTTTTAAAGGCATATGAAGGCTTAATGGGTGGAGTATGCGCTGTAGTGAATACAAAAGAGAGTGAGAGAAGGGGAGAAAGAGATGAGAGAGGAGAGAGGAGACTAAGAGCTGAGAGACGGAAAGGGAGAGTGAGAGAGGGAGAAAAGGGAGACGAGAGAGACAAGAGAGACTGAGAGACGAAGAGGGAGAGTGAGAGAAAGGAGAGAAGACAAGGAGACGAAGGAGACAAGAGAGAGAAGGAGAAAGGAGAAGAAAAGGAGACTGAGGAAGAGAGACTGGAACGAAGAGAAGAGATGAAGAGACTGAGAAGAGACCCTGAAATGAAAAACATGTAAAGACGCAGCACGCTGCGTCTCAAAGCAAAAAAAGAAAAGAAAGAATGAAACGGCCTGTTAACATACTTCTGCGACTGCTGCTGGTAGCAATACCACTGCTGTTGGCGCTGGCACCTGCCAGGGCGCAGAACGTTGTGTACGCAGGCCAGACCAGCGATCTTGGTGTAGAAGAAGTAACAGGCACAACCTATACATGGGAACTCTACACGGACGATGTGAGCATAAACTTTGCGGTTGTACCGGGCAATTGCCCCACTGCAAATGCCTACTTTAATGGCAGCAACATTGGTCCAACAGTATCAGTTACCTGGATGATACCCGGAGTTTATTACTTCAAGGTTAATGCAACCGACGAGAATGGGTGTTCAAATCTGAGAATAGGTATGATGACCGTGCTGAATGCATTACCATTCGCTGTGATCGATGATCCATCACAAATATGCAGGGGAGACGAAGCCACACTGGTAATTAACCTTACAGGCACAGGTCCATGGAGTATTGACCTGTTCGATGGCATCAACACAACAACCTACAACAATATAATTTCGGGACCATTGGTGCTGACCCTGAATCCACAGGTAACAACCAGTTACACTGTAACGTCAGTAACCGATGCTTATGGAACAAACAACAACCCATCAAACACGGTGACTGTAATTGTAAACCCAAAACCCGGAAGTTCACGCATTTATCAATACGAACCGACTTCAAAGTAAAAATAAAATGAAAAGGTTGAGACATATATTATTGACAATACTGATTGCTGTTGCCTATGGGGCATCCGGCCAGATGTATGTTATCGATAGTGTATGCGTTGGTTCTGAAAGACATTACAGAATCGACGGAGAGCTAAATTCAACCTATGCCTGGACACTTACCGATCCGATCGGAAATATAACTTCATTACCTGAAACAGCTGACACTGTTACCATTAACTGGAACGTAACTTCCGGCGACTATATTCTCTCCACCATACAGACAAGTATTCATGGCTGCGACAGTCTGGAACTCGGAGTTATACGTGTATTCGAATTGCCCGATGCAATGGCAGGGGGTAATATAACCCTGTGCACCAGCTCGCCCTATACCCTGTTAACTGCAACTGCCTCAGATTACCTGAGCCTGCAATGGTCCACCAGTGGAGATGGAACCTTTAATGACAATACCCAGTTGAATCCGACTTATACATTCGGACCGGGCGATGTTTTGTCCGGAACCGTAGATCTTACATTGACTGCCACAGGATTTGGCAGGGAGGGTAGCTGTCCGCCGGCTGCATCTTCGCTCACCATTACCATCAACAGCCTGATGGCAGATATTACGATAACGCCTGCCAGTTGCAGCGGAGCCTCAGATGGAGCCGTTACAATGGTCGCTTCGGGAGGAACTGAGCCATACACTTACAATCTCGATGGGAACACCAATGCCACTGGTGAGTTTTCCGGGCTTGCAGGCGGCACCTATACTTATATAATAAGCGATGCTTCCGGTTGCGAGATTACCGGAGAGGTCATCGTGACCAGTCCGGATCTTATTACAGCTATTTTCACCCAAACAAATATCAACTGCTACGGAGCAGCCAATGGTGCTTTAGAGATTACGGGAATCACCGGAGGTTCCGGCAACTATGAATTCCGGATCAATGGTGGGCCATGGCAATCTGCTACAGGCTTCACAGGTCTGACCCCGGGCGATTACCTGATTGAAGCCCGCGATGTCAGTGCCCCGGATTGCATTGCTGAACTTGGCAGTATTACGATTACCGAACCAGAAATTCTCACCGCCACAGTAACCTGGACAGACGAAACCTATAACGGTGCCGGCGACGGAACCATAACCATCAGTGCACCTTCAGGTGGATCAGGCGCTTACGAATACAGCACCGATGGCATCAACTGGCAGGCTTCGGGTAACTTTACCAGCCTGGCCCCGGGCAGCTATGAGGTATTTATCCGCGATGCAAATACCATCACCTGCTTTATCAGTCTGACAACCATTGAAATACTGCCGGGCAGTGCACTCACGGCAACTGTCGGCCAGACCAATGTAACCTGCTTTGGCGGCAACGATGGCACCATTACCATCACCGATCCGCAAAACGGATCAGGAAATTATGAATACAGCATCGACGGTGGTGCTACCTGGCAGAACAACGGCACGTATACCGGTCTGATCGCGGGAAATTATGTGGTGATGTTGCGCGATGCAGATGCTCCGTCCAACTTTGTAACTTTATCAACCATCATCGTTACTGAACCTGCAATCCTGGCCGCTACGGTGACCTTCACCAACGAGACCTTTACGGGTGCAAATGATGGCACCATAACTGTCAGCTTACCAACAGGTGGATCAGGCGCTTACGAATACAGCACCGATGGCATCAACTGGCAGGCATCGGGCAACTTTACCAGCCTGGCCCCGGGCAGCTATGAGGTATTTATCCGCGATGCAAATGCCATCACCTGCTTTATCAGTCTGACAACCATTGAAATACTGCCGGGCAGTGCACTCACGGCAACTGTCGGCCAGACCAATGTAACCTGCTTTGGCGGCAACGATGGCACCATTACCATCACCGATCCGCAAAACGGTTCAGGAAATTATGAATTCAGCATCGACGGTGGTACTACCTGGCAGATCAACGGTTCGTATACCGGTCTGATCGCGGGAAATTATGTGGTGATGTTGCGCGATGCAGATGCTCCGGCAAACTTTGTAACTTTATCAACCATCATCATTACTGAACCTGCAATCCTGGCTGCTACGGTGACCTTCACCAACGAGACCTTCACGGGTGCAAACGACGGTACCATTACCATCAGCTTACCCACAGGTGGTTCAGGCGCTTACGAATACAGCATCGATGGCATCAACTGGCAGGCTTCGGGGAACTTTACCAGCCTGGCCCCGGGCAGCTATGAGGTATTTATCCGCGATGCAAATGCCATCAACTGCTTTATCAGTCTGACAACCATTGAAATACTGCCGGGCAGTGCACTCACGGCAACTGTCGGCCAGACCAATGTAACCTGCTTTGGCGGCAACGATGGCACCATTACCATCACCGATCCGCAAAACGGATCAGGAAATTATGAATACAGCATCGACGGTGGTGCTACGTGGCAGAACAACGGTACGTACACCGGGCTTATCGCAGGTAATTATGTGGTGATGTTGCGCGATGCAGATGCTCCGTCCAACTTTGTAACTTTATCAACCATCATCGTTACTGAACCTGAAATCCTGGCCGCTACGGTGACCTTCACCAACGAGACCTTTACGGGTGCAAACGACGGTACCATTAGTATCAGCTTACCAACAGGTGGATCAGGCGCTTACGAGTACAGCACCGATGGCATCAACTGGCAGGCATCGGGTAACTTTACCTCTCTGGCCCCGGGCAGCTACGAGGTATTTATCCGCGATGCAAATGCCATCACCTGCTTTATCAGTCTGACAACCATTGAAATACTGCCGGGCGGTGCACTCACGGCAACTGTCGGCCAGACCAATGTAACCTGCTTTGGCGGCAACGATGGCACCATTACCATCACCGATCCGCAAAACGGATCAGGAAATTATGAATACAGCATCGACGGTGGTGCTACATGGCAGATCAACGGCACGTATACCGGTCTGATCGCGGGAAATTATGTGGTGATGTTGCGCGATGCAGATGCTCCGTCCAACTTTGTAACTTTATCAACCATCATCGTTACTGAACCTGCAATCCTGGCCGCTACGGTGACCTTCACCAACGAGACCTTCACGGGTGCAAACGACGGTACCATTAGTATCAGCTTACCAACAGGTGGATCAGGCGCTTACGAATACAGCATTGATGGCATCAACTGGCAGGCATCGGGTAACTTTACCTCTCTGGCACCGGGCAGCTATGAGGTATTTATCCGCGATGCAAATAACATCACCTGCTTTATCAGTCTGACAACCATTGAAATACTGCCGGGCGGTGCACTCACGGCAACTGTCGGCCAGACCAATGTAACCTGCTTTGGCGGCAACGATGGCACCATTACCATCACCGATCCGCAAAACGGCTCAGGAAATTATGAATACAGCATCGACGGTGGTGCTACCTGGCAGAACAACGGTACGTACACCGGGCTTATCGCAGGTAATTATGTGGTGATGCTGCGCGATGCCGATGAACCAACCAATGAAGTAAGCCTGGCAACCATTACAATTACAGAACCAGCCATACTTTCAGCAACGGTATCCTTTACCAACGAAACCTTACCGGGCGCCAACGATGGAACCATTACGATAACTGCACCTACAGGTGGGTCAGGAAATTATGAATACAGCATTAACGGATTTATTTGGCAAGCATCAGGAGTATTTTCCGGTTTGGTTCCTGGCTTTTATCAGGTTTATTTGCGTGATGCCATTGCTCCGGATTGCTATATCAACCTGATTATGGTGGAAATTTTACCGGCAGGTTTACTCACTGCTGAAGTTAACTCAACCAATGTTACCTGTTTCGGCGGAAACGATGGTACTATTTCTATCACCAACCCTTCAGGAGGTTCAGGTAATTACGAATACAGCATCGACGGCGGCACAAGCTGGCAGAACAATAGCAACTACAATGGTTTGTTTGCCGGTAGTTATGCGGTGATGCTGCGTGACGCCAGCGACCCATTGAATACGGTAACTCTGGCAACCGTTATCATCAGCGAGCCGGCCATGCTTGCTGCAACCGTGAACTTTACAAACGAAACCTTCCCGGGTGCCAACGACGGAACAATTACTGTGAGCACTCCGACAGGTGGTTCCGGCGCATATGAGTACAGCATTGACGGCATCAACTGGCAGGCTTCCGGTAACTTTACCGGACTTACACCGGGCAGCTACGACGTGTTCATCCGCGATGCAAATGCTGTTAATTGCTTTATCAATCTGATGACAATTGAGATACTTCCAGGTGGTTCATTAACTGCAGTCGTTGATTATACCAATGTTACCTGCTTTGGCGGAAACGATGGTACCATCACCATTACTGATCCTCAAAACGGCTCAGGAAATTATGAATACAGCATTGATGGCGGAGCAACCTGGCAAAACAGCGCAACCTACACCGGCCTCGTTGCAGGAACCTATGATGTGGCGCTTCGTGATGCCAATGCACCTGCCAATATGGTTAACCTCGCAACCGTCATCATGACCGAACCGGCTATTCTGGCTGCTACTGTGACTTATACCAACGAAACCTTTGCAGGAGCAAATGACGGAACCATTGCGGTGAGTGCACCATTGGGTGGTTCGGGCAACTATGAATTCAGCATCGACGGAATTAACTGGCAGGCTTCGGGCAACTTTGCAGCACTTGCTCCGGGCAGTTATGAGGTATTTATCCGCGATGCAAATGCAACCGATTGCTTTGTCAGCCTGATAATTGTCAATATTTTGCAAGGCGGGTCACTTATGGCAGAGGTTAGTTATACCAATATTACCTGCTATTCGGGAAATGACGGAACGATTACCATCACCAACCCAACCGGCGGATCCGGCAACTATGAATTCAGCATTGATGGCGGTATAAGCTGGCAGAACAGTGGAATTTATACCGGTCTGACGGCTGGCACTTATGTGGTTATGCTGCGCGATGCCGATGAGCCTGGCAACATGGTTACCCTCGGCAGCATCGTGATTTCTGAACCGGCCGTGCTATTTGCTTCTGTTGCTTCAACACCTGCAGTTTGTGCAGGCGTTGCCAATGGTGAAATTGTATTTTCAGGTGCGACAGGTGGTTCAGGAGATCATGAGTTCAGTATTGACGGCGGATTAACCTGGCAACCGGGTGAAGAATTCCTGAACCTTTCTGCCGGAACTTACCCTGCCTGGATGCGCGATGCCGGCCATCCGGATTGTAGCCTGTTTATCGGTGATGTGGATGTTAATGAACCGCCTGTTATCGTGGCTATGGCTGAACCTATGGGAACGACCTGTAACCTGGAGAATGGCATCATCACTGTAACTGCTTCGGGTGGTACGGGTGAGTTGGAATATATGCTTGATGGCATCAGCGGCTGGCAGGCAGAGAACCTGTTTACAGATCTGACCAGCGGAACCTATTCGATCAGAATTCACGATGCGGAAGGTTGCGAAATTACCCTTACCGGAATCGTAGTTGAAAGTATTGCCGGCCCGTTCATCACTAACATTGAAGTAACCAATGCCTCGAACAGTCTGCCCAATGGCAGTGCAACCATCATTGGCGATAGTCCTGCCCTTCCGCTGCAATATTCACTTACCAACGATGGTAGTGATTGGCAGGCTTCGGCATCATTCAACAACCTGGCCATCGGACCTTATATAGCTTATGTAATGGATGCCAATGGTTGTATTGTTTCAATGGAATTCACGATACTGAATACCGTTGATGGTCAGGTTGAAATATCAGCCGATACAGTTACCTACTGCATCAACCTGCCGGTAATTATCCCGGTTGAGGCAAGGGATTTCACCGATATTTCATCCTTTATCATCGAGCTTGAATTTGATCCTACGATTATCTCCTTTAATGGTTTATCGGACATTAATGGTGAACTGGAAAATGGCACTTTCAGCACCAGCATCATCGGAAATGTCTTACAGATCCGATACTCCATCTGGGACGGCTCAGCCACCATTGGTCCCGGCCAGGAGTTGTTCTCACTGATATTTAATGGTTTGACTCCAGGAAACAGCAATCTGACCTGGAATTGGCTGCAATGTGTCATCTATTCAGCCAACAACGATTCGGTTCCGGGCATATATGTCAACGGGCTGGCAGAGATTTTGCCAAGCCCCGCAATTTACACGGAAGGCGCCGGCGTTTATTGTGAAGGCGATACCCTCACACTGCATGCAGGCTCACTTGACGATCAGTCTGTTAATTATGAATGGACAGGCCCGACCGGCTTTAAGCACAATCAGCCTGACTGGCAACTTGGGCAACTTGGCCTCAATGATGATGGTGTTTTCCAGGTAATGGCAACCAATCCGGAATTATGTAATGCAAGTCAAATGGTTTCTGTCAAAGTAAATCCGAAACCGGTCATTCATATCGGTTATGCCGATACCATTTGCTATGGGCAGCAGGTATTGCTTGATCCGGGAAGTGGTTTCGCTTCATACCTCTGGCAGGATGGCAGCTCCGAACAGAATCAGCTGGCCTGGGAAGAGGGTGTTTACTGGGTACAGGTCGCAGATACGAATAGCTGTAAGGCTGTAGATACTGTTCAACTGGTACCTTGCAATATAGAACTGCTGATACCCAATGCCTTTTCACCAAATGGCGATGGTTTAAACGATGCCTTCAGACCGATTTTCCGGGGCTTTGAAACCTTCATGTTCAATATGAGTATCTACACCAAGTGGGGACAATTGATCTTTACCACCACCGATGCAATAACCGGATGGGATGGAACCATTGATGGCGTTCCTGCGGCACCGGGAGTTTATGTTTATGTAATTTCTTATGAAGCTCCATCTTATGTAACCCGGACACTCCCGAGTCCGGTAACCGGAGATGTGAGTCTGATAAGGTAAAAACCACAAAATGAAATGAACGATGGACAGTCAGGATTTTAATGGTCGGGGGATATTTCCTGAAATCCTGCTGTCGTCATCTTTAGCCTGAGTTGTGTGATTTGAGTAATAACAGCAATCGCTTGACGAGGGTTTAAACCGGATAATTCATGGTCAGGTTATCCGCTCAAATGCCGCCGGTTAGCAATAGCTATCCCGGTGGCATTTTTTTATCCACAAAATCATCAAAAGCAGGTAGAGTGTACAACCCTTCTGCTGTTTTAACCATTATAAAAAAAGCAGATAACGGTATGTTAAGGAAATAGAAAAAAAATAGAAACTCCGGCATGCAACCTTTCCGGATGAAAGTCATCTGTCAATAGCTTACTTTTATTTCATGCGAAATAAAATAGCTTAAAACCGTTATTAAAAATCAAAAGCCATTCCAATGAAACCACTTTCCATTTTGATGATATCTGTTCTCATACTGTTGATCGGATGCAGCAAGGATAATCCTTCGGGTCCCAAAGATCCCAAACCGGTAAACCTGACTGAGAAAACACGGCAGGTTATCAACGTAAGCAATGGTTTTGGCGTAAATCTCTTCAGGGAAACTGCAGTGACCGCAGAAGGCAACCTGATGCTTTCACCTCTGAGTGCAACCGCCGCTTTATCGATGCTGCTGAATGGCTGTGAATCGGCTACTTACACCCAGATCCGTGATATGCTCGGATACCAGGATCTGACGATGGAAGAAATCAACGAAACTTACCAGAACCTTTCGGAACAATTGCTGAGCCTTGACCCTGAAATCCAACTTGCCCTCGCCAACGCGGTATGGTACCGCCAGGATTTCCAGGTAAAAAGTCCATTTCTTGCGCAGCTCACCGATGCTTATGATGCAAGGTCAGAAGCGCTCGATTTTGCTAACCCCACTGCCCTCACGACCATCAACAACTGGGCAAGTGACAATACCAATGGTAAAATAACAAAGGTATTGGAGCAGATAGAACCGGATGCCGTGATGTTCCTGATGAATGCGCTTTATTTCAAAGGAACCTGGACTTATCAGTTTGACAAATCAACAACCGGACCCGTGCCTTTCAAACCTGAAACAGGTTCAGCTGTAAATGTGGAGATGATGAAAGGGAATTTTCCGTTTAAAGTTTACGCAGACAATAGTTGTACGGCGATTGAGATGAACTATGGTCAGCAGAATTTTGCCATGGATATTATTATTCCGAACGGAACGCTTTCCGGGTACCTGGAAGGTTTTACCGGCGAAACTTGGCAGGCAATTACCGATGGGCTCGATGCCATAACCAACCCTGAAAAGCTGGAAATAACCCTCCCGAAATTCAAATTTGAATACGAAAAATACCTGAACGATCAATTGAAAAGTCTTGGAATGACCGATGCCTTTGACCCGGCACTGGCAGATCTTTCCGGGATATCTGACGCAGACATCTATGTTAGTTTTGTGAAGCAGAACACCTTTGTGGATATGAATGAAGAAGGAACCGAAGCAGCTGCAGTTACCACCATCGGAATTGTTGAAACCAGCGCCCCGATGCCGGTTATCATCGACAAACCCTTTATTTTCGCCATCCGCGAACGCATGAGCAACACACTACTTTTTATCGGGAAAGTAGATATGCCTGTTTATTGAGGTTAAGGTTAAGGTTAAGGTTAAGGTTAAGATTGAGCACTGTTTATTCATTTCTCACTTCATAGATTGTGGGGACGAGGGACGGGGACGAGGGACGGAATGCACAGATCATTTTTCACATTTCATCTCACTCTGACTCGCCACACTTCACTTTTTACTTTCTTCAGTATCCACTTCACATTTCATTCTTCTTAAAACCTAACAGGTTAGAAGAAAACCTGTTAGGTTCATTTTCATTTCTAACCTGCCAGACTTCCTTCGGCAGGTAAACCGGCAGGTTGGCTTCTCATTTTTCATCTCATTTTCACTCTTTTCACTTTTCACTCTTCACTCACTAGACAAGTCTCCCTTCTCCCATTCTCCCCTTCTCCCTCTTCTCCCATTCTCCCCTACTCTCCTCAGTCTCAGTCACTCAGCCCCTCATTCTCTCAGTCACCCCTTCTCAGAACTCAGGATTATTTCGCCCATTCAGGGCTTTGTTTTCTTTTTGGTTTGAGAATCCACGGGCTTCGCTTCGCTTCACCCATGGTTATGATGTTGCGCCCTTTCAGGGCTTCCCCTTTCTCTTAGTATGTCTCCCTCAGCCCCTCACAGTCCCAATGTCCTTCTACTCTTACTCACTCACTACTCACTATTCATCTCTTAATACTCACTTTCCACTTCTCTCAGTCTCATCCTCTCCCCTTCTCTCACTCTCCCCTTCACTTTCTTCACTCCCTTCACTTTCTTCACTCTTTACACTTTCACTCTTCACTTTCACTCTTCACTTTTCACTTTTCACTCTTCACTTTTCACTTTTCACTCTTCACTCTTCACTAAAAATCTAGTTCCAGCACAGCCGGGCAGTGATCGGAATGGACAACCTGCGGCATAATCCATGCATTTGACAATGCCGGCTTTAACTGGGGACTTACCATGTTGTAGTCGATTCGCCAGCCCAGATTTCGGGTGCGGGCTCCCGCGCGGTAACTCCACCAGGTGTAGTGGTGCGGATGCTTGTTGAAGGTTCGGAAACTGTCGGTAAATCCGCTGTTGATAAAATCTTCCATCCATTCACGTTCTTCAGGCAGGAAACCTGAGTTGGTTGCATTCCGTACCGGATCATGAATGTCAATAGGCCGGTGGCAGATGTTATAATCGCCCGAAATAATCAGATTCGGGCGGATTTCCATTAAATCGTGCGCGTAATCGTAAAAATCCTCCAGCCATTCCATTTTAAGACTCTGACGAATTTCTCCGGTTGTACCCGATGGGTGATAAACACTGATTACAGATAAGTCACCGAAATCGGCCCTGAGCAAACGCCCTTCTGAATCAAACCTATCGATCCCTATCCCCTGAACCACCTGGTCGGGTTTTCTGAGGCTCAGCAGTCCTACCCCGCTGTATCCCTTCTTCTCGGCGGAAAACCAATTGCAGTGATAACCGAGTGCTTCCAATTCATCTACCGGTATCTGGTCGGGCTGTGCTTTGGTTTCCTGCAGGCAAAGCACATCGGGCCTTTCACGCATAAGCCATGTAATCAAGCCTTTACTTAAAGCCGATCGGATCCCGTTCACATTGTAGGTTATGATCTTCATAGAATCGTTGTAACAAGTATTATCAAAACATCCTCTGCAGGTATTCTGCTAACATCATAATTCCGCCGGTAAGGCCTGAAACAGCCATTACCAGAAGAATGAACTGCAATCTTTTAAAACCGGCTGTTGAAAGCCCGGCAACCCATTGTCCGATTCGGGGAGATAGCCAGGCAGTTAAAAAAATGGCTCCGGCAGCACCCAGTACGGTTCCTGCCAGCACGTCACCTGCAAAATGCACCCCAACGTAGATCCGGGTATATGAAACAATGGCTGTAAACAGGGCTAATAAAATCATTAGGGGCTTGCCAGGCCTGAGGGTCAATACAACCGCAGTAATAGCTGCGGAAGCAGTGATGCTGTGCCCGGAAGGAAATGAATTCTGATATAGCAGGTAGCCATAAACTGTATGCACTTCTCCTCCCCTGCCAATCAAACTGAGTGGTCTGTCCCACGAATCGAAAAGAAAGTTCTTCATCAACTGCCCGGCCAGACCGGTTATAATTACTACCAGGATCAGCAAAACGACCAATCCAGGGTTTTTCCTGAAAAAGATAAGACCGAACAACGATGTCAGAATTAAGGCATCACCCAGATGGGTAAGCAGAAACATCGGGGCATCGAGCCAATCGCGGTGCAACCCGTTTAAAAGAAGAAAGCTGCCTGTATATCCGTAAACCGCAACCAGAACTGCCAATACAAGTTGATATCCAATCAGAATGGCAATAAAGGGTGTAATTTTCTGACCAGACTGATTGTTCATGATTTACAGGTTAAAATCCTTGAATACTGATTAAACTTCCGTTAATCCTGCGACGATTCCCTTACCAGGTTACGATAGGACGAAAAGACATTTGCCCTCGAAACAAAACCAACATATTTTCCCTGGTTGAGCACCGGCAGGTTGTAGTGTGAGCATTCACCAAACTTGCGTGCAACATCTTCCATGGTTTCATCTATGCTTACCTGTGGCTCAGGCATGAACATCAGGTTCCTCACGTAAGTGGTTTCATAAAGTTCGTGGTTGAACATGATGTTTCTGATTTCATTAATAAACACTACCCCCAGGAAGTTGTTGTCGGTGTCAATCACCGGAAAAACATTTCGCTCCGACTTTGCAATCACCTTGACCAATTCGCCCAATGTGGCATCGGGACCAATGGGCAGAAAATTATGTTCAATGAGTTTATTGATTTTTAAACGCGATAGAGCCGCTTTATCTTTATCGTGTGTAATCAGTTCACTGCGGGCCGCCAGTCTTTTGGTGTAAATGCTATGGGGTTCGTAAAAGTTGATGGTCAGGAATGCGATGGTAGAGGTGATAATCAGCGGGATGAAGAATTCGTACCCTCCTGTGATTTCAGCGATCAGGAATATCGCAGTGAGCGGGGCATGCATTACGGCTGCCATTACGCCTGCCATACCGGCAAGGGCAAAATTACTTTCAGGAATTTTAATAAAATCGAAGTAATTGATAAACCTGGCAGTGAAAAAGCCTGTTACCCCACCCATGAATAGCGAAGGTGCAAAAATTCCGCCGACACCTCCGCCGGCAGTGGTAAAAGTCATTGCCAGCACTTTAAAAAAGAGTATAAGAACCAGGAAAATAATCAACAACCAATGGGACTCCCTGAAACTGTAAAAAAGGCTATTGTTCACGATTGAATCACCCCGGCCATTCAGAATATCTGTCAGAACTTCATAACCCTCACCATAGAGCGATGGAAAAAGGAAAATGAGTAAACTCACCAGGGTGCCTCCGATCATTAACTTATGAAAAGGGCTGGCAATGCGCGAAAACAGCGAATCAATGTAAAGGTTTGCCCTGGTAAAATAAAGCGAAACCAGCCCGGTAACCACACCCAGAATAATATAAAAAGGGATGTTGTTGAGGTTGAAAGGATCTGTTACAGAAAAAGAAAACAAAACGGTTTTACCCATCAGGAAGGAGGATACGGTTGCTCCTGTAACAGCTGCGATCAGCAATGGTATGAGCGAACCCATGGTAAGGTCGAGCATCAGCACTTCAAGCGCAAAAACGACGGCAGCAATGGGAGCTTTAAAAATACCGGCAATTGCACCGGCTGCCCCGCAACCAATCATCAAAGTAATGGTACGGTAATCCATCCGCATTACCCGTGCAAGGTTCGAACCAATCGATGCACCGGTTAAGACGATGGGTGCCTCCAGCCCGACCGATCCGCCGAAACCTACAGTTATCGTACTGGCTATCAACGAACTGTAATTGTTGTGAACCTTCAGATGGCTGTTGTTTTTCGAGATGGCATACAATATCCGGCTCACTCCGTGAGAGATATTGTCTTTCACAATATATTTCACAAACAGCACCGTGAGGCCCATCCCGATCAGCGGGTAGGCCAGGTACAGAAAGTTAACCTCTTCGCTGTTGAAACCCCGCGTAAGGAAGTAGTGCGTGTAGTAAACCGTATTTTTCAGTACTACAGCTGATAAACCACTGATAAACCCCACAATCAGGCTCAGGATCAGCACAAAATTATGCTGACTGATGTTCCTGACACGCCATTTATGGATCCTGATGAGGGTTGAGGTGATGATCATAAGTGGCAAATATAAGGATAACAGGGATACCGTTAGATTGGAAGGGGAGTGGAATTTCCAATAGGATGAAGTTGGAAGTAAGATATAATCCTAGATCAAAATCCGAAATCGAATTCCGCATTTCTGGTAATCAATGGATGATTTTTTTTAACACATAGACTCATAGGGTAGATCATAGGCACATAGAAATTCGATTTTAAAATCATCATGATAACTCTTTTCATCATTCCATCATTCCATTATTCCATCTTTCCAATATCCGAAATCCGATATCCGAAATTCTCCTTGTCTCTTACTTGAAAATCCGAAATCCGAAATCCGAAATCAACAATCAATTATCCCTGAAGTCCTTTTTACGGTTCAGCTTCAGATCCTGCAACAAGCTGGCCTTTACTTTAATGTAGAAGTTCCAGCTTTTCAGGTAGCCAATCGGAATCCAGTTGAACCGCATCTCCCAGCAATGAAGATCGCGGTAAATGTTGACCGAGGTATAGGATATCTTGTTACTCTCAAAGTCGTAACCCGATGTCAGGTTCAGTTTCCATTTTGGCGTAATGTTGATATCGCCGTTAAACCCCAGGGTTTGAACCAGGTCGCGCTTAATAATATCAGTTTGGGGATTAAGAACCCCGGTATAACGCAGGTTATAGGTAAAACCAAAATTCCAGGGATTGTTCCAGTCAATATACCCCTGGGGATTGGTCGCAATTTCTTCTATCTGATCCGGCGTAGCGTTGGGCGAAGTTAAGTTTGTCGTTTTTTTTGCCCCTTTATTCTTGCCGGAGCTGAAATTGTAGGCGAGAGAGAAATTCCATGATGTATTGTCACGCCTGAGGAGACGATGATTGACATCCCATTCAAACTGATTGATTGCCCGGCCGGTTGAATCCTGTATGTAAGGATCGAACGAAGCCGAGTACTGCACCTGTAGCTTTTTAAAAAGGGTTGTTCTGGCACTTAAGGTAAGTGGCGACCACCTGAGCGAATCGCGGGCGAGATCGTAAGAAGTACCGATTGAAAAATTGTCGATCAGCATAACCTTTTTCATTCCTGTAATGGTGTCCTTGCGCGAACGGACCTTCATTTCGAGGTTATTGCTGAGGCTGAACCCTACCCTGCCCGATTTGCCATCGGGTGGAGTGCCGTAAAGGGAAGTAAACTGCCCATCGTTGAAAATAGAGTATCGCTGTATATTTCCTTTTCTGTCCTTTTGAACTTCTTTGTAATAACCAAATTCAGGACGCCCGAAATCGGGCCGCAGTGAAAAGGATACCGAAGGTCGCATCACGTGCCTGATCGCCCTCACCGGTCCCTTTTTAAACTGAAGCATCCCATAAACAGTCGTGTTCAGCGAGGAGTTGAAACTGAAATCACGGGCAGCTTTGAATCCTGAGATTGTATCTGTGTCAACGTATCCTCTTCTTACATACCCGACTGTTGAATCCGGGTTATACAGGGTGGTGTCGTTCATCCAGTGCTTTACAATGCTTTTCGAATACCAACGCTCGGTGTAATCGACTGAGGTAGTCATGGTTAGAAACTTCAGCACTTTGAAACTCAGACTCAGCGGAATCTTATGCTGAATACCGTTTTGCAGTGAATCCCACATCTGGGGTTTAAACAGGGTTTCTTCATGAATATCAATTACATTGCGCGCCGAACCTGAATAGCTTAAGCTGATGTTGTCGTACCATTTAAGATCGGAGGCTTTGCCCGGTTTCCGCAAGGGATAGAACCTGTTGGATGAAAGAGAAAATTCAGGCAAGGTAAGGTTAACCGTTTTGTTGGAGGTATTCTGGCTATGCCTTACCGCCGACGAAAAGAATAACTTGTTTTTGAAATTGGTCGAATAGCTTACACTCGAACTAAAGGTATTGGTCAGGTGGTCGGCTGCACTCACCGGGTTGTATTTATTGTAGGTAGATGAACCAAAATTCACACTGGCATTGAACTGGCTTTTGGGCCGCGCCTTGGGATCCTGGCGATGTGTCCAGGCCAGCCTGAAATCCTTGGTTTTGCTGTAGGACGTAGATTCTTTAACACCTGTTATATTGATCGCATAATTAAAATTCAGTGAGCCGCTGTATTTATAACGTTTTTTGTAATTGAATAACGGTTTCACAGCCCAGCTTCCGTGGGAGTAAATATCACCCACCAACCGCAACTCCATATAGTCGTTGATCCCGAAATAATAACCGCCGTTTTCAAGGTAAAATCCCCGATCAGCCGATTCTCCGTATGTGGGGATAATGATCCCTGAGGTCTGTCCCTTTTTGTTGGGAAACAATCCGAAAGGCAGAATCAACGGAAGCGGAACACCTTCAATCATCAGATAGGCAGGACCTGTTACAATCTTATTTTCGGGAATTACCCTGGCTTTGGTAAACTGAATGCTGAAATGCGGATGGTCGAGATTACAGGTTGTGTAGCCTCCGCGGAGCATATTGCTGACATCATTGTCCATCTTTTTCACGACCTCGCCGTGAAGATACCCTTCGCCCTCCTGAGTTATCACATTCTTTATCAACCCTTTTCGGGTTTTAAAGTTGTACTGCATCTTCTCCGATCTGAAGGATTGATCCCCTTCGGTAAACTCAGGTTTGCCAAATTCCTTGCCGGTTGAATCCTGCAAAGGTTTGGCACTTAGTATAGATGAATTAAAATCGATCTCAATGTAGGCAGCTTTCTGAATAATCTTCTCATACTTGATTTCAGCATCACGGTATAGGTAAACTTTCTGTCTGGCAAGATCGAGGCTGATGGAGTCGGTTGACTGATACTCCACCTTTGAGGAAATGGCGCTCTTTTTTTTGGGTTTCCAGTTTCTGAGTGCAGAAGTGCTGTCGGGTTGAAATAAGCTGTCGGACTGTAATAAAAGGGAATCCCGGGCGTTAAGAAATACACTGTCGAACAAAGGCCGGATGGTATCGCGCAGATGCTGGCGTATGGGCTCGTTTTGCGCTTTACAGGTCGGGTAAAAAGCTCCTGTAGCGAAAAAAAACAGCACAACGCACAGAAACCTGCTCAGGAAACGGGGCATTTTTTTATATGCAGCGTATATCAATTAATGCTAAATTTGTGTATTCAAATCCCGGGAAAACATTGCAGGATCTGCATGAAAACAGCCTGTTCATGAACAAACCGGAGCAGAAACCAATTACAAAGTATTGAAATTATGATGTTTGCAAAAACTACCGGGTTCATTTTCTTGTTCTGAATCCGGAGGTCAAAACTAATCAAAATATAG
This sequence comes from Bacteroidales bacterium, assembly GCA_016709025.1. Classification (GTDB taxonomy): domain Bacteria; phylum Bacteroidota; class Bacteroidia; order Bacteroidales; family Lentimicrobiaceae; genus Lentimicrobium. Next base: position 29,162 of record JADJEQ010000005.1, on the reverse strand, counting down.
ATGGCGTTAAAACGTATTTTTTCAATTATTATTCTGCTATCAGGAATATTCATTTTGTCGTTACCGGCAGAGGCTCAGAAAGTCAGGAAAGTAGTAATTGACGCGGGTCATGGCGGACATGATTCCGGTGCTGTTGGCAAGACGGCGAAAGAGAAGGATTTAGCACTGGCCATTGCTTTAAAAACCGGCAATTATATCAAGGAAAACCTTAAGGATGTGGAAGTTATCTACACCCGTAAAACCGATGTATTTGTCGAACTTTTCCGCCGTGCCCGCATTGCCAATGAAGCAAAAGCCGACCTCTTTATCTCAATACATTGCAACGCCAACCCATCAACCACTCCTTTCGGGTCCGAAACATATGTGATGGGGCTTCATAAGAGCGAAGCTAACCTTGCTGTTGCACAACTCGAAAATAAGGCCATTCTGTTGGAGGAGGACTATCACGTTCAGTATGAAGGATTTGATCCAAAATCACCGGAAGGCTATATTTTCTTTTCGATGCTTCAGAATGCCTACCTCGATCAAAGTCTTAACCTGGCCTCGCAGGTTCAAAAACACATTAAAGAAACCGTTAGCATGTACAACAGGGGTGTAAAGCAAGCCGGCTTTCTTGTTCTTTATAAAACCACCATGCCTTCCATTCTGGTTGAAACAGGTTTTATAAGCAACCAGCACGATGAAAAAATACTGATATCGGAAGAAGGCCAGAATAAGTTTGCACTCTCCATCTACAGAGCGGTGAAAGACTACAAGCTTGCCGTTGAAAAAGGGAAAGCCGATACCGGAGCAGAAACAGCAGAAGTGATTGATACTTCCAATGCCGAGCCCGGATCGATGGTTGACAATGTATACCACAACCCGGACAGCGAATCCGTGGAAGTAAAAACTGACGATCAGAAGCCGGTGTTCAGGGTTCAGTTCTACATGTCAGATTCAAAACTCAGTCCTGAAGCACGCGAATTCAAGGGGCTTAAGGATGTATCCTCTTACAGGCATCAGGGAAAATACAAATACACAATCGGGAATGAGACAACCCCCGAAAACGCCCAAAAACTCATTAAAGAACTGGCCGCCAAAGGATTTAAAGATTCTTTTGTAGTTGCTTTCAGAAATGGTGAACGTATTACCATTGATGAAGCACGCAGGTTGCTAAAAAACTGACTATCTTTGTATCTGAATTATGAAGGAACTCAAACTCTCACGCGAATTACGGATAGGCTTGCTTACTGTTGTAACGCTGGCTGCTTTTATATGGAGTTTTAATTTCCTGAAAGGGAAAGACCTTTTCAACCGCCAGCGCACATTTTATGCAGCCTACGAAAATGTAGCAGGGCTGATGACAGCCAATGCTGTTACGATAAACGGTTTGTCGGTTGGCCAGGTGAGCAAAATGAGTTTTAATCCGGCCAACCCCAATAAAATTATTGTTGAACTGAGTATCTCAAACAGCGTACGAATTCCTAAAAATAGTGTAGCACGTATCTTCAGCTCCGATCTTCTCGGAACCCGCGGTATTCAGCTGGTTCTCGGTGATTCTCCCGAAGATGCCATTTCAGGCGATACCCTTGTTTCGCAGGTTCAGAAAAGCCTTCAGGACGAAGTGAATAATATGGTACAGCCCATTATCATGAAGGCTGAAAACATGATGAGTTCGATGGACACAGTACTTACGGTAATAAGTGAAGTATTCAACAAACAAACCCGTGATAACCTGATCAATACGATTGAAAGCCTGAAAAATACCATGGCCAACCTTCAGGGAGCTACCCAAACGGCTGACACACTATTGAGCAGCCAGAAAACAAGGTTAGCAAAGATTATTGCCAATGTTGAATCGATCAGTACCAATCTGAAGCAGAACAACGACAACCTGAGCAAAATCATAGCCAATGCGGCCAGTATAAGTGATACTATTGCAAAATCGAATATTTCAAATACCATGAACAATCTTAACAATTCCGTAGAAGGTCTGTCGAGGATTGTTCAGAAAATTGAAACCGGAGAAGGGACTCTTGGACAACTTGTGAACAATGACAAAATGTACCGTGAACTTGAGGCCTCTTCGCGTGAGCTTAAACTACTCATCGAAGACATGAAATTGCATCCGGAACGTTATGTGCAATTTTCGGTATTTGGTAAAAGTGCCAAAAAAAATGCCTACCAGCCCCCATCTGAAAATAAACCTTCAGATAATAATTAGCTGTAACAATCAATATGCGGGTTGATTGCTTCGTGCAGATTCTGCAATTGAGATTGATTTTTTGAGTATTGATTTTTCCAGGCTTAGAGACTGTTTCAATTTTTGATTCCATTTTTAAACACGGCCGGCCCCCGGGGGGGGGGAAAAAAAAAAAAAAAAAAAAAACGGGGCATTTTTTTTTTTTTTTTTTTTGGGGCCGGCGGGGTAAACAACCCCCCCAAAGGGGGGGGGCCCAACAAATTTAACAAAATTTAAACAGTCTCTTATTCCATTTAAATCTATCGGCATATGAAAAGAAAAACCATCGTCATTGCAAGTCTTGTTATCCTGGTTATCCTGGCTATATTCCTCTGGTGGCGCTATTACTTTGTTTTTGGTGAAGGTGTTAAAGCTGGAAGTCTGAATTTCTTTGTTAAAAAAGGCTATGTGTTCAAAACCTGGGAAGGCCGTCTGATACAGGAAGGGTTTAAGACCCAGACCCCCGGTGCCATGCAGAGTAACGAATTTGAGTTTAGTGTTACCAACGACAGTGTGGCGGCAATTCTCGAACGAAGCGGAGGCCAGTTGGTTGAATTGCGTTACAGGGAATACCTTCATCCTTTGCCCTGGCGTGGGATGAGCACCTATGTTGTAACTGAAATTCTGGGCGTAAACAATGGGAAGGACAGTAGTCCAGGCACCCTGCCCTATTCAAATCCAAACTAAAGATTCTGTTACCATGAACCTGATTCACCAACTCTTTCATTATTTAAGGCTCGAGGGTGAAGTAGAGGATTTTGCGACCATTCACAAAACCATTGAAAAAGACATCGTCTTTAAGGGCACCAATCTCTGGATCCTGGTTTTTGCGATTATCGTTGCTTCGGTAGGCCTCAACATGAATTCTACAGCGGTGATCATTGGTGCCATGCTGATCTCCCCGCTAATGGGCCCGATAAATGGAATTGGCTACAGCATAGCAACCTTCAATTTCCCATTATTAAAATCAGCACTCCGGAATTTCGGATTTGCAGTCGGTGCCAGCCTGGTAGCTTCTACAGCGTATTTTGCTATGAGTCCGGTTTCTACGGCTCACTCTGAAATTCTGGCACGCACCAGCCCGACAATTTATGATGTGTTGATCGCCTTTTTCGGAGGACTTGCTGGTATTGTAGCCATAAGCAGCAAGCAAAAAGGAAATGTTATTCCGGGAGTTGCCATTGCCACTGCACTGATGCCACCACTCTGCACCGCCGGTTACGGACTGGCGACCGCTCAGTTTGATTTCTTTTTCGGCGCTTTCTACCTGTTCACCATCAACACTGTTTTCATCGCTCTTTCGGCCGTTATTGTATCCCAGTTGCTGAAATTTCCGATCATCACCCTCGTGGGCGAATCTCATAAAAAACGCGTGAATCAGTCCATCACATTTGTCATTGTTGTTACCATTATTCCAAGCATTTACTTCGGGTACAGGCTGGTACAACAGGAAAAATTTACCCAGAAAACTTCAAGATTCATCAATAGTGTCGGCATTTTTGAAGGAAATTATCTGCTGAAACAGGAGATTCATCCATCGAAGAGAACAATTACCCTTATTTATGGAGGTAGTACACTAAATGAAGCGCAAAAGAAAATGCTGAATAAAAAACTAAAGGATTATTCGCTTGAAGATGCGACGTTGATTGTGCATCAGGGATTTTCGCAGAATGACGGCAACCGCAATGAAGATGAAAATTTCAAGGTTGAAATAAGGCGCCTGACACATCTGTTAGCCGTGAAAGAAAATAAAATGGACAGCCTGCTTCAGAAAGTAAATACAGGTAAAATGATCCTGAACGAACTAAGTGCCCTATACCCTGACATTACAGCCTGTTCTTATTCAGAATCTAAAGAGTTTTCAATGACCGGAACAGGAACAGAAAAATTAGCATTGATTACATTCCAGGTGAAAAACAACAGGCTCAGTGCGCGGGATAAGGAACGCATACACAACTGGCTGCTTAAAAGACTCAACCTGAATAAAGTCAGCGTGTATTACGGAACCGGAGAAAAATAAGCCGAAGAATAGTCATTGATAAAGATCAGACATTTCATTGAAATAAACAGCGTGCTTACCAGGTAAAAATATCCTCCCTCTTCATGGGCCGGCGATCTCCCAGCCACTGAAAATTCTTAAGCAGTAAATCGGCTTCACCTAATTCACCTTCGGGATGAAGCACTGCTTCGGGTTTTTCAATGTAAACTATTTGTTGCATTTTCTTGTCTTTCAAGCGAATAGACATATTACTCGAAAATGCTTTGTTGATTCCTGTCAGGGTTCCATCCTCTTCTCGCACCCAGTAAATGGTTTCCGAGTTTCCTTCCACCTTGATGGAAGTCAGTTCATTGTCTTTAAAATAGCCGGTCATATTGCGGCCCTTGATCTGGTTGTAGCCAGCGCCCAGTGTATCTTTTGAAATAATAAAGGCAGCATTGTAAAGGAAGAGGTTCTTTACCTGTTTGTTGGCAGTGGTTACATGAATTGAATCCGCTGTTAGCTGGTTTTCGTCGGTCCACAATACCGGTGAGCCCATCATCCGCATGGTTGAATCACGGAAAGTATAAACCAGCGAGTCGGTCATGCCCTGAATATCGTGCCGGTAATATTTGACATGATAGTAGGCAAATACCTCTTTGGTTTTCTGCGCTGAATCGAAGGTTGCCCACATGGTATCGGAATGCATAAAAAGGGTATCGGCATCATCGAGAAACAAGGCTTCCGGTCTTTGTGTGATCATGGTGTAACCCTGACTTTTCTCATAAAGTGCATATTGGCCGGTTACAAGAATATCCTGCACCGTATCAGTAACCCTGATATTACGGAATGCCTCACCAAAACCATTCTTTCGCTCATAATAAAGACTGTCGCCGGTCAGCACCTGATCACCGTTTTTGACTCTTGCATTTTCATTGAACTCAGCTATATCGGTGATGGTATTGTACCAGCCATTTTCGGCATAAATATCGGTATCCTTCCCTTTGATGGTAGTAGGTCCCCTGAAATAGGATATCTTGCTCTGGGTATTGTATTGCAGGGTATCACAGTTCATGATGTAGTCGGGATTCACCAGCACCACATCATCCCTGAAAAAGAAGTCCTTTGTATTGGTATGGTAATAGCCGCGTTTGCTGTCGAGGGTATTCTCATCGTTAATGATATGTCCTCCGGTAAGATAATAGGAGATGCCGGTATTGCGGTCGTAAATAAGCTTATCGGTGGTAAGTATGGTGCGTTTGTCAATCAGTTTCACATGGTCAAACACCTCAGCGATGCGCGTTTCGCCGCTGTAATAGATTGAATCACCATAGAGGTTGAGTGTATCGCTCGATTTTATATGCACACGGCTGTATGCCTTCATGTTGTTGCTGGCATTGTTAAGGTGGGCCGAATCGCAATATAGAAGGGCTCCGTCATGTTCAAAAATGGCATTACCGATGATGCGCTGTACATCTGCCCCCAGGCGTTTGTCGTAGCTCATCACATCGGCCTGCACCAGCCTGATCTTGCGGGTCTGCTGGGCATTGGCCCCGGAAACCAGAAGAAAGAACACAAAAAGATTCAGAATTAGAATGCGCATGGGAAGTCATGACTTAGCGTCTGCAAAACTAATATATTATAGCCTGTAAAGGAAAAAAAAGCGATACCATGACCAGTGTCACAGTAACGCTTTTCAATAAACGGTCAGGATGGCGATAAATTACCTGCTGCCCTGTTTTTTCTCCAGCAGATCCAATCGGTCGTTGGCTGAGTGTACCATCATGGTTACCCGGATAAAAGGCAGGGCGACCATCAACAAACCGAAAGAGAGGGCCAAAGTCAGCCATTCGGAATTCATTGCACTGATAACGATGCCGGCCAGACCGGTTAAGGCAGCAATAATTCCGCCCGGAACGCCCATGGGGCAACGCAAAGGTTTTTTTTCTGAACTCATAGATTTGATTTAAAAATGTGTAATAATTCTGCTTTACTTATTGATGTACGGGCTACTACCCGGCCATCTATTAAAAGGGTGGGCGCTGAATGAATGTTATTTTTCAGGCTTTTAAGGTATCCGAGCGGCGAACTTGCCGAAATCTCGCTGAATTTATACTGACCGATGAAATCAGGCATCACTTCATCAATAGTTCTTCTCATCGTTTTACAGTGCGGGCAGGCCAGAGTGGTGTATAATTCGAGTTTTTTCATTCTTTTTGAAGGGCAATATTAGAGAGCTTCCCGGCAACCCGGGCTTCCGGTAAATCCGGCTGCGTTAATAACATGCAATATCGTGAATTGTTGTGAAATCACAATAGATTTCTTCCTGCGGTCGAAATGACAATTGTGCAGAGTGAATAAATGAATGGGTCATTTCGACCACAGTAAGAAATCTGCCAATTATAGATTAGCCATGTCATACCGTATCATGCTCAAAATCCTATACCTTAACTAAACGACGATGAATTCTGATTCCGGAATATTTTTTTTTAAAATTCAATTCCAACATTGCACATACGTAAAACTTCTTAAATTGCGCTTCCGGAACATAAGCCCGAAATCCGGTTATAGTATAGAAAAACATAGCCATTTAGTATCAAACAACCCGTGTATGGAAGTATTTCAAACCTTTGAGCCATTGCTGAAAACATTCTGGTTTGTGGCGATTCCCACCAGCCTGATTTTTGTTATTCAAACCATCATGACTTTTATCGGGGCCGATGCCACCGACGGCGTAAATGCCGATTTTGACAGCAACCTTACAGGCACCGAAGCCCCATTCCAGCTATTTTCGCTGCGCAACCTGATTAATTTTCTGCTGGGTTTCAGCTGGACAGGCATTTCCTTCTACAATACAATCACGAGTCCTTTGTTACTATTGTTTGTGGCGCTGGTGGTCGGAAGTCTGTTCGTGTTCCTGTTCTTTCTGATTATCAGCCAGGTTCAGAAACTGGCCGAGGATAACTCTTTCAGGTATGCCAATACCATCGATAAAACAGCTGAGGTTTACCTGAATATTCCGGCCAACAGGCAGGGTAAAGGCAAAGTGCTCATCAGTGTCAACGGTGCCATTCATGAGCTGGATGCCATGACAGACAATGAAAGAATAGTCGCCGGATCCGTCGTTAAAGTCATAAAAATAGAAAGTGAAAGTATATTAATCGTTGAAAAAATCTGATCCTTATGTTAACACCCATCGCAATTATTGTAGTCGCTGCAGTTGTAATTTTTGTAACCATATCAGCCCTGGTTTCCAGGTATAAACGATGCCCGTCTGATAAAATACTGGTTGTTTACGGACGAACCGGAGGCACATCCGCAAAGTGCATCCACGGTGGCGGGGCATTTATCTGGCCGGTCATTCAGGACTATGCTTTTCTCGATTTGAAACCATTGTCGATCGAAGCCAATCTCACCAATGCGCTCAGCCGTCAGAATATCCGGGTGGATGTTCCCTGCCGGTTTACCATCGCCATTTCGACCGAAAGCGACAGCATGAATACCGCTGCAGAGCGATTGCTGGGTTTATCCTCCGAACAGATTCAGGAACTGGCCAAAGACATTCTTTTCGGACAGTTGCGTTTGGTAATCGCAACCATGACCATCGAAGAAATTAACTCAGACCGCGATAAGTTTCTCGATAATATTTCGAAGAATGTGGACAGCGAGCTTAAGAAAATCGGCCTGAAACTGATCAATGTTAACGTAACCGATATCAAGGATGAGTCGGGTTATATTGAAGCCCTTGGGAAAGAAGCAGCCGCCAAGGCCATCAACGAAGCCAAGATCAGCGTGGCGGAACAGGAGAAGATCGGGGAAACCGGGAAAGCCATGGCCGACCGGGAAAAAGACACCCAGATTGCCGAAACCCACCGCGACCGGGATGTAAAAATTGCCAATACCGAGAAGGATCGTGAAGTCAGCATTGCTTCTGCAAAAAAAGATGAGTCGATCGGTAAAGCCGAGGCCGACCGCGACATGAGGGTAAAAACATCAGAAGCCAATGCGGTTGCCATCAGAGGAGAAAATGAAGCCAGAATTGCCATCGCCCAATCAGATGCGCAGCGCAGGGAGAAGGAAGCAGAAGCATTACGCATTGCCATCGCTTCAGAAAAAGTGCAACAGGCCAAAGCTCTTGAAGAATCTTACCTGGCAGAACAGAATGCAGAAACTGCCCGCGCAGAGCGGGAACGTTCAACACAGAATGCCAACATCGTGATTCCTGCTGAAATTGCAAAGCAACGGGCCATCATCGACGCCCAGGCCGAAGCCGAAAGCATCAGGTTACACGCAAAAGGAGAAGCCGACGCGATCTTTGCCAAAATGGAAGCCGAAGCCAAGGGTTTGTATGAAATACTGACCAAGCAAGCCGAAGGATACCGTGAAGTGGTTGATGCTGCCGGCGGTGACCCGACAAAAGCCTTCCAGTTATTGTTGATTGAAAAGCTCCCTGAACTGGTCAAAACCCAGGTTGAAGCAGTGAAAAACATCAAAATTGATAAGATTACCGTGTGGGATTCGGGTAATGGCGAGAACGGAAACGGTTCAACAGCCAATTTTGTATCGGGCATGATGAAAACCGTGCCTCCGCTCAATGATCTTTTCAACATGGCAGGACTGAACTTACCTTCATTTCTGAAAGGGGCTGATGAAGATACAACACACGACAAAAAGGAAGGTAAAGCGGAATAAAGTTCTTGTTTCCTGATGAAGTAAGAATTAAAATGCGAACGGCAGGCAGAACGATCTGCCTGCCGTTCACATTCCTGATAAACAATATGTTAGTGCAATTACTCTTCCGGGCTTACAAGCATTTATTTTCATCAGAAATCATTTTTCATTCTAAAAAACGCTATTTCAGCCTTCTGACTTATTCTCATCAACCGTATTATTTTGTTTACTTCCAGGCATGGGTTCACCAGACGCCGGATTTTCAATCTTAATTTCATTTGTAACACTCTTACCGTTTCCCGAAGAACCAGGATCCGGGTTGTTATTGCCAAACAATACCAATGATACTTTTCTGATCTTGAGCATCACATCTTCAACACTGATTCCGGCGATGATGGCGATGGCTATCAGATAGGTCTCACTGCTGTTTTTACCAGAGGTGAACAGCAGTTCAGTTCCGCTGAACAGTACTACTACAATTCCAAACATAAACCCGACAATGGGACGCAAAAAATACCAGGGCCACCAGTTTTTAAAATCAAGGTCTTTTTTGTAGCAATAATGACGGATCAGGTCGAGTATTTCGCGGATAAAAACACCAACGATGGCTGCCAGACCGCTGACCATCAGAAGTAGCCAGTAATTCCGGCCTTCCAGATCGGATGACACGAAAGCCAGTTTGTCCACCGCCTGCCTGAATTCCGCGAAATTGGCGCTATCGCGCTGCACCGGGAATGAATTTTCAAGTTCCATTTTCATTCTATCGTCAATCACAACCTTTGTCCTGATCTGCTTTTTATGATGGTCGTATAGGAACCATGCAGGATAACCGGCTAATTCAACATTCCCCTTATTAAGCCATTCAACGGGAGTTACTGTTGTTCCTCTTTGCCGATTGTTGAGCAAAATCAGGAAAAATATAAAAGCCACAATAAAAAAAACTGCAAAGCCGGAGAGCAGATAAATGCTTTTCGAATTCAATTTATCTCTTTCTTTCCGGGCTTTTTTCAACCCTTCAGAGCAACGCAGGGCTTCTTCCGGGTGATTAAGTCTGATAAAAAGATCACGGGCAATTTCATAGTTACCTTCCTTTTCATGGCACTGAGCTTTGAGCAGTAGAATATTTTGCTGAAGCCCGGGTAAAACCGGCACAGGATCCGGAGGTTTCACCACAGTTTCCGTTGTAAGGGAAGCTTTTCTTTCTTCCATATATACTTGATTTTGTTTGATGAGTTCCTGATTTACAAACTAATCCGGACTTAAAAAGCATTTAACAACTTAGTTTATTCAATACTCCGTTAAATATTTGCAAACGACTGGTTATCTGAGTATTAGCATATCTTAAGTCAATCTTGTAAAATGCTAAATATCAATACGTTGCGTCTTTGCGTCATTGCGTGATTCTTAAAATCAACGGACTATTGTTATTGGAAAGGAACTATTTATGGATATCAACCGATCGATGGTCTTTTGCAAACAAAATATCGGGGAGACAGAATGGAAGTGGAAAGTGTTTGCCAAAAACAGGAAAGTCAGTAAATGTACGAAATAATTCCGTAGAATGCAAGTTTTCAGGCCATTAAGAATTCACTGGTAAAACACTGGCAACTTTTACTGCTTATTAAAAACAAAGCAGGACTAATATTATAAAAAAGGCAATCAGACACAGAAGATCTTACCTCAGATAATCACTCACCACTTTCGAAAGTTCTTTCTTAATCTGTTGCCAGGTCTGGCCTTTATAGCTGACGGGCGTTTCGCTTTCTTCGGCTTCGGTAAAATAAGTAATTGCATTGGGAATGCTGATAGCCAGCATTTGACTGGGGTATTTTTGTTTGTGCCAGTCCATAACCTGTTGTAATGTATAATGCTTCAGCAACTCATGCAAATCCCAGAAATCCTTTTTCCGGGCACGACCCAAAATAGCCTGAATCTTCATCGCAGCGATGTCGCTATCATCATACATTCGTATTCCGGACTCAATAACCACATTCCCTATGGGCAAATGCGGAAAAAAAACAATATCAACCTTTACTTTCCGGATATAGCAAAAAATGCCCAATTGTCTGTGACCATGCTCAAACTCAAACCCGTCACCGAATTCAGATCTGAGTTCTGATTCAATCACAGAATGATCGAATTTCTGGTGGTAAAACAGGTCAAGATCAACTGAACTACGGTGGCCATACCGTAGCGACATGGTAGTGCCTCCAACCAGACAAAATTGCCTGAGAGAAGGCAATTCCATAATCCTTTTTAATAAGGATAAAGTCCCGGGTTCAACTGTCTGAGTAAATAACATCTGAATTCTTCCATTGGTTTACCAATTACTGCGCTGGCCAGGTATATACGGTGCTCCGGCAGAAACTTCGCTTTCAGCAGGGCTTCCGTTACTTTTTCATCACCGTAATACCGGCGGCACTGGCGGATATCTTCCACATCACCGCGCTCAAAAACCCGCTCAATCACGAAGTTCGCTTTGGCATCGTAATCGATCTTCTCAAAATCCACATCCCAGAAGATGCGTTTTTCAAATACCGGTTTTGGTTTTGGTTCCATTGCACGAAGATAGTTAAAATAAAGCTTAAAGTTCAAAGTTCAAAGTTTACCCGACGTAACGCAGTGAAGGCGGGCTCAAAGTTTACCCTGCGCAACGTAGAGAAGGTGGGCTGAAGTCGGAGGTCGGAAGTCGGAGGTCAGAAGTCAGAAGTCAGATGTCAGAGGTCAGAGTCTGATTAAGGAAGTAGTGAGTAGTGAGTAGTGAGTGCCAGCAACCAGTTACCAGTTACCAGTTACCAGTTACCAGTTACCAGCAACCAGCAACCAGCAACCAGTAACCAGAAATCCAAAATCCGAAATCCGCAATCCGAAATCTACTTATCAGCTAATCGGCTAATCAACTAATTGGCTAATTGGCTAATAAAAATGACGAATGACGAATGACGAATGACGAATGGCGAATGACGAATGACGAATCAGCTGTAGAAATTTCAATTGAAACCCAATGCTAATCAGCTAATCAGCTATTTGGCTAATCAGCTAATCCGAAATCCGATATCTGCAATCCGAAGGCTAATCAGCTAATCGCTATTTGGCTAATCAGCTAATCCAAATCCAGAACTATGGCTATTGGCTAATAAAAATGACGAATGGAATGACGAAATGACGAATGACGAATCAGCTGTAGAAATTTCAATTGAAACCCAATGCTAATCAGCTAATCAGCTATTTGGCTAATCAGCTAATCCGAAATCCGATATCTGCAATCCGAAATCTGCTAATCCGCTAATCCGCTAATCGGCTAATTGGCTAATCGGCTAATCGGCTAATCAACTAATCAACTAATCAGCTAATCCGAAATCCGCAACCGACCGAAGGGAGCTCAGCGAAGCTAATCCGCAATCCGCAATCCAAACCTGAGTGGTTAAGAAATTCCCGAAAGTAAGCCCGAATTTCTTTGTTCAATTCCAAAAATTCCTGTACGTTTGACGCCATCTAAAAACACCTAACAAACAGGATGAATCAACCTTTCGATCCCAGGGAAAACTACCGGAATACACGTGAAGCAGCCGGTTATGTCAAACGACAGGATGCCACCCAGGAAACCTACGACAGAATTGGTTTTATGTCGGGGCTGGAAGTGCATCAGCAGCTGAAAACCAGAGAAAAGCTATTTTGTCACTGCCCGGCAGGCGTATTTCAGAAACCGGATGTGTTTGATGCCGAAGTAGTCCGCCACATGCGCCCGACGCTCAGCGAGCTCGGCGAATACGATGGTACGGCTTTGATGGAATTCAAGACCCGGAAGAATATTGTTTACCGGATAAAGAACGAAACCACCTGTACCTACGAGGTGGACGATACCCCACCTTTTCCGCTGAACCGTGAAGCGCTCGGAATTGCCATTGAAATTTCACTGCTTTCAAAACTCAATATTGTCGGCGAAGTGCACATTACCCGTAAGCAATACCTCGACGGCAGTATTCCCACCGGCTTTCAACGTACTGCCATTATCGGCGTCGAGGGCGAGATTCCGCTCCGGCACAAGAAAATACGCCTTATCCAGCTGAGTCTTGAAGAGGACTCCTGCCGTGAAGTATCCGATATTGGGCATACCCGGATTTACAGGACCGACAGACTCGGTATGCCCCTGATTGAGACGGTGACTTATCCCGATATGGTAAATCCCGACGAAGTAAAGGAAGCCTGTGATTACATCCGGTTCTTAAACAGAAGTACCGGCAAAGTCCGTACTGGAATCGGCGCCGGCCGCGAGGATGTGAACGTCAGTTGCCGCGGAGGCTCCAGGGTAGAGATAAAAGGGGTAGCCCACACCCGCTGGATTCCTGAATTAACGCACAACGAATGCTTCAGGCAGTGGTCGTTGCTTTTGCTCCGCGACAGACTGAGGGTAGAAATACCCAACTTCAAGGAATGGAAAATTTCTCATCTTCAGCTTGATTATCACGATTTTAAATTTGAATATGGTCCACTGGTTGAAGCGAAGAAACCGGATTACAGGATCATCGCCATAAACCTTCCGGGATTCGCCGGGGCTCTATCCCACTTCACACAACCGGGAAAAATGTTTGCCAATGAGTTGAGCGAAAGACTTAAAGTAATCGCCTGTCTTGAGCATCCCAATATGACTCATTCCGAAGCAGAAGAACCCGTTATCCCTTTAAAAGACTGGGAAGCAATCAGGCGACAGTTGAAATCCGGGCAGGACGATGCCCAGGTTCTGATCTGGGGTCCGGCTGAAGATATGCCAACGGCTATTGAAACCGTTGAAGAACGCTGCAGGATGGCTTTCGACGGCATCCCCAACGAAACCCGGAAATCGTTTGAGGATGGAACCACCATTTTCGAAAGGGTATTGCCTGGCGCCGACCGCATGTACCCCGACACCGATAGTGCTCCCATTCCACTGGAAGACAGCACCATTGACGAATTAGGCAAAAATCTTCCACAGGAGGTCATCGATCGTTATCACATCATGCACGAATGGGGAGTTCCCGAAGATACCTATACCTATATTTTCAAAAAAGACCTTTTCCCGCTGATTGAACGGATTGTAAAAGAACTTGGTTATAAACCCGCATTCGTCGGAACGCTCTTCGGTCAAAAACTGAAATTTGTTGAAGGACACGCCAAACCGGTAGCGGAATTTAATTACCGGATTGTTTACGGCTTGCTTAAGTTCCTGAAGGAAAAAGGGCTGACCCCGGAGATTGCCTGGTTGATGCTGCCCCATGTTTATGAGCATCCGAAACTGGATTTTGAATCGGTACTCACCAGCCTTAAATTTAAAAAGGTAACAAAGGATGAACTGTTGGGCAAACTTCCATTCCTGAAAACCAAATTCGCCGAGATACAGCACACCCATAAACCAGGCGTTGAAAAACACTGGATCATGGGACAACTCCGGCGCTCCGCAATTGGGAATTTAGCACTGACCGAACTGGCAAAGCTTGTTGAATGACGAATGTAGAATGACGATTGTAGAATGACGAATGACGAATGTAGAATGAAATGTAGAATGACGAATGACGCCCTTCGGCTGGTATCGACTCCGCTCGACCACCACCACTCAGGGTAAAAATGTAGAATGACGAATGAAAAATGACGATTTACGAATAACTAACCTCAACTAAGATTCCGGCTCCCCTCGCAAACTATAGGAAAGTCCGATTTTCTTCTCCTATTGAGGAGAAGGTGCCCGAAGGGCGGATGAGGTGGAGAGGGGTTGGGGGTGAGGTAATACGAATGACGAATGTAGAATGTAGAATCAGCTAATCTGCTAATTTGCTAATCTGCTAATCTGCTAATCTGCTAATTTGCTAATCTGCTAATCTGCTAATCAGCTAATTTGCTAATCAGCTAATAAATAATACTCAAAATACAATCAAACGAAATGGCTGACGATATTTTCCAGGGGTACAAAGGGGCGGCGCTCGAAACGCTAAAAAAATTCAATGTCAGGGTATGGGGGCAGGCCGAGGTTACCACCACCCGCGGTTTATTCAAGGGAACTGTGCTTCCCCGTTCGGAAAGTGACGATGACCGCCATATAGTGTTGAAGATTATAACCGGCTACAATGTTGGCATCGACATTGCCACCGTAACCGGAATGAAGGAAACCGGCTACAAAAAAGCGAATTATAAGATCCCGGAAAAGGAGTTCCCATATACACCTGGCCTGCCAAAGGTTAAATTAATTGGAACCGGCGGAACCATTGCCTCACGTCTCGATTACAGAACGGGTGCTGTAATCCCGGCATTTTCACCGGGTGAACTTTATGGTGCAGTGCCTGAGCTTGCACAAATCTGCAACCTGACCACCGAAAAAGTGTTTGCGGTATTCAGTGAGAACATGGCTCCCGAAAACTACCGGAAGCTGGCCATTGCCATCGGTAAGGAAATTGAAAACGGAGTCGAAGGCATCGTAATCGGACATGGAACCGATACCCTGCACCACACTGCAGCCGCGCTCACCTTTATGGTTCAGAATTCGCCAGTACCCATTGTACTGGTTGGTTCGCAGCGTTCGTCAGACAGGCCCAGTTCGGATGCCGCGCTCAACCTGATGCATGCCTGCACTGCAGCCGGTCACGGCGATATTGCCGAAGTAATGGTCTGTATGTTTGGCCCCACAAGCGATGAATATGGCTTTTTACACCGCGGTACCAGGGTCAGGAAAATGCACTCATCCTACCGCTCTACTTTTCGCACCATCGGTGATACCCCCCTGGCTACTGTCACCCGCAAGGGCGTTGTGCCTATAAAACAAGATTACAAACCCCGCCGCAAGGACAAAAATGTAACCATCCTCCCCTACTTCGAGGAAAAAGTTGCCATTGTATACTACTATCCCAACATGCAGCCCGATATCATCGACTCGCTGGTCACCAATGGTTACAAAGGAATCGTTATAGCCGGTACGGGCCTCGGACATGTTAATAAACCCCTTTACCCCGCCATTGAACGGGCACATGCTGCCGGAGTGCATATTTACATGACGGTACAGACCCTCTGGGGCTATGTACATATGTTTGTTTACGATACCGGCCGCGACCTGATGGCTAAAGGCATTATTCCTGCTGAAAATATGCTTCCGGAAGTTGCCTATATTAAACTAGGTTGGGCATTGGGCCAAACCAATGATCCGGAGGAAGTGAGAAGATTGATGCTCACACCCGTTAACGATGAAACCACTCCCCGCGAACCTTACAATGGATACCTCGTTTACCAGGGAGGGGTGAGTGAAGTGGAAGAGTTTATACGAAAAGTACACAAGTAGCACAGGGCTCAGAGCACAGGGCACAGAGCACAGGAGCATGGAGCAGGGCATGGAGCATGGAGCATGGTAGAACCCCCCCTTCTTTTAAAAAAATCACCCCCAAGGGACCCCCAATTTCCGAGCCCCCAATCGATTTTCATGCTCTGCGGCTCCTGGCCTCAGCGCACGTCCTTCCCGTTAAACCCCCCCCAATCCACAATCCCCAACCAAACGACATTGATTCCTAATTTCTAATGTCTAACCTGAATTGATTGAGGTTTTGAAAGGTTTTGGATATTGGAATTTGGAAATAGGGAAATTGAATTTTCTCCTTGTCTCCCGCTCCCCTTGTCCCCTTGTCTGATAAATCGTGGTTGGAGTTACCCGGAATAACTCAAGGCATAGGGCTCAGAGCATGGAGCATGGTAGAATTTCTAATTTCTAATTCAATGTCGTTTAGTTTAGGAAATGAATTAAAAATTAACCGCAGAGAACCGCAAAGTTTATCGCAGAGAACCGCAAAGAAATGCGATTTTTCATGCTCTGCGGCTCTTTGCGTGTCCTCAGCGCACTTTGCGTTAAGACCTTTCAGTATCCACAATCCTTAACTAAACGACATTGATTCCTAATTTCTAATGTCTAACCTGAATTGATTGAGGTTTTGAAAGGTTTTGGATATTGAAATTTGGAAATAGGGAAATTGAATTTTCCCCTTGTCTCTCGGTCCTCTTACCTCCCTGTCAGCTAAATCGTGGCAGGAGATACAGCTATAAGGTACAGGGCACATTAAGGGCAGACAACAGTTAATAAATCCGCTAATCTGCCAATCAGCTAATCTGCTAATCCACTAATATGCTAATCAGCCAATCAGCTAATGAATAACTTTCAATTGAATTACATTTAATGACCTGCGATTTAAAAATTCAAAGTGTACCTTTGCAATCTTATCATTGTTATTTATTTCTGAATTAAATGAAAAAATCTTTGATTCTGTTTCTGCTTGGGTTCACGCTGGTTGCCCATGCACAGGACACCCTGAAAATCATGCACTACAATTTGCTCAACTACGGGAATTATACTTCATACTGTACCTCAGGCAATAACAATCATGAAACAAAAGACGCCTGGATCAATACCATTATCAGTCATGAACTCCCCGATATTTTTACTGTAAACGAGATCAGCAACTACGATTTTTATCAGAACCGGATTTTAAATTCAGTACTCAACTCAAACGGAAGAACTTATTACCGTAAAGGAAATATATCCAATATTGCAGGTTCGGATATTGTAAATATGCTGTATTACAATTCTGATAAGCTGGTGCTGAAATCCTATGAAGTCGTGCAATTCTCCGTGCGCGACATCGACCTTTTTACTCTCTATTGCAAATCACCGGCACTTGAACAGGGAGATACCGTCTACCTGCACTGTCTCGTTGCTCATCTTAAGGCCGGAAGCGGAGATAGCGATGCAGAACAGCGTGCGGAAATGACTTCAAATGCCATTGCCTATCTCAAAAATCACAACCAGGCAGGCAATTTTCTGATCATGGGCGACTTTAACACCTACACCTCCTCTGAAGCCTGTTACCAAAACCTCATCAATCTTTCGGCAGGTGATTTCAGGTTCTTCGACCCGGTGAATAAACCCGGCGACTGGAACAACAACAGTTCGTTTGCTTCCTGGCACACCCAATCGGTTACCAACTACTCAAACGGGTGTCAGTCAACAGGCGGTATGGATGACCGGTTCGACCATATTATGGCGACAACACAGCTGATAAATGGCAGTTTGGGTTTAAAATATATACAGGATTCTTATCATGCCGTTGGGCAGGATGGCAGGCATTACAATAAATCGATTACGGATTCACCTGCCAATACCACAGTTCCGGCCAATGTGCTAACCGCCCTTTTCAGTAACTCCGACCACCTGCCGGTAAGGCTCAACCTCAGCATAACCACCGGTGGCCCCGGTGGAATCACCGAACAATCTACTTTCCGGAATACAGGAATCTACCTCGTTGATCAGGATCAGGCCCGGCTGTTCATCACTGCTGAAATTGCCGAAACAGTTACAATTTCGGTTTTCTCAATTACCGGTCAACTGATACAATCGGAAAATGTGCAGTTAAACAGAGGCAGAAACGAAATTAAGCTTGATATAAGCGGGCTTACAAACGGGGTATACCTGGTCAGGCTATCGGATTTGCAGGGGCGGATGGCATCGATAAAGTTGGTAAAGTAATCATACTTTGTAAGCCATTTCGCTGGCTGGCAGGAATTTTCGATGCCAGAGCGGATAGTTCCAGGTATTTCCCGGCTCTGTCGCGCGAAGTGCCAAAATCCTTTAAACGCTTATACCCCTTCGCTTTCATCCTGGCCTGATGTTCAGGATTCTCATGCAGGTAAACTATCTTTTTGGCGATATCACGGGCATCAATCGGATCAAAGTAAAGGGCTGCATCTCCACAAACTTCTTTCGCAAATTTAAGGTCTGATGTCAGTATCGGGAGGCCCATCTTCATGGCTTCAACGTATGAAGCAGAAAAACATTCGAGCAACGTAGGCAGAAACATGAAATCACATTGCGAATAGAGATAAGGGCACTCATTCACATTGAGCCGGTTTGTAAAATGAACATGTGAGCGGTTAGCCCCCAGGTTTTTAAATTCCCTGCGGTGAAGCGTCAGAACAAACCTTACATTTAAAGAGGGCCGCAACATTCTGATCTGATAAATCACCTCGTTGATGATGCTCAGATTCTTGAATGAATGGTTGGCCGAAACGGTTACCAGGCGCAACTCGCCCGGCTCCCTTTCCGGAAGTTTTGCCCTGAAGGTCCACTTATCAGGTTCGTTGTAAATTTCGTTCAAAGTATTGGAGATGTGAAAAACACGGTGCTCGTCGACCTTCAGGTAACTGATGAGCCGGCTCTTAACATCCTCAGTTTCAGCAATCAGAAAGTCGATATTTCTGATCATCAGGGAAAGCCTGATCCTGCCAAAAACACTTTGCTTAATGCGGTGTACTAAAGAAATTTCCCTGAAATAGGGCGATTCGGGATAAACAAAGTGAGGGGTAGAAAATCCGGCAACATGCGGGGCGTTGGGTTTCCAGAAAGTAGGCCCGAAAACAGAGAAAACCACATCGGGCTTTATTACGTTCTCAAGCAACTTGAGCCGGCTAAGCTTTTTAACCCGCATCCACTTCATCATAATGGGAGCCGAGTAACCGGCATATCGCATGAACGAATAAAACCGGAAGTTGGAAGGAAACTTGTCAATCCTTACCTGGCGCTCAAGCTCGGGAGATATAAACACATGATATTCATGCTCAGGAAAATACCTGAGTTCATTGATAAACGAAAGAGCAACCTGCAACATGCCTCCAATCCAGATGTTGCTGGCATTGACTACCATTTTCATAACCCGAAAAAAACGTTATCTGTTTAGCTGGTTATCTGATTTAAAGACTGTTATAAAATATCATCCTGATAATTCATTGAATTAATACAGAGAAATTTGTTTGTGCAATCCTCAGCCGAACAGGGGCTAAATATACGTTTTTTTTGGAAGAATTTTACACAGGAAGTGCGGTTTTTTTTGAAAAATTACACACCGGCAAAAGCTTCAGGTTTGCGTCAGCGACATGATACCTGAACATGATAATGAATGGGAATTGGAATTGGCACAAGTCGCAGACTTGCGCCAGCAACGTAATGAATTTGGCACAAGTCACAGACTTGCGCCAGCAACCGGGTAGTGCAGCGAGTGAATTGGCACAAGTCACAGACTTGCGCCAGCAACGAAGCGATGCGAGCTCATGGACATATCAAATAAAAGCAAACTTGCTATAAATCGATATCCACAGCGATACTCCTGTTGGTATGATACCATCCGGAAAGTCATAATCGGGATCATGGAGCGGATGATGAGAAACACCTGCCCCGATTCCAAAAAGTGCTGCTTTGGTTCTGAGCGCAAAATGGGCAAAATCCTCCGACCAGCGAAAAGGTAGTCCTGCTTTAATAACTTTAAGCTGAAGCCCCGAAGCAGCCTCTTTAACAAAGTTTACTGCATCGGCATGGTTCATGGTGGCCGGAAATTCCTCGGTAAATCCAATCTCAAAGTTCAATTGCGACTCCCCGGCCAATTTCTCAACCATTTCAACTGCCCTGCCTGTTAAAGACTCCATATCCTTATCGAGGTATGCCCTGAGTGTGGCCATCAGAACAGCTTCGCCCGGTGTGGTCCCGAATGCTGGTGTGCCCAGGTTGCCATAAATCAGGGTGAGTAAAGCGAAGTCGGAATAGCCAAACTCAGGACCATTTCCCGATAAACGGGGCAGGTTGGTCATCAGGGTGGCAAGGGTAGTTGTGGGGCTTTGACCTTTCTCAGGCTCAGACGCATGTGAAGTCCTCCCCTTCAGACGGATTACCATTCCACGCGACGCAGCGGCGAATGTTCCGTTTCGCACCACCACAGTTTTCTGGTCGTATCCCGGCAGGTTGTGAAGGGCAAAACAATATTCAGGGTTAAACCCGGCAAAAGCCGGATCAGCCAGCACCGACACTGCCCCCAGCCCCGTTTCTTCAGCGGGCTGAAACAACAACAAAAACCTGCCTTTGGCCGGCCGGTTCGCCGAAATATGCTGCGCAAGCCCCGCCAGAATGGCCGAATGTCCGTCGTGTCCACATTTATGCGAAACCCCCGGTTTTTGCGAGCAATATTCAGACTTACTTATCTCTTCAATGGGTAAGGCATCTGTATCAGCCCTGAAAAGTACTTCCGGACCAGGCCGGCCACTTTCGAAAACCGCCAGCACACCATAACCTCCAAGATTACCGATCAGTGAATCCGGCTTGAGCGGCTTTAAAAACCTGATCAATCTTTTCGCGGTCTGCTTTTCTTTGCCCGATAACTCAGGGTTACGGTGAAGTTCATGCCGAAGGTTAAGCAGATCATCCATTCGCTGATAAAAATTTCAGTAAAGATACCCTCCTTCTATACACGGTATTACGCCCCTGGCTAATTTAGAAGTGTTTCGGATAATTGACCAAATTTTCAACCATGAAATTAAAAACCCTGTCACGCTGAGCGATCCCGTTAGCTATCGGGACGAAGCACTACCACCTTGAAATAAAAACCCATGTCACGCTGAGCAGAGGGAAGTGTCTATCCTTCGACTCTCCCGCCGAAGTGGGCGGGACAAGCTGCTACCAATGACAGATTGTCTTTTTATCTCCCGTTTTGTCCTTCGACTCCGCTCAGGATGACATTGTATATAATTGATTGTGAACGTAATAAAAAGAATTAGTTCTGACATATCACGAATGTCACACTGAGCGGAGTCGAAGTGTTTTAGACGCTGAAGCTCAGGAGTATGCCTGTCATCTCCGCATTTTGCTCATTTTTTTTGAGTACCAACTCAGGATGACAGCGTGAAGGGTGATGCCATTACTTTATTTTCACCTTGAAATAAAAACCCATGTCCCACTCAGCTTTGGTTATTGAGCCTGCCTGTCAGGATGCCCGGGCCATCAGGCAGGCTTTTCGCCGAACCATGTCAGAACCAGGCCCAAACGCTCAACCCCCTGAAAAAGTAGTATTTATGCTTATTGCACATCGGCCTGTCTGTTTGTATTTTTGCAAATGCTTCAGCAGAATTTGTTTCGTACTTCTGATGAATGTTGATCTTTGTCCTGCTTATTACTTTTAACCACACGCATTCGAAACCTGAAACAAGTCATGGCACATCGTTCCTGATTAAAAAAACAATTAATCATTTTAAAAATCAACCAATATCTGAATTCCCTGTCACTTTTAAAACTTCCCCTACTATCTGTTGTTAATATACTTCTCTCATTTTTTTTAACATGACATTGAGTTCTTCCAATATACACATCTCCTCCTATAGCAGGCGCTTCCTGGTCCTCGTACTTTTGCTGGTTTTCGCCGCAGGCGTAAGCGCTCAGCAGGTTACAGTCACCAATTCCATAAGTGCCGACGGGAGTTATTCCACTCTTTCAGATGCTTTTACAGCCATCAATGGCACCAACCAGACGGGAGCCAGCATAGTAATTACCATTAGCGGCAACACCACCGAGCCAGCTTCAGGTGCCTTACTGAATGCAGGGAACTGGATTTCTATGACCATCTCCCCCACCGGTTCTTACGCTGTTACCGGTGACCTGAACTCAGCACTTTTGCACCTGAATGGCGCTGATCATGTAACCATCGACGGCAGGATTAACCAAACCGGTGACCCGGTATTGCAACTCATCAACACCAATACAGGAACGGCCGCTTCAACGCTTCAGTTCAGCAATTCTGCCCGGAACAATGTAATCAGCTATTGCAACCTTTCGGGGGGGTCAACAAATACCGGAGGAGGAATTGTTTACTTTGCAGGATCTTCAACCTCTCCCGGGAACGATGGAAACACCGTTTCAAACAATACCATATCAGGTCTTTCTTCATCATTAAGACCAGTCAATGCGCTTTATTCACAGGCAACAACAGCCATCGACAACAGCGGAAATCTGATCACCAACAACAACATATTCAACTTTCTGAATCCCGCCTTTGCTTCCAACGGAATTCACCTTTCTTCGGGATCAGCATCGTGGACTATTTCGGGCAACAGTTTATATGAAACAACTGCCCTGGCCCCATCTGCAAACACTGAGTATGCCGCAATCAGGATTAACAATACCAGCGGAAACGGATTCCTGGTAGAGAATAATTTCATCGGTGGAAGTTCCCCTTCCGCAAACGGGCTGTGGGTTAAAACCGGCAGTGCAGATAATCTTTTTTACGGAATTTACATCCGTGCGGGGATCACCGCCAACAGCAACTCCATTCAGGGCAATCATCTGCAGCACATCGACTGGACAAATTCCCTGAATGCGAACTGGACAGGCATTCATGTGGAAGCAGGGCTGGTAAATATCGGCACTTCCAGTGGAAATACCATTGGCTCAGGAGAAGGAACTGACAACATCAGGGTAACATTTGGAACTTCTTCAACAACAACGGTTCCATCGGGTGTGTTTGGTATAAATTATGCGAGTGCGGTTGCCGGCACAATTCAGAACAATACCATTGGTGCAATAACAACAGGGAATACAAATCCAGCCTTTTCATGTAATTTCTTTGGAATTGCCAAAATAGCAAACGCCACCACTTCACCGCTGATTATCAGCAATAACCTGATCGGCAGTTTAACCGAGAATCCAAGCATCATTGCCGGTTCTTTGTCGCAGGACAGTGTTCAGGTTATTCATGGTATATATTACAACATCAGAAATGTTAACATTGGCATAGTGACCATAATGAACAATACGATATCCGGCCTGAGTAACAATTCGGTTCATCAGACCCCTTGATGCTGCTCCAGGAGGCCAGGTTCACGGAATCCATACATGGGTTCTCAGCAATACCATTACCGGAAACACCATCAGTAATTTAACCTCATCCGCCAGAAACACCAACAGCGGATTGTTTGCATCCGTTACCGGAATCATGTCAAGATTTTCATCTGTAAAACCAGCAGATTTCAGGAAATACGATTTACAACCTGTCAAACACCTCTGTTGCCAGGGCAAAAGTGATCGGTATCTATTATCACGGTTCGCAAAACCTGAACAACAGGGTCTCAGAGAATTTTATCCACGACCTGGCTGCTTCCACTGCTACATCAGGCGCGCCTTTCGGCGAGATCTACGGGATCAGGGTAAACTATGGCGCTGCAACTTATTCCAACAACATCATCAGCCTGGGTGCCGGTGTGGATGCAAGTATCTACATTTACGGCATTTATGAGCCCGGGACCACCGGAAACAATTTCAATTTATTCCACAATACAATTCGCATCGCGGGTGTCTCAAATCAGGCAAACTGCAATTCCTACGCCTTTTTTGGTGGTAACAACCAGAATGTGAAGAATATACGAAACAATATCTTTCACAATGAGCGGTCATTTAATTCAAACCCTGCTTACCATTGTTCCGTTCACTTCCAGTTGAACTCCAGCGGTGTGGCCAGCGACGATTACAACAACTACTACATTGATCCCTCAGGTTATACAGCACGAATCGGACCTCCTACTCCTTTAACCGTTATCGCATCCTTTGAAGACTGGCAGGTTTACTTTGGCCAGGACGCCCACAGCAACAGCGACAATTCGAACTTCCTGAACAGCAGCGGGTTTTACAACCAGCCCGCCGATTTCATCCCGGGAAACCCGATGGTGGGCACAAGCGGGACAGGAGTAACAACGGATTTCAACGGCACGACCAGGATATGCACCTATGCATTGGGCGCTTTTGAACACATACTGCCGGTTGGAACACCTTCCGGAATTGCGGTTTTATCGGGCATCGAGCCAACCTGTCAGACATCCGGAACCGAAACCACCACCTATTCGGCCTCCGCCGCCAATAGTACCGGCTACAACTGGTCGCTGAGCAATGAACTTGCCGGAAACATCCATCCGGAAAACGGTGAAATGACCTGGGCTACAGACTTCTCAGGCAGTGTGGATATTCAGGTGACGGCCGATGGATGCAACGGAACTTCGGCCATGGTTACCCGAACCGTCAGCATCACCCCGGCTGTGGGAACCCCTGCCGACATCGCTGTTTTCTCAGGCACAGAGCCCACCTGCCAAACCACAGGCACGGAAATCACCACCTATTCAACCACTGCCACCAACAGCACCGGATACAACTGGTCGCTGAGCAATGGCCTGGCCGGGAACATCGATCCGGAAACCGGCGTAATGACATGGGCAGCAGGATTTTCAGGCAGTGTAGATATTCAGGTGACGGCCGATGGATGTAACGGAACTTCGGCCATGGTTGCCCGAACCGTCAGCATCACCCCGGCTGTGGGAACCCCTGCCGACATCGCTGTTTTCTCAGGCACAGAGCCCACCTGCCAGACCGCAGGCACGGAAATCACCACCTATTCAACCACTGCCACCAACAGCACCGGATACAACTGGTCGCTGAGCAATGAACTTGCCGGTAACATCAATCCGGAAACCGGCGTAATGACCTGGGCTACAGGCTTCTCAGGCAGTGTGAATATTCAGGTTACGGCCGATGGATGCAACGGAACTTCGGCCATGGTTACCCGAACCGTCAGCATCACCCCGGCTGTGGGAACTCCTGCCGACATCGCTGTTTTCTCAGGCACAGAGCCCACCTGCCAGACCGCAGGCACAGAAATCACCACCTATTCAACCACTGCCACCAACAGCACCGGATACAACTGGTCGCTGAGCAATGAACTTGCCGGTATTATCAATCCGGAAACCGGCGTAATGACCTGGGCTACAGGCTTCTCAGGCAGTGTGGATATTCAGGTTACGGCCGATGGATGTAACGGAACTTCGGCCATGGTTACCCGAACCGTCAGCATCACCCCGGCTGTGGGAACCCCTGCCGACATCGCTGTTTTCTCAGGCACAGAGCCCACCTGCCAGACCGCAGGCACGGAAATCACCACCTATTCAACCACTGCCACCAACAGCACCGGATTCAACTGGTCGCTGAGCAATGAACTTGCCGGTACTATCAATCCGGAAAACGGTGAAATGACCTGGGCTGCAGGCTTTTCAGGCAGTGTGGATATTCAGGTTACGGCCGATGGATGTAACGGAACTTCGGCCATGGTTACCCGAACCGTCAGCATCACCCCGGCTGTGGGAACCCCTGCCGACATCGCTGTTTTCTCAGGCACAGAGCCCACCTGCCAGACCGCAGGCACGGAAATCACCACCTATTCAACCACTGCCGCCAACAGCACAGGATTCAACTGGTCGCTGAGCAATGAACTTGCCGGTACTATCAATCCGGAAAACGGTGAAATGACCTGGGCTGCAGGCTTCTCAGGCAGTGTAGATATTCAGGTTACGGCCGATGGATGTAACGGAACTTCGGCCATGGTTACCCGAACCGTCAGCATCACCCCGGCTGTGGGAACCCCTGCCGACATCGCTGTTTTCTCAGGCATAGAGCCCTCCTGCCAGCACCGCCCCCCCCCCCCCCCCCCCCCCCCCCCAGGCACGGAAATCACCACCTATTCAACCACCGCCGCCAACAACACCGGTTACAACTGGTCGCTGAGCAATGAACTTGCTGGTACTATCAATCCGGAAAACGGTGAAATGACCTGGGCTGCAGGCTTTTCAGGCAGTGTGGATATTCAGGTTACGGCCGATGGATGTAACGGAACTTCGGCCATGGTTACCCGGACCGTCAGCATCACCCCGGCTGTGGGAATCCCTGCCGACATCGCTGTTTTCTCGGGCACAGAGCCCACCTGCCAAACCACAGGCACAGAAATCACCACCTATTCAACCACTGCCGCGAACAGCACCGGATTCAACTGGTCGCTGAGCAATGGACTTGCCGGTACTATCAATCCGGAAACCGGTGAAATGACCTGGGCTGCAGGCTTTTCAGGCAGTGTGAATATACAGGTTACGGCCGATGGATGCAACGGAACTTCGGCCATGGTCGTCAGGCAGGTCATCATACACGATAACCCCGAACCAGGTATTGTATCTGATGCGAACCATGTCTGTGAAGGAACTTCAGGGCATATCTATACCACAGAAGCAGGGATGACAGGCTATACCTGGGCGCTGTCATCCGGTGGAACCATTGAGTCGGGTGAGGGAACAAATATGCTGACAGTTACCTGGAATACACCGGGTGATCACACCATCAGCGTCAGCTATACCAACGCAAACGGTTGCACCGCCATTGTTCCGGCCATCTACCCTGTAACGGTGAACCCTATTGTGGCGGCAGCCATCACGATCGAAGCCTCAGCCAATCCGGCAAACGAAGGCTCACCGGTTATCTTCACGGCTACCCCGGTGCATGGGGGCAATAATCCATCCTTTCAGTGGAAGGTCAACGGCCTGAATGCCGGAACCGGCCTCGCTGTTTTTACCTATATCCCGGAAAACGGCGATCTGGTATACTGTGAAATGACATCCGACGCTGACTGCATTACAGGTAATCCGGCAGTTTCAAACCAGGTTGAAATAACGACCGCCTCCATCAGGACATTAAACCTCCACCTGCTCCTCGAAAGTTTGTACAACGGGGGAGGCACCATGCGACAGGCACAGGGAGAATCGGGTCCGCAATTCCCGGCCGGGATTGCCGACAAGGTAAGCATTGAATTACGTAACCCGGTGAATGGAGCCATTGTACTTACCCTCAACGATGTAAGTCTTTCAACAACAGGAAATTTAACCGGCAATATTCCGGCTGTCCACAGCGGCTCTTACTACATCTATGTAAAACACCGCAACAGCATTGCCACTGCCTCTGCCGCACCGGTTTCATTCAGCGGCGGAACTGTGGAATATGATTTCAGCACTTCTGCTTCGAAGGCATATGGCGGCAACCTGTTGAACCTGGAGGGTTTATATGTACTCTATGGTGGTGATGTCAACCAGGATGAAACCATCGATACCGGCGATATGACTCCGGTGGACAACGATTCGGCCAATTATATCAACGGGTACGTGAATACGGATGCCAATGGTGATGGCGTGGTTGATACCGGCGATATTTCAATTGTTGACAACAACGCGGCGATCTTTATCTCTGCTTCCCTGCCATTTTAATCAGAAATGACGAATGTAGAATGTAGAATGTAGAATGACGAATTTAGAATGTAGAATGTAGAATGTAGAATGTAGAATGTAGAATGAAGGCGGGAATTTACGATTTACGAATCAATGTCGTTTAGTTAAGGATTTGGATGCAGAAAGGTCTAAACGCAAAGTGCGCAGAGGACACGCAAACCTGCCTGCCCTCCTGAGGCGGGTAAACCGGCAGACAGGGAGCCGCAAAGCAATTTGCATTCGCATTTCTTTGCGGTTCTCTGCGATCAACTTTGCGGTTCTCTGCGGTTAATTTTTTATTCATTCCTTGACTAAAAGACATTGATTTACGAATGACGATTTACGATTGGGAAATGATGAATTTCTTATAATATTGATA
Source organism: Bacteroidales bacterium (assembly GCA_016709025.1). GTDB lineage: Bacteria > Bacteroidota > Bacteroidia > Bacteroidales > Lentimicrobiaceae > Lentimicrobium. Next base: position 977 of record JADJEQ010000005.1, on the reverse strand, counting down.
TCAAACAGTTTACGCAATTTGGTTAGCCTTTTTACTTTTTTTTACCAACTGCCTGCCCGACTGTCCAAATGAATCAAACGGATTGCAATCATTTGCACTGCCTGAGTGCAGCAGGCAGGCGGTCAGACGCGCCAACTGGTTCTTCCCTTTCAGACAGGCCAAATGAATTAACATATATATATTGTTAGCATGTCAGGCGGGCTCATCTGCTAATACATTCCCAATCGGTGACATCGTAGTCGTCATACCGGTATCGTAGTCGTCATCATACCGGTATCGTAGTCGTCATCACACCGGTATCGTAGTCGTCATCACACCGGTATCGTCGTCGTCGTCACACTGGTATCGTCTGGTCAGCTAATGAAAAAGCCGAAGCGCAGATTGCAGAAGGCTATTCCGCCTGCCCGACCGGCCATATGGATCTAACAGATTGCAATCATTTGCACTGCCTTTATGCCGCAGGCAAGCAGGCGGTCAGACGGACCTTTTTGTCTTTTGGCAACTTCTTTGAATAACGAATGTAAAATGACGAATGTAGAATGACGAATTTAGAATGAAGCCGGGAATTTACGAATTACGGTTTACGATTTACGAATGACGATTTACGGGTGGGAAATGATGAATTTCTTATAATATAGATATAAAACCGTTTACGCAATTTGGGGTCACCTTTTTACTTTTTATTTTTTTTCTTGCCAACTGCCTTTTGCTTTTTACCAACTTTTTTATTGAACTCTTGAACTTTTAAACCTTTGAACCATTGAACTTTTGAACCCTTGAACCTCATCCCAACCCCTCTCAAGTGGAGGGAGCGGCCAGTATGGCCCCGGGAATACTGTAACTCTGTAACTCTGAAACCTTTGAACTCTTGAACCCTTTAACCCTTATATTCAGGTATTTATTTACGGGTCAAGCGTAATTCCACAGGCTGAATATTAATACACCAATCTAACTTTAGACTTTAGACTTTAGACTTT